>NZ_LSIJ01000021.1 GCF_001556185.1 Sphingomonas sp. CCH10-B3 | reverse complement strand
ATCTGGGTGGGGCGGCTGCTCGGCGAGAGCGCGCTGGCGGCGACATCGAACGCCAACAACATCATGTTCCTGATGTTCGCCGCCGTCTTCGGCTTCGGCATGGCCGCGACCATCCTCGTCGGGCAGAGCTTCGGGCGCCGCGACATCGACGGTGCGCGGCGCGCCTTCGGCTCGGCGGTGGGGCTGGTGTTCTGGACCTCGGTGGTGGTGGCAGCGCTGGGGTGGATTTTCGCGCGCGAAATTCTCGCGGCGCTGGCGACGCCGGGCGAGGCGATGGGGCTCGCGCTCGTCTATCTGCGGATCATTTTCCTGTCGCTGCCAACATCGATGCTGATCGTGCTGATGACGATGGGGCTGCGCGGCACCGGTGACGCGATGACGCCGCTGTTCGTCACCTTGTTCGCCGCCCTGCTCGATGTCGGATTGAACCCGCTGCTGATCCTGGGCTTCGGCCCGGTCGCGCCGATGGGGATTGCGGGGTCGGCGATGGCATCGCTGATCGCCAATCTCGCGGCCTGTGCGGCGCTGATCGCCTATATCTATGCGCGCGACCTGCCGATCCGCTTGCGGGGGAGCGAGCTCGGCTATCTGTTCCCGTCGCGCGCGCTGGTGTGGGCGATCGTCGCCAAGGGCGTGCCGATCGGCGCGCAGATGATCGTCATCGGCCTTGCCGGGCTGACGATGTACGGCCTCGTCAATCGCGAAGGCGTCGATACCAGCGCGGCGTTCGGCGTGACGCTCCAGCTCTGGGCCTATGTCCAGATGCCGGCGATGGCGATCGGCGCGGCGGTGAGCGCGATGGCGGCGCAGAACATCGGCGCGGGCAAATGGGACCGGATCGGCAGGATCACCGGCTCGGGCATCCTGTTCAACACCATCATCACCGGCGTGATGGTGCTGGCTCTGATTGCGTTCGACCGGCCGGTGATGGCGCTGTTCCTCGGCGGCGACAGTGCCGCGCTGCCGATCGCGCGGCATATCCAGCTGATCGCGACCTGGGGCTTCATCCTGTTCGGGATGACGATGGTGTTCTTTGGCGTCGTGCGCGCGAACGGCGCGGTGCTGGGGCCGCTCGCGATCCTGTTCGTCGCGATGTTCCCGCTGCGGCTTGGCTTCGCGACGCTCGCGCGGCCGATGCTGGGGGTGGATGCCTTGTGGTGGTCGTTTCCGGTCGGATCGATCAGCACGGTGGCGCTGGCGGGGCTATTCTATCGCTATGGCCCGTGGCGGCGCGAAAAGCTGGTGGTGCCGACCGCGCACGAAACCGAGGGCTGCACCCACATCGCCGTCGAGCCGGGCGGGAGCCTTAAACCGGCGGGCTAGGGGCTTGCACGGGGCGAGGCGCTGGACCAGAACCGGCACATGACCAGCTATCCCGCGCTTCGCCTTCGTCGTACTCGTTCCGCGCCGTGGAGCCGTCGGCTTCATGCCGAGACGGTGCTGACGCCCGCCGACCTGATCTGGCCGCTGTTCATCGCGGACGGGGAGGGTGTCGAGGAACCGATCGCGAGCCTGCCCGGCGTGTCGCGCTGGTCGGTCGACGGTATCGTTGCGCGCGCCAAGGAAGCGCTGGCGGCGGGCATCCCATGCGTTGCGCTCTTCCCCAACACGCCGCGCGAACTCCGCACCGATGACGGGGCGGAGGCGCTCAATCCCGACAACCTGATGTGCCGCGCGATCGGCGCGATCAAGGATGCAGTGCCCGGCATCGGCGTGCTGACCGATGTCGCACTCGATCCCTATACCGCGCATGGTCATGACGGGCTGGTGGACAGCCAAGGCTATGTCCTCAACGACGACACCGCCGAAGTGCTGGTGGCGCAGGCGCTCAATCAGGCAGCGGCCGGGGCCGAAATAATCGCGCCGTCGGACATGATGGACGGGCGCATCGGCCTGATCCGCGAAGCGCTCGAGGACGAAGGCCATGTCAATGTCCAGATCATGTCCTATGCCGCCAAATATGCGAGCGCCTTCTACGGCCCGTTCCGCGACGCTGTCGGCTCGCGCGGGCTGCTGAAGGGCGACAAGAAGACCTATCAGATGGATCCCGCCAACGCCGATGAAGCGTTGCGCGAAGTCGCGCTCGACCTCGACGAAGGCGCCGACAGCGTGATGGTCAAGCCGGGCTTGCCCTATCTCGACATCATCGTTCGAGTGAAGAGCGCGTTCGAAGTTCCTGTATTCGCTTATCAAGTCTCGGGCGAATATGCGATGATTGAAGCCGCCGTGGCGGCAGGC
Organism: Sphingomonas sp. CCH10-B3; assembly: GCF_001556185.1. Lineage (GTDB taxonomy): Bacteria > Pseudomonadota > Alphaproteobacteria > Sphingomonadales > Sphingomonadaceae > Sphingomonas > Sphingomonas aquatica. The sequence goes on along the minus strand of NZ_LSIJ01000021.1, from coordinate 146,732 downwards.
GCGGCCGAGCGCGACGCGATGGTGCTGGAAACGCTGATGGCGTTCAAGCGCGCGGGTTGCTCGGGCGTACTGACCTATCACGCGCTCCACGCCGCACGGCTGATGGGCGGCTGAACACGAAGCGATGATCGAGACCGCACGGCTGATCCTGCGGCTGCCCGAACCGCGCGACCGGGCGGCCCTGCACGCGATGTGGGCCGACCCGGAGGTGATGGCGGAGCTCGGGCCAGTGAAGGACGCCGCTGCGAGCGACGCGGTGCTCGCCAAGCACGATGGCTATCGTCACGAAGGACTGGGCTTTTGGACGGTTGAACGCCGCGCCGATGGGGTGGTCGTCGGCTTCTGCGGGCTCAAGCGCGGCGACGCGCACAATCCGATCGCTGGCGAGATCGAAGCGGGGTGGATCATCGATCGGCCCTATTGGCGGCAAGGCTATGCGCTGGAGGCAATGATGGCGTCGCTCGATTGGGGCTGGGCGCATTTCGACACGCCCCGCATCGTTGCGATCACCTCGGCAGTAAACCGCAAGAGTCAGGCGCTGATGGAGCGGCTGGGGATGCAGCGTCTGGTAGACGGCGATTTCGACCATGCCCTGATTGCGGCGGGTGATCCGCTGCGCGCCATGGTCACTTATGCGATTGACCGGCCATGATCGAAACCGAACGGCTCATCATCCGCCCCTGGCGTGACAGCGACCGCGCGCCGTTCGCCGCGATGGGGCAGGACCCGGAGGTGCGGCGGTTTCTGGGGCCGCCGCAGTCCCGTGTGGAAAGCGATGCCGTCATCGACCGGATGATCGCCATGCAAGCCGCGCTCGGCTATTGCTTCTGGGCGCTTGAACGCCGCGCCGACACTGCTTTTCTGGGCTTTTGCGGCCTGAAGCCCGGCCCTGTCGGCACACCGCTGGAGGGCGAAGTCGAAATCGGCTGGCGGCTGGCACATGCCCATTGGGGGCAGGGATTCGCGCGGGAAGCCGCGCAGGCGTCGCTTGACTGGGCCTGGGCCAATCTGACCATTAACTCGGTCTGGTCGATGACTGTTCCCGCCAACACCGCCAGCTGGGGGCTCATGGAGCGGCTGGGCATGTCCCGGCTGGCCGATCGGGACTTCGATCATCCGGCCGTACCCGATGGCAGCCCGCTCAAGCGCCACATTGTCTATCGCATCGATCGACCCTTTATTAACCATCTTCGCTGAAGAGGGTCGCGCGCCTTTTTGGCGCCGCGATCTTGGGGGCGAAGATGGACATGTCGGGGACGATAACCGCAGAACGCCCGCGCCAGGCGACGGCGATCGCGTTCGTCGCGGCGATCTTTGCCGGTTCCTTCCTGCTGTTCCTGGTCCAGCCGATGGTCGCACGGATGGCGCTGCCCAAGCTGGGCGGGGCGCCGAGCGTGTGGAATTCGGCGATGCTTGTCTATCAGGCGCTACTGCTCGGCGGCTATGGCTATGCCCATATGCTCGGACGGGTGAGCCCGCGCGTTCAGGGTGCAGTGCATCTGGCGCTGCTGCTGATCGCGGCACTGTGGCTGCCGATCGGGCTGATCGCGGTCGATCTGCCGCCCGATGCGCAACCGGCGATCTGGGTGCCGTGGCTGCTCGGCCTGTCGATCGGGCCGCTGTTCTTCGCTGTCTCCGCGCAGGCCCCGCTGCTCCAGCGCTGGTATTCGAGCGCGAGCGGCGGGCGCGATCCCTATGCGCTTTATGCCGCGTCCAATCTCGGCAGTTTCGGCGGGTTGCTTGCCTATCCGCTGCTGGTCGAACCGCTGCTCGCGGTGCAGGCGCAGCGCTGGCTGTGGAGCGCGGGCTATGGCCTGGTCATCCTGCTGGTTGCCGCCTGCGCGCTGCGACTGCCCAAAGCCGGGGAACGCGCCGCAACCGCGCCGACCAGCACTGCGCCGACACCGGCCACCGTTGTGCGCTGGGTACTGCTCGCGTTCGTGCCGTCGGGGCTGATGCTCGCGGCGACAACCTACATCACCACCGATATCGTCGCGATGCCGCTGCTTTGGGTCATCCCGCTCGGGCTTTACCTGCTCAGCTTCTCGATCGCCTTCGCCGGCAATCGCGCGCCTGCGGAGATCATCACCCGGATTGCCCCGCTGGTCGTGCTGCTGTTCGGCGGTATCATGGTAAGCGGCTTTGAATCGCGCGCCTATCTCAATGCGATCCTCGCGCTGGTGCTGCTGTTCGTGGTGTCGGTCGCGCTCCACACCAGCCTGTTCCGCGCGCGGCCCGAGCCCGACCGGCTTACCGGCTTTTACCTTGCAATGTCGTTCGGCGGCGCGCTTGGCGGTGTGTTTTCGGGGTTGATCGCGCCGCTGGTATTCGACTGGACTTGGGAATATCCGCTGCTGGTGCTGCTCGCCGGGGTGCTGGTGCCGCAGGAAATGGTGATCGGACCGATCGCGCGGCCGTGGCAGGGCGGTGCCCAGCGCGTTCGCATCATGACGCTAGGCGTGGCGCTGGCGACGTTGCTGCTGGTCGTTGTTGCGATCGGCGGCTGGGGCGGGCTGGGCGAAGGCGCGAGCCGCGCCGTGGTTTTCGCGGCGATCGCCGGGCTGGGTCTGGTCGCGCTTGGCCACCGCACGGCGTTTATCGTCGTGCTGTCGGGAGCGCTGGTGATTTTCGGAGGGTTCAGCTCGCTGATGCTGTCGCTCCATGGCGATGCTCGCACGCGCAGCTATTTCGGCGTCTATACAGTTCGTGAGAACCGCGTGCAGCGCCAGCTGGCGCACGGCACGACCGTGCACGGGACCGAACTGATCGGCTCGGTGCGGCGCGAAGTTACGCCGACGACCTATTATGTGCCCGGATCGGGCATCGGCCAGGCAATGCGCGCCGCGCCGACCTTGTTCGGGCCGAAGGCGCGGATCGGCGTGGTCGGGCTGGGGGCGGGGACGCTCGCCTGCTACGCCCAGCCGGGGCAAAGCTGGCGGATCTTCGAAATCGACCCCGCGATCGTGCGGATCGCGCGTGCGCGCTTCGGCTTCCTGCGCCGCTGCCTGCCGGGCGCGGATATCGTGGTCGGCGATGCGCGGCTGGCGCTGGCGGCGCAGCCCAAGGCGAGTTTCGACCTGCTCGCGCTCGATGCCTTTTCGTCGGACGCCGTGCCGATGCACCTGATGACGCGCGAAGCCTTTGCGCGTTATGCGCACACGCTGGCGCCGAACGGACTGCTGCTGGTGCACATTTCGAACCGTTTCCTCGATCTGGAGCCTGTGGTGGCGGCCAATGCGGCTGCCGATGGCTGGCACGCGGCGTCGCTTGTCTATCGCCCCGGCGATAAGCCGCGCGAGGGCGAGACGGTGTCACAGTGGATCGCGCTGAGCCGTGATCAAGCGGCGCTGGCCACGCTCACGCAGGGCAATCCCGACTGGCAGCCGCTGCGCGCGCGGCGTGGTTTCGTGCCGTGGACCGACGACCATTCGAGCATCCTGCCGCTGCTCAAATAGCGCGGGCATAATCGCTCAGCCCGGCGGCAGCTGCGCTTCGAGCGTGCGGATAATCGTGCCCTCGTCCTCGTGCTGCGTCATTGCGCGTGCGCGGGCATCCTCCAACGCGGGATAGGGGGGCTGGCCAGCCGCCGCCCGGTCGATCGCGTCGGTTTCGAGATCGGACAGCGTCGACGACGACTGCACGCGGAGCACGTCCAGATCGGCGAGCGCGACTTGCGCATCGAGCCAGGGCTCGCTGCCGGCGGGCTTGCCTTGCGCTGCCTTGACCAGTGTTTCGGCGCGCGTCGCCTGCGCTTCGAATTCGCTGCGCGTCTTGTCGAGCGCGGCCAGCGCGGTGCCGAGCTTGGCGTCGAGCGCGGGATCGACGGCGATGGCGGGGTTGGCCGGCATCGGTTCGGAATCGTCGCGCGTTTCGATGGCGCGCGGCAGCAGCGAGGGGAACCGCCCCGAAGGCTGGGCGCAGCCGGCCAGCAGCAGCAACGGGATAAGGGCGCGCTTCATCGCCGCCGCTCTATGCGGGTGACGGGCAGTGCGCAACGGGCTTGCGCAATCGGCGCAAGGCCTCTAAGGGGCGTCGCTCCACGCACCCGTAGCTCAGCTGGATAGAGCATCAGACTACGAATCTGAGGGTCGGACGTTCGAATCGTTCCGGGTGCGCCATTTCCCCGTTTTGCTATTGTTATGCTCCGCGTGGCCCTAGGTCCGGATGATCCGATCGCGCGCTGCGCCAGCGTGCGCAGCGTCGCGCAAACGCCAATAAATGTGCGTTTTGTAATCCAATTGTCATGTGCTCTCTCTAGCGCGATCAACTGAAAATTAAGGATTCGCGCGAGCCGCCGCGGCGGACAATCGGGGACATGGCCATGAATTTTTTCGGACGCACCGGCAAGCTTGCCACCAGCGATTTCGGGGTGGCACTGGCCGATAATCGGGCCAACATCGTCCTCGATGCAGCCTATTTCAGCGCGCTCGAAGCGGGGCTGACGCCGCCGGTCTCGGACACCGCGAGCCTCGTCGGCGTGCCGAGCCCCGAAAATCAGACGGGCGGCGCAATTGTCAGCGACATCATCAATGTCGGGCCGACGCCGCAGGCGGGAACAATCTCGCTGACGACGCTGGGTGCGGCCTATACGCAGGATTTCAATTCGCTTGCCCTCACCGGCACCAGCAGCACCGTGCCGACCGGCTGGGATTTCCTAGAATCCGCAGCGAACGCCAATACGCTCTACACGGCTAATAACGGCGGCAGCAATGCGGGTGACACCTATAGCTACGGTGCAACCGCTTCGAACGAGCGCGCCTTCGGGATGATGCAGTCCGGTAACCTGGTGTCGACCATCGGCGTATCGTTCACCAACAATACTGGGTCGACGATCACCTCGCTGCAAGTCGCCTACACGGGCGAGCAATGGCGGTTCGGCGCCACGGGCAGAGCCGATCGCCTCGATTTCCAATATCAGGTCGGCGCAACCAACCTTTCGGCAGGTACCTGGACCGACGTTAACGCGCTCGATTTTAGCTCGCCCAACATAACCGCAGCGGTGGGCGCGCTTGACGGCAACGCCGCCGCCAATCGGACCGCGATTACCAGCACGATCACGGGCCTGAGCATCGCCAATGGTGCGACGGTGTGGTTTCGCTGGGTGGACTTTAACGCATCGGGTGCTGACGATGGGCTTGGCGTCGATGATTTCTCGATTACGCCACAGGGTGTTGCCCCGGCGACGTCAGTCACCGTCAACGACGTGTCGATCACCGAAGGCAATAGCGGCACCAGCCTGCTGACCTTCACGATCACCCGGTCGGACAATGCCGGTGCGTTCACGCTCGACTATGCGACAGCCGATGCAACCGCGACGGCGGGCAGCGATTATGTTGCCGCCAATGGCACCGCGACTTTCACGGCGGGCGGCGCGCTGACCCAGACGGTCAGCGTCACGATCAACGGCGACACCGCGCCCGAGGGCAATGAGACCTTACAGATCAACCTCACCAACCTCGCCAGCACGGTCGGTACGGCATCGATCACCGACGCGCAGGGCATCGGCACGATCAATAACGACGACGCGACACCGCCGAGCATCACGATCAACGATGTGTCGATTGTTGAAGGTAATGCGGGCACTTCGATCGCGACCTTCACGGTCACACGCACCGGCGGCACCGATGCCTTTTCGGTCGATTTTGCGACCGCCAACGGCACCGCCACGGCGGGCAGCGATTATGTCGCGGCCAATGGCACGCTCAATTTCGGCGTGGGCGTGAACACCCAGACCGTCAGCGTCACGATCAACGGCGATACGGCATCGGAAGCGGCCGAGACCTTCTTCGTCAACCTGACCAACGCCACCAATGCCACGATCATTGCCGATGCGCAGGGGCAGGGGACGATCACCAATGACGACAATACGCTGATCAGCCAGATTCAGGGCGACAGCTATTACAGCCCGCTGCTGCGCGCGTCGGGCGTCAACGGCTTCAACGTCGCGTCGAGCTTCACCGTGACGGTGCAGGCGATCGTCACCGCGCTCGACGGTGCGGGCAATCGCCAGGGCTTCTACATTCAGGAAGAACTCGCCGATCAGGACGGCAATCCGTTCACGTCGGAGGGCATTTTCGTCCTCACCCGCAATGATGCCGGGGTCGGCAGTTTGCTGACCGCGGCGGCGCCGGGGCTGGCAGTCGGCGACCGCGTGACGCTGACCGCCAACATCATGGAATATCAGGGCTTCAACACCAATTTGCCGATCACGGCATTGGTCAACCCGACCGGCATCACGATCAATTCGTCGGGCAACACACTGCCGACGCGGCTGCTCGACGCGACGGCGAATGTGCCGAACCAGGCGTTCACGCGGGTGACGCCCGACTTTACGGATGCTGTCGACGATGCGGGCGACAGCTTCGACGCCGCCAATTACGGCATTTCCTTCTGGGAAACGGTCGAGGGGATGCTGGTCTCGATCCCCAATGTCCGCGTGGCCGACGGGTTCGTATCGACTTCGGGCGGGCAGCCGTTCTTCAAGGCCTATTCGGAAGATTTCGCCAACCCCACGCAGATCAACAGCCGCGGCGGCTATACGATCAGCGGCGATCCTGCGCTGTCGCCGCCCGATACAGCAGGCGTCAACGACGATGTCCAGACCGGCGGTCGCGTGCTGCACGAAGGCGACACCAATCCCGACATCTTCGAAGTCGACTTCACCGGCTTTGCAACGCCGGCCCCGGCGGGCCTGTCGACCAGCGCGACGATCGGCGACCGGCTCGGCACGCTTGGCGGCATCATCGATTTCGACTTCCAGGAACTGAAGCTGTTCGTCACCAACTTTGACGCTGGCAGCATCCAGACGGCGGGCCAGCCCACGCCCGAAGTTGCGACCTATACGCCCGACAGCCGCCAGCTGACCTTTGCGAATTTCAACGTCGAAAACCTCGACCCGACCGATGGCGCGGCGCGTTTCACGGCGATTGCCAATGCGATTGCGACCAACCTGAAGGCGCCCGACATCATTTCGATCGAGGAGATTCAGGACAATAACGGCGCTGCCGCAGGGGACGGGACCAATGCGACAGGCACCGACGCGTCGATGACCTGGACGATGCTCGTCAACGCGCTCAACCTCGCCACCGGGCAGACATACCAGTGGGTCGACGAGCTGCCGATCTACAATGCCGAAGGCGGCCAGCAGAGCGGCAACATCCGCGTTGGCTTCCTCTACAATACCGGACGCGTCCAGCTCGGCAATCTCGCCGCCAATGCGACCATCGCCGAACGCCGCCAGTACACCGATCGCATCGGCGACAATGTGCGCGATGCGGGCGATCTGATCACCTATTCGGACAATCAGGTCTCTGGCATCAATCCGGCCGACTGGGCAGGCACGCGGCGTTCACTGCTCGGCCAGTTCACGTTCCGGGGCGAAACGATCTTCGTTGCGAGCAGCCACTTCCCGTCGAAGGGCGGGTCGGGCAATTTCTGGCAGTTCAACCAGAATCTCGAAACGGGCAATCCTGCCAATGCGGACGTGGCGCAGCGCAATGCGGTTTCGGAAGACCTCTACACGGTTCTCAACCGCATCCAGACGCTGTCACCGAACGTCGGCATCCTTGCCGGCGGTGACTATAACGATTTCTATTTCTATCGCCCGCTTGAGGCCGCAACCGGCTATGTCTTTGCCGATGGCACTGCCCGCAACGATGGCGCGCGGCTGACCAACCTGACGCTGACGCTGCCGGAAGCCGAGCGCTACACCTATACCTTCGACGGGCGCAGCCAGGCGATCGACCATATCCTCGTCAATCAGCAGCTTGCCGATATCGCGACTTATGACGTCGTCCACATCAACACCGGCTATAACGCGAGCGGGACCGGCGCCAACGCCAGCCCGGCGCTTTCGGATCACGATCCGGCGGTGGTCCAGCTCGATTTCCGCCAGCGCGCCGAGACGCTGACCGGCACGGCAGCCGGTGAGACGATCAACGGCTTTGGCGGCAATGACACGATCGATGGCAATGGCGGCACCGACACGCTGATCGGCGGATTGGGCGATGACATCTTCATCGTCGACAGCCTGGATGACATCGTCACCGAAAATGCCGGCGAAGGTACTGACGAAGTGCGGACGTCGATCGCCAATTACGTGCTGCCGACCAATGTCGAGCGGCTGGTCTATACTGGCACGGCGAACCAGACCCAGTCGGGCAACAACGGCAACAACGACATCACCGGCGGGTCGGGCGTCGACACGTTCGACCTGAGCCAGGGCGGCAATGACACCGTCAATGGCGGCGACGGCAACGACTCCTTCTTCTTCGGCGCAACCTTTGATGCCAACGACAATGTCGACGGCGGCACCGGGACCAACGACCAGATCGGTCTGCAGGGCAATTACGGCGCGCTGACACTGGGCACCAATTCGACGAGGAATGTCGAAGTGCTGGCGGTATTGCCGGGCGCCGGGTTCAGCTACAACATCACCACGATCGACGCCAATGTCGCGGCGGGGCAGGAACTGGTGGTGTTCGGCACCAATCTCGCGGCGGGCAACAACTTTACCTTCAACGGCTCGGCCGAAACCAACGGCACCTTCCGCGTCTATGGCGGGCTTGGCACCGATAATTTCACGGGCGGCGCCGGCAATGATGGCTTCTATTTCGGTCCCGATCGGTTCAGCGCGGGCGATGTCGTGAACGGTGGTGCAGGCACCAACGATCAGGTCGCGCTCGACGGCAATTACACCGCAACGATCAGCGCCACGCAGCTTCAGAATGTCGAGGTGCTGGCGCTGCTCCGGGGTGTGGTTGGAGACCTTGCCACCTATAGCATCACGCTGGCGGATGACCTGATCGGTGCGGGTCAGACGTTCACGGTGTTCGGGCTCGCGGTCGAAACGGGCTTCACGCTCAACGCAGCGGGCGAGACCAACGGCAACGTCAATGTCACCGGCGGCAGCGGCAACGACACGATTACCACTGGCGCCGGCAATGACCGCATCTTCGGTGGCGGCGGTGCTGATGTCCTCAACGGCGGTGCCGGTGCCGACACCTTGGCCTATGATGCGGTCAGCCAGTCGACGGGGGCCAATTTTGACACCATCGTCGGGTTTGTCTCGGGCACGGATCGCATCGACTTCAACTTCACGGTGACGGGCGTCGGCGCCACGGTGAGCACCGGCGCGCTGTCGACGGCAAGCTTCGATGCCAATTTGGCAGCTGTCATCGGCGCGGGCCAGCTGGCGGCGAACAACGCGGTGTTGTTCCAGGCCGATGGCGGCGACCTGGCCGGGCTGACGTTCCTGGTGGTCGATGCCAATGGCGTTGCCGGCTATCAGGCGGGCAGTGATTACGTGATCCAGCTCACCACGCCGCCGGCATCGCTCGCCACGAGTGATTTTATCTAGGCAAGCGGCGCCCCTCAGTTCTTCGCGGCATTTGTAACTTTTGTGTCATCACGGCTGCGTAGCGGTGGTTAACAATTGTGAAGGATTCGTGCGACCCGCCGCGGCGGGCAATCGGGGACATGTCATGAATTATCTCGGACGCACCGGCAGGATTGCGGCACTCGACGTTGATGCTGGCTCGCTTGCCGACCACCGCGCCAATCTCTTCCTCGACGCCAATTATTTCGCGATGCTCGAAGCGGGCAAGTCGCCGCCGGTGGCGGACGCGGCTGGCTTGGTCGGCGTGCCGAGCCCCGAAAGCCAGACGGGTGGCGCGATTGCGAGCGACATCATCAATGTCGGGCCGACGCCGCAGGACACCGTGCGCTTTCTGCTTTCTAGCGGTAACTTTACGCAGAACTGGTCGAGCGCACTCGTGGTGAATGACGACTGGAGCAGTGTCCCCAGCATCGTGGGTTATCGTGGGGATGGGCTTGCCGGCGGCACAGCAGTCGACCCGCGAACCATAACGGGCAATGTCGCGAGTCCGATAGTTGATTTGAACGTGTTTCAAACCAACCCCAATACCTTTACAACGGGTGGGGTGACCTATTTCTCCGGCGCAATGGTTGGCGGTGATGGGGTTGTCGCACTTGCCGGATCGGGCACGGCTAGGGCTCCTCATCTCCAATTTTACCTTGATTCGACGGGGCGGCAGGACATTACGGTGTCATATCGCCTGCGCGACCTTGAAACCGGAAGTGACAATGCGGCCCAGCAGGTCGCGCTTCAATATCGCACTAGCTCGACCGGTACTTGGAGCAATGTAACCGGCGGCTATACAGCTGATGCGACTGCGGGACCAAACACGGCTGGTCCCGACATTAATGTCAGCGTTACACTGCCAGCTGACGCAAATAACCAGTCGCAGCTTGAACTGCGTATCATTACCACCGATGCTGCGAGCAATGACGAATGGGTCGGCATTGACGACATTGTTGTTTCGAGCAGCCCCGGCGCGACCACGGTCACCGTCAATGATGTCTCGGTCACCGAAGGCAATGCTGGCACGAGCCTGCTGACCTTCACGATTACCCGGTCGGACAATGTGGGCGCCTTCACGCTTAACTACGCGACGGCGGACGCGACCGCCACGGCGGGCAGCGATTATGTCGCCGCCAATGGCACCGCGACCTTCACGGCGGGCGGCGCGCTGACCCAGACCGTCAGCGTCACGATCAACGGCGACACCGCGCCCGAGGCGAACGAGACCTTCCAGCTCAATCTCACCAACCTCGCCAGCACGATCGGTACGGCATCGATCACCGACGCGCAGGGCATCGGCACGATCACCAACGACGACACGGCCCCGCTCCCCAATCTGACGATCAATGACGTCACGGCTGCCGAGGGCAACAGCGGCACGACCACCTTCACTTTCACGGTATCGCTCAGCGCGCCGGCACCGGCTGGCGGCGTGACATTCGACATCGCGACCGCCGATGGCACGGCAACGGGTGGCAGCGACTTTGTTGCGCGCACGCTGACGTCGCAGACGATCCTCGCCGGGGCGTCGACCTACACCTTCGATGTGACCGTCAATGGCGACACGACCTTCGAGCCGAACGAGACTTTCGTCGTCAATGTGACCAACGTCACCGGCGCGACAGTTTCTGACGGGCAAGGGCAAGGCACGATCACCAACGACGATACCGCGCCCGCGCCGACGCTGGTGAGCAGCACGCCCGCCGACAATGCGACGGGTGTCGCGATCGGCGCGAACATCGTGTTGACCTTCGACCAGAATGTGCAGGCGGGCACAGGCGACATCATCCTGCGCCCGGCGACCGGCTCTGACATCACGATCCCGGTTGCCAATGCGCAAGTGACGTTCAGTGGCAGCACGGTGACGATCAACCCGACCGCCGATCTGCGCCCCGGCGTTGCCTATGACGTGATCATTGGGTCGGGCGTGATCACCAATAGCGGCGGCACGGCGTTTGCCGGTATCGCGCTCGATGCGCTCGACTTTACCAGCAGCTTCAGCATTCCGGACGGGACTTTCAATGCCGTGTTCGCGATCGCGGACCCTGGCACGTTCACGCTGCAGAGTGGTACGACGCGTAATGCTAGCGGGAGCAACGGTGTGTTGGTCGCCGCGGCCACTGGTCCGGTCAATGTGACGATCGACGGAACGCTGAACTTTACCTCGCCCGGGCAGCGGGCGATCAACTATGGCAACGTCCCTTTCAACGGCACGATCAGTGTCGGCGCAAGCGGTGTCGTCCAGTCGCTCAATGGCGATGCGATCCGCAGCCAGTCGGCGCGCGGCCAGATCGACCTGACCAACCTGGGCCAGATCATCGCGCGGTCCGTGGCATTTACCCCGAGCGTCGGCGGCACCAATCCGGGCACCGCTTTTGCGATCACCTATAATGCTGCGCTTGGGGCGAATGGTGCCTTGCCCACCGACTTCACCAGCGGCGGCAGAATAGTCAATGGTAGTTTTGGCAATTCGGCGGCGCTGATCCGCAGCGATAACGGCGATGCCATCCGACTCGGCTCGCACCAGACGTTGATCAATTACGGCACGATCAACGGCAACGGCCCGATCAATGACGCCGCGACCAACAACGTCTTCAATGGCGCCAATGGCAATCCGAATACCTCGACGACCCAGACCTATGACGTCTCGCGCGGGGTGCGGATCAACCAAGCTGCGGCGACTGCAGTTACAATCAGCAATTTCGGTACAATCACCGGTGCGCAGCACGGGGTCGACGTGGGCGTGACCGATGCGACCGGTATCATCATCCAGAATGGCGCCAGCGGACAAATCATCGGCCGCAATGGATCGGGCATCGGCGCCGACACCATTGTTGCTGGCGGCACTAACTTCAGGATTGTCAATGACGGCCTGATCCGCGGCAGTTCGGCGCCTGCTTTCGACCGTGCAGGCTATGTATCGGTCGATGGCGATGGCGATGGCATCGATGTTGATGGTGGAGCATCAATCACCAATAATGCCAGCGGCGTAATCGAATCGACGGGCGCGACCGGGTTCGATAGCAACGGCCGGGCGAATAATTCGGAAGCGATCTCGATCGGCGGCGGATCGGTCACCAATCAGGGAAGGATCGAGGGGGCAAATTTCGGCATCGTCGTCAACAATGACTCGAACGCAGACAACAGCCGTTCGGGTAACACCCAGACGACGATCCGCAATTTCGCCGGCGGCATGATCACGGGCACCACCGGTTTTGCGATCCGGTTGGAAAACAAGACCGGTACGGCGATCGATAATGATTCGATCACCAATTACGGCGCGATCATCGGCAACGGCAATGTCCCCACCGGCACGGTGCTGCGCCAGGACAATATCGCCGATCCGGGGACGGTCGGCACGCTCGACGGGGTGACCTATACCGTAGCCGACGCCGGCAATGCGCGCTTCATTCGCGGCGACGGCGCGGCGATCCAGATGGGCGAGGGCAATGACACGCTCGTCAATTACGGCAACATCACGGGCAATAGCGGGCGGGCCATCAATCTCGAGGGCGGGAACGACCAGCTCACGTGGCGCACCGGATCGAGCGTTGCGGGCCGGATTGACGGGGGCGCGGGCACCGACACGCTGATCCTCGCGCTCGACGACCGCACCAATGGCAATGCCCAGACGGGCAATAATTCGGGTGTGACCGTCGGGTTGGTTCGCGAAGTGATCAACTTCGAGAGCCTCACCGTCACCAGCGGGACCTGGACGCTCGGCGATTCGCAGGCCTATTCGGGCGGTGTGGCGCTGAATGGCGGGCGGCTCAATCTGGGGCTTGTCGTCACCGGCGCGATCACGTTCGGCGCGGGCGCGCAGACGCTGGGCATCGCCAATGGGGCGCTTGGGACCGATCCGGCCAGGACGCTGGGCAATGCGATCATCGGCTTTGGCGCGGATGGCGATGTGCTCGACTTCACGGGCATCGCCGCCGGCACGGTCATCACGAGCTATGATGCGACAACCGGCCTGCTGAAGCTGATCGATTCTGGCGATACGGCACAAGCGACAATCAATGTCGGCACAGGGTTGGGCGCCTTCGCGTTCAGCCTGACCAATAACGGCAGTGGCGGGACGGCGGTGTCGCTGGTTGCCAACGCGGGCGGCAATACTGGCTTCGGCGGTTCAGGCGGCAATGATAATTACACCGGCACCGCAGGCAACGACTTCTTCAACTTCAGCCAGGGCGGCAATGACCGCGTCAATGGCGGCGACGGCAATGACGGCTTCCTGTTCGGCGCCGCATTTACGGCCGGCGACAGTGTCGATGGCGGCAATGGGACCAACGACCAGATCGGCCTGCAGGGCAATTACGCCGGCGCCAACGCGCTGACACTCAGCGCGAATACGATCGCCAATGTCGAAGTCATCGCGGTGCTGCCTGGCTTCAGCTATGACATCACCACGGTCGACGCCAACATCGCCGCCGGGCAGACTCTGACGTTGTTCGGCACCAATCTCGGCGCGGGTGACAATTTCACCGTCAATGCGTCGGCCGAAACCGATGGCGCGGTGCGTGTCTATGGCGGGCTCGGCATCGACACCTTCACGGGTGGCGCGGGCAATGACGGCTTCTACTTCGGCCCCGGTCGTTTCAATCCGGCGACCGACACGGTCAACGGCGGCGCGGGAGCCAATGATCAGCTCGCGCTCGACGGGAATTACACGGGCACGCTGACCGGCGCACAGATCAGCAATGTCGAAGTCCTCGCGCTGCTCGCAGGCGTGGCGGGCGATTTTGCCACTTACAACATTCAGTTCGCCGACTCGTTGGTCGGCGCGGGGCAGAACTTCACCGTGTTCGCGCTGCCGGTCGTGACCGCGCTGCAGCTCGATGCCAGCGCTGAAACCAATGGCAATTACAGCTTCACAGCTGGCAGCGTCGCCGACACGGTGATCGGCGGTGCGGGCAATGACACTTTCTTCGGTGGCACTGGCGCCGATGTGTTGACTGGCGGGGCTGGCAACGATCTCTTCCGCTACACCGCGATCAACGAAACGTTGCTCGGTGGCGCTGACCGGATCACCGATTTCGCGGTCGGTGACCGGATCGAGCTGACGCAGATCGACGCCGACGGCAATGCCGGCAACGGCGATACGGCCTTTGCGTTCATTGGGGCAGGCGCCTTCACCAACGTCGCCGGGCAATTGCACGTGATTGCCTCGGGCGCCGACTGGCTGGTCGAAGGTGACGTCAATGGCGACGGCGTCGCCGATTTCCAGATCGTGGTGCAGGGCGCGCAGCCGCTCGAAGCGCAATTCGCGTTGTAAGCGCTAGGACGACATTGCAGGGGAAGGGGGCAGCGATGCCCCCCTTGTCTTCGGCGATGCTTGGGGTCGCTGGCACCCTATTGGCGCCAGTGCGATGATCAGGCGCCGAGGCCGTCGCCGTTGGGGGGCGTGATCGGCGGCAGTATCGGCAAATCGCCGAGAGCCGACAGCAGCGAGCCGTCCGAATCCGCGAGTGTGTCGAACAGCGGTACGATCGCGCTTGCTGCCCCGCCGTGCGGCTCGAGCACCGGCGCCCATTCGAGCGCAAATCCGGGGGACGATGACGTGATGGGGTTGGTCGGGGTGACCGAAACGAGCGGCAACGGCGCATCGGCGACCGGGGTCGCAACCCCCCGCACTGGATCGAGCTGGACGATCAACGGCCCGCCTTGAAGCCCAGCGATAGGATTGGCGGCAGGCGCGACCGCCGCGTCGGGGATCACAGCCGCACTGTCGGGACCGGACACGCGCGCGAGATCCCCCGGCAGTGCAAGGGCACGGTCGGGCACGGGTGCCACAAGCGCACTGGAGCCACCGGCGAGCAGGCCGTCGGTGCTGATCATGCGGTCGGGCAAGGTGCCGACTTCGGCGATGACACCAACCGGCGGCGTGCTCGGCGCCGCATCGAGCCCGGGCGGCGTGTCGATCGGCGCGCTTGCCACTGGCTGGGCCGCCGCGGCAGCGAAGCCGACCGTTTGCGCGTCTTCGATGCGCACCAGATCACCGCCACGCAAAAAGCTCGCGATGTCGAAATTGTCGCCTGGGAAACCCTCGCCCGCAAAGGGATTGACGTCAGGCGATCCGCGCGTGAGCGTCGCGCGATCGGCCAGAGTCGGGGTCGGGC
Organism: Sphingomonas sp. CCH10-B3; assembly: GCF_001556185.1. Classification (GTDB taxonomy): domain Bacteria; phylum Pseudomonadota; class Alphaproteobacteria; order Sphingomonadales; family Sphingomonadaceae; genus Sphingomonas; species Sphingomonas aquatica. The sequence continues at coordinate 131,231 of NZ_LSIJ01000021.1, read as the reverse complement.
GCGTGGGCATTGCTCGCAGCACTCACGATAAGCGGTTGTAAACTCCCAATCCTGTAGTCGATCGCGGAAATAGCGTCAATTATCAGCGAAAGGCGGTTATGGGGCATCGCGGCGATCGCGAGCCGCTGCGCGCGACGTTGACAGCGATGCGAACGGTTCGGAAAGGGAACGCGGCCCGTCCCGATTCGGGTCGCGTCAAGCGATTTGCCCGGCGCGCATGTCGCGGTTGCATCGATGCCGCGGGCGGGGCCAGAGTTGACAGGATGGTGATGCGTAGCGGCAGTGGACGAAAGCAATGGCGAGCGCTTGCTTTCGGCTGCCTGCTCGTGCCGGTCGCCGCGCTGGGGCAGCAGACGACACCGCCGGTGGCGCTGCCGCCCCGTGCAGAAGAGCCGCTGAGCGACGCGCGCGCGCAGGATCCGATCCTGTCGCTCGCCGATTCCGCGATGGCGCGGGCGCCCTTCATGACGGCTGTCGCCAACGCGGTGCGCCAGCACCCGACCGTTGCCGAAGCGCGCGCGGCCGTTGACGCTGCCGAAGCACAGCTCGACGGCGCGCAGGAAGCGACGCGACCGTCGGTCGATATCAATATCCAGAGCTTCCGGGTGATCTCGCGCGATTTTTCGAACGATCCGCTCAACGTGCTTGAACGGACACGCCCGTCGCGGCGTACCGATGGCACGCTCAGCCTCAATCAGGTGGTGTTCGATTTTGGTGCCGGGGGCGAGCGCAAGGCGGCGGCGCGGGCGCGCGTGACCGCGAGCCTTGCCGACATCGACAGCAGCGCTTCGCAAATCGCGCTCGATGTCGTCGTGGCCTGGTATGACGTGGCGGGGTATCGTGCGCTCGGCGGGCTCGCGCGCGGCTTTTTGGCAAGCGAGCAGGAGGCGCGCATTGCCGTGCAGCAGCGGATCGACGCGGGCGTTGCCGCGCCGCTGGATTTGGCGCGGATCGACAGCGCGATTGCCCGAAACAAGGCGCGGCTCGCCGATTATGAGCGCCGGATGCGCGCGGCCGAAGCGCGCTTCTTCGCGCTGACCGGGCGAACGGCGCCACCCGGACTGCAGCGCGCGCCGCGCGCGTGCGGCTTTCAGGGCGGGCAGCAGGAGGCGGTTGCCGCCGCCGCGCACGCTCCCCCGGTGATCAGCGCCGATGCCGCCGCGCAAGCGGCCGCACGCGATGCCCGGGCCGTCACGCGTGAAGCGCGGCCGCTCGTAACCGCCGGGATTGACGCGGGCCGCTATGGCATTTTCGAAACGCCCTATGACTATGACGTCCGCGGTCGCGTCAATCTGCGCGTGCGGCTGTTCGGCGGTATCGAGGCGCGCATGCGTGAAGCCAATGCGCGCGCGCGGCAGGCACAAGCGCGTGCCAATCAGACGCGCGGCGACGCCGGGCGCGACGCGGCGATTGCCTGGTCCGATGTCAATGCGCTGCAGGATCAATTGAGCGCGTTCGAGGAATCCTATCTCGCCGCCCGGATTTCGCGCGACGGCGTTGCCGAGCGCTTCCGCGTCGCGCGTGGATCGGTGTTCGAAGTATTGAATAGCGAGGAAGAATTGTTTCAGGCAGCCGTCAGCTATCTGCAAGGCCTGTCCGAACTGGACACGAACCGCTATGTGTTGCTCGCGCGCACTGGCGGCCTGCTAAATTGTCTGCAGATCGACGTGGCGGCCGGAGATCAAGTGAAGTGACGGGCGAAACGCTGATCGAAACGCCGCGACCGCGCTTCGCCGAATGGCTGGTTGCGCCCATGCGCCGCAATTCCGCCGTCTATACCAAGGTCGCGGTGGCGGCGGTGCTGGTCAACCTGTTCGGGTTCATTACGTCGATCTTCTCGATGGTCGTTTACGACCGCGTGATTCCGCACAATGCAATGTCGTCGCTCGTCGGGCTGTCGATCGGGCTGGCGATCGTCGTTGTGTTCGATTTCGCGCTGAAGCTGCTGCGTGCCTATTTCGTCGATGTCGCCGGTGCCGATATCGACCACGATGTCGGCGACACGGTGTTCGAGCGGATCGTGAAGATGCGCCTCGAATTGCGCAAAGGATCGACCGGCGCGCTCACCGGGCTCATGCGCGAACTCGAAGTGCTGCGCGATTTCTTCGCCTCGGTGACGATGGTCGCGATTGTCGATGTCCCTTTCATTTTCCTCACCTTGCTGCTGATCGCGCTGATCGGCGGCTGGGTGGTGCTTGTGCCGGCAGTGCTGGTCCCGCTGGTGGTGATTGTCGGGCTGTTCACCCAGCCGGCGATGGACCGGCTCGCTGCCGACACGATGCGCGAAGGCCATATCAAGCAATCGGTGCTGGTCGAAACGATCGGCGCGATCGAGACGGTCAAAGCATCAGGCGCCGGGCCGCTTCTCACGGATCGCTGGCGGCGGGCGGTGCGCAATCAAACCGCGACCGCATTGCGCCAACGGTTGATCGGCGCGATCGCGACGACCTTTGCCGGGTCCGCTGGGACCATCGGCTACACCGGCACGGTGATTGTCGGTGCGGTGCTGTCGGGCAATGGCAGTATCACGATCGGCGCGCTGACGGCCTGTTCGATCCTGTCGAGCCGGGCGATTTCGCCGCTCGGGCAGATCGCCAATCTTGCCTCGCGCCTCGCCCAGACGCGCACGGCTTACCGCCAGGTAACCGCGCTGATGGATCAGCCGGTCGAGGGGCCGAGCGGCGAGGGGTTGAAGATGACGCGGCTTTCGGGCGCGATCGAATTGCGCGGCGTCAGCTTTCGCTATCCCGGTGCCGCCGAGCCGGTGTTGAAGGACGTGTCGCTCAAGATTGCCGCGGGCGAGCGCGTGGCACTGCTCGGCCGGGTCGGATCGGGCAAATCGACGCTCGCCCGGCTGATCCTCGGGCTCTACCCGCCGCAGGAAGGCGTGGTGATGATCGACGGCACCGACATCCGCCAGTTCGACCCGAGCTTCCGCCTGTCGATCGGCGTCGCCTTGCAGGAAAGCGTGCTGTTCACCGGTACGCTGCGCGAGAATATCACCCTTGGCCGCGCCGGGATCGACGATGACGAGATGCTGCGCGCCGCGACGCTGTCGGGCACGCACGACTTCATCGGGCGCATCGCCAACGGCTATGACCTGCGGCTTGCCGATCGTGGCGAGGGCCTGTCCGGGGGGCAGCGCCAGTCGATTGCGATCGCGCGGGCGCTGGCCGGCAATCCGCGGCTTCTGGTGCTCGATGAGCCGACCAGCGCAATGGACAATCAGACCGAGCAGGGGCTGATCCAGCGATTGCAGACTGAATTGGCAGACCGGACCGTGATCATCATTACTCACCGTCCGCAATTGCTGGCGCTGGTTCAGCGGGTGATCGTGTTCGAAGGCGGCAAGATCGCTGCCGATGGCCCGCGCGACCAAGTGCTGCGGGCCGCCATGCAAACCAAGGCTGCCTGATGAACCAGATGACGACCGAGTTCGCGCGTCCGGCGACGCGGCGAAGTTCGAGCATCCTGCTCTGGGCAATTGTCGCATTTTTCGTGATTGCCGTGATCTGGGCCGCGTTCACCGAACTCGACAAGACCGTGCGCGCAACCGGCCGGGTGATCCCGACGACACAGCTCCAGATCGTCTCTAACCCCGAAGGCGGCATCGTCCAGCGCATCCTGGTCAATGTCGGCGACGCGGTGACGGCGGGGATGCCGCTGCTCGAGCTCGACCGGACCCAGACGCGCGCCGATCTCGGCAGTGGCAAGGTGACGGTCGGCGCGCTCGAACTGAAGATCGCGCGGCTGACCGCCGAAGTGGCGGGGCGCGAGCCGCAATATCCGGCGGTCACCGACCCGGCGCTGGTCGAGCAAGTCGCCATCGAACGATCGCTTCACCTCGCGCGCATGGCCGATCTGGCGCATGCGACCGAAGCCGCCGACGCCCGGCTCGAAGCGGCGCAGCGCGAAGCGGCAAGCGCAGCGGCGCTGCTGCGGTCGCGCGAGACGATCCGCGACGAAAAGCTGCACGAAGTGACCGTCATCGGCCCGCTGGTCGAAAAGGGCATCGAGCCGCGGCTCAGTCTTGTCCAGGCGCAGGCCGCTGCCGATTCTGCGCGCGCCGATGCACAATCGGCGCTGGCAACGCTTGCCCGCACTCGCGCGCAGATTGCCGAATCGCGGTCGGCGCGGTCGGAGGCGTTGCAACAATGGCGCGCGCAGGCCGCAACCGAGCTCGCCGCCGCACAGGCCGAATATGGGGCACGGGGGCAGGCGCTGCCCGCGCTGGAGAACCGTGCCGCCCGCACCGTGGTTCGCGCGCCGGTCAACGGCACAGTCAATCGCGTGCTGGTGACGACGGCGGGCAGCGCGATCCAGCCCGCGCAGCCGCTGGTCGAAATCGTGCCGGGCAACGATGTTCTGCTGATCGATGCACGCGTGCTGCCGTCGGATATTGCCACGGTCGCAATCGGTCAGCCCGCCAAGGTGTCGCTGACTGCCTATAACCGCACGACCTATGGTCTGCTCGACGCAACGGTCGTGTCGATCTCGCCCGACGCGCTGATCGACGAAAAGAGCGGCCAGAGTTTCTACACGATTCGCGTGCGCACCAAGGCGAACCAGATGGCCGACGCCGATGGCAAGATGCACCCGATCGGTCCCGGCATGGTCGCCGAAGTCGATCTGCTCGGCGAGAAGCGGACGATCCTCGAATATCTGCTGTCGCCGATTCTCGAAACGGGACGCACCGCGCTGCGCGAATGAGCGGTCAGGCCGGGTCGAGCGTGACGAGGCCTTCGCGAACCAATTCGTCGACCAGCTGACCGACATCGCGGCGGCAGGTTTCATCGTCGACATCAAAGGCTGCGGTCAGCGCAGCGCAGAGATCGCCGAAGCGCGTCGGGGTTTCGATGATTGCCCAGATCCGGGTCGCGGTGGCGTTGAAGCCGTAGCAATTGCCGCTTTCCAGATGGAGCCCGACGAGTTCGCCGGCGATCTGCGCGTCAATCATGCCATCGCTGCGGGCAAGGACGGTCTGGTTGCCGATGGGTCGCATGGAAAAAGATGCCATGACCGTGGGAATAATGGCATCAATCGTTCGATGAAAGCAGTAATCATGGGCTCTGCGCACGGGCCGATGAAGAAGTTCTGGCGTCCGTTGAAAGAGCGGAGTACGCCTAGCGTACAGAGCTCAGCATGCAGGCTGATCACACGGCGAATCGGGTTGACAAAAATCCGGCTCACCGCAAAAAGTGTCGCGCAACAAACATGGGGATTTTGTTAATGTCGCCGACGGAACAACCGATTTTGGCCGGTGGCATCGTGCGCGATGGCGAATCCGCTACGCGTGCAGTTTGGCTCGCGCCTGCAGTCGTCAAGATTGTGGCTGCCGACGCGCAACTCGGCACCCGGCCGACCATGACCGACGGTCAATTCACCACATCGTAAGCCCGGTTCGGCTGCGCGTCCGCCGGTTTGTCGGTTCCCTAAACGCGAGCGCTGTTTCCGTCAGTCGTTAGCGATATGGCGCCGTACAGCCGCGACCGTCTCGGCCATGCTGACGAAGTTGATCGGGCGGGTCAGCCGGGCGACCTTACAATGCTGGGCAGTGGCAGTAGCCGCTTCGAAATAGCGCCGATGCTGCGCCATTTGCGCAACGAGGCGCGGGCGATAAGCGTGGTCGCGCATCGCACGCACGATATCGACTCCACCCATCGCCTGAATGTCGACCGCCTCGCCAATCGCGAGTTCGAAGATTGCCGCGATCGGCAGCGGGGTCGTGACGACGCGGCGTGGATCGACGTAATATTTGGTCATATCGGACCGGACCGCCCCGCCACGCCGATCGACGGCGGCTAGTCCTTCGATCGCGCTGTCCCATAATTTGTGGCGCCGGCCATCGGGCGCGACGGTCGGGATGCCGTTGGGGGCAAAATCAATCGCGCAGAAATCGTCAGCGATATGGTCATGGCCGGCGTCGACCATCGCAGCCGCGAGCGTCGACTTGCCCGCGCCGGACGGGCCGCAGAACAGCACCGCGGCATCACCGATTCGCACGGCGCTCGCATGCAGCAGCACGAGCCCGCGCTGATGGAGCAGCGTACCAAAACCGGTGCCGCCCAGATAAAGCGCGAGGTCGTCCGCTGGTGCCTCAGGCTGCGGATCGTACAGAATCGTCGTTCCCTGCCGCATCGACATGCGCATCAGCCCGGCGATGTCGAAGTTCATTTCGTTCGCCGGGTCGGCACTCGGCGCTGTCGGCGGCAGGGCGGCGCGGGCGATGGTAACGTCGGGCGCGGCTGCGGCGGCGACGCGGGCGGACGGCTCCATCGGCAGCAGCCCCGCCATCGCGAGATCGCTCTGCACCCGCAACCCGGCAACGATGTAGAAATACTCGGCCAAACCAATCCCCTCCGACGCTGCGGCCTTGCCAGCAAGCGCCGCGCGCGCCAAGCGGTTGCAGCGGCGGCGGGCTGAATGATGCCGCGCACATAGGGGTGGCTTCAGGCAGTGAGCGCGATTGCGGGGCTTTGGCGGTTCGACGGTCGGGGTCATGTTGCGCGCGATCTCGCGCGAATGCTCGCGGCGCTAAAACTGTACGGCCCGCACGCAACCGGCGATTGGGCCGAGGGGCCGATCGCGCTGGGACGCTGCCTGTTCCGCATGTTGCCCGAGGATCGATACGACCGCCAACCGTTGCAGACGCCCGATGGCCGATTGACGCTAGTGGCCGATGTCCGGCTCGACAATCGCGAGGAATTGGCGGTCGCGCTGGGTCAGACCATCGGCAGCATCGGCAACCGCTGCGACGCGGCGCTGCTGCTCGATTGCCTCGTGCGTTGGGGGGAGCGTGCGGTTGACCGGCTGGTCGGCGATTTCGCATTCGCCTGCTGGGATGCGACTGCGCAGACATTGCTGCTGGCGCGCGACTATCGCGGCAACCGGCCGCTCTATTTCCATCGCGGCAATGGCATGATTGCGGTCGCGTCGATGGCAAAAGGGCTGCACGCGCTGCCCGAGGTGCCCTATGCCCCCGATCTCGAGACCAGCACTGATTTCCTGGTTCTGCTGCCGGCGGCCGAAACACCGAGTTTCTGGCAAGGGATCGAGCGCGTGCCGCCGGGGACGATTCTGTCGGTTACGCGCTCGGCAATTGCCGCGCGACGTTATTGGGAGCCCGCGCGCCCCGACCGTGCCGCACCGCCGCGCGATTACGTCGAAGGTGTCCGTCACCACCTCGATCAGGCGGTCGCTGCGCGCTTGCGGGGGGCGGGGGACGCCGTCGGCGCGCATCTGAGCGCGGGCTGGGACAGTGCGGCGGTGGCAGCGACGGCGGCCCGGCTCCGCGCGGGGACGGGATCGGTCGTGGCCTATACCTCGGTACCCGAACCCGAGCATGCGCCGATTGCCGATCGCGGGCGTTTCGGCGACGAAGGTCCGCTCGCCGCGCGGACTGCCGCGCTCTATCCCAATATCGAGCATGTGCTGATCCGCACCGGGCGGACATCGCCGCTGGCGACGCTCGACCGCGACTTTTTCCTGTTCGAGCAGCCGATGCTCAATCGATGCAACACGCCGTGGCTGTTGGGCATTCTGGAAGATGCGAAGCGGCGCGGCATCGGCGTCGTGCTGACCGGCGAAACGGGCAATATGTCGATCAGCTACGCGGGTCAGGAGTATCTGCCGCAGCTGTTGCGCGAAGGGCGGTTGATCGAACTCGCGCGGGTGAGCCTTGCGTTGGTGCGGGGGAAATCGATGCGCTGGCGCGGACTGTTGCCGCGGCTGCTGCTGCCCTACCTGCCAGCGTCGATCGGCGAGGCGATCCGCCAGCGCAAGTGGCTGCCCGATCATGATCCGCTCGCGCACAGTTCGATCGACCGCACGTTGTTCCGAGACTTGAAACTCGACCAACGGGCTAGGTCGCGCGGGCTCGATCTGTCGTACCGCCCGTGGGATGACGGTTTTGCGATGCGACTGTTCGTGCTCGGCCGCAATGATCCGGGCAATTACTACAAGGGTTATATCGGCGGTTGGGGCGTCGATCAGCGCGACCCGACCAGCGACCGGCGGCTGGTGGACTATATGCTGGCAGCGCCGATGGCCGAATATGTCGCAGGCGGGCAGTTTCGCAGCCTGCCGCGTCGCGCGCTTGCCGACCGGCTGCCCGCCGCTGTGCTCGACGAACCGCGCAAGGGACTGCAGGCGGCCGATTGGCATCTGGGGTTCGATGCCGCGCGCGAGTCGCTGCGTGACGAACTGGCGCGGATCGCTGCGTGCGCGCCTGCTGGCAAGCTGATCGATCTCAATCGCCTGACGGCGCTCGAGCGCGACTGGCCTACTGACGGATGGGGCAGCGATACCGTGTCGCGCGACTATCGAATGGCGTTGCTGCGCGGCGTCTCGGTCGGGCATTTCCTGCGCAAGGCGAGCCAGAGCAATGGCTGATCGCGGCATTGCTGGACGCACAGGCGGCACGGGCATAGCTTCGGCGGTCATGAAGCGCGCATCACTATGGCGCCGCGCACGAACGCTGCTCGCGGTCGGCGGAGCGCGTCAGCGGCTGGTCGCCGAAGCGGCCTTCGCGCTGCTGGTCGCGCGGATCGCGCTGCTGGTGGTGCCTTTTCCCCGGCTGGCGGCGCGCTGGGGCGTGTTGCTGCCGGTCGGCGATCCCGGCCTGACGCCGCCGGAAGCGTTGGACGCGGCGGCGGTGGAGACTGCGCAGGCGATCGGCTGGGCAGTCACCGCAACTGCGTCCGTTATGCCGTTCAAGGCCGTGTGCATGCAGCAGGCGGTTGCCGCACGCGCCATGCTGGCGCGGCGCGGGGTGGCGAGTGTCCTGCATTATGGCGCTGGTCGCGACGACAAGGGCGCGCTGGTTGCACATGCCTGGCTCGATGCGGCGGGTGTCAAGGTCACAGGCTATCCGATCGCGGCGGGCATTGCCGAAATCGGCGCCTTCGTGCCCCAGCCATGAAGCGCGCGTGATGGCGGGCAGGGCCGGATCGGCGCTGCGTTTTGCGCGCGACGCGGTGGGCTTTGCCGGCCGCGACGGCGCGGTGGCTGCGCTGATTTCGGTGATGACGTCGGTGGCGGAAGGCGCCGCGCTCGCGCTGGTTGCGCCCTTGCTGGCGTTGCTCGCCGGAGAAGTCGTGGCGAGCCCAACGCTCGCACGACTGTTCGCGACGCTCGGCGCCACCACGCCTTTTGCGCAACTGGTGCTGCTGCTTGCGCTGATCGGCGGGCTGTGGGTCGCGCGGGGGCTGCTGGCGTGGCATCGCGACACGCGTCTGGCGCTGCTGACGATGGCATTTGCCGAACAGCAGCGGCGGCTGGTCGTCACTCGCCTCGCGCAGGCACTCTGGGGGCAGGTCGCTTCGATGCAACACGCCCGGATCGTGCAGGCGCTGGGCGGCGATGTGACGCGGATCGCGCAGGCAACGCACATGCTGATCCAGATCGTCGTTGCATCGGTGATGCTTGTGGCGTTCGCGATCGTGGCGCTGCTGCTGGCGCCACTACTCGCGACGATCGCGCTCGGCCTGATTGCGCTGGTGGGCGCGGCCCTCGCGCTGCTGTTGCGTCGCACACAAGATATCGGCGCGCTGGCGGTGCGCGCCAATCTCGAACTGACCGAGGCATCGACGCGGTTTCTGGGCGGGTTGCGCGTCGCCGCCAGCCAGAATTTGCAGCCGAGCTTCGTCCAGCGCTTCGAAGCGGGGTTGTCGGCGCTGCGAGCACAACAGGTTCAGTATACTTACCAGCAGAACAGCGCGCGGCTGATGATTTCGGGCGCCGCCTTGGCGGTCGGGGCAATCATTGCGCTGGTCGGGCGCGGGTGGCTGGCAACGCCGCTGCCGCAACTCGGCGCGCTGATGCTGGTGCTGTCGCGGCTAGGTGGGCCGGTGTCGCAAATCCAGCAATCGCTGCAGCAACTGCTTTTCGCGTTGCCGGCCTATGCGCAGCTTGTTGAGGTGGCCGAGGAGCTGGTGCCCGTATCGCCCGCGACTGGTCCGTTGCCGGAAATCCCCGAGCGCGCGACCGTCGTGCTCGACGCGGTATATTTCGCGCACCCGGCGCGCAGTGGTGTCTCCGCCCAGCCGCCCGTGCTGGCCGGGGCGAGCCTGACGCTAGACCCGGGCGAAATGGTGGGGCTTACCGGCGCGTCGGGTGCGGGCAAATCGACGCTTGCTGATGTGCTGGTCGGGTTGCTGACACCGCAGGCGGGCGTCGTGCGGGTCGGCAAGCGAACGATTGCGGGCGATGCCGCGGCGGCATGGCGGGAGCGGATCGCCTATGCCGCGCAGGATCCCTATCTTTTCCACGCGAGCGTGCGAGAAAATCTGCTGTGGGGCGCGCGCACTGCCGACGAGGCATCACTATGGGCCGCGCTTGAGAAAGCCGCGGCTGCTGATCTGGTGCGCGCCCTGCCGCAAGGGCTGGAGACAATCGTCGGGGAGCGCGGCGCACTGCTGTCGGGGGGCGAGCGGCAGCGGCTGGCGCTGGCGCGGGCGTTGCTGCGCAGCGGGCAATTACTAATCCTCGACGAAGCAACGAGCGCGGTCGATATTGCAACGGAGGCGCGCATTTTCACGGCGCTGCGGGTCCAGGCGATACGCCCGGCGATGCTGGTGATTGCCCACCGCGCCGAAACCCTCGCCTATTGCGATCGGGTGGTCGCGCTGAAGGCGGGCACAATCGTACAAGCTTGATACGGATTAATGACAGCGTGGTGAGCAGCAGCTAGGCTTACGCGGCGCTGCCGCTCCCGGGGACCAGAGTGACGATCAACACTGCGCATGACCCGTTGCCACTCAAGCAGCAAGCTGATGCGGCTTCGTCGGACACGCCCGCTTTTTTGCGCGGCGGCGGCGCGCTCGGCGCGCTGATCCGCGCTCATGACTGGAGCGCCACCGCGCTCGGGCCGCCGGCCGGTTGGCCGCAAAGCCTGCGCCTCGTCGTGCGGCTGATGCTCGACACCCATCACCCGATGTTCATCTTCTGGGGGCCGGACAGCATCTGCCTCTATAACGACGGCTATAGCGCCTCGCTCGGCCCTGAATTGCACCCCGCGATGCTGGGCGCAACGGGCGCTGCGGCGTGGGCCGATATCTGGCCGGTGATCGGCCCCCAGATCCGGCAGGTGATGGCCGGGCAGGGGGCGACGTGGCATCAGGACCATCTGATCCCGATGCAGCGCCACGGTCGCCGGGACGAAGTCTATTGGACCTATAGCTATAGCCCGATTGACGATGAGACGGCGCCCGGCGGCATCGGCGGGGTGCTGGTGATCTGCACCGAGACCACCGCTCGCGTACAGGCCGAGCAGCGTCAGGCCTTCGTCGTCGCGTTGGTCGATGCGCTGCGCGACGCGCGCGATCCGGCCGCAGTTCTCGCCATTGCCTCTGCGATGCTGGGCGAGCGATTGGGGGTCGACAGCGTCGGTTTCATTGATGCCGACCTCGCCACCGACATGATTACGATCAAGCACGAATGGCACAGCCCCGCCGGGCCGACTGTTGCCGGGCGCCACCGCGTCATTCATTTCGGACCGGCGCTGACCCAGGAGTTGCGGAGCGGCAAGATCGTGGTCGTCGGCGATGTCGCGCATGAGGAACGGATTGTCGCGCCGGTGCGCACCGGCCTGGTCGCTGCGGGCGTCAGCGCGTTCGTCGTTGTGCCGCTGTGGCGCGACAATGCCCTGCGCAGCCTGATGTTCGTGGTCGCGGCGCAGCCCCGCCCGTGGAGCGACATCGAAGTTGGCCTGATCGCCGACGTTGCCGAACGTACCGCTGCCGCGCGAGCATCGGCACGTGCCAACCGGGCGTTGGCCGACAATGAGCGGTTGCTGCGCGCAATCGGCGAGAGTTCGGGCGAGCTGATCTTCGCCAAGGGCCGCGATCACCGCATGCTTTACGCCAATTCGGCGACATTGGCCGTCATCGGCAAACCCGCCGAGGCAGTGATCGGTCGCAGCGAGGCCGAATGGCACGATGACCCGGCCGAAGCCGCCACCATCATGGCCAATGACCGCGCGGTGATGGACGGTGGCGAGACCATGCCGGTGGAGGAGCAATTCACCAATGCTGACGGCGAAGTCCGGATCTTTCAGGGCACCAAAGCACCGATGCGCGATGCCGATGGCGTGATCGTCGGCGTGGTCGGCGTCACCCGCGACGTCACCGACCACAGCAATGCGCAGCGCCGCCTGCGGCTGATGATCGACGAGCTCAACCACCGGGTGAAGAACACGCTCGCGATCGTCCAGGGCATTGCCTACCAGACCTTTCGACAGGAAGGCATTGCGATTGAGGCACGGCGCGCGTTCGACCAGCGGCTCGCCGCGCTCGGCAAGGCGCATGGGCTGCTGACGCGCGAAAGCTGGGAGTCAGCCGATCTGGCGGCGGTGGCCGCCGAGGCCTGCGCGCCGCATCTCGACGGTGCTGACCGGATCACAATGAACGGCCCGTCGCTGCGGCTCGCGCCAAAGACGGCAGTGACAATCGCGATGGCGCTGCATGAGCTTTGCACCAACGCCGCCAAATATGGGGCGCTGTCGGTCGATTCGGGGCGCGTCGCGCTGACCTGGTCGATCGAACGCGGCGCACGCCATCGGCTGCATCTGCGCTGGCAGGAATCGGATGGCCCGCCAGTGGTCGCGCCGAACCGTCGGGGTTTTGGCTCGATGATGATCGAGCGCGCCCTGTCGACCGAATTGCAGGGCGATGTGCGGCTCGACTTCCTGCCCGAAGGGCTGTTGTGCACGATCGACGCGCCCTTGCCCGATCCCAATATCGCCTGATGGTGCCTCGCTGTCTTGCCCGCGTGCGATGATTGCGCGCGGGCGTGGCGCCGCATAGACTTGCGCCTACATCCCGCGCCACGGGATTGGAGCAAGCGCGGCCAAGCCCGCCGTCATCGAACTGGAAACCATGCACGATCTCGCGATTTTCTATGAACATCCGGCCTGGTTCGCCTCGCTGTTTGCAACGCTGGATGCCCGCGGGGTCGATTATGTCCGCATCGGGATCGAGGGGCACCGCTTTGATCCTGCCGGTTCGCCGCCGCCGGCGCGGGTGATCTTCAGCCGGCTCGCCATGTCGAGTTTCCTGCGCTCGCCCGATCATGCCATCTATTATGCCCATGCGCTGTTTGCGCATTGGGCGGGGCAGGGCGCGCGCGTCATCAACGGCGTCGATGTGCTCGCGGTCGATGCCAACAAGGCGCGGCAGCTGGCGCTGATGACCCGGCTCGGGCTCGCAGTGCCGTCGACGCGCGTGGTCCACCGCCCGGTCGATATCATCGCGGCCGCCGCCGAGCTGCGCTATCCGCTGGTCGTGAAAGCCAATGTCGGCGGATCGGGCGCGGGCATCATGCGCTATGACACGCCCGCCGAGCTGGCGGTTGCGGTTGCCGACAAGTTCCTGCCGAGCAGCATCGACGGGGTGCTGCTGGTGCAGGAATATGTGCCTGCCCGCGACGGCAAGATTACCCGCATCGAAACGCTCAACGGCAAATTTCTTTACGCGATCGATGTCGCGGGCGGCGGCGCGTTCGATCTTTGCCCCGCCGATGCCTGTGTCGCCGACGGCAAGCCGATCACGATGACACGCGTCGAGCCGGCACCTGCACTGGTCGACGCAGCCGAGCGGATCGCGGTGGCGGCGGGCCTTGATGTCGGCGGGGTCGAAGTAATGATTGATGATCGCGACGGCACGCCGCGCTTTTATGACATCAATGCGCTGTCCAACTTCGTGGCCAAGCCGCTCGACGTGCTGGGCTGGGACCCGCATGAAACGCTCGTCGACTATCTGGTCGCCGAAATCGAGCGAGGTAAGTGATGCGTTACGGTTACTGGATGCCCGTCTTTGGTGGTTGGCTGCGCAATGTGCCCGATGAGGGGATGGAGGCGAGCTGGGCCTATACCAAGCGGCTCGCGCAACGCTCCGAGGCGCTCGGTTATGACCTTTCGTTGATCGCCGAGCTCAACATGAACGACATCAAGGGCGTCGGCGCGCCGACGCTCGACGCCTGGTCGACGGCGGCGGCGCTGGCGGCGGTGACCGAGACGCTCGAATTGATGGTCGCGGTGCGCCCCAATTTCCACCAGCCCGCGCTGTTCGCGAAGGCAGCAGCAAATATCGACCAGATTTCAGGCGGGCGGCTCGCGCTCAACGTTGTGTCGTCGTGGTGGGCCGATGAAGCCAAGCGCTATGGCCTGCAGTTCGACCAGCACGACGACCGCTACGCGCGCACCGGCGAATGGCTGCAGATGGTCGAGGGACTGTGGTCGGAAGAGGAATTCGATTTCCAGGGCAAATTCTACAGCGCCGACAAGGCGATCTGCAGCCCCAAGCCGGTCAAGCATCCGACCATCTATGCCGGCGGCGAGAGCGAGGCGGCCAAGACGCTGATCGCGAACCAGTGCGATGCCTATGTCATGCACGGCGATCCGGTCGAAAGTATTGCGCCGAAGATCGCCGACATGGCCGCGCGCCGCGAGGCCGTTGGCAAGCCGCCGATGCAATATGGCATGGCCGCCTATGCGATCGTCCGCGACAGCGAGGCCGAGGCGCAGCGCGAACTCGCGCGGATCACCGAAGTGAGCGAGCTGCCGGCCGGATACGACAACTTCGACCAGTGGCTGTCGGGGACGCAGCTCGAGCGCGAGATGAAGATCCACGAATATTCGGTCTCCAACCGCGGCTTGCGCCCCAATCTGGTGGGCACGCCCGAGCAGTTGCGCGAGCGGATCGAGGCATATGAGGACGCGGGGCTCGACCTGCTGCTGCTCCAGATGAGCCCGCAGGCCGAGGAAATGGAGCGGTTTGCAGCACAGGTAATGCAGCGCGGCGGGCACTAACGTCCGCCGTCCGACGCCGCGCCATTTTCGCAATCTTGCGGCGAAATGACCACGGCACCGTTACGAACTCACGCATTGTGATAAGGTAATCTGCAACTGAAATGGCACGCAAAAGCACGCCAAATGTCGGGAGGGTCGAAATGTCAGGACCGCAGATGACAGCCTATCGCGCGCAGACGGGTTATGATCCGATCGATGCCGTTCGTTACGGGCGCGAAACCGTCATCGATCCCTTTCAACACCGCGACACTGACATCCTGATGTATCGCATGATTGGCAACGGCAATGCCGGTACGCTCACCGAAGCGGTGCGGGGGACCGGGGAGCCCGACCTTTTGTTTTTGTCGCCGGGGACGGGCAATCCCGCCTGCGGAAAGGTTGCTGGCTCGCCCTTCGTGATGGAACCGCATCGCAGGTTGCGGGCGACCTTCATCCCCCGCGATATCGATACATCGATCCAATTTACTGCGGCCGCGCGATCGACCAATTTGATGTTCCCGCACAGGTATCTCGAGCGGGTGCTCGCCGACGAGTACCACGGCGGCCTGATCCCCAAGCTGTTCATCGATGATGATCGGCTGTCCCGATTGATCCAGATGCTGGAAGCCGAGATTGCCGCACCAGGTTTTGTCTCGGCGATGATGATAGAGGGGCTGACCCGCGCCATTGCCTCGATTCTCGTCCAGGTTAATCATGAAAGGCTGACGTATGAAGCCGAGCGGATCTATCTGCCTGCCTGGAAGCTGCGCCGCGTCGACGATTATATCGAAGCCAATCTCGACAGGAATATCCGGCTTGGCGATCTCGCGGCGCTGACGGGTCTGTCAGTCTTCCATTTTTCGCGGGTATTCAAGCGCGCAACGGGATCGACGCCGTACCATTATGTGTCCGAGCGCCGCATTGCCTATAGCTGCAAGCTGCTTGCGGCGGGCGATCTCGACATGACCCACGTTGCCGCCGCGTGCGGCTTTGCCAACCAGTCGCACTTTACCAGCGCCTTCACCAAGGCGATGGGTATCTCGCCGGGACGCTATCGCCGCAATCTGCGCTTCTCGCATTGATGGTGAGCGTGACGCGGCGTCGGTGAAACGCGCAGCGGACAGCAAGATTTCGAAAAAATGGTGCCAATCGACGCTAGATCATCCGGTTCGGGCGCTTCATCCGCCGATAACGCGCAGGCGAGGTGCCGATGGCCTTGGTGAAGGCGCTGGTAAAGTGCGACTGGTTGGCAAAGCCGCAGCTCAGCGCGATCCCGGCAATGTCGAGCGTGTCTTCGACCAGCAGTTTACAGCCTCGCTCGATCCGACGATCGCGGACGAAGTGATAGGGGCTTGTCCCCGTCGCCTGTTTGAACACGCGCCCGAAGTGAAAGGGAGAAAGCTCCGCCTGGGCAGCGAGGTCGTTCAGGCGAATGTCGGCTGCCAGATGGCTGTCGATAAAATCGACAACGCGTCGCAACTTCCATGCGGGAAGGGCAATCCGGTCAGCCTCGGCAATGAGCGTCCCATGGTCGATCCGTAGCAGCCGAACGGCCAATGCGCGGCTGATGCCGTCGATCAGCATTGCCGATGCAAAGCCCGGCGCCGTGATCTCATGTTCGATCGTCTGGGCCAATTGGACGAGTTGATCATCGCATTGGAAAAGCAAAGGATCAAACTCGCGGCCACGATCGCCGTCGATCATCAGCTGCCCGAGATGGCCTCGTGCGAAATTAATCCCAAAGGTGCGGCCGGCCGGACTGTAGGTGATCTGACAATCGACTTTCTCGGGCAGAAAGGTAACGCGCGTTGCTCTTGAGGCCGGGACCTTGAACCGTGATCCGGCGATTTTTCCCGATGCCGCCATGCCAGACCCCCGCGTGACCATGATCGAGTCGGGGTAACGATCATCGCGCGCTGCTTCGCGCATTTCACTTCGCCGGTCAGCAAACGGAATATGGTAGAGCTCAGCGCTTGTTTCATGGTGATGGACGAACTGGATGCCGGGCACATTTGCTTCGGCAGCACCGCATGGACGGCTGCGGTGCATTGTTTCTTCCGTTGCGCCTGAATCAAGCTTGGTTGTTGCCATCGATCACGCGCCTCCCGTTGCGTCCGAGTCCGAAGCCACCAATTGCGACGATTATCGTCCGATTTCGCGTGCCCGCAATCCCCGTCTCCGATGCCCGATCAATGCCGACGCAAATTCCGAAAAGTCGCCACCGCGCCATCCGGGTTCATTGATCAGCCAAGCCGCGCCGATATCGATTGGGCGAAATTCCCATGGCTTTGCTGAACGCGACGGTGAAGTGCGACTGGTTGGAAAAGCCGCAAACAAGTGCGAGTTCGGCGATCGTCAGGTCCGACGTCGAAAGCAATTCGCGGCTGCGCTCGAGGCGGCGGTTGCGGACATATTGATAGGGGCTGATGCCCGTCGCACGCTTGAACACGCGCGAGAAGTGGAACGGCGACAAATGCACGACGGCAGCCAGGTCTTCGAGCCGGATGCGTTGGTCGAGATGCGCCTCGATATAGTCATACAGCCGCCGCAGCTTCCATGGCGGCAGATAAATATGGTCCGCTTCGCGTGCCAGAACAGCGGGATCGGTCCGCGTGAGCAGACTGGCGATTGCGCGGGTCAGACCCTCAACGAAGATCGAAGACGCAAAACCGGGAGCGGCGATTTCGCTGTCGAGCATCCGGATGAGCTGCGCCAGATGCTGGTCGTTGCTGAAGATGTGCGGATCAAGAGTGCTGCGCGGCAGTTCCGCGACAAGCCTGCCGAGATAGCCTTGTGGAAACATCAGGTTGATCGAATGCGCCGACACACCGAATGTCGCCGAGGAATCGGCACCATGCGGCACGAAGGTGGTGCGCAGCGACCGGTTGGGTGCCACCGTGAAGCGCTCGCCAGCGACGTTGCCGAATGCGGGAACGCCCGCCCCGCGCGACAGCAGCAGCAGGTCAGGACCGTCGGAAGTCCGGTCAGCGGTGGTCATCGCACCAGCAGCACCGTAATTGCGCATGCGGAAAAGCAGAACATTGGTGGCGGGATCGCAATAGGCCTCGACCACGGGTTCATTGCGAAAGCTGATCGCGTCGATGGCAGCATGGCCGGTGTGTGTGTGGCGGTCCGGTTGCACTCACCCCTCCTTGCTGACTCGCGCATGGTCACCACGATGGCCGACCCGCGACTCGACATGAAACACGTAGCGCCCGCTACGAATGTCTCAAACGTCGGGGGTCATTGCAATGGGGCGCCGGTGTCGCTCCGGATTCCGGCGCAAAAATTGAGAAAAACAGCAGCGCCGCGAAATCAGGACGGCAAGCCCGCCCGCAATTCTTCCAGCCACACCGTCGCGACGCCATCGCTGGGCGCGCGCCAGTCGCCGCGTGGGCTGAGCGCGCCGCCGCCCGACACTTTCGGGCCGTTGGGCAAGGCGGATCGCTTGAACTGGCTCGTCGTGAAGAAACGGAACAGGAATTCCTCGAGCCATTTGCGGATCGTCGGCAGGTCATAGCTGTGGCGCGCGGTCAGCGGGAAGCCGCGTGGCCAGCGGCCGCTCTCGACATCGCGCCACGCGTGCAGCGCGAGGAACGCGATCTTCGAGGGCGGCAGACCCTGGCGGATCGTATAGTGCAGGAAAAAGTCGTGCAGCTCATAGGGGCCGATCCGGTCCTGCGTGCTCTGGATCGCGCCGTTCGCATCAGCGGGTACCAGTTCGGGCGAGATTTCGGTCGCCAAAATCGCTTCGAGCACGCGGTCGGTCTCGGTGTCCCAGAAGTCGGTCGCGATCGTCCAACGGATCAGATACTGGATCAGCGTCTTGGGCACGCCCGCGTTGACCCCGTAATGGCTCATGTGATCGCCGACGCCGTAAGTGCACCAGCCGAGCGCAAGTTCGCTCAGGTCGCCGGTGCCGACCACAAGCCCATTGTGCTGATTGGCGAGGCGAAACAGGTAATCGGTGCGTAGCCCTGCCTGCACATTCTCAAAGGTGACGTCGTAGATTTTCTCGCCCTGCGCGAAGGGATGGTCGATGTCGGCGAGCATCTGCTGCGCGGCGGGGCGGATGTCGATCTCGTCGCCCGCGACGCCGAGCGCGCGCATCAGCGCCCAGGCATTCTCGCGCGTGGCATTGCTCGTCGCGAAGCCCGGCATCGTGTAGCCGAGGACATGATCACGCGGGATTTTCATCCGGTCGACGGCCTTGACCGCGACGATCAGCGCATGTGTCGAATCGAGCCCGCCCGAAATGCCGATCACCAGCCGTTCGGTGCGCGATGCCTCCATCCGCTTCATTAACCCTTCGACCTGAATGTTGAAGGCTTCGTAGCAATCGGCATCGAGCCGCTCGGGCGTGTTGGGGACGAAGGGGAAGCGGCGCAGCTCGCGCTGCAGGCCGACATCGGCGAAGTCGGGTCCGTGCTCGAAAGCGATGCGGCGGAACTCATATTCGGGATCGCCCGCCAGCCGCGCGGCATCGTTGAAGGTGCCGTTGCGCATCCGCTCGATCCGCAGCCGCGCGACGTCGATATCGGCGACGATCGTGTCGGCCTCGCAGCGGAAGCGCTGCGACTCCTTCAGCAGATCGCCATTTTCGTAGATCAGGCTTTGCCCGTCCCAAGCGAGATCGGTGGTACTTTCGCCCGGGCCGGAGGCGGAGAAAACATAGGCGCAGATCGCGCGTGACGACTGCGCCGAGGCGAGCATCGCGCGGTCGCGCGCCTTGCCGATCAGGATCGGCGAGGCCGACAGGTTGCAGCAGATATAGGCGCCGGCCAGCGCGCCGTTGGTCGAAGGTGGGGTAGGGGACCAGAAATCCTCGCAGATTTCGGCATGGAAGATGAAATGCGGCAAGTCGCTGGCGGCGAAGATCAGATCGGTGCCGAACGGCACGCGCTGGCCCGCGAGGTCGATTTCCATGCCGGTCAGCCCGGCGCCGCTCGCGAACCAGCGCTTTTCGTAGAATTCGCGGTAATTGGGCAGAAAGGTCTTGGGCACGACGCCAAGGATACGCCCGCGCGCAATTGCCACCGCGCAATTGTAGAGCCGACCGTTGCGCGGGATTGCGGCACCCACGACCATGACCGTGCGCAGCTTGGCAGTAGCGCTGGCGAGCCGCGTGATCGCCGCTTCGGTCGCACTGTGCTGCGCCGCTTGCATGTGCAAGTCGTCGATCGCGTAGGACGACAGATTGAGCTCGGGGAAGACGATCAGGTCGACGGCGTTCGCTGCCGCTTTCTTTACCAGTTCGATGGCCGCTTCTGCGTTGGCGGCAGGATCGCCGACGGTCGCGCGCGGCGTGGTCGCAGCGACGCGCACCATTTCATGCGCGTGGATCGAATAAAAATGGTGCGGGCGTTTGGGCATGGCCCTCGCAATAAGCCGCTTTCCCCGACAAGGCCAGTGAGCGTCCCGGCTTAGCGGCCGGGGTGGTACTGCCGCTCGACATGGCCGGTCAGCTCGCTCGGCCAGAAATAGACCGGGCGTAGCGCGCCGGTGGCGTAGCGCGTTGCCTGATCGTTGAAATGCTTCGACGCCGGATCGCCGCTTTCGCCGCCTGCCGTCACGGCAATGGCGCGGACCTGTGGGCCGAATTCGACCACCGCGACGAAGCTGTTGCCGCCAGTGCCGTAATAGCGCTTGGTGCCCGGATAAGCGCGCGCGCCGAACGACGCGAGCGAGCCCCATTGCGCCGAGGCGAAACCGACCGGTGTGCTCGGCTTGACGTCATCGAATTTCTGGACGATCGCCGCGTCGTTGCGCTGGAAGCGGTTGATGTCGCCCCACGGTACTTCGGTCGAACCGAAATCGGCCGTCAGCCGGTCGACCGCGATTTCGAGCGCCTTCAGCTTGCGCGCCGGTGAAGCGGCTTCCATCGCGCGGTAATGCGCTAGCCCGACCGTTTCGAGCTCAAGGTCGCGGATCGTCTCGCCCCACAGCGCCTCGCCCCAGAAAATCGCCAGCGACGTCGCGACCGAATCGGCCGCCCAGCGGCGATCCCAGCCCTTCAGCAGCGCGACCGGGCGTGCGAGCTTGGTCTTTTGCGCGCCCTCCGGCAGCGCTTCCCACGCGGTGACAAGGCCGGGGATCAGCGGGTCGAAAGCATTGAGATGCGAATCGAAGGCAAGCGCGCGCAATCCCTCGACGGTCAGGTCGCGCGCCGGGGTGAGCAGCGCGGTTGCGTGCAGGCCGCGCGGATTCTCACCCGCTGTATCCATATAGCGAGGAAAAGCACTCGCCTTCGGACTATCGGGCCCTGCCGCTGACCATGGCCAGTCATTGGTGTTCATCACCCAGCCGGTGTTGGGCGCAACGGCGGCGGGCAGCTCGCTTAGCGTGTGCAGCCCTTGCCAGTCGGTTGCGGGGTCGCTGCCGTCGACCGGTTTGCGATAATCGAAGCGGTCGTTGCGCTTGGGCACGAATTGCGGGTGGAGATAGGCAATCACGCCCTTGTCGTCGGCGAACAGCGTGTTGTTCGAACTATTCGCGCGCCGCTCGGCGACCTTCAGAAATTCGGCGAGCGTCGTGGCCTTGGTGCGCAGGAAGCTCTGTTCGAGCGCGGCCATCGGCTTGTTCATCAGCGCAAAGGCAATCCACTTGTCCCCGGCGCTGCGCGTGATCGGGCCGTGGTGCGTTGCGTAGGTCGTAAAGCGGCGGGTGCCGAGCGTGCCGTCCGCCAGCCGGTACGACAGCGTGATCGGTCGGACCTTTACGGGGCGCAAATCACGGCCATAGCGGTAGAAGCGCTTGCCGGCCTGTTCGACGATCGTCTCGGCGAATTCGTCGACCGAATCGACGCCGCTCGACGTGTGCATCCAGCCGGCATGGGCATTGAAGCCCTGATAGATGAAGAACTGGCCCCAGGTGGCGGCGCCATAGACGTTCAGCCCCTGATCGCTCGTCACTTGCTGTTCGGAGCGGAAGAAGAAGCTAGTGTGCGGATTGATCAGCAACAGCGCATGGCCATCCTTGGTCCGCGGCGGCGCGATGGCGATACCGTTCGATCCCTGCGGCTCGCGATAGGCGCGCGGATCGGGATCGGCCATCGCCAGTTGCTTGCCACCGTAAAAGGCCGCGAGCTGGCGCAGGCTGACGTCTTCGATGTCGCCGCCGATCGACCCTTCGGAAAAGGCGAGCGCCATCCACGGCTCGAAATGTTTGATGACGCGCGGGCGCACAGTCGGGTGGGTGAACAGATAATAATTCAGCCCATCGGCCCAACTGCGCATCAGCGCCTGCAGCCAGGCGGGGCTGTCGGCAAACTGCTGGCGCAGGGTCGCCGGGTCGATGTAGAGCCGCTGGCGCAGATCCTGCCACAGCGCCATTTCGCCCTCAGCCTCCGCGAGCCGACCGAGCGCGACCAGATAGTTGGTCTCGACGCGATTGAAGTCGTCTTCGGCCTGCGCGTACATCATCGCGAAGACGGCGTCGGCATCGGTCTTGCCGTGGACATGGGCAATGCCCCAGTCGTCGCGCTTGATCATGGTTCGCTGCGCGGTTGCCGCCCAGCGCGCCCGCTCAACAGTGTCGGTCTGGGCCAGGGCAGGAACGGGGGCAGCAGCCGCAAAGGCGAGCGCGGCGAGCGTGAGGGAACGCATGTTCATGGCCACGGAGCCTAACGGCGTCACCCGGTGGCGGCAACCGGTCAGGCGCGGCGTTCGCCGAAGCGGCGGACGAACAGCGGCGTTTCGGGCAGCCGCAGATCCTCCATGAATCCGGTCAGCTCGTCACGCGCGGCGCCGCGAAGGCGGCCGATCCCCCGGATAAATTTCAGGTCGAGATGGGTGAGGCCGAGCAGGAACAGTTCGCGATAAGCGACGCGCTCCGCGAGCCCGCGGCCAACGCGGAAATCACATGCCGACGCCAGTTCCTCGAGCGCATTTTCGAAGCGCTGGTCATTCTGGCTGCCTGCCTGACGCATGCGATTGGGCATCACCACCCAGTTGAGCGGGCGCATCCCGACATTCGCGCGCGCGTCGCGCAGCGCATTGACGAGCGCGGCGAAGCACCCGGCCGCTTCGAGCTTCGAATAATCGGCGCGAAACCGGCCGAGCAGATCGAGATCGACGAACGAGCCGTTGATCGGCGTCACCAGCGTATCGGCGAGCGCGATCGCCCGGCGGGCAATCGGCGAATCATGGCCAGCCGCATCGATGACGATGAAATCGCTGTCCCAGCCGATCCGCGCCAATTCCTGACACAGCTGCGCGCCATTCTGCTGCCGCAAGACGCCTGCGACCGGCATCGGCAGCGCGACGCCAAGGCTGCGCGCGGTTGCTTCGCGATTAGTGAGCGAGCGCGCGAGCGTCTGCTGGCGATAGTCGAGGTCGAAACCGGTCACACGGTAGCCCGCGCCAGCAAGCGCCGCGCAGGCATGGAGCGCCAGCGTCGATTTGCCGACGCCGCCCTTTTCATTCGCGAAAACGATGATGTGCCCAGCGGTCCGGGGCCGCGACGCGACATCGCGGACGACCAGAGCCGGATCTTCCTCATAGACATCGTTGAGGGCCGACACTGCTGCAGGACGAAGCCGCCCGACACTCAAGGCCAGTTCAGTGCCCATCACTCACGCCCCCGTCCCGACCGGGGCCCCGCGCTCCCGAGTCGGTAAAGGCAAAGCTAACCAAAAACGCAGGCGGCGTCCTGTCATTTCGGCAGAAAAACGACCCACGACTCGCGCTTTTGGCCCAATCTGGGCCGCGCAGGCGCCGCCACCGGGGTTCCAGGCAGGGTCGGTTGGGACTAGCGCGCCGGTCGCGCCAGCGCGGCGGTGTCGGCCCCGACTTCGGGTGCGGCGGTCGGGTAGGGCGCGGGCGTTGCCGAAAAGCGCGGCGCCGGGGCGGGCTGAGTCGCACCGCCGACCGAAATGAAGGTTTCGCGCATGGCATTGTGCGGATGCAGCGGCGCCTCGCGCATCGCCAGCACGGGCGCAAAGCAGATGTCGGTTGCTTCCATGATCGCGCACCATTCGTCACGGGTCCGGCCGGCGAAAATCGCGGCGAGCTTGGCCTTTTGCGCGGGCCAAAGGGCGCGATCATGCTGGCGGTCGAAATCGGGATCGCGCTCGATCCCGAGCGCCGCGCGCAGCAATGCGTAGAATTGCGGCTCGATCGAACCGATGGCGACGAACTTGCCGTCAGCGCAGGCATAGCTGTCGTAAAAGGGGGCCGCGCTGTCGAGCATGTTCGCGCCGGTCTCGTCGCGGTTCAGGCCGGATTCGAGGAAATGCCAGCTCATCCCCGCGAGCAGCGCCGAGCCGTCAGTCATTGCCGCGTCGATCACCTGACCGGGTGCGCCATTCTTAACCGCGAGCAGCGCCGCGACCATCCCGAACGCCAGCAACATGCCGCCGCCGCCAAAATCGCCGACATAATTGACCGGCGGCACCGGTCGTTCGCCGGCGCGCCCGATGGTATGCAGCACGCCCGACAGCGCGATGTAATTGATGTCGTGCCCCGCAGCCTGTGCATAGGGGCCGGCCTGGCCCCAGCCGGTCATGCGCCCGAACACCAGCTTCGGATTGTCGCCGAGCAGCAGGTCGGGGCCAAGGCCGAGCCGCTCCATCACGCCCGGGCGGAACCCTTCGATCAGGCCATCGGCGCTGCGGCAAAGCTCGCGCGCGGCGGCGACACCTTCGGGCGACTTCATGTCGATCACGACCGAGCGGCGGTTGCGCGACAGTGCGTCACGTGGATCGAGCCGCGCGCCGGGGCGGTCGATTCGGATCACTTCGGCGCCGTGATCGCCGAGCATCATCCCGCAAAAGGGGGCAGGGCCGATGCCGGCAAATTCGATGATCCTGATGCCCGATAATGCGCCCGGCATGTCCGCTCTCCCCGGTTATTTCGGGCTAGGGATGGCGGGTGCGGGGGCCGGGATCAAGGGTGGCGGGCTGGCCGGGGCTTCGGCAGAGGGCGGCCGCGTGAAGGTGGTACGCGGCATCGAGCGAATCGGCGTGTGCGGGCGACCGCGCAAATCGTCGATCTCGTCCTGCCGCATTTGCAGGTAAAGGTCGCGCCGCTGCGAATAGAGATCCTTGTCGCTGCTGCGCATCCGCCGCAGTTCCTCGTCGAAATAGGCGCGGTGGTCGAGCGTGCGGGCGATGCTGGTCGGCAGCGTGAACGCAGGCCGGTTGAACGGCGACCCGACGGCGAACGGCAGCAGCGCCTGATCGGCAATCGATCCGAAAATGTCGCGCACCGTCGTTGGCCCGACGATCGGCAGGAACAGATAGGCGCCGGGCTTCACGCCGTAGAAGCCGAGGGTGTCGGCAAAACCGTTGGGGCGGCGCGGCAGGCGGAACGGCTTGCGCTTGGCGATGTCGAACAGCCCGCCGATGCCGATGGTGGTGTTGACGAAGAAGCGCGCAAAGGTCTCGGCCGCCTTGCCGATCTTGTGCTGGAGGATGAAATTCACGAACACGCGCGGCTCGTGAAGATTGAATAGGAAATTGCCGAGCCCGTCGCGCACTGGCGTCGGCACGATCTTGGCAAAGGTCAGCGCGACCGGGCCGACGACGGCCTTGTCGACGGCCTGCGTTACCGCGAACGACGTGGCGTTGAGCTTTTCGAGCGGGTCACCGGGCGTGCGCTGACGCACGGTGACCATCACTTCCATCGCTTCGTGCTCGGCGTTCTCGCCTACTTCGCGCGACTGAGCCGTTGCATCAAGCGGGGCGGGCGCGGGTCCAGTTGCGGGTGCGGGTGCTGCCTTGCGGTCCTGCTCGGCCTGCGCGATCAGTTCGGCGGGAAGGTCGAGCGCAATCCCGCCATTGTTGATCGGCGCCCCGGCCAGCAGCATCGCGCTGGTCATGCCGGCAAGGCTCATGACACCCTCCCGGCGCCGTGGCGCGAGGCGGTGGTGGTAATGCCAGCGGCAACGCGAACAACGATCGCGTGGGTCAACACGACACGAAAGCAGATGGCACTACATTTCCCCCTGCGGCGTTCACGAATCCGGCCCCCCCAGGCCGCGCGCACTGCCGAAACGCCGCTCTTTGCCGAGTTCTTGAGGAAGATCAACGATTCGCGTTCGATTATCGCGCGGGCTGGTGCGATTTTGGCGCGCCCGGCAGGACTCGAACCTGCAACTCCAAGCTTAGAAGGCTCGTGCTCTATCCAGTTGAACTACGGGCGCGCGCGGCATGCCTGTTAGCCGGAATTGCGTGGTCGGGAAACGCCGTTAAAGCTGCTGACACCGGAATGTGGGGGCTGACATGGACGTGAAATCGGTTTCGGCACGTGAACTGGGGCGCGAGCCGTTCCGATATTTCGATTTCGTGATGGCAGCGTTCGTCGCGATCATCCTGTTGTCCAACGTGATCGGCGCAGGCAAGGTCGCGCAGATCTGGCTGCCGGGGATCGGATACTGGCCGTTCGGCGCGGGCATCCTGTTCTTCCCGATCTCCTATGTGATCGGTGACGTGCTGACCGAAGTCTATGGCTATGGCCGCGCACGCCGGGTGATCTGGGCGGGGACGGTCGCGGTGCTGTTCATGGCGTTCATGTCGTTCGTGGTGGTCGCGTTGCCACCCGCGCCCGACTGGAAGAACCAGGCCGCCTATGAGACGATTTTCGGCCAGGTGCCGCGTATCGTGTTCGCGTCGGTTCTGGCTTTCTGGGCGGGCGAATTCGTCAATTCCTACGTCCTTGCCCGGATGAAGCTGTGGACCGGCGGCAAACAGTTGTGGAGCCGCACGATCGGCTCGACCGTAGCGGGGCAGGCGGTCGACAGCCTGATCTTCTACCCGCTCGCCTTCTGGGGCGCCGAAGGCTGGACCAATGCGCTGGTGCTGCAAGTACTGGTGACGCAGTGGGTGCTGAAGGTCAGCTGGGAAGTGCTGCTGACGCCGTTCACCTATCTGGTCGTCAATTTCCTCAAGCGCCGCGAAGGCGTCGATGTGTTCGACGACCGGACCAATTTCACCCCCTTCCGGGCCGATGTGTGAGCTGGCTCCAGTCCAGCAAACTGTGGCTGATCGGCCAGACGCATCTCGCCAAGGATGCTTTGCACATCTACGTCGCGCTGGGGCTGTTCTTCGGGTCAGCGCTGCTGTTCGGGTCGAAGCTTTCGAGCTGGAAGCCCTAGAGCGTCGTACTCGCCGCGGCATTGCTGGGCGAAGCGTGGGATATCCGCGACCGTATCGCCAGCGGCATGCCGCTCGACCTGTGGGGCGACTGGCACGACATCTGGAACACGATGTTCTGGCCGAGCGTAATCCTGCTGCTCGCCCGGCGGACGCGGTTGTTTGGACGTTAGGCGCCCACCGTCTCCAGCAGCCCTTCGAACAGTCGCCGCCCGTCGTCGCCGCCATGCGCCGCTTCGATGCGGCGCTCGGGGTGGGGCATCATGCCGAGCACATTGCCGCTCGCGTTGAGCACCCCGGCAATCTGTCGCGCCGAGCCATTGACGCGCTCGCCATAGCGGAAAGCGACGCGGCCCTCGCCTTCGATCCGATCGAGCGTGTCGGCGTCGGCGGTGTAATTGCCGTCGTGGTGCGCGACCGGCACGATGATGCGTTCGCCCGCAGCATAGCGGCTCGTGAAGGCGCTTTGGGCATTCTCGACCGTCAGCGCGACGTCGCGGCACACAAAATCGAGGCCTTCGTTGCGCATCAGCGCGCCGGGCAGCAGGCCGATTTCGGTGAGCACCTGAAAGCCGTTGCACACGCCGAGCACCGGCACGCCGCCCTCCGCCGCCGCGACGATCGCAGGAATGATCGCCGATCGCGCGGCAATCGCGCCGCAGCGGAGATAATCGCCATAGGAAAAGCCGCCCGGCAGCGCGATCAGGCCGGTACCGTCGGGCAGGGCGGTTTCGCCGTGCCACACCATCGCGGGCCTGGTGCCGGTGACGGCTTCAAGCGCCACCGCCATGTCGCGGTCGCAGTTGGAGCCGGGAAAGACGATGACGGCAGTGCGCATCAGCCGCGCTCCACCCGGTAGTTTTCGATGACCGTATTGGCGAGCAGCTTGCGGCACATCTCGTCGATGGCAGCATCGCTGGTGTCGTCGGCAACGTCGAGCTCGAACAGCTTGCCCGCGCGGACATCGTTGACGCCGTCGAAGCCCAGGCCGCCAAGCGCCTTGTGGATCGCGCGCCCCTGCGGGTCGAGCACGCCGGGCTTGAGTGTCACCACGATCCGCAATTTCATGGATTACTCCTTGTTAACGCTCGCCTGCTATGCCGGGGCGCCCGGTTCGCCGCAACCTTCATCACTTGTTTACTCCTCGGGCACACAGTGGCGTCGGGGCATTGCCGAAGTGCGATGCCGTGTCGTCAGCAAGGGGTGAGTAACATGGCCGGGTTGGCAATGGTGATGTTCATTGCGCTGTTCGCCTTTGGCGGTGAATATTTCGGCTGGGGCGACAGCGGCGGCAAGGTCCAGCTTGCGCTGTTTTGCTGCTTCATTTTCGGCATCATCTGCGGGCTGAAGGTCAAGGGCTGAGCCGATCAGCGGCGCGGGTTATTTGCCGCGCCGCTTGCGATGGCTTTCGAGGTCGAGAACGGCGTTCTCGGCGCCTTCGGGCAGGAGGCCGAGGCGACGCGCGACTTCCTGATAGGCCTCGACTTCGCCGCCCAGATCGCGCCGGAAACGGTCCTTGTCGAGCTTTTCGCCCGACTCCATGTCCCACAACCGGCAACCATCGGGGCTGATCTCGTCGGCGAGGATGATCCGCGAATAGTCATTGTCCCAGATGCGGCCGAATTCGAGCTTGAAGTCGATCAGGCGAATGCCAATTCCGGCGAACAGTCCGCACAGGAAATCATTCACCCGGATCGCCAGATCGGCGATGTCGTGCATTTCTTCCTGGCTTGCCCAGCCGAAGGCGGCGATATGTTCGTCGGTGATCATCGGATCGCCGAGCGCATCGTCCTTGTAGAAATACTCGATGATCGTGCGCGGCAGTTGCGTGCCTTCCTCGATCCCCAGCCGCTTCGACAGCGAGCCCGCCGCGACGTTGCGGACGACGACTTCGATCGGCACGATCTCGACCTGGCGAATGAGTTGCTCACGCATGTTGAGGCGGCGGATGAAGTGCGTCGGCACGCCGATCAGCGCGAGCAACGTGAAGATATGCTCCGAAATCCGGTTGTTGAGCACACCCTTACCGCTGATCGTGCCCTTTTTTTGGGCGTTGAACGCGGTCGCATCATCCTTGAAATATTGGATCAGCGTGCCTGGTTCGGGACCTTCATAGAGGATTTTGGCCTTGCCTTCGTAGATTTGGCGGCGGCGAGCCATCGGCGGGGTCTTTCACAAATAACGTGCCCCGGCCGCGCGATCGACAGGCAACGCGCAAGAGCCGGGGCGGGAACGAGGCCTATACCGGATGCCGGGCCCGCGCGCAACGCGCGAGCGGGGGCTCAGGTGACGGCGTGGCGCGCGGCGAACTGCGGATCGCGATAGGCGTGCGACGCGAGCAGATCGGCAAGGATTTCGCCCGCGCGGACGACACCCTCAAAGCCGAGATAGAGCGGCGTCAGCCCAAGCCGCAGCACATCGGGCGCGCGGAAATCGCCGATCACGCCGTGCGCGATCAAGGCCTGGCAGAGCGGATAGGCATGGGCGTGGCGGAAGGAAATGTGCGAGCCGCGCGCGGCCGGATCGCGCGGGGACACGCAGTCAAGGCCGAGCGCGTCGCCGATCGCCGCGAACGTATCGAACAGCGCCGCGCTCTTGGCGGCGATCAGCGCCGGGTCGGCTTCGAGCATCAGGTCGACGCCGATCTCGAGCGCCGCCATCGCCAGCATCGGTGGCGTGCCTGCCAGCCAGCGCTTGATGCCCGGCGCGGGAGCATAGCCATCGGCGAAGTCGAAGGGCGCGGCATGGCCCATCCAGCCCGAAATCGGGTTGGCGAGGGCGGCTTGGTGGCGCTCGGCCACGAACAGATAGGCCGGCGCGCCGGGGCCGCCGTTCAGATATTTATAGCCGCAGCCGACAGCGAGATCGGCCCCGGCGCCGTTGAGGTCGACCGCGACTGCCCCGGCGCTATGGCTCAGGTCCCACAGCGCCAGCGCGCCGGCTTCGTGCGCGCGCGCGGTCCATGCAGCCATGTCGAAGCGCTCGGCGGTCTTGTAATGGACATGCGTAAGCATGAGCAGCGCGACGCTCTCGTCGAGCGCTTCGGCGATCTGGTCGCGGGGGACGACACGCAGGCTCGCGCCCGGGATGCCTGCCACCACGCCTTCGGCGATATGCAGATCGGTCGGGAAATTCCCCGCCTCGCTCAGGATGACGCGGCGATCGGGATTGGCGCGCAGCGCCGCCGTCAGCAGTTTGAAC
Organism: Sphingomonas sp. CCH10-B3; assembly: GCF_001556185.1. Taxonomy (GTDB): domain Bacteria; phylum Pseudomonadota; class Alphaproteobacteria; order Sphingomonadales; family Sphingomonadaceae; genus Sphingomonas; species Sphingomonas aquatica. Next base: position 101,154 of record NZ_LSIJ01000021.1, on the reverse strand, counting down.
AGATTAACCGAAGTCGAATCCGCGACCGCCACTTCGCCGGGCGCGGCGCCGATCAGCCGGGCGATCTTGTCGCCGATGCGCAAGGGCGCCTCGATCCAGCCTTCGTTCCAGCTGCGGATCAGCCGTTCGCCCCATTGGCGCTTGGTGAGATCGGCGACGGCGGCCTCGGTGGCGCGGGGCAGCGCTCCCAGCGAATTGCCGTCGAGATAGATCACGCCTTCGGGCAGCACGAACCGATCGCGAAATCCGCGCAACGGATCGGCGGCGTCGCGCGCGCGGGCTTCGTCGAGCGTCATCACTTGCCGAACGCCGCGTCGATCAGCTTCACCGTCTGTGCCCAGGCCGCGCTCTCGGGCGCAATCAACTCGACATGGCCGGTCTGGTCGATCCGGTGCAGCGCCACGCGGTCGCCCTTGGCGCGGGCCTGCGACTCATAGCCGGTGCCGAGCCGCATCGGGATGATCCGGTCATTCTCGCCATTGACCAGGTCCTGCGGCACGCCGAGCGGCAGCAGGCGCGGAACCGAGGTGTCGGCGAAGACATCGGCGTGCGTGGGCGAGGGGGCGCCCGTCAGCCGCGCGACGACGTCGGTGCCGCAGCCATTGTCGGGGCTGGCAGCGGTCGCTTCGAGATCGGGCAGGCCGCCGAGGCTGACGACATGCGCGATCGGCAGCGGCTTGGGCGAGTACAGCGCGCTCCCCTTCGCCAGCCGCGCCCGCCCCGCCAGCCACAGCGCGAGATGCCCGCCCGCTGAATGGCCGACCGCAACCACCTTGCCGAGGTCGAGCTGATAGCGCGCGGCATAGTCGCGCAGCGCATCGGCAGCGGCGGCGGCATCGGCGAAAGTCCCCGGATAGCCGCCACCGGGGCGATCGACGCCGCGATAATCGATGTTCCACACGGCATAGCCGCGCCTGCGCAGATCGTCGGCGATCCAGTTCATCAAGCTGCGATCGGCGATCTCGGTCTGCCAGCAGCCGCCATGCACCATCAGCACGGTGCGATGCTTGCCGGGCGCCTTGGGCAACCAGAGGTCGACCTTCTGGTAAGGGTCAGGGCCATAGCCGATCGTCGCATCGGGCGTCGGGCGAGCGCGACCGGTCAGGTCGGGCCAGGTCAGGAGTTTGGAGTCGGCCATCGCGGTCAGCACCAGCAGCAGGGCGAGGAGAAAGGGTCGCATCGCGCGACCCTATCCATTCGCATGCCGCGCGCCAATCACTCGGTCACGAACCGCTTGTGCAGCCGCCGCCACAGCCACCAACCGGCGAGCGCGAGCAGGACCCAGGGCAGGCCGCCTGCCAGCACGATCGTCAACAGGCTCAGCGCGGCGAGGAAGCTCTCGCGGCCTAGCGCCAGCCCGATCGCGATCGGCGAGTCGGCGTCGAAGCCCGCGAAGCTGTCGGTGGTGCCATAGTCGAAATGCATCGGCGTGGTGGCAAGGCTCGCCTGCTGTGCACCCTTGCTGGCCGCATTGGCATTGAGCGCCTGACGCAAGCCATCGGCCTGTTCCTGCAGCGTGATGCGATCAGCGGATTTGGGCGGCAGCTTGGCAAGCTGTGCCTCGATCCGTTCGAGATCGGCGCGCTTGCGAGCGCTCGCCTCGTCGATCGCCTTGATCGCGCCGCCGGCATCGGTGCCGGTAATGTCGACCGAGCCGAGCTTACCGCCCGCCTTGATGACCGCGTCGATGCCGCCGGTGCCGAACTTGCGCGCGATGGCCGGGTCGAGCTTGAAATCGAGGCTCGCGGTGATGTCGTTCGCGCCGCGCCCGACGGCGTAATGCATGCCGGTGATGCGGCATCGCGCGAGCCCGAGCGCTTCGCACGCCTGCGCATGCGCTTCCTGCGTGGTTGAAATGCGCGCGGCGGGCAGGCGGAACTCATAGGCGTATCTAAACGCGACGCCGGGAGCGGCAGTGACGCCGATGCCGGGGCCGCGCGCGGGGCTGGCGTCGGTCATGCGTTCTTCGCTCGCCATCGCATCGCTGGCCGGTGGCTCGCGTCCGCCGTCGCTTTTCGCGCACCCGGCCAGTGCCAGAGCGATGATCACGACTGCCTTGCCGCGCATTCGACTCTCCCGTTCGTCCGAGGTTGTGAACGGTTCGTCGCTATCCTATCAATTTGCTATAGTAAAGCCGGATGCCGCATTTTCGACATAATGTGATCCGGCTCTGTTCGCTTGAGGCAGGTGTGCGGGAAGGCTTGGCCTTGCGGCCTCGTCGCTGCTACGGCTCGCGCGATGACCACCGAAACGATCGATCCGCCGCCCGCGCCTGACGACATCCCCGGCCAGTCCGACACACCTTTCGACACGGCGCTGTCGGAGCGCTACCTCGTCTATGCGCTGTCGACGATCACCGCCCGTTCGCTGCCCGATGTGCGCGACGGGCTGAAGCCGGTGCATCGGCGATTGCTGTGGGCGATGCGGCTGCTGCGGCTCGACCCGAGCCAAGGCTACAAGAAATGCGCGCGCGTCGTCGGCGACGTGATCGGCAAATACCACCCGCATGGCGACCAGTCGGTCTATGACGCGATGGTGCGGCTCGCGCAGGATTTCGCGCTGCGCTATCCGCTCGTCGATGGGCAGGGCAATTTCGGCAATATCGACGGCGATAATGCCGCCGCTTACCGCTACACCGAGGCACGGCTGACGCAGGTCGCGATCGACCTGATGGACGGCATCGACGACGACGGCGCCGACCTGAAGCCCACCTACAATGGCGAAGAGGAAGAGCCCGAGCTGTTCCCGGGCCTGTTCCCCAATCTGCTGGCGAACGGCGCGAGCGGGATCGCGGTCGGCATGGCGACGAGCATCCCCCCGCACAATGCCGCCGAGCTGATCGACGCCGCCGTCGCGCTGATCGACGATCCCGACGCCGATCCGCTGGCCTTTGTCCAGGGCCCAGATTTCCCGACCGGCGGGCTGGTAGTCGACAGCCCCGCCGCGATCGCCGAAACCTATGCCACCGGGCGCGGCAGTTTCCGCGTGCGCGCGCGCTGGCAGATCGAGGATCAGGGGCGCGGCACCTGGCAGATCATCGTCACCGAAATCCCCTATGGCATCCAGAAGGGCAAGCTGATCGAGGCGATTGCTGCGATCATCAACGACAAGAAGCTGCCGATCCTGGGCGATGTGCGCGACGAGTCCGACAGCGAGATCCGGCTGGTGATCGAACCGCGCAGCCGCACCGTCGACCCCGACGTGCTGATGGAAAGCCTGTTCAAGCTCTGCGACCTCGAAGTCCGCGTGCCGCTCAACCTCAACGTGCTCGACGCCCAGCGCACCCCGCGCGTGATGAGCCTGAAACAGGCGTTGCAGGCGTGGGTCGAGCACCAGTTCATCGTGCTGCAGCGGCGCACGCGCTATCGGCTGAGCAAGATCGCCGACCGGATCGAGCTGCTCGACGGTTACATCATCGCGTTCCTCAACCTCGACCGGGTGATCGAGATCATCCGCACCGAGGATGAGCCCAAGCCGGTGATGGTCGCCGAGTTCCAGCTCACGGACCGCCAGGCCGAAGCGATCCTCAACATGCGGCTGCGGCAGTTGCGGCGGCTCGAGGAAATGGAATTGCGCCGCGAGCGCGACGCGCTGGCGGAGGAAAGCGGCGGGCTTGAAGCACTGCTTGCGTCCGACAAGCTCCAGCGCAAACGGCTGAAGGCGGATCTTGGCGTCATCGGCAAGCGCTATGGCCGCGACACCAAGCTCGGCGCGCGGCGCACGACGATTGCCGAGGCGGCGCCGGCGCGCGACATCCCCCTAGAAGCGATGATCGACCGCGAGCCGATCACCGTCATCCTGTCGCAGCGCGGCTGGATCCGCGCGATGAAGGGCCATATCGACCTCGGCTCGCCCGACGCGCTCAAGTTCAAGGAAGGCGACGGCCCCGCTTTTGCGTTCCACGCGCAGACCACCGACAAGCTGCTGCTGGCGGCCGAGACCGGGCGCTTCTACACGCTCGGCGCCGACAAGCTGCCCGGTGGGCGCGGCTTTGGCGAGCCGGTGCGGCTGATGGTCGACCTCGACGGCGACACGGCAATCGTCGACTTGTTCCCGGCGAGCCGCAGCGCGCGGCTGTTGCTGGCGGCCAGCGACGGGCGCGGCTTCATCGCCCAGGCAAGCGATCTGATTGCCGAGACGCGCAAGGGCAAGACGGTGATGACGCCGCGTCCCGGCGCGCGGCTGTTGCGCGTGCGCGCGCTGAGCCCCGATGCGGACTATGTTGCGGTGATCGGCGACAATCGCAAACTGCTGGTGTTCCCGCTGGCGGAGTTGCCCGAGATGACGCGCGGGCAGGGGGTGCAGCTCCAGCGTTACCGCGACGGCGGCTTGAGCGATGTGACCGGCTTCGTGTTCGCAGCCGGGTTGAGCTGGGCGATGGGCGGCGACAGCGGGCGGACGCGCACCGAAAGCGACCTTGGCCCGTGGCGCGCGGCGCGCGGTGCGGCCGGTCGTCTGCCGCCAACGGGATTTCCGCGCGATAATCGTTTCGGTTGATAGGCGTTTGGGATCATAGGTTTATGTGCCCGGATTACTTCAGGCGGCCTTAACCTATAGTCATTAGACGAGCGCAGGATGGTGACGCGTTCGTCTCGACCTCTGGACGCCGAAGCCGTGCCGGGTAATGGCCTGCGCGCGGAAGTCGCTACGCGCCCGTCGGTCGGGGGCGCGATCAACCTGCTGCCGATCCCGGCCGTGATCTTGCAGATGCGCGGAAGCGGCTTTGCGGTCGAAGAGATGAACGCGCCGATGGTGGCGGCGGGGCTGGGCGGCGCCGGCGATGCCGCGCCGCTGATCCGCAGCCTTGGTGGGCGGCTGATGCCTTTCATGTTGTCCGGCGCGCCGTCCGAAGACTTCGCCTGGCAATGCGGCGATGCCGTCGACCGGCGCCATTTCCGCGTCCATGTCGCGCGCGCGCAGACGCGGCAGGTCGACCGCTGCCTCGTGACCTTGATCGACCGGACCGCCGAAGTGCGCACCGAACAGAATCTGCGGCGCGAGATGCTCACCGACGCGCTGTCGGGCCTGCCCAATCGTGCAGGATTTGCCGATCAGCTCGAATCGCTGTTTGCCGATGCCGCGCATGACCCCGAAGCTCATGCGGTGATGGTCGTCAATCTCGATCGCTTCAGCCGGATCAACGCTTGCATGGGGTCGTTGGCGGGGGACGAGTTGCTGATCACGGTCGCGCGGCGCATTCGCGGCGCCTTGCGCGGTCGCGATGTGCTGGCGCGCATCGGCGGCGACGAATTCGGCGTGCTGCTCCAGCTTGATGCGGGGCGCAGCGATGCCGATCATGTCGCCAAGCGTGTGCTCAATGCGCTGGCCAATCCGTTCCGTCTGTCGGACTTCGAAATCCGCGTGTCCTGCTCGATCGGCATTGCTTTTGGCGGCGACCCTATCGACGATGTCGAAGACCTGATCCGCCACGCGCAGTTCGCGGCGAAACGCGCAAAAGTGTCGGGCGAGGTCACTGCCTATCAGCCGCAGGCGTTCGACGTCGCCCGTGCCGAATTCGGCATGGAAACCGCGCTGCGCCGCGCGATCGACAGCCAGACGCTGCAGCTTGCCTATCAGCCGATCGTCGATCTTGCGACGGGCCGGATCGTCGCGTTCGGAGCCTTGACGCGCTGGCGGACCGAGGACGGCGTCGACATGGCGCCCAACGATTTCATTCCGGTTGCCGAGGAATCGGGGCTGATCGTGCCGCTCGGGCGATGGGCGCTCGACACCGCTGCCAAGGCACTTGCCGGCTGGGATGCGGTTGCAGGCGGCGATTGCGGGGTGCGCATTGCCGTCAATGTCTCGGCGATCCAGCTGCAGCGCGACAATATCCCGCGGATCGTCGAACGCGCGCTGGAGGCAGCGGGATTGCCCGGCGCCCGGTTGACGCTGGAGCTGACCGAAAGCGCGCTGATCGCCGATCCCGATCGTATCGCCCAGACGATGCAGGCGCTGAAAACCATGGGCGTGACACTCGCCATGGACGATTTTGGCACCGGCTATTCGAACCTCGCCATCCTGCAGAAGCTGCCGATCGACGTGCTGAAGATGGACCGCAGCTTTGTGACCGGGATGCTGGCCGACCGCGACAAGATCGCGATCGTTCGCGCGATCCTAAGCCTTGCGCAGGCGCTCGGCATGAAGACGACGGCAGAAGGCGTTGAGACGCATGAGCTTTCGCAGACGCTGACGGCGCTCGGCTGCAGCTATGGCCAAGGCTATTATTTCGGTCGCGCGGTCGATGCCGACGCGGCCTATCAGCTGGTCGTCGATCGCAGGGCTTGATCGAGCACCGCATCGGTGATCGCCGCGACGCGTGCGTCATCCGGAAAATCCTCGGCAATCCACTGGTCTTCGATCCGGTGAAGCGCGCGCGCGACGTCGGGGCCTTTGCTCAGCCCGCGCGCGACCAGCGTGCCGCCCGAAACCGGCAGCGCAGGCGGCGTCCAGCCCGCGATTATCGCCAGCGCTTCCAGTGCTGCATCGACGGCCAAATGCAGCGCAAAACGGTCGCAGGCGCCTTCGAGTCCCAAGCGATAGGCAAGCGCGCGCGGCGGCTCCAGATCGGTCGCAAGGGCGGCTGCAAGCCGCCGTCGCTGCAGGTTCGACAGCTTCAGCCGTGCGCCGACTGCGTCGCCGATCGCGGGATCGTCGGGCAGCAGTGCGGCTAGGCGGCGGATCGGCTGCGGTGCCATACCCGCGGCGGCCTCGATCGCGGCGACACGCGCCAGCCGGTCGGCAGCGGTAACCTCGGGTAATACGGGCGCGAAAATGCCGTGCTCGATCATCAGCGCGACGACCGCAGGCGCATTCGCGGCGACCAGCAGCTTGAGCAGTTCGTCGGCAATGCGTTCGCGGCTGAGCGCCATCAGGTCGTTCGCGCGCGCTGCGCAGGCGGCAAGGCCCTCGGCATCAGGCGTATCGCCGAAGCGCGCGAGGAAGCGGAAGAAGCGCAGGATGCGCAAATGATCCTCGGCAATGCGCTGCAGCGGCGCACCGATGTAGCGGACGCGCCCGGCGGCGAGATCATCCTGCCCGCCGAAATAATCGAAGATCGCGCCGGTCGCAGGGTCGGCATAGAGCGCGTTGATCGTGAAATCGCGGCGCGCGGCATCCTCGCGCCAGTCATCGGTGAAGGCGACGGTCGCGTGCCGACCGTCGGTTGCGACATCGCGGCGCAGCGTGGTGACTTCGACCGGCCCGTCGGGCAGCACCGCCGTGACGGTCCCGTGCGCGATGCCGGTCGGCACGGCCTTGATCCTTGCGGCGCGCAGCCGCTCGACGACGGCATCGGGGGTGAGGCGCGTCGCAATGTCGATGTCGTGCGCGTCGATCCCGAGCAGCGTGTCGCGCACGATGCCGCCGACGAAGCGCGCATCGCCTTGATCCGCGCCCAGCGCTGCGCATAGCGCGTCGAGCCCCGCCCGCTGGCGCCACGCCGCCGGTGGCAGCGTCAGTTCGCCCATGCCAGCCGCCGCGACAGATTGACGATCATGCCCGCCGTCGCGCCCCAGATGCGCCGGTTTTCCCAGTGGATTTCGTAAAAGCGGCGGGTCCGGCCCTGCCACTCGGCGCTGGCTTCGCGGTGATTGGCGGGATCGAGCACATAGTCGAGCGGGACTTCGAAGACGGCGGCAACCTCGGCTTCGGCAGGGACGAGCAGCAGATCGGCGGGGACAATGCCGATCACTGGCGTCACGTCATAGCCGGTGCCGGTGCGATAGCGGTCGGCCGTGCCGATGACCCGCACCGCCGAGGGCGGCAGCGCGATTTCCTCATGCGCTTCGCGAAGCGCAGCGGCGACGGCATCTTCGTCCTCCGGGTCGATCCGGCCGCCGGGGAAAGCGACTTGGCCCGCATGGCGGCGCAGCGTCTCGGTGCGCTGGGTCAGGATCAGGCCGGGTTCGCGCCGGTCGGTGATCGCCACCAGCACCGCCGCCGCAGTCGAGGCTTCATCGAGCGGCAGGTCGCGGCTGTCGCCCGGCAGCAGCAATGTTTCCCCCGGCACCGCATCGAGCGCGCGCCGCAGCCGCAAGTCGAGCGTCACGCTTCGGGCTCGATCGCGAAGAAGGCACCGTCGCTCCACACGCCCGCCGGATCGGCGTCGCTGGCGAGCGCGAGTTCGGCGATTTCATAATAGACCGGCCGCGCGATCAGCGCCTCCAGCCCGGCGCGGACGTGGAGATAGGGGCGCGGACCGTCGTCGCCGGTTGCAAAGCGCAACGCATGGTTCGGCCCCGCCGTCACCAGATCGCCGGTGTTGAGCCGGAACGCGAGCCGCATCGCCGCGCCTTCGCCCTCGGCCTTCATTTCGACCGCGACAAAGGGCGCGTCCTCGACCGCGATGTCGAGCTTTTCGACAGGCGTTACGAGCACATAACCGCCGTCGGGCTCGCGGCGCAGGATGCGCGAGAACAGCCGCACCATCGCGATCCGGCCGATCGGCGAGCCCTGATGAAACCAGGTGCCGTCGCGCGCGATCCGCATTTCGCTGTCGCCGCAGTGGGTGGGGTTCCAGCTTTCGACCGGCGGCAGTTTATCGGCTTCGACCAGCCGGGCGATGTCGGTGAGCGATAGCGCGGAAAGATCGGGCAGCGGGTCCATCGGCATGGCGCTCAGGTAGGCGCGCGGCGGCGGCGCGTAAAGGCGTCAGCGGCGCGGGCCGAGCATCCCCGCGGCATCGGGCACCGCACAGCCATGCGCGAGCAGCCGGTGCCGCTCGACCGGCCCCGGCGCGCGCCAAAGGCCGGTGCAATCGGCGCTGAAACCGAACCGCGCATAATATTCCGGGTCGCCGATCAGCATCAGCGCGTCGCCCAGATCGAGCGCATCGGCCGTCGCCTGCATTTCGGCCATCAGCGCGCGGCCATAGCCCAGCCCCTGCAGATCGGGCCGGATCGCGACCGGGCCGACCATCACCAGTGGCACCGCGCCGCCTTCGTCGCGGTGGAGCGCGATCGGCCAGCACTGGATCGTGCCCGCCAGCGTGCCGTCCTTGAGCGCGGCAAAGCTGAGCGCGTCGATCGCCGCCATCCCGGCGCGGATCAGATAGGCAGTGCGGCCGCGCCGATCGGCACCGAAAGTCGTGTCGAGCAGCGCGTCGATATCGGTGGCGGCAATGCTGTGCAGCGGGCGAAGGTCGATGATCGGTCTCCGACGAGTGAATCGGCATGGACGAAGCGGGGCGGCGCGCTTTAGCTTGGGTGCCAGCAAACACCAACCGGGCAAACACCAACGGGGGAACGCGCGATGAAGCTCTATGATTCCGCCTGGGCGCCGAGCCCGCGCCGGGTCCGCATCTACCTCGCCGAAAAGGGTATCGAGGTCGAGCGCGTCGCGGTCGATCTGCGATCGGGCGAGCATTTCGGCGACGCTTACCTTGGCATCAACCCGCGCGGCACCGTGCCCGCGCTCGAGCTCGATTCGGGCGAAGTAATCTGCGAATCGGCAGCGATCTGCCGCTATTTCGAAGCGCTTCACCCCGCGCCACCGCTGTTCGGCACCACCCCGGTCGAGATCGGCCGTATCGAAAGCTGGACCCGGCGGATCGAAAGCGACGGCTATACCGCCGCCGTCTATGCGTTCCGCAACACGCGCCCTGCGATGGCCGACCGGGGCGCGGCGGGCAAATGGCCGCCGATCCCGCAGATTCCCGAGCTGGCGACGCGCGGCGCGATCATGTGGGGTGCGTTTGTCGCGGCGCTCGACGCACGGCTGGGCGAGTCGCCGTGGATCGCGGGCGATGCGTTCAGCTTCGCCGACATCACCGCGCTGGTGACGATCGACTTTGCGCAGAGCGCCAAGCTGATGGTCCCCGAAAGCGACGTCCACCTGCGCCGCTGGTATCACGAGGCCACCGCGCGCCCGAGTGCTGCCGCCTGAGGCGCCGTTCGCGACGCCTTTCGCGCGCACACAAAACTGCTATGGGCGCGGCCTTGCTGCGGAGAGACTGAGCTTGGACGATCGCCTCGAACTGGAAGTGCACGACATCGAAGTGCCGGTGCTGACCGGCATCTATTCTGAAGAGACGCACTTGCCGCAGCCCTTGCGGATTTCGATCACGGTCGAGCTCGACTGCCTGCCGCATTATGCGCCCGACACGCCACTGGGGGGCTCCAAAAACTATCTCGACCTGAAGCGCGCGGCGACCAGTGCGCTGCCGCCGGGCGTGCATTTCACGCTGATCGAGGCGGTGGCGGACCATATCGCCGAAACGCTGATCGTGCAGGATGCGCGCGTGCGCTGGGTGAAGGTGAAGATCGTCAAGCTCGCGATTTCGGAAAATGGCGAGTCGATCGGGATCACGCTGTTGCGGCACCGGCGGTAGGCGTGGCGGCGCGCGTCATCACGCTGGGCGCGGGCGCCACGGTGGGGGCGCTGGTGGCGGCAGTGCAGGAAAGCGCCGCCGAGGTGATCATCGTCGAAGTTGCCCCCGATATTGCCGCGCTGGAACGGCATCTGATTCTGGCGGCGATCACCCCGCTCGCGATCGAGCTGGCGCCGGGGACGCGGCTGTGCGCGATCGATGTGGGGCCGGGGGCGGAAGCCGAGGATGTGGCGGCGGTGCGCGGCTGGCTCAGCGGCGCGGACTGCACGACGGGGCAAGTGGTGGCGGTGACGGCGGAGTAAGCTTCCTTCCTGTTACCTTCCACCGTTCGTCCCGAGCGCAGTCGAGGGGCGGGATTGAGGCGAGTCGCTTGGGGCCGGTCCGTCGACTTGGGCACTGCGTGCCCAAGCCTGTCCTGAGCGGCTGGCTTGCCAGTCAGTCGAAGGGCTCGGGACCAACGGGTGTAGTGGATGAGGGGGGAGAGCGCCCCCAGCTGCACACGGACTCCGGGCGTAAAATCAGGACACCCGCGGACGCAGGGGAAATTCGACCGGCGCGTTTGCCACGCGTTCGGGGCTCGGCGACTTGGGCAGTGATGCTTTCAGTCTTTTGGCGCCGAGACTGAATTGGCCCGATGAAGTGCACGCCGTCGCCGGGAAGTTCTCCCGGCCTATTGTGGCTGCTTTCGAGTTTAGCCGCTTGGCGGTTGCCCGCTCATGCGACGCCCTACGTGCGTTTACCTTATCGGTGCCGGGGTATGCGGATCCGTCTTACCCGAACGACTTTTCCGCGCCGGTCGAAGATCGCCGCTTGGCCCCTTGCGAGGCGGCACGGAGACCCCATCACCACCCCCGCGCTGGCCTTTTCGAGGGGGTGGCGATGGGGAGGGTGTTTAGCCCATTTGGTTGGTTTTGTCAATAGCAATGTGCGGTCGTGGTCATTCGCCACCAATCTAGTCAAATTCCCCGAGTGCGGCTACTCTGGGCTCATCCTCCCGTCTCGCTGGGGTGACATGACTTTTTTTGCCGCCCTGACGTCCCGCCATTATGACCAGCATAGCGCGCTGGCCGATCATGCGCATGACGCATCGTCAATGTGTGTGGTGATCGCCGGGGCCTATCACGAATCGATTTGCGGGCGCACCGAGCGCTATCCGGCGGGAACGATGTCGTTCTACCCCGCAGGCGAGCCGCATGCGCAGCGATTTGAGGCGCGGGGCGCGCGCAAGTTGCTACTCACGCCAACGCAGCCAACGATCGACCGGATCAAGGCGGCAGTGCCTCAGGTCGCCGCGCCGTGCGTCCACGACCCCGATTTTGTGCTGATTGCCCGGCGGATGGAAGATGAACTTGCCGAGCGCGACGCCTTTTCGTGCGCCATTGTCGAGGGGTTGTCAGTCGAATTGCTGGCGCGGTTCGAACGCGCGCTTGTCCGCTGCCGCCCCGCCCAGCCATCGCTCGCGCTGCTCGCCAAGGCTGAGGAGTTTATCCGTGAAAATCTGAGCGGACGGCTGTCGGTTGCGGCGATTGCGCGGGCGATCGACGCGACGCCCGATGGCCTTGTCGACTTGTTCCGTCAGCATCACGGCGTGACGCCCGGCGAGTATCAGCGGCGGCTGCGGTTGAAAGGGGCGGTGTCGCTGCTGAGCGAGACCGCTATGCCACTCAGCGAGATTGCGCTGGCGTGCGGCTTTTACGACCAGGCGCATTTTACGCGCAGTTTCAAGGCGCTCTATGGTCAGGCGCCGAGCCGCTTTCGCGCCGCTCGCTGAAATACAAATCGCGCCGCGCGTGCAAGATCGGGCCGGGGGCTACTGATACATCCGGGACCGCATCATGCTTGCTGGAGGCCCGTTTTATGCCCGTTTCGCTCCTTGCTCGATCATCGCTCGCCGTCGCCATGTTGGGGTCGGTTTTAGCCGGTCCGGCGGCCGCGGCACCGCCCGCGTTCGATGCCGCCAAATGGCAGGCCGATTACCGCCAGCTCAAGGCGGCGATGGAACGCGAATACGCCAATCTGACGTGGTTCGGGACGGTGGAGGGCGGGCTCGATTTGCCGCGCCTTGACCAGCTGACCCGCGCGCGGCTGGCGCAGGCGAAAAGCGATGGAGAGGCGCGGCGCGTGATCGCGAGTTTTGTAACTGCCTTTGGCGACGGGCATTTCTCGTCGCTTGCCGATCTGGTACCCGGTGGCCCTGCCAAAGCAGCGCCGATCCCGGCGCCCGAGATCAATCCTGACAAGCCCGAGGAGGGCTGCGCGTCGCTGGGGTTCGGCGTGACGAGCCCGGTCTCCTTCTCGCTGCCGTTCGAAACGCTGCCGGGCTTTTCGATGATGTCGGACGGCTTGCAGGCGCCGTTTCGCGCGGGGTTTCTGACGACGCCGGGCGGGACCAAAGTGGCGATCATTCGCATCCAGCAATTCTCCAACCGCGCCTTTCCCGCCGTCTGCACCCAGGCCTGGGCAAAGCTGCGGGCCAGCGGCGCGGCGATCAATCGCGCGTCGGTGCGCAAGGTGGCCTATGGCCATTGGTACGAAGCCTTTGCCGCGCAACTGGCCGCGTTCCAAAGCGCGGGTGCGAGCGCGCTCATCGTCGATATCGGCGACAATAGCGGCGGCAATGACAGCGGCGATTACTTCCCGCGCATGCTGACCGATCGGCTTGTGAAATCGGCGCCGCTGCGCATGGTCGCCTCGCCACTCGCCGCGCGCTACATTGAGGGGCAACTTGAGAATCTGAACGATGCCTTGAGCGAAAAGCCCGACGCTGCGGGGCGGCAAGCGCTGGAAGCGGCGCTCGCGTTTTTCCAGCAGGCGGCCAAGGCGCTGCCGAGCGCGCAGTGCGACCGTTCCTGGGTGTGGCGCGAGCGGCGGCGGTGGGCTGCAATCGGGTGCAGCGGCACGCTCGATGCGGGCTTTGCCGGCGGCGCGGTCGCGGGGCTTCCGCGCGGTGCTTATGCTAGCAGCGACGTCTCCGCACGCTTGTCGGGCGCGTCCGAGGTCGAGGCACAATTCGGCGCTTGGACGGGCCCGGCCTATGCGCTCACCGACGGCAAGACCTATTCGTCGGCTGAGATGTTCGCCGCCGTCTTTCAGGATAACCGCATCGGCAAGACAATCGGCACGCGCACCGGCGGCGATGGCTGCGGGTTCATGGTGAATGGTGACCCGGTGGTGCTGACAAACTCGCAAATGCGGTTTCGCATGCCCAATTGCACCCGACTGCGTGCCGACGGGACGAACGAGGTCGCGGGCATCGCGCCCGATCTGCCGCTGGTCCCGACCCGCGGCGAGGATGACCGCCAGCGCGCGATGCGGGCGATCATGTTGATCGAGGGCGATCTGAAAGCGGGGCGCCCCTGATGGCTAGCTGGCCGGCCTAACGATTGCCGTCGGTGTGAATCCCACACTCCACCTTTGCGAACCCGCGCCATCTCCCCGCGCGCGCGTCTTCGCCCTCGGCGACTGCGCTCGTGCACGGCGCGCAGCCGATCGAGGGGTAGCCGGCGGCTTCGAGCGGGTGGCGGGGGAGGTCGTGCGCTTCGAAATACGCGTCGAGGTCGGCTTTCCCCCAATCGCGTAACGGGTTGATCTTCAGGCGGCCGGCGGTGTCGCTGGGGTCGATCTCGACCAGCGGGAGCGCGGCGCGGGTGCTCGCCTGATACGCCTTGCGGCCCGAGATCGTCGCGTCGAACCCGGCGAGCGCGCGGGCGAGCGGGCGGACCTTGCGCAGGTCGCAGCAGCCGTCGGGGTCGTAGGACCAGCGCTCGCCCTTCGCGTCGCGCGCGGCGAGATCGGCGGGGTCGGGGGTGAGGTTGCGCAGGTCGGTCAGCCCCAGCCGCTCGGCAAGCGCATCGCGATAGGCAAGCGTTTCGGGGAAATGCTTGCCGGTGTCGAGGAAGATCACCGGCACGCTGCGGTCGACAGCGGCAACCATGTGCAGCAGCACCGCCGCTTCGGCGCCGAACGACGAGACCAGCGCAATCCGCCCCGCGAGCCGATCGCCGATCAGCGCGGCAAGCACCTCGGCGGCGGGCAGGCCAGACAACCCCGCGTCGAGCTCAGCCGCCTGCGCCACCGTGAAGCGGGGCGCCACGTCAATCACATCGCGCGGGTGCGCGTCAGCCATGGCGCAGTTTCCACACCGGCACTGCGCCATCGGCGGCGGGCTGATACACGGCCGGGAAGCGCGCGAGCGCGGCGTCGAGCGTCGCCTGGTCGATCGGGGATTCGGGCGCGAAACTGTCGAAGCCGCAGCGGCGCATGAAGGGCACCTGGTCGACCAGCACATCGCCCGCCGCGCGCAGCTCGCCGACATAGCCCGCCTCGCGCAGCACCCGCGCCGACGAATAGCCGCGCCCGTCGCGAAAGCTCGGGAAGCTGATCTCGATCAGCGCGAGCCGGTCGAGCATCGGCAGCAGCGCACGGGCATCGTCGCCCGCCTCGATCCGCACGGCGGTGGCGTTGGTCTGATCGGCGAGGAAAGCGTCGAGCGTGACGGCGGGCTCGTCATGCGCGTCGTCGTCGCGGAAGCGCAGCAAAGTCTCAACCATAAATCGCTTCCTTGAAGGGTTCGATGCCGACGCGGCGATAGGTGTCGATGAAGCGCTCGCCGTCCTCGCGGACTTGCAGATAGAGGTCGGTGGCGCGCTCGACCGCATCGACGATGCCGTCCTCGTCGAAGCCGGGGCCGGTGATGCGGCCGAGGCTCACGTCCTCCGCGCCCGATCCGCCGAGCAGCAGCTGGTAATTCTCGGTACCCTTCCGGTCGACGCCGAGGATGCCGATGTGGCCGGCATGGTGGTGGCCGCAGGCGTTGATGCAGCCGCTGATCTTGAGCTTCAGCTCGCCGATGTCACGATGGCGGGCCGGATCGGCGAAGCGCTGGGCGATTTTCTGCGCGACCGGGATCGAGCGCGCGTTCGCAAGGCTGCAATAATCGAGGCCAGGGCAGGCGATGATGTCGCTGATCAGGTCGAGATTGGCGCTGGCGAGCTCGGCGGCGACGAGCGCGTCATAGACGGCGCGGAGGTCAGCCTGACGGACATGGGGGAGGACGATGTTCTGCGCGTGGGTGACGCGGCATTCGTCGAACGAGTAACGCTCGGTCAGGTCGGCCATCACGTCCATCTGCGCCGACGACGCGTCGCCGGGAATGCCGCCGACGGGCTTCAGGCTGATGTTGACGATCGCATAGCCGGGGGCCTTGTGCGGCTTGACATTCTGGTCGAGCCAGGCGGCGAAGGCGGGGTCGCTGCGGTCCGGTTCGGTGCTCGGGGTGGTGTCGAACGCGGGCGGCGCGAATTGCGCGGTGATGCGCTCGAGCTCGGCGAGCGGCGGGTCGATGCCGAGTTGCTTGACGTGCTCGAATTCCTCGGCGACCTGACGGCGATACTCATCGGCGCCGATTTCGTGGACGAGGATCTTGATCCGCGCCTTGTAGATGTTGTCGCGGCGGCCATAGCGATTGTAGACGCGCAGGCACGCCTCGATATAGCTCAGCAGGTCTTCGGCGGGGACGAAATCCTTGATTTCGAGCGCGATCATCGGCGTGCGGCCCATGCCACCACCGACGAAGACGCGCGCGCCGAGCTGGCCGTCGCGGCGGACGAGCTGGATGCCGATGTCGTGGAGGCGCATCGCCGCGCGGTCTTCATCGGCGGCGATGACGGCGATCTTGAACTTGCGCGGCAGATAGCTGAATTCGGGGTGGAAGCTCGACCATTGCCGCAGCAGTTCGGCCCAGGGGCGCGGATCGGCGACTTCATCGGCGGCGGCCCCGGCATATTGGTCGGACGAGATGTTGCGGATGCAATTGCCGCTGGTCTGGATCGCGTGCATCTCGACGCTGGCGAGTTCGGCAAGCAAATCAGGTGCTTCGGCGAGTTTTATCCAATTGTACTGGATGTTCTGGCGGGTGGTGAAATGGCCGTAATCGCGGTCGTACTTGCGGGCGATATGCGCGAGCATCCGCATCTGCGCCCCCGACAGCGTGCCATAGGGAATGGCGACCCGCAGCATATAGGCGTGAAGCTGAAGGTAGAGCCCGTTCATCAGCCGCAGCGGCTTGAACTGATCCTCGCTGATCGCGCCCGAGAGGCGGCGGTTCACCTGATCGCGGAATTCCTCGACGCGGGCATCGACGATCGCCTGATCGTAAGTGTCGTATCTATACATGATTTAGCTGCCCTGCTGAACGAGGGTGAGGGGGTGGTGGCGGACGATCGTGCCGAGTTGCGCAAGGCTCTGGCCGTCGATTTTGATCTCGCGGTGCGCGGCGCGAATTTTCTTGAAGGCATCGGCGACACCGGGGGCGTCATGGCCCTGCGTGGTCGGATAGCCGACGGCGACGATGACGTCCCAATCGGCGGGCTCACTGTCGGCGCGTTCCATGAGCGCATAGCTGGTGAACAGCCCCTGCTGAATGCCGATCCGGTCCATCGCGAACCAATTCGCCTTGATATAGGCGATGAGGGTGGCCCGCTTGCCAGGGACGGCGCGAAGATAGGTCTGGGTGACGTGGCGCGTCTGTACCTTGGCGACGGATGTTTCCGGCGCCGCGGCGAGCGCGGCAGGGCCGCCGCTCGCCAACGCGAACGCCAGGGCGAGGCGGCGGATCATATCACCCAGGCCCCGGCGTCCGGATCGGCGGGCTTCAATGTCAGGTCGGGGCGCACCGTCGGGCCGAGCGCGCGCACGCGGTCCTTGATGTGCGCGGGGCGGGGGCCTTCGGGGGTGGCGTCAGCATCGATGACATAGGGCGCGTTGACGCGGCGCGCGCCTTCCTCGGCGCGGGCGATGGCTTCGCCGCCGGTGTCGACATCGGCGGCGTCCTCGACATGGCGCGACCAGCCGGTGCCGGTCCACCAGATCACGTCGCCGGTCGGTAAATCATTCCCTGTCAATATCTTCACGCCATCATCTCCGCCGCGGTGGCAAGTTGGTTGAGTGCAGGACCACCGCGCGCCGCGACCGCGCCGACGACGATGACGGCGGGGCTGACGACCGCCTCGCGCCGCACCAGCGCGCCGAGATCGGCGAGCAGCCCGCGCAGCACCCGCGCTTCGGGCCGGGTGCCGTTTTCGATCACGGCGACGGGCATGTCGGGGGCGACACCCTCGGCGATCAGCTTGTCGGCGATCGCCTGCGAGGTTGCGATCCCCATGTAGATGACGAGCGTGCGCCCTCTGCCGGCCAGCCCGGTCCAGTCCTGTTCGGACAAGCCCTGGCATTGCCCCGCGACGAAGGTCACCGCGCTCGACACATTGCGGTGCGTCAGCGGCATCAGCGCCTGCGCCGCGCCCCCCATCGCTGCCGAAATGCCGGGGATCACTTCCACTGGCACGCCTGCCGCGATGCACGCCTCGGCTTCCTCGCCGCCGCGCCCGAAGATGAACGGGTCGCCGCCCTTCAGCCGCACCACCAGCTTACCGCGCCGCGCCTCGGCCACCAGCAGGTCGTTGATCGCTTCCTGCCGCATCGTGTGGCGGCTGCGCGCCTTCGCGACCGACACGCGCGAGGTGGCAGGCGCCAGCGCGAGAATGCGCGGATCGACCAGCCCATCATGGACGATCAGATCGGCCGCGAGGATCGCATCGCGCGCCTTCACCGTCAGCAGGCCGGGGTCGCCGGGGCCGGCGCCGACCAGCAGCACGCGGCCGTCTGTGGGAAAGTTGGTGCGGGTCATTGGTAGCGCAATTGGTCCTCTCCCACCGCCATCGCAACCGATCGATGCTTGGCGCGCGCCAAGCATAGCTATCGCGCGTTCACGCGTCGCGCAGGCCGATGCCAATCAATGCGCGCGCCTGTTCGGATTCGCTCGAAACCACCGGATAGGCGCAATAGTCAGCCGCGTAATAGGCGCTCGGGCGATGATTGCCCGACCAGCCGATGCCGCCGAAGGGTGCTGCCGAACTCGCGCCATTGGTCGGCTTGTTCCAGTTGACGATGCCGGCGCGGGCATTGGCCCAGAACTGGTCGTAGAGCGCGGGGTCCTGGCTGACGAGCGACGCCGACAGGCCGTAGCGGGTGTTGTTCGCCTCGGCGATCGCGTCTTCGAAGCTGTTGACGCGGATCAACTGCAGGATCGGGCCGAACAGCTCGATGTCGGGCCGGTCGTTCATTTCGGTGACGTCGATCAGGCCGGGGGTAAGGAAGGGGCGGTTGGCGACCGGGCGCTGCATGTGGCGGATCGGGCGGCCGCCGCGCGACATCAGCGTCACGAAGCTTTCGGTCAGCAAATCGGCTGATTCATTGTCGATCACCGGACCCATGAAGGGCTGCGGATCAGCGTGCGGATCGCCGACGATTACCCGGTCGAGCAATTTCGCTAGTTCTTCGAGCAGCGGCCCCTGCAGGCGTTCGTCGACGATCAACCGCCGCGCCGCCGTGCAGCGCTGCCCCGCGCTGGTGAAGGCCGATTGCACCACCAGCACGGCGGCCGAATGGAGATCGGGCGTGTCCCAGACGATGATCGGGTTGTTGCCGCCCATTTCGAGCGCGAGGATTTTTTCGGGCCGGTCGGCGAATGCGCGGTTGAGCGCGATGCCGGTGCGCGCCGAGCCGGTGAACAACAGCCCGTCGATGTCAGGATGGGCCGCCAGTGCCTTGCCTTCGGCCGGTCCGCCGATCAGCAGCCGCAGCACGCCCGGCGGCACCCCGGCTTCGTGGAAACAATCGACCAGAAAAGCGCCGGTTGCGGGCGTCTTTTCAGACGGCTTGAAAACCACCGCATTGCCTGCGAGCAGCGCCGGGACGATGTGGCCGTTGGGCAGATGCGCGGGGAAATTATAGGGGCCGAGCACTGCGAGTACGCCGTGCGGCTTGTGACGCAGCGCCAGTCGCCCGGAAAGCTGGCTGTCGAGCCGCCGTTGCGGCGTGCGTTCGGCATAGGCAGTAGCCGAAATGTTGACCTTGCCGATCACCGTGTCGATTTCGGTGCGCGCTTCCCACAAAGGCTTGCCGGTTTCGCGCGCGATCAGGTCAGTGAAGGCATCGGCCTTGGCCCGCACGACATTGACGAAACGGCGCAGCGCCTCGAGCCGATAGGCGAGCGGCTGCGCAGCCCAGCTCGCCCAGTTTGCGCGCGCGATGGCGACTTCCTCATCGACGTCGCCGGGCATGTTCCGCCACAGCACCGCCCCGGTCGCCGGTTCAGTCGAGACGATTTCCTGACCCGCCATTCGATCCCGTCCTCTCAATCCCGCGCTCTTGCCCCAATATGCCGCCCTTTGCCAAGCGCTGCCGATCAACCTGCGAGCGCGGCACCGAAAGCGCGGATCGCCGCAACCTTCGCCTCGAACGGCGCCCAATCGTCGCGCTCGGCAATCGCGGCCCAGATCGCCTCGACCTCGTCGATCAGCATGGAGCAGGGTGGGCCATTCCAGAAGCCATCGTCGCGGGCCTTGCGCGGGCGATAATCGGCGAGCGCGACGCGCGCTTCGTCGAAGGCGTCGCCGAGCGCATCGGGAATGCGTCCGCCGAAGCTTGCGTGAAAGAAATCCGCGAGCGGCGTGGCGCTTGCGCGCAGCCCGCGTTCGATCGCCTGAATGACCGCGACATCGCTTCGCCCACGCGGAATGACGCCAAGCCGCCACAGGATCGCCTCGGTGACTGCGGGCTGATAGGCATCGCCGAAGCGGTCGAGCACCTCGATCAGCGGCGCCGCTTCGACAAGCTGGCGCAGCGACACCGCGAGCTGCATCACGTCCCAGTGGATCGCCTCGGGCTGGCGACCGAAGGCGTAGAGGCCCTGATGGTCGAAATAGGCTGCCGTAAAGCCCGGGTCCCAGGTCGGTGCGAACCGCCACGGGCCGTAATCGAAGCTTTCGCCCGAGATGTTGATGTTGTCGCTGTTGAGCACGCCGTGGACGAAGCCCGCTGCCATATATTGCGCCGCCAGCCGGGCAGTGGTGCCGACGACGAGGTCGAGCAGCCGCACCGGATCGCCGCTCGTATCGCCATAGTAGTGGCGCAACGCATAGTCGGTAAGCCGTTGGAGCCGATCGGTGTCCTGGAAATAGGCGAGCCGCTGGAACGCGCCGATGCGGATGTGGCCGTGGCTCAGCCGCACCAATACGGCCGAGCGGGTCGGTGAGGGCTCGTCGTTGCGCTCAAGCGCCTCGCCGGTTTCGATCAGCGAGAAGCTTTTCGACGTCTCGACGCCCAGCGCCTCAAGCATCTCGGTGGCGAGAATTTCACGCACACCGCCCTTCAGCGTGAGGCGCCCGTCGCCGAAGCGGCTGTACGGAGTCTGCCCCGACCCTTTGGTGCCCAGATCGAGCAGGCGCCCGCGATCATCATACATCTGCGCGAACAGGAAGCCGCGCCCGTCGCCGATGTCAGGGTTATACACCCGGAACTGATGCCCGTGATAGCGTAGCGCGAGCGGCTGCCGGAGCGAGCCGGAGAGCGGCGCAAACCGCCCGAAATGGCTGATCCACGCCGCATCATCGAGGTCGCCCAGCCCGACCCGCTCCGCCCAGCGCTGGTTGCGGAAGCGCAGCCGCGTCTCCGGGAAGTCGGCGGCAGTGACGGGATCGAAAAATCCCTCCCCCAGCGTCAGGATGGCAGCGGCGGGGCGATAGGCGGGTTGCGGGGCGATGGGCATCCGGCGATATGGGGCCGCACAACGCAAGGACGCAACCATGGCCAGCGCCGAAGATCGTCATTGGGAGAGCCGCTATTGGTGGTCGCGCGACGGTCTGCGGCTGCACGCGCGCGACTATGCGCCGCGCGATGCCGCGGGGGCGGAGCGGCCGCCGATCCTGTGCCTGCCGGGACTGACCCGCAATGCTCGCGATTATCATGCTGTTGCCGACCGGCTGAGCGCGCAGTGGCGCGTGCTCGCCGTCGATTTTCGCGGGCGCGGCGACAGCGGCTATGCCAAGGATCCGATGAGCTATGTCCCGCTCACTTATGTGCAGGACATTGAGGCGCTGCTGACCGAAATCGCTGCCGATCGCTACATCGCCATCGGCACGTCGCTTGGCGGGATCGTGACGATGCTACTGGCGGGCGCCGCGCGCGAGCAGATGGTGGGCGCGCTGTTGAACGATGTCGGGCCAGACATTGACCCGGCGGGGCTGGCGCGCATTCGCGGCTATGTCGGGCGCAGCCACACCTGGCCGACGTGGATGCACGCCGCGCGCTCGGTCGCCGAGGCGAATGGCGATGCCTATCCCGATTATGCGATCGGCGATTGGCTGGCGATGGCCAAGCGGCTGTACCGCGTCAATGCGGCGGGGCGGATCGTGCTCGATTACGACATGAAGATCGCCGAGCCGTTCCGGGTGCCCGGCAACGAAGCCGGCCCCGACATGTGGCGTGCGCTCGACCAGCTGAAGGGCAGGCCGGTTGCGATCGTGCGCGGCGCGCTGTCCGACATCCTGCCCGAAGCGACCGCCGCGCGGATGGCAGCCGAGCTGCCCGAAGCGACGCTCACCACCGTGCCGCGCACCGGCCATGCACCGACGCTCGCCGAACCCGAAGCAATGGCGGCGATCGACGCGCTGCTGGCGCGAATCGTGGAACAAGCCGGCGGCTGATCGCTTGTCCGCCGCAATGGCTGCCCCCGCGCATCTTGCCGACCGGCTGATCTTCACCCCGCGCGACGTCGATCTCGCGCGCTCGCCGCTGGCGGGGCAATTGGGTGCAGAAACCTATGTGCTCGGCGCGTTCAATCCGGGGCTGACGCGGCTGCCGAACGGCAATCTGCTGCTGATGGTGCGCGTGGCAGAGGCATTGCGCGCGCCGGTGCAGGGCGAGCAGGTCCGCGCGATCCGCTGGACGGCGGCGGGCTATCGGCTTGATGCCTGGCCGGTCGAGGCAGTCGATATGCGCGACCCCCGCGTCTTTGCCCTGCGCGACTGTGTATCGAAAACGATCGCGCTGACCTCGCTGTCGTGGCTGCTGCCGGTCGAGCTGACGCCCGATGGCTCGGCGGTCGTCGGCGTCGACTACGCCCGGGCAATCGCGCCGAGCGCGCCCTATCAATGCTATGGCATCGAGGATCCGCGCATTTCGCGAGTTGGCGACCGCTGGCTGATGACCGTCTGCTCGATCAGTCCGGAGCGGCAGGCGACCTCGCTCTATTCGTCGACCGACGCGCGCGACTGGACGCTCGAAGGGCTGGTGCTCGACCATCAGAACAAGGATATGCTGATTTTCGAAGGGCTGATCGGCGGGCAATATTGGGCGCAGACGCGGCCCTTGGGCGATGTCTATTTCGCCTATCCTCCCGACAGCGCGTGGGTGAGTGGCCCTGCGATCAACCTGGCGACCTCGCCCGATGCGCTCCACTGGCGCCCGTGCGACCGCCCCGGCATTCGCCCCCGCGCCGGGACGGCGGCGACCGCGCGGATCGGCGGGGGCGCGCCGCCGATCCTGACCGATCGCGGTTGGCTTAGCTTGTGGCACGGCGTCGAGCCCAATGACGGAGTGGGCAGCTATCGCACCTACTGGTCGCTGCTTGCTGCGGCCGACCCGGCGCGCCTGATCGCAACCGGCGACACTCCGCTGATCGAGGCGGCGCCAGCGCTCACCGCGCCGCTCGACGACCTGATGTACCTCCGCGATATCGTCTTCACGACCGGCATCGTCGATGCCGGCGATCATTACATTGTCGCGAGCGGCGAGGCCGATCTCGCCTGCCGGATCACTCACATCGACAAGCGCGCCTTAACCTGAAGGGGCTGGCAAGCGCGGCAAACCACGCTAACGGAAAAGGCGATGGCGGCGATCCATATCCTGCACTTGCATTCGAGCTTCGATCTGGGCGGCAAGGAAGCGCGGGCAGTCCGGCTGATGAATGCGTTCGGCGACGTCGCGCGCCACACGATCGTTTCCGGCGTGCCCGACGCGCTGGGCGCGCGCGACGCGATCGCCAAGGGCATTGCCTGGGAAATCGCGCAGAATCCGCCGCCGCTGACCGGCAAGCCTTCGGTCGCGCGCTATGAAGCGATTGCCCGGTTCATGCGCCGGTTCGATCTGGTGCTGAGCTATAACTGGGGCGCGATCGACGGGGTGATGGCGCGGCGCGTGTTCGCCAAGGATGCGCCGCCGATCGTCCATCACGAGGACGGCTTCAATGCCGACGAAGCGAACGGGCTCAATCCGGTACGCAACATGTACCGCCGGATGGCGCTGGGCGCCGCACATGCGCTGGTGGTGCCGTCGCGCACGCTGGAGGCGATTGCGCTCGGCGCTTGGAAGCAGCCGCCGGCGCGCGTGCGCCGCATCGTCAACGGTATCGATGTGGCGCGCTATGCGGCCGCGCCGGACCCGCGCGCGATCCCCGGCTTTCGCAAGAAACCGGGCGAAGTCGTGATGGGTACGCTGGCGGGCTTGCGCGCGGTGAAGGACCTGCCGTTGCTGGTGCGCGCCTTTGGCGGATTGCCGGGTAAGGCACGGCTGGTGATCGTCGGCGAGGGGCCCGAACGCGGCGCGATCGAAGCGGCGGCGGCGGCAATGGCGGTCAGCGACCGCGTGCATTTGCCGGGTTTCCTGCCCGATCCGGCGCGCTACGTCGGGCTGTTCGACATACTTGCGCTGTCGTCGCGCAGCGAGCAGTTCCCGATCGCGGTGGTCGAGGCGATGGCAGCGGGCCTGCCCGTGGTCGCGCCGCCGGTCGGTGACGTACCCACGATGGTGTCGGCGGAGAACCAGCCCTATCTCGCGCGTTCGGGCATTGAATTGTGGCTGCGCGACGCGATGCAAGCGCTGGCGGTCGATGCCGGGCTCCGCGCGCGCATTGGTGCCGCGAACCGGTTGAAAGCGCAGACGGAATATGCCGAGAGCATCATGATCGACGCCTATCGCAGGCTTTATGCCGAAGCGGCAGGCGTACCGGGGATTTTGGGGTGAGGCCGAATTTTGTCGAAATCTTGCCCAATTGCGTTATGAATGTGGCTTTGGTGCTAGGGAGAAGTGGGTGTTCAAGGGCTTGAAGCCGATCGTCTATGGCGGCCAGGAAGTCTGGCCGCTGGTGGAGGGCGGCAAGGGTGTCGCAGCGACCAATCACGCCAGCGCAGGCGCCTGGGCCGCGGCAGGCGGCATCGGCACGGTTTCCGCCGTCAATGCCGACAGCTATGACGCGGACGGCAAGATCATCCCGCAAATCTACCGCGCGCTGACCCGGCGCGAACGTCATGAGGAACTCGTCAACTACGCGATTGAAGGCGCGGTGCAGCAGGTGCGGCGCGCGTTCGACATTGCCGGTGGCAAGGGCGCGATCAACATCAACGTCCTGTGGGAAATGGGCGGCGCGCAGCGGGTGCTGCACGGTGTGCTCGAACGCACGCGCGGCATGGTCGCGGGCGTGACCTGCGGGGCGGGCATGCCGTACAAGCTGTCCGAAATCGCCGCGTCCTACGAAGTCAATTACTTGCCGATCATCAGTTCGGCCCGCGCCTTCCGCGCGCTGTGGAAGCGGGCCTATTCAAAGGCGCAGGAATGGCTTGCCGCGGTTGTTTACGAAGACCCGTGGCTGGCGGGCGGCCATAATGGCCTGTCCAACGCCGAAAACCCGCTCGAGCCGCAGGACCCTTACCCGCGCGTGAAAGCGCTGCGCGAGACGATGCGCGAAGGCGGCATTGCCGATTCGGTGCCGATCGTGATGGCTGGCGGCGTCTGGTACCTGCGCGACTGGAACGAGTGGATCGACAATCCCGAACTCGGCCAGATCGCGTTCCAGTTCGGCACGCGGCCGCTGCTGACGCAGGAAAGCCCGATCTCGCAGGAGTGGAAGGACAAGCTCACCCGGATCGAGCCGGGCGAAGTGCTGCTGCATCGTTTTTCGCCGACCGGTTTTTATTCGAGCGCGGTTCGCAATCCCTTCCTGCGCATGCTCGAAGCGCGGTCGGAGCGGCAGATTCCCTATTCGACCGAAGCCGCGGGCGATCACCAGTATCAGCTCGACGTCGGCGTGAAGGGCAAGAATTTCTGGGTGACCAAGGGCGATCTGATGCGCGCGCGCAGCTGGTATGGCGCGGGCTTCACTGACGCGCTGAAGACGCCGGACAACACGCTCGTGTTCGTGACGCCGGAGGAAAAGGCGACGATCCGCAAGGACCAGAGCGACTGCATGGGCTGCCTGTCGCAATGCGCTTTCTCGTCATGGATGGACAGCGAGACCAATTCGACCGGACGCCTCGCCGATCCGCGCAGTTTCTGCATCCAGAAGACGCTGCAGGACATCGCCCATGGCGGCGACACCGATCAGAACCTGATGTTCGCGGGCCACGGGGCGTATAAATTCAAGCAGGACCCGTTCTATTCGAACGGTTTTGTTCCGACGGTGAAGCAGCTGGTCGACCGGATTCTGACGGGGGATTGAGGGTTTGCGAGAGAAGCGTAAGGCTGTTTTCGCGCCAATTGCTCCCGCTCATTGCGTACGGAACGACTCTCAAAATCCACCGTGGCCCCGTGTCAAGCACGGGGCGATGGGCCAAGGTGGATTTGATCCATCAGGCGCAATTGCGGGTAACGCTGCCCGTCCGTTTTCCACCAATAGAATCCTCTGCGTCATCGGAATCGCGCCGCCGGACCGTGCCCAAGCCGAGCCTACGCCGCATCCCTGCGCGATCGCAGGATGATCATGATTGCGACCGACAGCAGCAGGATCGCGCTGGCTTCGAACACGATGTTCTCGGGCTTCATTTCCTTGCCCTGCAGCACGATGAGACGCGACAGCGCGGTGATGGCGATGAAGATCGGATAGACGAACGGCGAGGCCGAGCCGCGCCCGGTATAGAACACACCGATCATGCTGATGACTTCGGTGTAAAGAAACATCTGGAGGATATCGGCGAGGGTGACCGTCATTGTCGCGGTGACCGAGGCGATTTCGCGCGCGACCGCGCCGATCGTCAGCAGCGCGATGATGATCAGCAGGCCGTGTTCGAGCAGGTGAAAGCTGGTGACGGCAAAGCTGCTGATCGCCTTGTCGGTGGTGGTCTGCTCGTCCGGCTGCATCGCATGCGCTCCCCCGTTGTCGGGTGTAACTTACGCCAAAATGGTCCGGACGCCTATCGCGGTGCAGTGGGCCATCGCTCACCCGCAATTAACTGTTACGGTGTAGGCGGTTGAGCGAGCCAAAGACGCGGCGGGGAGACGGCATGTTCTATTCCATTACCTATTTGATCGGCTTGATCGTCGGCCTGGTCGTGGCCTTCATCGTTGTCGGCATTCCGACCGGCATCGTGCTGAAGCGGGTGGGCTATTCGGAATGGTGGGCGCTGGTGCTGTTCATCCCGGGCGGGGCGCTGGTCGGGCTGTGGGTGCTGGCCTTCGCAAATTGGCCCGGCCCGGACGTGCGCGTCCGCAAGTAACGGGTCAGACCCACCCCTCCAGCACCTGGTCGGGCGGGCGGTGGCCGTCGGCCCAGACGCGGATGTTGGTGATGACTTTTTCGCCCGAAGCCATGCGGCCTTCGTAAGTGGCGGAGCCCATGTGCGGGGTCATCACGACATTGGGCAGTGCGAGCAGCCGCGGGTCGATCTGCGGCTCGTGGCGCCACACGTCGAGTCCGGCGCCGGCCAGCCGCCCGCTTTCGAGCGCATCGGTGAGCGCTTCCTCGTCGACGATGCCGCCGCGCGAGGTATTGATGACATAGACATGCGGGCGCAGCAGCGCGATCCGCTCGGCGCTCAGCAGATTTTCGCTGTCGGCATTGCGCGGCGTGTGCAGCGTCAGAATGTCGATATTGGCGAGCATTTCGTCGAGATTGGGGTGCCACTGCGCGCCCAACTCGGCCTCGACCACTTTGGGCAGCCGGTTGCGGTTGTGGTAATGGATCGACAGGCCGAAGGCGCGTGCGCGGCGGGCGACGGCCTGGCCGATCCGGCCCATGCCGATAATGCCGAGCGCCTTGCCGCCGATACGGTGACCGAGCATCCCGCCCGGGCTCCAGCCCTTCCACTGGCCCGACCGCACGAGCTTTTCGCCTTCCGCCAGCCGGCGCGGGACCGATACGATCAGCGCCATCGTCATGTCGGCGGTGTCTTCGGTCAGCACGCCGGGGGTGTTGGTGACGATGATGCTGCGGCGGCGGCACGCCTTCAGGTCGATATGGTTCACGCCCGCGCCGAAATTGGCGATCAGCTTCAGCCGCTCGCCCGCCGCGTCGATCAGCGCGGCGTCGATGTCGTCGGTGACGGTCGGCACGAGCACGTCACAGTCCTGCACCGCCGCGACCAGCCGTTCGCGGGTATAGGGCGTGTCGTCGCGGTTGAGCGTGACGTCGAACAATTGCTCCATCCGCGCCATGACCTCGTCGGACAGCTCGCGAGTCACGACAACTTTCGGATTGGGCACGCGGGGCAGGGGGCGTCTCATATCGGGCATGGTCAAGGCTTGGCGTGTCGTCCGGGCGGCGTCAACGGTGGTTGAAATGGGGTCGCGTCAACCGGTAGAGCCTTGAGGGCCAACTCCGGGGGAATGACGATGCGATCGTTGCGTTGCGTACTGATCATCGCGCTGCTGGCTGCTGGGCTGGCTGCCGGGCTGGCGACGGAGGCCGACGCGCAGAAGCGCCGATTGCCCTATTATGCGTCGATCGATGCGTCGAAGGCCCGGATGCGCACCGGGCCGGGACGCGAATTTCCCGCGACCTGGCTTTACCAGCGCAGCGGCCTGCCGATCCGCGTGATCGCGGTCTACAAGGAATGGCGCAAGGTCGAGGATCCCGATGGCGCGAGCGGCTGGATGCAGGCCAATCTGCTGAGCGACACCCGCACGGGCTATGTGATGGGGACCGAGGCGCAATTGCTCGAACGGCCGCAGTTCGGCGCGCGATTGCTCTGGCGCGCAGCACCCGGCGTGGTCGGGCGGATCAGCAAATGCGCGCGCGGCTGGTGCTGGCTCGATGTGCGCGGGCGCGGCGGCTATGTCGAGGTCAACCGGCTGTGGGGCGTTGATCGCGACGAAGTAATCGGGTGACCGGCTGGCGGATCATCGAGGATGATCTGACCGGCGACGCGATCCGCGCACTGATGACGTTTCATGTGCAGGCGGCGCACGCCAACACGCCCGCCGCGCATGCCTTTGCGCTCGGCGTCGAGGCACTGCGGGCGCCGGGGATCACGCTGTGGAGCCTGTGGGAAGCGGGGGCGCTGCTCGGCTGCGCGGCGCTGAAGGATCTCGGGCAGGGCGAAGGCGAGCTGAAATCGATGCGCACTGCGCCCGACCAGCTGCGCCGCGGCGTGGCAGCGGCGCTGCTCGACCATGCGATTGCCGAGGCACGGCGGCGGGGCTGGCACCGACTCAATCTCGAAACCGGCACCGATGCCAGCTTTGCCCCGGCCTGGGCGCTCTATCGCCGGTTCGGCTTCAGCGATTGCGGCCCCTATGCCGATTATGTCGAAAGCGACCATAACCGCTTCATGACCCTGGCCCTGAACCTTGAAAGAAAAGGCTAATTTCGGGCGGCGCATGTTTTCCTCGCAACCGCACCATCGCGGCCTTGCCCCTGCCGGACCATCGTCCTAGAAGCGCCGCAATTCCTCCCTCTGGACACAAAGAGAGCCGTTTTGGTCGATCTTTCCCAGTATCTGCCGATCTTGCTTTTCCTGGGCGTGGCCCTCGTGCTGTCGTCCGCGTTCGTGTTCCTGCCGATGCTCGTCTCGCGGCTGACCGGCACGCACAACCCGACGCCGGAAAAGCTCACCGAATATGAGTGCGGCTTCCCCGCATTCGAAGACAGCCGCAGCCAGTTCGACGTGCGTTTCTACCTCGTCGCGATCCTGTTCATCGTCTTCGATCTCGAAGCGGCGTTTCTGTACCCGTGGGCGGTATCTGTCTTCAAACTCGGCTGGGTCGCGTGGTTTTCGATGATGATCTTCATTTTCGAACTCGCGCTGGGCCTTGCCTATGCGTGGAAAAAGGGAGCGCTCGATTGGGAGTAGAGCTTGAGCGGGCACCGGCCGCCGGAACGCTTCCGGACGTCGGCTTCCTCAACGACATCAATGCCGAGCTGGGCGACAAGGGCTTCCTCGTCACATCGACCGAGGAGCTGTTCCAGTGGGCGCGCACCGGATCGCTGTGGTGGATGACCTTCGGGCTCGCCTGCTGCGCGGTCGAGATGATCCACGTCAACATGCCGCGCTACGACCTCGAACGCTTCGGCGCGGCGCCGCGCGCGAGCCCGCGCCAGTCGGACGTGATGATCGTCGCGGGGACGCTCTGCAACAAGATGGCGCCCGCGCTGCGCCGGGTTTACGACCAGATGTCGGACCCGAAATATGTGATCTCGATGGGGTCGTGCGCGAACGGCGGCGGCTATTACCACTATAGCTATTCGGTGGTGCGCGGCTGCGACCGGATCGTGCCCGTGGACATCTACGTCCCCGGCTGCCCGCCGACCGCCGAGGCGTTGCTGTATGGGATCATGCAGCTCCAGCGGAAGATCCGCCGGGTGGGGAGCCTGGACCGGTGAGAGCGCCTGCGCCTGCCTATGCCGCCAATGACGGCGTGATCGATGCCGCCCGGGTCGCGCTCGGCGAGATGATCGTCGAGACGCTCGATGCGGTCGGCGAAGTCACACTGACGGTCGACCGCGACCGGCTGGTCGAGGCGATGACCTTGCTTCGCGACACGCCGGGGCTGGCGTATCAGCAGCTGATGGAAATCGCGGGTGTCGATTATCCCGAGCGGCCTGAGCGGTTCGACGTCTGCTATCATCTGCTCAGCCTGACCCGGAACCACCGCCTGCGCGTGCGGGTGACCACCGACGAGGTCCAGCCGGTGCCGTCGGTGACCGGGCTGTGGCCGGTCGCGGGCTGGCTCGAGCGCGAAGTGTACGACATGTACGGCGTGCTGTTCAGCGGCAATCCCGACCTGCGGCGCATCCTGACCGACTACGGCTTTCGGGGGCATCCGCAGCGCAAGGACTTCCCGCTCACCGGCTATGTCGAGCTGCGCTACTCCGAAGAATCGAAGCGCGTCGTCTACGAGCCGGTCAAGCTCGCGCAGGATTTCCGCACCTTCGACTTCACCTCGCCGTGGGAAGGCGCCGAGTACGTCCTGCCCGGCGATGAAAAGGCGGCCGCGCCGGCGCCTGCCGCACCCGCACCTTCACCACCGCCGCCCACGCCCAAGGTGACCGAAACCACCGCCCAGTCCGGCGCGGGCAAGCCGCACCCGCATGCCGGCCCCGAGCCCAAATCGCCCGACGTGAACCCCGGCAAGGGGCAAAACCGATGACCGACCAGACCGCCACGATCGCCCCCGAAATCGACCCCGAAACGGGCGAGATCGCGATCGAGAATTACACGATCAACTTCGGCCCGCAGCACCCGGCGGCGCACGGCGTGCTGCGGCTGGTGATGGAGCTCGACGGCGAGATCGTCGAGCGGCTCGACCCGCACGTCGGCCTGCTCCACCGCGGCACCGAAAAGCTGATCGAGTACAAGACCTATCTTCAGGCACTGCCGTACTTCGACCGGCTCGATTACGTGTCGCCGATGTGCATGGAGCACTCCTATGTGCTCGCAGTCGAAAAGCTGCTCGATCTCGAAGTGCCGCTGCGCGCGCAATATCTGCGTGTGCTGTTCGCGGAACTGACGCGCATTTCCAACCACATGCTCAACCTGGCCAGCCATGTCATCGACGTCGGCGCGCTGACGCCGGGATTGTGGATGTACGAACTGCGCGAAGACGTGATGAACTTTTCGGAGCGGGCATCGGGCGCGCGGATGCATGCCGCCTATTTCCGCCCGGGCGGCGTGCATCAGGACGTGCCGCTCAAGCTGCTGAGCGATATCGGCGACTGGGTCGACACGCGCGTGCCGCGGCTGTTCGAGGATGCGATCAGCCTTGTCGCCGACAACCGCATCTTCAAGCAGCGCAATGTCGACATCGCGGTGGTGAGCCGCGAAGACGCGATCAAATGGGGCTTTTCGGGGCCGATGATCCGCGCGGCGGGCATTCCGTGGGATTTGCGCAAGTCGCAGCCCTATGATGCCTATGCGCGGATGAATTTCGAGGTGCCGGTCGGCACGCGCGGCGATTGCTATGACCGGTTCATGGTCCGCGTCGAGGAAGTGCGCCAGTCGGCGAAGATCATCAAACAGTGCCTGAGCGAAATGCCCGACGGGCCGATCGCCAGCCTCGACCGCAAGGTGGTGCCGCCCAAGCGCGGCGAGATGAAGCAATCGATGGAAGCGCTGATCCACCACTTCAAGCTCTATACCGAGGGCTTCCACGTCCCCGCGGGCGAAGTCTATGTCGCGACCGAAAGCCCCAAGGGCGAGTTCGGCGTCTATCTGGTGAGCGACGGGACCAACAAGCCGTATCGCTGCAAGATCCGCCCGACGGCGTTTTCGCATTTGCAGGCGATGGATTTCATGAGCCGGGGCCATATGCTCGCGGACACGACGGCAATTTTGGGCGCGCTCGACATCGTGTTCGGGGAGTGTGACCGGTGATGGAGGCGCCCCTGCGCGATCGTCATGCTGAACTTGTTTCAGCATCCACCGCTCCACAGGCGGTGTCGGGTCGGGCTGCACGATGGACCCTGAAACAAGTTCAGGGTGACGGAGTGTCGGCTGATGCCTGACACCCCCGCCACCCTCAACCTCGCCGACAAGCTCGCGCAGTTCGCGGATCACTGGAATCCGCGCATTGTCGGCCGCTACAATGGCAATGAAATCCGCCTCGCCAAGGTGCAGGGAGATTTCACCTGGCACGCGCATGCCGATACCGATGAGCTGTTCCTCGTCGTGGCGGGCGAGCTTTGCATCGAATTCCGCGACGGTGTGCGGCGGCTGACGGCGGGTGAGATGATCGTCGTGCCCAAGGGCACCGAGCATCGCCCCTTCGCCGAAGCCGAATGCCACCTGCTGCTGCTCGACCGCGAGGGCGAGCCGAACACCGGCATCAACCCGAGCGACATGACGCGCGCGACGCTGGAGGTGCTGTGATGGCCGATCTACCGCAGCCGCGCGCGATTGACCGGCTGGTCGACTTCGCCGACGGCGTCGCGGACCGGTTGCGCGTGCCGCTGTCGGTGGTGTCGGTCGGCTGGTTCGCGCTGACTTGCGCCGATTATGCAGGCTTTGTCCGACTGCCCAGTTTTGTGCTGATTGACGGTATGCCCGGCCTGATCGCGAGCGGGCTGTTCAATGCGCTGTGGTGGGGATTCCTCTATCCGCGTGCCGAGGCGCGCCGCGCCGAGCGTGCCGCCCAGTCTTCTTCCACGAGTTCGAACGCCCATGGCTGACACGATCCACATCCCCGACGAAGCCGAAACCCGGGCGCGCTGGGGCAATTTTGCCTGGTCGGCCGAGAGCGCCGAAAAGGCGAAAACCATCCTTTCGCGCTATCCCGCCGGGCGGCAGCAATCGGCGTCGATCCCGTTCCTCGATCTTGCGCAGCGCCAGGTCGGCGCGGAAACGCAGACGCAAGGCTGGCTGCCGGTGCCGGTGATCGAGTTCGTCGCGCGCGAACTCGGCATGCCCTATATGCGCGTGTACGAAGTCGCGAGCTTCTACACGATGTTCAATCTCGCCCCCGTCGGCCGCTATCATGTGCAGGTATGCGGGACGACGCCGTGCCTGCTTGCCGGGTCGGACGAGGTGATGAAGGCGTGCAAAAACCGCGGCCTCGTCAAGGGCAAGACGACGCCTGACGGCCTGTTCACGCTCACCGAAGTCGAATGCCTGGGCGCGTGCGCCAATGCGCCGATGGTGCAGATCAACGACGACAATTTCGAAGATCTCGACTATGATCGCACCACCGCCGTGCTTGACGCGCTGGCGCGGGGCGAGGCGCCGGCAGCGGGATCGCAGATCGGGCGCCGCGCGAGTTGCCCCGAAGGCGGGCCGACCACACTCGTCGAGATGGTGACCGGGAATCACGATTACCGGGGGGAATGGTGATGCCGAAATATGCCATGGCCGGTTTCCCGATCATCGGCGTCGTTTTCCTGCTGCTGGCGCTGTTCAAGTTCCTGAACGGCGACAGCTGGGTGGTCTGGGCACTACTCGGCTTCCTGTTCGGCGGGTTCGGCATCTTCACTGCGAAGCGCCCCGGCGCGGGAGGTGGCGCATGAACATCCTGATTTCGATCGGCATCGCCTTGCTGGCGCTGCTCGTGCTGGTGGTATTGGTGAAGCTCGCCTTCAACCTGATCGTGCTGGCGGTCGTGCTGGGGCTCGCGGTGGCGGCTTATTTCTTCCTCGAAAAGCTGTTGGGACAGGGCAAGTAATGCTCGCGGACAAGGATCGCATCTTCACCAATGTCTATGGGTTCCAGCCGTGGACCCTCGACGCCGCGCGTAAGCGGGGTGACTGGGACAATACGAAAGCGCTGCTCGAGATCGGGCAGGACGCGATCATCGATCGCATCAAGGCGAGCGGCCTGCGCGGGCGCGGCGGGGCAGGGTTCCCGACCGGCACCAAATGGAGCTTCATGCCCAAGGAGCCCAAGCCCGACCGCCCCAATTTCCTCGTCATCAACGCCGACGAGTCCGAGCCGGGCAGCTGCAAGGACCGCGAGATCATCCGCCACGATCCGCACAAGCTGATCGAAGGCGCGCTGGTCGCGGGCTTCGCGATGCGCGCGCGGGCGGCGTACATCTACATTCGCGGCGAATATATCCGCGAAGCCGAGACGTTGTTCGCTGCTGTTGCCGAAGCCTATGCGGCGGGGCTGGTCGGCAAGAACGCCTGCGGGTCGGGCTATGACTTCGACGTGTTCGTCCACCGCGGCGCGGGCGCCTATATCTGCGGCGAAGAAACCGCGATGCTCGAAAGCCTCGAGGGCAAGAAGGGCCAGCCGCGCCTGAAGCCGCCGTTCCCGGCGGGCGCGGGGCTCTATGGCTGTCCGACGACGGTCAACAATGTCGAATCGATCGCGGTGGTGCCGACGATCCTGCGCCGCTCGCCCGAATGGTTCGCGAGCTTTGGTGCGGAGAATAACAAGGGCACCAAGCTGTTCCAGATCAGCGGCCATGTGAACCGCCCCTGCGTGGTCGAGGAAGCGATGAGCATCCCGTTCCGCGAGCTGATCGAAAAGCACTGCGGCGGCATTCGCGGCGGGTGGGACAATCTGCTGGCGGTGATCCCCGGCGGATCGTCGGTGCCTTTGGTCCCCGCCGCGCAGATCATGGACTGCCCGATGGATTTCGACGGGCTGAAGAAGCTCGGCTCGGGGCTCGGCACGGCGGCCGTCATCGTGATGGACAAGTCCACCGACATCGTGCGCGCGATTTCGCGGCTCAGCTATTTCTACAAGCACGAAAGCTGCGGCCAGTGCACGCCGTGCCGCGAAGGCACCGGCTGGATGTGGCGGGTGATGGAACGGCTGCGCACTGGCGACGCCGAAGTGAGCGAGATCGATACGCTGTACCAGGTGACCAAGCAGGTCGAGGGCCACACCATCTGCGCGCTCGGCGATGCGGCAGCCTGGCCGATCCAGGGCCTGCTGCGCCACTTCCGCCCGGAGGTCGAGCGGCGGATCGCGGAGCGCAAGGGTGCGATGCCCATGGCGGAGGCGGCGGAGTGATGGGCGTTTTTCGTGTCGATCTGCGCCTGTCCAACCCGGTCACCGGGAGCGATGAGACCAATGCCCTCGCTCTGGTGGATACCGGCGCGATGCATTTGTGCATCCCCGAACGCGTTCGTGCGCTGCTTGGCTTGCAGGGCGACGATACCCGGCCTGTCCGCCTTGCCAGCGGTGAATTGATGGACGTGCCCTATGTCGGCCCGGTCAAGGTCGGCTTGATGGGACGCGATGTGTATACGGGCGCGATGGTGCTCGGCGAAGAGGTGCTGCTCGGCGCCATTCCGCTCGAAGATCTCGATCTCCATGTCGATCCGCTTCAGGGTCGGCTGATCCCCAATCCAAACAGCCCCGATCGCCCGATGTCGATGGCGATGGGTGTGCGCCCTGCACAGGCGAGCGAATAATGCCTAAACTCAAAGTCGATGGCGTCGAAATCGAAGTGCCCGCTGGTGCCACCGTGCTGCAGGCGTGCGAGCTGGCGGGGAAGGAAATTCCGCGCTTCTGCTATCACGAGCGGCTGAGCATTGCGGGCAATTGCCGCATGTGCCTGGTCGAAGTGAAGCCGGGGCCGCCCAAGCCGCAGGCGAGCTGCGCGCTGCCCGCGGCCGAGAATCAGGAAATTTTCACCAATTCGCCGATGGTCAAGAATGCGCGCGAAGGGGTGATGGAGTTTCTGCTCATCAACCACCCGCTCGATTGCCCGATCTGCGATCAGGGCGGCGAGTGCGACTTGCAGGACCAGTCGGTCGCCTATGGCCGCGGTTCGTCGCGCTACAGCGAAAACAAGCGCGCGGTGACCGAGAAGTATATGGGCCCGATCGTCAAGACGGTGATGACGCGCTGCATTCAATGCACGCGCTGCGTCCGCTTTGCCGAAGAAGTCGCCGGCGTCGAGGAAATCGGCGCGATCGGGCGCGGCGAGAGCATGCAGATCACCAGCTATCTCGAACATGCGGTGACCAGCGAACTGAGCGGTAATGTCGTCGATCTCTGCCCGGTCGGCGCGCTGACGTCGAAGCCCTATGCGTTCGAAGCGCGGCCGTGGGAGCTGAAGAAGACGCTGACGATCGACGTGATGGACGCGGTCGGCACCAACATCCGGCTCGATTCGCGCGGGCGGCAGGTGCTGCGCTGCCTGCCGCGCATCAACGAAGACGTGAACGAGGAATGGGCGAGCGACAAGACGCGCCACGCGGTCGATGGCCTGGTGCGCAAGCGGCTCGACCGGCCGTTCGTGCGGCGGGCGGGCAAGTTGGTCGAAGCGACGTGGGACGAGGCGTTCGCGGCGATTGCGGCAGTGGGGGCGGGGTCGTCGGTCGCAGCGATCGCGGGCGATCTGGTCGATTGCGAGACGATGTTCGCGGCCAAGTCATTGCTCGCGCAAGCCGGGTCGAGCTTGCTCGAAGGGCGGCAGACGGGGATGGATTACGACATCGCGTCGCTGGCCGCGCTCAACTTCAACACGACGATCGCGGGCACCGAGCGCGCCGATGCGATCCTGCTGGTCGGCACCAATTTGCGCTGGGAAGCGCCGCTGGTGAACACGCGGGTGCGGAAGGCGATCAAGCGCGGCGCGAAGGTGTTCGCGATCGGGCCCGAGGTCGATCTGACCTACAAGGTCGAGTGGCTCGGCGATGATCTGGGCGTGCTGGGGAGCCTGCCCGAGGCAGTGACCGAGCTGTTCGGCAAGGCCGAGCGACCGATGGTGATCGTCGGCGGCGCGGCACTGAAGAACGGGCTGGGCGGGGCGCTTGCCTTTGCGTCGCAGTTCAACCTCGTTCGCGAAGGCTGGAACGGCTTCAACACGGTGCATATGGCAGCAGCGCGGATGGGTGGGCTGATGCTCGGCTATGCGCAGGCCGGCGGGATCGCCGATGTGGTTGCCGCCAAGCCGAGCCTCGTGTTTTTCCTCGGCGCCGATGAAGTCGATTTTGCGGCGTTCGCGGGCAGCTTCAAGGTCTATGTCGGCCATCATGGCGATCGGGGTGCGGCGGCGGCCGATGTGGTGCTGCCGGGCGCGAGCTACGCCGAGAAGTCAGGGACCTGGGTCAATCTCGAAGGCCGGGTCCAGCGCGGCGAGCGCGCGGTGTTCCCGCCTGGCGATGCGCGCGAGGACTGGACGATTTTCCGGGCGCTCAGCGAGCGGTTGGGCCACGCGCTGCCGTTTGACACGCTCGACCAGTTGCGCGCGGCGATGGCGGCGGATGTTCCTGCGCTCGGGTCGCTGGGGCTGGCGCGTTTCGAGTGGAACCCGCCTGCGCTTGACGCCAAGGCGGAAGGGGTAATCGCGGGCTATCCGATCAAGGATTTCTACCTCACCAATGCGATCTGCCGCGCCTCGCCGACGATGCAGCGCTGCTCGGCCGAGCTGATCCACGGGCAGGATTTTGCGGAGGCGGCGGAATGACCAGCTGGTTCACCTATCTCGGCATGCCGTTCGAAGCGGCGTGGTTTACCGCGACGCTGATCGACATCCTGCTCATCGCTTTCCCGGTGATGCTGATGGTCGCGCTGATCATCTATGCCGACCGCAAGATCTGGGCGGCGATGGCGCTCCGGCGCGGGCCGAACGTCGTCGGGCCGATCGGCATCCTCCAGTCGTTCGCCGACGGCATCAAGGTGTTCCTGCAGGAAACGATCATTCCGTCGGGCGCCAACAAGGGGCTGTTCCTGCTCGCGCCGATCGTGACCTTCACCGTCGCGCTGATCGTGTGGGCGGTGGTGCCGTTTCAGGCCGATCTGATTCTGGCGAACATCAATGTCGGGCTGCTCTATGTGCTCGCGGCGAGTTCGCTCGGGGTGTATGGGATCATCCTCGCGGGCTGGTCGTCGAATTCGAAATACCCGTTCTTCTCGGCGATCCGCGCGGCGGCGCAGATGGTGTCCTACGAAGTCGCGATCGGTTTCGTGCTGATCTCGATCGTGCTGTGGGCAGGGACCTTCAATCTGGCGGGCATTGTCGAGGCGCAGAAGGGCGCGATCTTCGGCGTCGTCAACGGCTTCGGCTTCAACCCGCTGCTGTTCCCGATGGCGGTGGTGTTCTTCATTTCGTCGCTGGCGGAAACGCAGCGCGCGCCGTTCGACCTGACCGAGGCCGAGAGCGAACTCGTCGCGGGCTATCAGACCGAATATTCGAGCATGTCGTTCGCGCTCTACTGGCTCGGCGAATATGCCAACGTCATCCTGATGTGCACGCTCAACGCGACCTTGTTCTGGGGCGGCTATCTGCCGCCGGTCGACTGGGCGCCGCTCTATTTCGTGCCGGGGCTGATCTGGCTGTTCGCCAAGATGCTGTTCTTCTTCTTCCTGTTCAGCTGGGTGAAGGCGACGGTGCCACGCTATCGCTATGACCAGCTGATGCGGCTGGGGTGGAAGGTGTTTCTGCCGCTGAGCCTTGGCTTCGTTTTCCTGGTGTCGGGCTATTTGATGCTCGTCCGTGTCGGAGTTCCCGCATGAGCCTTGCTCAAACCATCAAAGCCTTCACCCTGTGGGAATTTCTGAAGGCGCACGCCAAGACCTTGTCCTATTTCTTCAAGGCCAAGGCGACGATCAACTATCCTTATGAGAAAAACCCGATCTCGCCCCGTTTCCGCGGCGAGCATGCGCTCCGCCGCTATCCGAACGGCGAGGAGCGCTGCATCGCGTGCAAGCTGTGCGAGGCGATCTGCCCCGCGCAGGCGATCACGATCGAGGCCGAGCCGCGCGCCGACGGCTCGCGCCGCACCACCCGCTACGACATCGACATGACCAAGTGCATTTACTGCGGCTTTTGCGCCGAAGCCTGCCCGGTCGATGCGATCGTCGAGGGGCCGAATTTCGAGTTTTCGACCGAAACGCGCGAGGAGCTGATCTACGACAAGGCGAAACTGCTCGATAACGGCGATCGCTGGGAACGCGCGATCGCCGCGAACCTTGCCGCCGATGCACCTTACCGTTAAGCGCCAGCCGATCCTGAGGGGCCTCCAGATATCGTGATTCAGGTTTTCGCCTTCTACCTCTTCGCAGCACTGGTGCTCACCTCGGGCGCGATGACGATTGCGTCGCGTAACCCGGTGCATTCGGTGCTGTGGCTGATTTTCGCCTTCTTCAACGCCGCCGGGCTGATGGTGCTGGTCGGCGCCGAGTTCATCGCGATGCTGCTGGTGATCGTTTACGTCGGCGCGGTGTCGGTGCTGTTCCTGTTCGTGGTGATGATGCTCGACATCGACTTTGCCGAGCTGCGCGCGGGCGTGTCGCGCTACATCTGGCCGGGGCTGACGCTCGCAGTCGCGCTCGCTGCCGAACTGGTGGTGACGGTGCAGGCGTGGTCGGTCGGGCCGATCGCGCTGGGGCGCCGCGTCGCGCCGATCACGGCCAAGCCCAATATCGAGGCGATCGGCGAGCTGCTTTATTCGCGCTACCTCTATATTTTTGAAGCCGCGGGGCTGGTGCTGCTGGTCGCGATGATCGGCGCGATCGTGCTGACGCATCGCCGCCGCTCCGGCGTGAAGCCGCAGAACATCGCGCGCCAGAATGCACGCCGGCCCGAGGAAGCGACCCGCAACGTCCAGGTGCCGGTCGGCGAGGGAGTCGAGCTGTGATCGGGCTGTTCCATTATCTCGTCGTCGCGGCGATCCTGTTCACCATGGGGGTGCTCGGCATCTTCCTCAACCGCAAGAACATCATCGTCATCCTGATGGCGATCGAGCTGATCCTGCTGGCAGTGAACATCAATTTCGTCGCGTTCAGCGCCTATCTCGGCGATCTCGTCGGCCAGATTTTCGCGATGTTCGTGCTGACGGTGGCGGCGGGCGAAGCGGCGATCGGGCTCGCGATCCTTGTCATCTATTTCCGTGGCCGCGGCACGATCGCGGTCGACGACGTCAACCGGATGAAGGGTTAAGTCGTGGGGACGTCGATCCTTCTCATCGTTTTCCTGCCGCTGCTCGCCGCGATCGTCGCGGGGCTGGGCAATCGCGCGATCGGTAATGTGCCGGCCAAGGTCATCACCACCGGCGCCTTGTTCGTGTCGTGCGCGCTGAGCTGGCCGATCTTCATCAGCTTCCTCGGCGGCGATGCGGTCAAGACCGTGACCCCGGTGTTCGACTGGATCCGCTCGGGCAGCCTCGAGATCGCCTGGTCGCTGCGGGTTGATGCGCTGACCGCAGTGATGCTTGTCGTCATCACCTCGGTATCCGCGCTCGTGCACCTTTATAGCTGGGGCTATATGGACGAGGACCCGGACCAGCCGCGCTTCTTCGCCTATCTCTCGCTGTTCACTTTCGCGATGCTGATGCTGGTGACCGCCGACAACATCGTCCAGATGTTTTTTGGCTGGGAAGGCGTGGGGCTGGCGAGCTATCTGCTGATCGGCTTCTGGTTCAAAAAGCCGAGCGCCAATGCTGCCGCGATCAAGGCGTTTGTGGTCAACCGGGTCGGCGATCTGGGCTTCATGCTCGGGATTTTCGGCACTTATCTGGTGTTCAACACCGTCCAGATCGACGAGATCCTGCGGCTCGCGCCGGGAATGGCGGGGTCGACGATCGGCTTCCTGTGGTTCCGCGCCGATACGATGACGGTGCTATGCCTGCTGCTGTTCGTCGGCGCGATGGGCAAGTCGGCGCAGCTCGGCCTCCACACTTGGTTGCCCGACGCGATGGAAGGGCCGACGCCCGTCTCCGCACTGATCCACGCCGCGACGATGGTGACGGCGGGCGTGTTCATGGTGTGCCGCTTGTCGCCGATGTTCGAAACCTCGCCGTTCGCGCTGACCGTGGTGATGACGGTGGGCGCGGCGACCTGTTTCTTCGCGGCGACGGTCGGCCTCGTTCAGACCGACATCAAGCGCGTGATCGCCTATTCGACCTGTTCGCAGCTCGGCTACATGTTTTTCGCGGCGGGCTGCGGCGCTTATGGCGCGGCGATGTTCCACCTGTTCACCCACGCCTTCTTCAAGGCACTGCTGTTCCTCGGCGCCGGCTCGGTGATCCACGCGATGCATCACGAGCAGGATATGCGCTTCTACGGCGGCCTGCGGAAATCGATCCCCGTAACCTTCTGGGCGATGATGATGGGCACGCTGGCGATCACCGGTGTCGGTATTCCGGCGGTGTTCGGCAACGAGTTGGCGATCGGCTTTGCGGGCTTCCATTCGAAGGACGCGATCATCGAAAGCGCCTGGGCAGCGGGGCAGCAGGGCGCGTCGATCACCGGCATCATCGTCGCGCTGCTGACGAGCTTCTATTCGTGGCGGCTGATGTTCCTGACCTTCTGGGGCGCGCCGCGCTGGGCGGGTTCCGAGCATATCCAGCATGCGCTCCACGCGCATGGCCATGACGATCACAAGCGTGATGATCATGGGCATGACGATCATGGGCATGACCATGGTCATCACCCCGCCGCGACTGGCGATGGCGGCTATCACCCGCACGAATCCCCGCTGTCGATGCTGCTGCCGCTGATCCTGTTGTCGGTCGGCGCGGTGGCGGCCGGGTTTGCCTTCCACGGCTTCTTCATCGAGCCTGCCTCAGGCGAGGAATTCTGGCGCGGTGCGATCGCTTACAGCGAGCACCTCGCGCACGAAGCGCATGAAGTGCCGCTGATGGTCAAGCTGTCGACCGGCATCGTCATGCTGCTCGGGCTGGGCGGGGCGTATTTCGCTTATGTCGCGCAGCCTGGCCTGCCGGGTGCCGTGTCGCGTGCGGTGCCGTGGCTGCACGACTGGCTGCTCAAGAAATGGTATTTCGACGAGCTGTACGACTTGCTGTTCGTCAAGCCTGCCTTCGCGTTCGGGCGGTTGTTCTGGCACGCCGGCGACGAAGCGACGATCGATCGCTTCGGGCCGAACGGCGCCGCCGCGATCGTCGCCTCGGGCAGCCGCGCGGCGGCGACGCTCCAGAGCGGTTACATCTATACCTATGCCTTCGTCATGCTGATCGGGCTCACCGCCGTGGTCACTTGGGCGATTGCGAGCTGAGCGGGGACCATGGACAATCTTCCGATCCTCTCGATCATGCTCGCCGTGCCCGCTGCGGCGGCAATCGGCTGCCTGTTCCTGAGCGCGAACGGTGCGCGCTGGCTGGCGCTTGCCGCGACGCTCGTCGATTTCGTGCTCGGCGTCGTGATGTGGGCCAACTTCGACATCGGCGGGCCGCAGTGGCAGTTCGTCGAGCGCGCGGCGGCGATCTTCGGACCCTTCGGCTGGTCGCTTGGCATCGACGGCTTTGCGCTGATGCTGATCATGCTCAGCGTGTTCCTGATGCCGATCTGCATCGGCGCGAGCTGGGAATCGGTCACCAGTCGCGTGCCCGAATATATGGCGGCGTTCCTGTTCACCGAAGTGCTGATGATCGGCACGTTCGCAGCGCAGGACCTGTTCCTATTCTACGTCTTCTTCGAAGGCGGGCTGATCCCGATGTTCCTGATCATCGGCATCTGGGGCGGGGCGAACCGCGTCTATGCGAGCTATAAGTTCTTTCTATACACGCTGCTCGGCTCGCTGCTGATGCTGATCGCGATGCTGTACATGGTGCAGCAGTCGGGCACGTCGGACATCCCGACCTTGCTGAATTACAACTTCCCGCGCGGGGCGCAGACCTGGCTGTGGCTGGCGTTCTTCGCGTCGTTCGCGGTCAAGATGCCGATGTGGCCAGTGCATACCTGGCTGCCCGATGCGCACGTGCAGGCGCCGACGGCGGGGTCAGTGATTCTGGCGGGCGTGCTGCTCAAGCTCGGCGGCTATGGCTTCCTGCGCTTCTCGGTGCCGATGTTCCCCGAAGCCTCGGCGAGTCTGACCTGGCTGATCCTCGCGCTGTCGGCGGTTGCGGTGATCTACACGTCGCTGGTGGCGTTGGTGCAGTCGGACATGAAGAAGCTGATCGCCTATTCGTCGGTCGCGCATATGGCGATCGTGACGATCGGGCTGTTCGCCTTCAACCAGCAGGGCATCGAAGGCGCGATGATCGTGATGCTGAGCCACGGGCTCGTGTCGGGCGCGCTGTTCCTGTGCGTCGGCATTATCTACGACCGGCTGCATACCCGTGAGATCAGCCGCTATGGTGGCCTTGCGATCAACATGCCGCGCTATGCGATCTTCTTCCTGCTGTTCACGATGGCGTCGATCGGCTTGCCGGGGACGAGCGGCTTTGTCGGCGAG
The DNA here is from genome assembly GCF_001556185.1 of Sphingomonas sp. CCH10-B3. Lineage (GTDB taxonomy): Bacteria > Pseudomonadota > Alphaproteobacteria > Sphingomonadales > Sphingomonadaceae > Sphingomonas > Sphingomonas aquatica. The sequence continues at coordinate 58,193 of NZ_LSIJ01000021.1, read as the reverse complement.
TTCCTGAGCCTTGCTGGCACCTATCAGGTGTCGACCGTCGCGACTTTCCTCTGCACGACCGGCATCATCCTTGGCGCTGCCTACATGCTCTATCTCTACCGCCGGATCGCGTTCGGCGAGATCGTCCATGACGATGTCCGCGTGATGCCCGACCTGTCGATGCGCGAAGTCGCACTGCTGCTGCCGATCGGTCTCGCGGTGCTGTGGATGGGTGTCTATCCCGAAAGCTTCCTTGCGCCGATGCGCGGCGATGCGAAGACGCTGGTCGCCAGGGTTGCGCGCGCGCAGCCGGTGGGCGACTCGCAGCCGACACCGGGCACGCCGCCGGTCGCCGCAACCGCGCATGCGGAGGCGCATTGAGATGGACATGCACCAGAACCTGCTGACCACGCTGCCCGAAATCCTGCTGTCGATCGGCGGGCTGATCCTGATGATGGCCGCAGCCTGCGGCGGCAGCGCCCGCGCGATCGGCTGGACTGCGGTCGCGGTGCTTGTTGGCGCGATCATTGCGCTGTTCGGCCCGGCCTCGGCGGTCGGTGACGCCTTCGGCGGGCTCTACAAGGCCGATGCGTTTGCCAATTTTGCCAAGGTGCTGATCTTCGGCGCGGCAGCAGTGGCGATCGTGATGGCGCCGGGCTTCTTCGAGCGTACCACCGGCGACGCGATGCGGCCCGAATATCCGGTGCTGATCCTGTTTTCCGCCGTCGGCATGGGGATGATGGTGTCGGCGGGCGACCTGCTGACGCTTTATGTCGGGCTCGAACTGCAGAGCCTTGCCGCTTACGTGCTCGCGAGCATGATGCGCCGCGACCTGCGCTCGGCGGAGGCGGGTCTCAAATATTTCGTGCTGGGGGCGTTGGCGAGCGGGATCCTGCTCTACGGCATCAGCCTCGTTTACGGCTTCAGCGGCACGACGGGCTTCGATGCGATCGCAACCGCCTATACCGGCGCGCATTCGAAGGGGCTGTTGTTCGGGCTGGTGTTCGTGTTCGCCGGGCTCGCGTTCAAGATGAGCGCGGTGCCGTTCCATATGTGGACCCCCGACGTTTACGAAGGCGCGCCGACGCCGGTCACTGCCTTCTTCGGCTCGGCGCCCAAGGTGGCGGCGATGCTGCTCGCGGTGCGGGTCGCGGTCGAAGCGATGGGGCCGGCGACGTTCGAGTGGCGCCAGATCGTCGTGTTCGCGTCGCTCGCGTCGATCGTGCTCGGCGCGGCGGGCGCGATCGGGCAAGGCAATATCAAGCGGCTGCTGGCGTACAGCTCGATCAACAACGTCGGTTTTGCGCTGGTGGGGCTTGCGGCGGGTACGCCGCAGGGCGTGTCGGCGGTGCTGATCTACATGGCGATTTATGTCGTCATGACGCTCGGCAGCTTCCTGATCGTGCTGCAGATGAAGGACCATGAGGGTCAGTCGATCGAGAGCATCGCAAGTCTCTCGGGCATGTCGCGGACGCGCCCCGGCCTTGCCTTCGCGCTCGCGGTGATGATGTTCTCGCTGGCCGGAATTCCGCCGCTGTTCGGCTTCTACGCCAAGTTCGTGGTGTTCTGGGCGGCGGTGCAGGCGGGGCTGTTCGTCTATGCAGCGATCGGCATCGCGCTGTCGGCGGTGGGTGCCTATTATTACCTCCGCATCGTCAAGACGATGTATTTCGACGAGCCTGCTGCTGCCTTTGCGCCGGTCCGTGACCCGGTCGAAGGCGGGCTGATCGTTGCATCGACGGCGTTCCTGTCGCCGCTCGGCTATTTCCTGATCCCTGCGCTCGGGCTGTGGAGCGCGGCGGCGGCAAAGGCGTTGTTCTGACGGCGACGATCCGGACCATTGCCACGACTGCATCGACCAACGCCGACCTGATCGCGCTGGCCGCGACCGGGCAGGGCGAGGGGTTCTGGCTGCGCGCTGAGCAGCAGACCGGCGGACGCGGGCGGCAGGGTCGCGTGTGGCAATCCCCGCCGGGCAATTTCTATGGCTCGACGCTGGTGCGGCTGCGCGGGAGCGATCCGGCACCTGCGACGCTCGCGCTGGTGGCGGCAGTGGCGCTCGAGGAAGCGGTGCGGACGCTGGTGCCCGACGCCGCGCTGGCGATCAAATGGCCCAATGACCTGTTGCTCGGCGGCGCCAAGCTGGCGGGCATTCTGCTCGAACGCGCAGGCGACGCCGTCGTCGTCGGCATCGGCGTCAACCTTGCGTATCACCCACACGACCTCGACCGTCCTGTGACGAGCCTCGCCGCGCACGGCGCGGCACCAGATCCCGCTGCCTTTGCCGAGGTGTTGGCCGATGGCTTCGCGGCATGGCTCGCGCGCTGGCGGGGCGAGGGGCTGGCGCCGGTCCGCGAGCGCTGGCTCGCGCGCGCGCATCCGCCCGGCACCGCGCTTGCCGCCAGCCTGCCCGATCGCGACCGGATCGAGGGGCTGTTCGAACGGCTCGATCATGACGGCGCGCTGATCCTGCGCTTGGCGGACGGCAGCGTCCGTGCCATTCACGCGGCCGATGTTTTTCTGATTTAGGTCTGGCGTTCGTTTAGGTGGAATCGTCATTGCGAGCGCGGCGAAGCAATCCAGTCCGCCGCTATGGATTGCTTCGCTACGCTCGCAATGACGGTGTAACAGGGGAAAAGGCGCAATGCTGCTCGCGATCGATGTCGGCAATACCAATGTCGTCTTCGCGGTGATCGACGAAGGCCGCATCCGCACGCGCTGGCGGATCGCGACCGACGCGCGGCGCACGGCGGACGAATATGCGGTCTGGCTCAATCAGCTGATGCAGCTCGAGGGGATCGATCGTCAGGCGGTGACCGATGTGATCATCGCGACCGTCGTCCCGCGCGCGACGCATAACCTGCAAGTGCTGAGCGAGAAGTATTTCGGCACCACCGCGCTGATCGCGGGGCAGCCGCCGGTCGCCTGGGGCTTCGAAATCGACGTCAAGGAGCCAAGCTCCTTGGGCGCCGACCGTGCCGTGAATATCGTTGCGGCCCATGCCCTCCACGAAGGCGACCTGATCGTCGTCGATTTCGGCACCGCGACCAAGTTCGAAGTCATCGACTTCAATGGCGCCTATAAGGGCGGGATCATCGCGCCGGGGATCAACCTGTCGCTCGACGCACTGGTAACGGCGGCCGCCAAGCTGCCGCGCATCGCGATCGAAGCGCCCGCCGATACCAGCGTCATCGGCCGCGATACGGTCAGCCAGATGCACATCGGCATTTATTGGGGCTATATCGGCATGATCGAGGGGCTGGTCGCGCGGTTGAAGGCCGAAATCGGCCGCCCAGCCAAGGTGATCGCGACCGGCGGGCTGGCGGTGCTGTTCGAAAAGCACACCGATGTGTTCGACGTGATCGAACCCGACCTGACCATTCAGGGGCTGGCGATGATGTGGAGTCGCGCCCATATGAATCGCTAGGCGCGCGCCGGCGCCGCAAAATTCAAGGGTCGCGCACCTTCATCGCGCATTGCCCCCGCTATCTCGCGGCGGCTTCAAAACGAAAGACAAAGACTTAAGTGACTCCAGGAAATGAACTGATTTTCGTCGCCCTCGGCGGCTCGGGCGAGATTGGCATGAACGTCAATCTCTATGGCTGCCAGGGCAAGTGGATCATGGTCGATTGCGGCATTACCTTTGCCGATCCGGCCTATCCGGGCATCGACCTGATTTTGCCCGACCTCGCCTTTATCGAGGAGCGTGGTGACGACCTGCTCGGCATCGTGCTGACGCATGGGCATGAGGACCATATCGGCGCGCTGCCCTACCTCGCCGAGGATCTCGGTGTGCCGCTGTTCGCCTCGCCGTTCACAGCGGGGCTGATCGCGGGCAAGCTCGAGGAAGAAGGCAATGCCGCGCGGATCGACCTGAACGTGATCGAGCCGGGCGAGGCATTCGCGCTTGGGCCGTTCGGGCTGCGCTTCGTGCCGGTCGCGCATTCGATTCCCGAAGGCAGCGCGCTGCTGATCGAAACGCCCTATGGCCGCGTGTTCCACACCGGCGACTGGAAGCTCGACGAGACGCCGGTGATCGGCAGCCCTGCCGACCCCGAAGTGATCAAGGCGATCGGCGACCAGGGCGTGCTCGCGTTGGTGTGCGATTCGACCAATGTGTTCAATCCCGAGCCCTCGGGCTCGGAGGCGAGCGTGCGTGAAGGGCTGCGCAATGTCGTCGCGGCCGCGAAGGGGCGAGTGCTCGTCACCACCTTCGCGTCGAATGCGGCGCGGCTGAAGACGCTTGCCGATGTCGCGAACGATACCGGGCGGACGCTCTGCGTCGCGGGGCGGTCGCTCGATCGCATCCTGAAGGTCGCGCGCGCGACCGGCTATCTGAAGGATTTCCCGGCCGTCGTCGATTTCGACGACGCGATGCGGCTGCCCGCCGACGAAGTGCTGATCATCGCCACTGGCGGTCAGGGCGAGGAGCGCGCCGCGCTCGGCCGGATCGCCAGTGGCAATCACCAGATCAGCCTGGGCGAGGGCGACACGGTGATCTTTTCGTCGAAGCAGATCCCCGGCAACGAAGTCGCGATTGGCCGGATCATGAACCAGCTTGCCGCCAAGGGCGTGCTGATGGTCACCGACCGTCAGGCGCATGTCCATGTGTCGGGTCATCCGGGGCGTCCAGAACTGGCGACGATGTATGGCTGGGTGCGGCCGCAGATTCTGGTGCCGGTGCACGGCGAAATGCGCCACTTGATGGAACAGGCGCGCTTTGGCCTGTCGCAGGGGATCCCGGGCGCGGTGGTGCAGACCGACGGTGACATCATCCGCCTCGCGCCGGGGACGCCCGCCAAGATCGGCAATGCGCCGGTCGGTCGGCTGGTGCTCGACGGCGATGTCATCCTGCCTGCCGATGGTGCGACGATCAACGAGCGCCGCAAGCTGGCGATCAATGGCCAGATGTCGGTCGCGGTCGCCCTTATGCGCGGCAAGCTGGTCGGCGAGCCGCAAATCCGTATCCAGGGTATTCCGGTCGAGGAAGACCGCGATCCGTTCCTCGACGAAGCGATCGACGCGGCGGCAAAGGCCGCGGGCGAGGGTGGTCGCGACCGCGAGAAGCTGCGCGAGAATATCCGGCTCGCCGTACGCCGGGTCGCCGCGCGGTGGACGGGCAAGAAGCCAGTCGTCGATGTGCTGCTGATCGAGGGCTGAGCCGATGCAACTGACGTCGCTGCTCGCGATCTACGCGCTGTTCTGGGCGTTCTCGATCTTCCTCGTGCTGCCTTTCGGCGTGCGCACCGCTGATGAAGCGGGCGTCGCCAAGGTGCCGGGGCAGGCCGAAAGCGCGCCCGCCGAGTTCCGCCCGTGGCGCACGGTGATGCGGATTACGATCGTTGCCAGCGTGCTGTTCGGCCTGTTCCTGCTCAACGCGCACTATGGGTGGGTGACGGCCGAGACGATCGACTTCTTTGGTGGGACCAAGCCGGTCGAGTGAGCGCGGCGGCTGAGCCTGCGCACCAAACAAGTAAATTCGATCACAGACATCAGAAGCGATCGTTTCGCGCTGCGATCGGCTCGGCCTATGGTTGCTTCAGGGCTGCAGCGTGAGTCGCGTCGCCAGCCCCAACCATGATTGGAGAGACGATGGACGCCGAAACCACGTGCCCCGTGCCGCACGACCGCCACGACCGCGCCAAGATCTGGGGAATGTCGAACCGCGATTGGTGGCCCAACCAGCTCCACCTCGGCATGCTGCACCAGCATTCATCGAAATCGGACCCGATGGGTACCGAATTCAACTATGCCGAGGAATTCAAGACGCTCGATCTCGATGCGGTCGTCGCCGACCTGCATGCGCTGATGACCGATTCGCAGCCTTGGTGGCCGGCCGATTATGGCCATTACGGCCCCTTCTTCATTCGCATGGCGTGGCATAGCGCCGGCACCTATCGCATCGCCGACGGGCGTGGCGGGGCAGGGTCGGGCACGCAGCGCTTCGCACCGCTCAACAGCTGGCCGGATAACGGCAATCTCGACAAGGCACGCCGCCTGCTGTGGCCGATCAAGCAGAAATATGGCCGCAAGCTGAGCTGGGCCGATCTGATGATCCTCGCCGGCAACGTCGCGCTCGAATCCATGGGCTTCAAGACCTTTGGTTTTGCCGGTGGCCGCGCCGATGTTTGGGAACCCGAAGAGGACATCTACTGGGGGCCCGAGGGCAAGTGGCTCGATGACCAGCGTTATTCGGGTGACCGCGAGCTCGCCAACCCGCTCGGCGCCGTCCAGATGGGTCTCATTTACGTCAATCCCGAAGGGCCGAACGGCACGCCTGATCCGATCGGCTCGGGCCGCGACATCCGTGAGACCTTCGCGCGCATGGCGATGAACGACGAAGAGACGGTCGCGCTGGTCGCGGGCGGCCATACCTTTGGCAAGGCGCATGGCGCGGGTGATCCCGGCCAGTTCGTCGGTCCCGAGCCCGAAGGCGCGTCGATCGAGCTGATGGGGCTTGGCTGGCGCAACACGATGGGCAGCGGCGTCGGTGTCAATACCATCACCAGCGGCATCGAAGGCGCCTGGACGCCGACGCCGATCAGCTGGGATAACAGCTATTTCGACACGCTTTTGAACAATGAGTGGGAGCTGACGCGGAGCCCTGCCGGTGCTCAACAGTGGACGCCGAAGAACCCCGAAGCGCAGGGTATCGTGCCCGACGCGCATGATCCGTCGCGCCGTCACGCACCGATGATGACGACCGCCGACATGGCGCTGAAGATGGACCCTGCGTATCTGGAAATCTCGAAGCGTTTCCATGCCAATCCCGATCAGTTTGCCGACGCTTTTGCGCGCGCGTGGTTCAAGCTGACTCACCGCGACATGGGGCCGCGCCCGCGTTACCTCGGCAAGCTGGTGCCGCAGGAAGTGCTGATCTGGCAGGATCCGGTGCCCGAAGTCGACCATCCGCTGGTCGATGATGCCGATGTTGCGGCGCTGAAGGCGAAGCTGCTCGGATCGGGGCTGACCGGTGCGCAGCTGGTGCGGACGGCCTGGGCTTCGGCCTCGACCTTCCGCGGCAGCGACATGCGCGGTGGCGCCAATGGCGCGCGGATCCGGCTCGCGCCGCAGAAGGACTGGGCGGTCAACGACCCCGCCGAACTGGCGCAGGTGCTGCCGGTGTTCGAGGCCATCAAGACCGAGTTCGACGGTTCGGCTGCAGGTGGCAAGAAAGTGTCGATCGCCGACCTGATCGTGCTCGGCGGCACGGCAGCGGTCGAGGATGCGGCGAAGAAGGCTGGGTATGACATGACCGTGCCGTTCACGCCGGGCCGTACCGACGCGAGCCAGGACCAGACCGACGCGCACAGCTTCGCGCCGCTCGAGCCGATCGCCGATGGCTTCCGCAACTGGGCGCGCGACGATCATCCGCTGTCGCTGGAGGCGTTGCTCGTCGACCGTGCGCAGTTGCTGACCCTGACCGCGCCCGAGATGACGGTGCTGGTGGGTGGCCTGCGCGTGCTCGGCGCCAATGCCGGGGGCTCGACGCATGGCGTGCTCACCGATCGCGTCGGCACGCTGTCGAACGACTATTTCGTCAACCTGCTCGACATCGGCACCGAGTGGAAGCCAGTCGGCGGCGACGACGAGGAGTTCGAAGGTCACGACCGCACGACCGGCGCGCGCAAATGGACCGGCACCCGCGCCGATCTGGTGTTCGGATCGAATTCGGTGCTGCGCGCGGTCGCTGAAGTCTATGGCTGCGCCGATGGCGAAGCGAAGTTCGTGCACGACTTCGCGGCAGCTTGGACGAAGGTGATGAACCTCGATCGCTTCGATCTGCGCTGATCGACGATCGGGTAAAGCGATGACGGGGCGGCGTGTCGGGGGAACCCGGCACGCCGCCCTTTCGATTCCGGTCGTCCGCATTTCGCTTTGACAAGCGCGCGCCACCCGCGAGACTGGGCGTCAAAGACCAACAGGGGAGGCCAAGCATGAACCGTTTTCTGGCGCACAGTGGCGCACGCTATCCGATCATTCAGGCGCCGATGGGCTGGATCGCGCGCTCGGCGCTGGCGTCTGCGGTGTGCAACGCGGGCGGGCTCGGCATCATCGAAACCTCCTCGGGCGAAACCGAGGCGTGCCAGGCCGAAATCGTGAAGATGAAGGACCTGACCAGCGCGCCGTTCGGGGTGAACCTTCCGATCCGCTTCCTGAAGGATGATGCGATGCTGCATTTCATCTGCGGTTCGGGCGTGAAGTTCGTCACCACATCGGCGGGCAGCCCGGCCAAGTTCATCGCGCCGCTGAAGGAGGCGGGGATCACCGTCTATCACGCGGTGCCGACGGTCGACGCGGCGCTGAAATGCGTCGCGGCGGGAATCGACGGGCTGGTGGTCGAAGGCGCCGAGGGCGGCGGCTTCAAGAATCCGGAGGAAGTGTCGACGCTTGTCCTCCTGCAGGCGATCCGGCGCGTGCCCGATGTGCCGCTGGTGGCGGCGGGCGGCATCTGCGACGGCAAGGGCATGGCCGCCGCTTTCGCGCTGGGGGCAGAGGCCGTGCAGATGGGCACGCGCTTCGTCTCGTCGGCCGAAAGCCCGGTGCATCACAATTACAAACAGGCGATTATCGATGCCAAGGAAACCGGCACTTATGTGCTCAACCAGAAATCGACGCCGTGCATCCGCGCTTTGAAGACCGAGCGGACGGCGGCGATCCACGAAGCTGGGTTGATGCCCGCCGACACCTTTGCGCGGCTGCAGGAGCTGTATTTTGGTGGAGATATGGAAGCGGCCGTCGGGCTCGCGGGCCAGACATCGGGCCTGATCGACGACGTGAAGCCGGTCAAGGCGATCATCGACGAAACGATCGCCGAATTCCACGCAATCTGTGCGCGGATGGGGGGCATGGCAGCGCCCGGGGTGTTCGGCTGATCGCCGCGAAAGTCAGGTAGCTGCAGGCAAAAAAAGACGGGCGACGGCAGCGAACTGCCGCCGCCCGGCAGGGGCTTAGAACTTTATGCGCGCGCCCATGGTGAAGGCACGCCCGATCGGATCATAGATCGTCGGGAAAGTGTTGCCGCTGTTGAACGCGGTCCCGCCGACGCCGCTACCGACGTTAGGCGGCTGACGGTCGAGCAGATTGTCGATCGTCATCGTCAGTTCGAGGTTCTTGAGCGGCATCACCCGCAGCGACAGGTCGAACAGGTCATAGGCGTCGATCTGCCGGAAAGCCGGCAGCACCGTCGTCGGGTTCGGGCCGCCGGGCTGCGGCGTCGATACCGGCTGGATCGCGGTCGCAAGGAACGGCTCCAGCTCCACTGCGCTGACGCGGGTCCACAGCAGCGAGATGTCGAACCATTCGCGGCTGTAGGTCAGGCGGGTGTTGGACCGGAACTTCGCACGCGGGTTGGTGCAGCCGTTGGCGCTGTAATAGCCCGTGCAATCGCGGTTGATGGCATTCGGCGTCGCCTGGAAGTTGTAATAATCCAGCAGCGTCCCGTTGAAGCCCAGCGTCAGCGTGCCGCCATTCTTCAGGCCGAAGTCGTCGAGATCGAAGCGCTGCGACAGGGTGAAGTCGATGCCCGCGGTCTGGATGACACCAAGGTTCGAGAAGCTGAGGATCACGCCCGGCGTTTCGCCCGCACCGTTCAAGCTGCCGGTGAGCGGATTGCGCCGGATCAGCTGGCAGAATGCGTTGTTGGCGAAGGTCGGGTTGAGGGCGGCCGAATAGCAACCGTTCAGGATGTCGGCCTGTGCCGGCTGCGTGATCGCATTGTTCACCCGGATGTTGAAATAGTCGATCGTGACCGACAGACCCTTGACGAAGCGCGGCGTGAAGACGCCGCCAACAGTAAATGTGGTTGCCCGTTCGACGTTGAGCGTATTGTTGCCCGCCGTGGTGACGTTGATCTGGCCCGAGGTCGGCGCCGGAATCTGGCCGATCGTCGCCTGCGGTGCGCCAGTGGCAACGCACAGCGCGGCGAGGCCGGCCGACAGGCCCGTCCCTTGGCACGGATCGACCGTCAGGTTGCCCAGCCCCTGCACTGCCGACTGGAACAGTTCCTGAATGTTCGGCGAGCGCACCGCCCGCTGATAGGTGCCGCGGAACTTGAAGCCGGCGAACGGCTCATAAGTGCCGCCGACCTTCCAGGTGGTGCTGGCGCCGGTGGTCGAATAGTCGGAGAAGCGGATGCCGCCTTCGAGCGACAACTTGTAGAAGAACGGCTTGTCCTCGACGAGCGGCACCGCCAGTTCGATGAAACCTTCGCTGACGGTATAGGCACCGCGGTCAGGCGGCGTACGCGCGCCGGTGCCGAGCACTTCGCCCTGAATCTGCGACGATGCGTCAGGCTGGCTGGCAGCGCTGAGGTCGCGATATTCGCCACCGACCGAGAAAGCGATCGGGTGCGAAGCGAACGGCGAGGTCAGCCCGAACAAGTCACCCGAAATGCTGCCAGTGAAGACCGCCAGCTGGGTCTTGCGATTGATCAGCGCGTCGAGATCGATGAAGTCGAGCTGATCCTGGGTGATGCTGCCATTGGGGCCGAACAGGTTCAGCGGTACGCAGTTGTTGGTCGTATCGGCGCAACGGATGGTGCCATTGGCGGCACCGCCGACGACGCGATAGGCGCGCAGCGCTTGCTGCACGCGGCTGAACGATCCCCAGTTCTGGCGAACCTGATTCTGGGTCGTCTCACCATATTGTGCCGAGAAGTCATATTTGATGGTGTCGGTGATCTTGCCGCGGATACCGGCCTGGATCTGGAAGACCTGGCTGGTGATCGGGTTGCCGCGCGGACCATATTCGGTGAAGCGCCGCTGCGCGATCACGGGTGTTTCGATATAGCCCGCTGTCCCCGGACCACCCTGAACGACCGCGGCCGCGTTGCAGTTGGCCATGGTGATATTGCGCGCGGTGCAAATCTGGTTGCGGATGCCAGCTGGCAGAAAGGGGTTGTTGAGCGCCAGCTGATAAGTGTTACCGAAGGTGCCCGACGGCGCCAGCTGCAGCCGCACTTCGTTGCGGTTGAAGAAGGCGGTCGAATAGAATTCGAGATGCTCGTTGATCTCGTAACGGCCCGCCGCATAGACGTTGATGCGATTGAGCGGCGTCTGGAAATAGGTGCCGTTGTTGGTGTTGTAAGTGTCGTTTGCCGTGGCTGCCTGCAGCAGGCCGGTAGTCGGGTTGACGACGGCGCCGAAGGTGCTGGCCGGCAGCCCGAGCTGGGCGTTGGTCGGCGAGGCGAAGATCGTCACCTGCGCAGCCGTCGCGCCCTGGAACAGCCCGGTGGTCGAGCTGATCGGAAACGCACTGATCGGGCGCTGGGTATGCAGCAGAGGCGACGCGTCGGTATAGTCGATGCCGAGCACCACATTGCCGCGGTTGTCATCGAAATTGGCACCAACCAGCAAATTGGCACGGAAACGCTCGGCGCCGCCGCGTTCGACGGCGCGATAATTGACCGACAGGTCGAGCCCTGCGAAATTGCGCTTGGTAATGAAGTTGACGACACCGGCAACGGCGTCTGCACCATAGACCGACGACGCGCCGCCGGTCACGACGTCGACACGCTCGACGAGCGCGATCGGGATGACGTTGGTGTCGGTCAGGCCGTCGAGGCCGAACGGCACGACGCGGCGGTTATCGAGCAGCACGAGCGTGCGGTTGGTGCCGATGCCGCGCAGGTCGATCGTGGCCGAGCCGTCCGAACCGTTGTTGACGCCGGGGCCGATCGACGGGCGAACCGCCGGCAGGTCGCGGATCAATTCTTCAGCTGTGCCGGGCTGGCGGAAACCAATTTCGGCTGCGCTGATGACATTGACCGGGCTGGCGAGCTCAAGGTCGGGCCGCGCAATGCGCGTGCCGGTGACGACGACTTCGCCGTTGCCAGCAGCCACTTCGGCGCCATCGGGGGCCTTTTGCGGATCGGCGGGTGCGGTCTGCGCCAGCGCGGGCACCGCGAACAGGCAAGAACTCGCCATCAATGTCGTGGTGAAAAAGCCACGACGCATTGTCTTCAACATTCGTCTTTCTCCCCAAAAGCTCGGATCGCTCCCCCTGCGAAGCGCCCCGCCACGCTCACCGACCGGCCGTTCGGGCTCGACACGATGCGCAAGAGCGCCAAGGTTGATTATCTGCAATCATGATGACAACATGATTCGTAATTTTGTGAGAAAAATGCATTTCCTGCGTTACAAAATTGCCACAGTAACATCTTCAACCAGTCACGAAGGGCGCGCGCGATGGCTATGGCAGGTTTGTTAGTCGCGGCGTTGGCGATTGGGATTTATCCCGAAACGAAAACGCTTGATAATCAGGCACTCGCGCAGAAATTTGCACAGTGTCTGGCGATCGCCGTCGATAGCGAACGGCTGGCTTGTCTCGAGCGGGAAGCGCGGACGCTGATCGACAATGAGGCGAAGGGCGAGATCGTGATCGTCGACCAGGAGACTATGGCAAAGACGCGCCGTTCGCTGTTCGGATTCAGCCTGCCCAAGATCAAGCTGTTCGGCGCCGGGGATCGAACCGGTTCGGACGTGGCGAATGATGTGCTGGAAACATCGATCGTCGCTGTCCGGGCCGAACGCTATGGGCTGTGGACGCTCGACTTGGCCGAAGGCGGGCGGTGGCAGACCACGGAGAGCTGGTCCTTTGGTCCGACGCCGCGGGTCGGCAGCAAGGTGCGGCTCGATCGCGGCGCGCTGGGCAGCTATTCGCTGAAGACGCCGGGTGCACGACCGGTCGCGGCCCGTCGGATCAACTGACGCCAACCCGGCGCGCTGAACCCATTAACTGCGTAGCCGCTCGATCGCCTGGGCAAGGGCGACATAGAGCTTGCCCATGTCGGAGGACAGCAATGTTACCCCCATCGGCGCGCCGTCGCGCTGGGCGAGCACGCCGCGCAGCATGCTTTCGAAATCGTGGATATAGCGGTTGACTTGATCGCGGAAGGCAGGGTCATTCTCGTGCAGGCGAGCGATCTCGCGCGCTTCGGTCGCGTCGAGCAGGCGGACCGCGCGGCGCGTGAAGACGCCGCGGTCGCCCTTCAGATAAGCGGCCCAGGCGCTGTCGGCGACGTCCGCCGAAAAGGCTTTGGCGATATCGATCGACGCCGAATTGAGCGCCTCGACGAGGATCGACGAACGCCGCCCGAAGCTGTCGGTATCGGCTTTCTCGCGCTCCTCGCGTGCTTCCTCGATCCGCGTGTCGACGAGCGCGGTGGTCTCGGCGATGGTCAGCATCTGGTCGGCGAGCCGGTTGGCGGCACGCTGCGCGGCGGCGACGGCATCTTCGGCGGCGGTTGCGATCGCGGCGAGCTGGCGTTCGACTGAATTGCCGATCGCGCGTTGCATCGCCTCGACGCTCGCGCTTTCGATCATCGTCGCAGCCTCAGGGATCACGCCCGCCAGTGTGTCACGCGCGCGGTCGGCGGCAGTCGCGGCGGTATCGCGCACCCGGATCAGCGCTTCGATCAGCTGGGGTGCGGCTTGCTCCGCGAAATGCTGCGTCCGGCCGATTGTCGCGTCGAGCGTCTCGCCGATCGCCTCGGCACGTTCGCGACCCGTTGCAAGCGCATCGTTGAGCAGCTTCGACAGCTGGTCGAGTGTCGCGCGCTGGCCCTGAATCACCGTGGCAATCGCTTCGATCGCGTCGTGCGTGCTTTCGGCGGCCGTTACGAGCGACAGCAGTTCGGGTTTGGCGCCGGCAACGACACTGCGGCTGGCGGCGATGCGCGCGTCGAGCCGGGCGAGCGCTTCGGGCAAGGTTTCGTCGATTTCACGCGCGGCAGCATCGAGCGATGTCAGCAGATCCTCGCTGGTGTTGATCACCTTGCGTGCGGTCGCTTCGCCGGTGTTGAGCGCTTCGGTCATCGCATCGGCCGAGCCGCCGAGCGCGCTGATCGACGCGGCGAGCATCTGATTGCGGTCGATCTCGCGCTTGTGGAAATCCTCGAGCCGCGCCTCGACGACTTGAAACTGGTGGTCGAGATCGCGCACCAGCGCATCTCCCGAGGCGCGCTGTTCGCCGAGCCGTTCGGCGATCCGGCCAATGACGTGCTCGATCGCGGCGATGCGCTCCGCCAGTGCTTCGACGCTGTCGCGGCTGGCGCGGTTGAGCGCGGCCTGATTGGCCTCCAACATTGCAAGCATCGCGTCGCCCTGCGCAGCGATGCCCTTGCGCGCTTCGTCGACCGCCGAGGCAGTGCGGCCGAGCAGCCCGTCGACCGCATCGGACATGGCGCCGGTGACTTGTTCGAGCCGCGCGCTCGCGGTTTCGCTGGTGGCTTCCATCCGCGTGATATGGGCGGCAAGCTTTTGCGCCGCAGCGCCGGTAACGTCGTCGGCGATGCGGCCCTGTTCGGCAAGCGCCGCGAGCTGCGCGCCGAGCGCTGCGGCCCGTTCGCTGGCTTCGAGGCCCGTCGCCGCCAGCGTCTTGGCGATGTCGGCGGTTTCGCCATGCGCGCGCGGCAGTGATGCGAGCAGCACACTCAGCGCGCGCTCCGCGCCGGTAACGGCATCGGTGAGCGCGCGGGCCTGCGCATCGGCAGTGTCGACTTGCTGGGCGATGCCGCTGCTGATCGCGGCAAGCCGTTCGGCGGCGCGATCGGCCGTTGCCGACATGATGTCGGCATGGGCGGCAAGCTGCTGGCCATTGGCTTCGACCCGTCTTGAAACGGTCGCCAGCGTCAGGTCGAGCGCGCGCGCTTCGGCCCGCATCGCCTGCGCGGTCGCGGCGAACCGGCGCGCTTCGGCGCGGCTGGTGCGCTGGGCAAGGAGCCAGAGGATGCCGATCAGCGCCGGTGGTACACACAGCGCGGAAATGAACTGGACGAGCGCAAGCGGGGCGAGGCCTGTGCTCAGTACCGGCCAGCTGAGCGCGATCATGCCGCCGAGCCACCCCGCGACGGCGGCAAAAGCGAGCGTCGGTCCGAGCCAGCGCCAGATCGAGCGCGGCGGAGCTTCTTCCTCCTCGTCGACAACGACAGGGTCAGCGGCCGGGAGCGGGGCGGGCGGCGCGACGTCTTCAAGCAGCAGCGAGTCATCGTCGGGCGCTGCCGTCGATGCACTGGCCGGTCCGATCCGAAGATCGATGATACGCGAACCCCCGTTCATCGCGCATGTTTACCACGAATTGTGCGCGCGCAAAGCCCCCGTGGTCCCCGCGCGGCAACGCGGCGTTAACGCCTCGCGCGCTAGCGTGCGGCATGGCTTATGATCCCGGAGCAATCGACGCATCGCTCGCCGCCGCGCTGGGCGAAGACAGCGCGCTGATTGCCGAGCTGCGCGCTGCGTTCGTCGAGAGCGCCGCGCGGGCCAGTGCGGCGCTTTATGATGCCGAGGATGCCGCCGCGTGGCGCGCCGCCGCGCTGCGCCTGAAGGGACTGGCGGCGAGCTTCGGTGCGGTGCGGCTGATGGCGATCGCTGCCGAAGCGGCCGAGGCGACACCGCATGACCCGCGCATCACCGACCGCGTGGTGCGTGCGGTCGCTCGGCTCTGAGCCGGGACAAGCCGCCAAATAGCCGATCCCTTTGCCAAGCGGTATTTCAGCGCTTAAGCGCGGCCGATGCTTGCCGGCCTTTTGTTTGCCATTGACGACGCGGATGACCGCCCCGATACTCTGGTTGCGACCTTGCCGTTCGGCGGGGGTACTCTGCTGGAATTTCAGGCGCGGTTGCTGATTGCGGCGGGGATCAGCCAGATTGCCGTCGTTGTCGCGCGGCTGACCCCCGAACTGATCGGTGCGATCAACCGGATCGGGCGGCGCGGCATTGCCGTCGATGCGGTGCGATCGGCTGCCGAGGCCGTCGCCAAGCTGCACCCGCTTGCCTCGGTGCTGGTGCTGGCCGACGGGCTGGTCACAACCGGCGATATCGTCGCGAGCATGGTCGATGAACAGACGGGCGATGAGGGCGACCTGCTGCTGGTGACCAGCGACGCCGATGCCCTGCCCGGGCTGGAGCGGGTGGGGCGCGACGCGATCTGGGCGGGGCTGGCGCGGGTGCAGCCAGCGCGGCTCGCCGAAGTCGCAGCACTTCCCAAGGAATATGATTTCCAGTCGACCTTGCTGCGGGTGTGCGCGCAAGGCGGCGCGGTGCATTTGACGTTACCGGCAAGCCGGAGCCGGGCCGGTCACGGCATCGAGCATGATTCGGCGCGGCTACGCGGGCGCAACGACGCCGTGCTCGCTGCCTATGTTTCCAACCGGGTAAGTTGGGTCGAGCGCTGGCTGATCGCCCCGGTTGCGCGCGCCTCGATGCCTTGGCTGGTGGGACGGGCAGTGCCGGGTACGACGCTGGCGGGCGCCGCAGGGGCAGTGATGCTGGGCGGGCTGGCACTGACCGGCGGAGGCTGGAGCGCCGCTGGCCTTGCGCTGGCGTTCTTGGCCGTGGGCGCGCTGTTGATTGGCACGGCGCTGGCGTGGCTGCGCGACGAAGCGATGCTCGCACGCGTGCAGCAAGGGCTGATCGCGGGCGGTGCGGCGCTGGCCGCGCTGCTGCTGGGCTGGTCGACAGGCGGCGAGGCGAGCCTGATCGCGGCGCTCGCGCTGGTCGTGCTCGGCGGGCTGGCCGAGCGCGCGGCGAACGAGCGGATTCGGCAGCGCTGGTGGGCGCAAGCCGCCGCCTATCCGCTGCTGCTGCTGCCGTTTGCGGCCGCTGGCCAGCCATTGGCGGGACTGCTGGCGGCGGCGGGCTATGCCGGGCTGACGCTGGGCGCCGCCATTGAGGCGCTGCGCGAAAAGCCTTAGTCTGGTTTTAACGCAACATCCATAAGCGTGAGACATGTCGATCGACCGTGGCGACATGAACGATGGCCTCCCGCCGGATGCCAGCCGACTGCTCGCGCGCGGAGCAGCCGATGACGTGCGCGCGCGCCGCCGCATCGTCGCAGCGAGTGCGGACCTGCATCTGGACGAGACCGAGCGGCTCGACGATCGCTATCGCACCGCGCTCCACCACATGATCGCGGCACTGGTCGCGCTGATCGAGACCGATCTGCGGCAATATGCGGCGCGTCAGCTGGTCGCGCGCGGCATGCCCGAACCGGCGCTGGCGATGAGCGAGGCAACGCTGATGGCCGATGGCGCGCTGCGTGACGCCGGGCTGCTCGACGACCCCGATTTCATGCGCGCGATGCTGGGACGGACCGGGCTGGCGTTGCTTGCCGAACGGCTGCCGCTCGCGACCGCAGCAAATGACCGCCCGAGCCTGTTGGTGCGGCTGGCCGAGCACCGCGACGGCGTGGTCGCGGCCGCCGCAAAGGCGTTGCTGGCCGCCGACGCGCGCCGCCGCGAAGCGGTCGACGGCGCTGCGCCGCGCAACGACATTGCCGCGGAGCAACAACATCAGCTGGTCTGGTGGACGGCCGCCGCGATCCACCGCGACTTTGCCGAGACTTGCGAGAGCATGGCCGATTTCGATCGCGCGCTTACCGAAGCAGCGACGCGCGCCCTGTCGGTGCACGACGAGGCCGAGCGTGCCGAAGCAGCGGCAATGCGGCTGGTCGCAATGCTCGCACCGCAACCGGGCGAGCGCGCCGACCTGCTCTACGAAGCACTTGCCGATCGCCGGCCGGCGCTGTTCGTGGCCGTGCTGGCGCAGGCGCTCGAGCTCGATTTCGATCAGGTGCGCGACGTCGTGATCGATCCTGATAGCGACCGGCTGTGGGTAATGCTGCGCGCCGCTGCGCTGGAGCGCGACACGATCGCGCGGCTGGGGCTGGCGCTGTGCGAGGCGATGCCCGGTCGTGATGTCGAAGCCTTTGCCGACCGGCTCGATACGATCATGGCGGTTACCCCAGTCGCTGCCGAAGCGGCATTGGCCCCGCTGCGGCGCCATACCGATCTGCGCACGGCGCTGGCGCGGATGGGAAACCGCCGGTGAATCAGGTCGATAGCGCGCTGCCGGTCATCCACGGTCGGATCGACGCCGTCGGGCATCTTGTCGAGGCTGATGCGCGGCTCAACGCGCTCAACTCCCGTGCAGGCGGGCGGATCGGCGCGCCGATCGCCGTGCCGCAACTGGCGACGCTGGTGCGGCTGGCGCAGCGGCTGCGCGTGCTCGTGTCGCGGTCGGTCGTGGTTGCCGATGGCGACAGCGATTGCGACATGTGGGTCCGCGCTGAACCGCAGGCCGACGGCGGCGTCCGGCTGACGATCAGCGGCTGGCGCCCGCGCGGCGCGTGGCGAGCCGACGTCGATCCAGTCCAGCGCGAAGCCGATCTGGTGCGCGCGGGCGGCGGCTGGCGCTGGGAAACCGATGCCGCTCTTCGTCTGACGCATGTCGCAAGCGCACTCGGTGGCGGTCAGGCGGGCGATCCGCTGGCGTTGCTCGGCCAGCCGCTGACGCATCTGTTCAAGCTTGGCGAGGATGAGGCCGGGTCAGTGCCGATCCTGAGCGCGCTGGCGATGCGCGCACGGTTCGACGATCAACCGGCGGCGCTGCGCGCAACCGGCCAGCGCGTGCAATTGTCGGCAGTGCCGCGGATTGATGCCGCAGGTGGCTTTGCCGGGCTGGTTGGCTCGGCGGAAATGGTCGATGCCGAAACGACCGGGCCGGAGGCGCCGCCGTCGAGCTTTGCCGCGCGGCTGGACCAGGCGCTGCGCGCGCCGCTCGGGCGGATCATTGCGCATGCCGACAGCATCAACGCGCAGGCCGAAGGGCCGCTGCGGCAAGATTATGTCGATTACGCCGCCGATATTGCGACCGCGGGGCGGCATCTGCTCGGGCTGGTCGATGATCTGGTCGACCTGCAGGCGATCGAGCGGCCCGATTTCGTCATTGCGACCGAGCCGGTCGACCTTGCCGATATTGCCCGCCGCGCGGCGGGGCTGCTGGCGGTACGCGCGGCTGCCGGCAACGTGCGGATCGATCGCCCCGCCGCCGACGAAACCGTGCCTGCGGTTGGCGAGTTCAGGCGGGCGCTGCAGATTCTGGTCAACCTGATCGGCAATGCCGTGCGTTACTCGCCGCCCGGCGGCATGGTGTGGATCCGCACCGAGCGCGAAGGTGACCGCGCCGTGGTCGTCGTCGCCGACCAGGGCAAGGGCATCGCGATCGAGGATCAGGCGCGCATCTTCGAGAAGTTCGAGCGCGTCGACCCGAGCGAGCCGGGCGGCAGCGGTCTTGGCCTCTACATTGCCCGGCGGCTGGCGCGGGCAATGGGCGGCGACATCACCGTCGACAGCGCACCGGGGCAGGGCGCGCGATTTAGCTTTTGGCTGTCGGTTCGCGGGGAGACAGGTTCGCCAGTAGATGAATAGTTGATGTCCCGGCGCGATATTGAAATGCCAAGCTACAAATCGATGCATCGATTGCAATAGAATTAAATGCCATCCGCAAAATTTAACGCTCAATTAGCCGATGCCCACTAAATAATTCCTCACTAGTCGCTGAGGAAGAACATCAATGATGCGAAGGTCTTTCGGGAAGCGTGTGGTCGAGTCTGGTCCGGCGCGCTCGGTGCCGCCTTACCCGGGTCCACAGCCCGACGCCGATGGTGAGACGCGCGTCATTCCCCAGGCAATGTGGGATGGCCCCCGGGGCGAAATGCTGCGTGACTTAGGATTTTCGCCCGATGATCCGAATAATCTGGCGCTGACGCCCGAACGTGCACGTGCCAAGGAGGACGCTGCAACGGCGCGGATGAATGCCCTGGTCGCCAAAGTAAACGCGCATGTGCCCGGTGTTTCCGTCATTCCTTGGGCAATGATTCCCTGGTCCGTGTGGGAAGGATTGAACGCCGAGTTTCTGATCAAGCGCGACTTTCTTCCCAGTTCGCCTTGGAACAACCTGCTTTTGCCCGCTGATGCCGCCTCGGCAGATTTTCTGGGCCTGCCGCTCCATCCTCGCGCCGCCCAGCCGGGTCTCGATGAGAACGTCGCAGCGCTCATCACCGAACTCCGAATCGAAGCCCGCGATGAGTTTCAAACGACATTTGCTGCCCTTGCGCGCGGGGACTGGTCGGCGCTGGATCGGCACGAGGCATTCCGGAACGATCAGTTCAAGAAGCTTATTGCTCTGACGCGATATGTCGCCGATCTGGTATTTGGTTCAGCCGCCTGCGCGCGGCACGATGAACTCTTCGGGTTCGGGCTGTCGGAAGTGACGGGCTAGCGCGCGGTCAGCGCTTGCCCCGCGCGAACAGCAGGACTCCTAAGCCAGCGACCGCCAAGGCGGCGCCGCGGATCGCCCAAGGGCGCTGATCGATCATGAAGCTCGACGGCGGCCAGTGGACATAGCCCAGCCCCTGACCGACCCACAGCAGCCCCATCGCCACCATCAGCGCGCCGAGGATGGCGAGGGCGCGGCGCATTTCAGCGCTGGTCCAGCGGCACGTAATCGCGCTGGGTGGGGCCGGTGTAGAGCTGGCGCGGGCGGCCGATCTTCTGCTCGGGGTCGGCGATCATCTCGTTCCACTGCGCGACCCAGCCGACGGTGCGGGCGAGCGCGAACAGCGCCGTGAACATCGTCGTCGGGAAACCGATCGCCGACAGGATTACGCCCGAATAGAAATCGACGTTCGGAAACAGCTTCTTTTCGATGAAATAGGGGTCGTTGAGCGCCATTTCCTCGAGCTGCAACGCGACTTCGAACACCGGATCGGTGACCTTCAGCGCCGCGAAGACCTCCCGTACCGTCTGCTGCATCACCGTCGCGCGCGGGTCGTAGTTCTTGTACACGCGGTGGCCGAAGCCCATCAGGCGGAACGGGTCGTTCTTGTCCTTCGCGCGCTCGATATAATGCGGGATGCGGTCGGGCGTGCCGATCTCGCGCAGCATGTTGAGCGCGGCTTCGTTGGCACCGCCATGCGCCGGACCCCAGAGGCAGGCGATGCCCGCCGCGATGCACGCGAACGGGTTCGCGCCCGACGAGCCGGCCAGACGGACGGTCGAGGTCGACGCATTCTGCTCGTGATCGGCATGCAGGATGAAAATGCGGTCGAGCGCCTTTTCAACGACCGGATTGACGACATAGGGCTCAGCCGGAACGCCGAACGTCATCCGCAGGAAATTGCCCGTGTAGCTCAGCGAATTGTCGGGATAGAGGAACGGCTGGCCGACCGAATATTTATACGCCATCGCCGCGATCGTCGGCATCTTGGCGATCAGCCGGTGGCTCGCGATCATCCGCTGGCGCGGATCGGTGATGTCGGTCGAGTCATGATAGAAGGCCGACAACGCGCCGACGACACCGCACATTACCGCCATCGGGTGCGCGTCGCGGCGGAACCCGCGGTAGAAGGTCATCAGCTGTTCGTGCAGCATCGTGTGGCGAGTGATCGTGTAGCTGAAGTCGGCGAGCTCGTCCGCGCTCGGCAATTCGCCGTTGAGCAGCAGGTAGCAGACTTCCATGAAGCTCGACTGTTCGGCGAGCTGGCCGATCGGATAGCCGCGGTGGAGCAGCACGCCTTCGTCGCCGTCGATATAGGTCAGGCCCGATTCGCAGCTGGCAGTCGACGTGAAGCCGGGATCGAAAGTGAACGTCCCTGTCTGCGCATAGAGCTTGCGGATGTCGATCACCTGTGGGCCGATCGACCCCGACACGACCTTGTAATCATGATCGGTGCCATTGACGGTGAGTTTGGCGGTATCGGTCATGTGTCTGTTTCCCTAGTCTGCCCCAGCCGGATCGCCGATGCGATCGGGCCGGGAAAGTGGCGGTCGCCGGGTCGGCTGGCGCCTTCCGTATCCCAGTCAGCAATGGCGTCAAGCAGGCTTTGGTCGCGGCGCGGGCCAGATGCGCGCGGGCGGCCCCCGACGGTACCCTGACGGTGCAGGACAGCTTGCGCAGACGGGGTCCAGGCGCGCAGACAGGCGCTCGCGATGGGGGGCAGGGCGCATATTTTCCCGCGCGTGATCAGCGCGGTCGAACGCTGGCTGGAAGGCGAGCGCGATCAGCTGTTCCTGTGGCTGCCGGTGATGCTTGGCGGCGGCATCGCCCTGTGGTTCGTGCTGCCCGATCCGCGGAGCTGGACGTTTGCGTCGTTGTCGCTCGCCGGCTTTGCGGCAGCAGCGCTGGCGCTCGATCGCGGCGGTCGGATGACGCGCGTGGCGGCGATCGCTGCTGCCGCCGCAGCGCTCGGGCTGGGACTGGTCTGGTGGCGGGCCGAGCGTGTCGCGGCACCTGTGCTCGCTCGCCCAGTGGTGACATTGATCGAGGCGAAGGTCGAGCGAGTCGAGCCGTTGCCGCCGCGCGGGCTGGTGCGATTGCGGCTGGCACCGCGTGCAGGATCGCCCAGTGCCGATGCCGTGCCCCGCCATCTGCGCGTCAATCTGGCCGATGCCGATGCGCCGGCCGGGTTGAGCGCGGGGGCTGTGATCCGGCTCGGCGTGCGGCTGCTGCCGCCACCGCCCCCCGCCGTGCCCGGTGCCTATGATTATGCACGGGTCGCGTGGTTCGACGGTATCGGAGCGACCGGGCGCGGCTTTGCGCCGGTCACGGTCCTGCACGCTGGGGTACCCGATCAGGGCCTGCGTGCGCGACTGTCCGCGCACATACAGGCGCAGGCACCGGGCAGTCCCGGGGCGATCGCGGCGGCGCTGGCGACCGGTGACCAGGGGGCGATTGCGCTCGGCGATGCCGAAGCGATGCGCCGCGCCGGGCTCGCGCATCTGCTGTCGGTCAGCGGGCTGCACATCACTGCTGTCGTCGGCGCGACGATGCTGATCGTGCTGCGGCTGCTTGCGCTTAGTCCATGGCTGGCGCTGCGCGTGCGGTTGCCGCTGGTCGCGGCGGGGGCGGGCGCGCTGGCGGCGATCGGCTACACCGTGCTGACCGGCGCCGAAGTGCCGACGGTGCGGTCGTGCGTCGCCGCGTTGCTGGTGCTCGCCGCGATTGCACTTGGGCGTGAAGCCGTGACGCTGCGGCTGGTCGCGACCGGCGCGCTGGTGGTGTTGCTGGCCTGGCCCGAAGCGCTCGCCGGGCCGAGCTTCCAGCTATCGTTCGCGGCGGTCGCGGCGATCGTTGCCCTGCATGAAGCGCCGCACGTGCGCGCCTGGTTTGCGGCTCGCGAGGAAGCGTGGTGGCGGGGCCTGCTGCGCCGCGTTGCCGCGCTGCTGGTGACCGGCATCGTCGTCGAGATCGCGCTTGCGCCGATCGGGCTCTATCATTTCCACAAGGCCGGGCTCTACGGATCGCTGGCGAACATCGTTGCGATTCCGCTGACGACCTTCGTGGTGATGCCGCTCGAGGCGCTGGCGCTGCTGTTCGATCTGGTCGGGGCGGGCGCACCCTTGTGGTGGCTGACGGTACAGGCGCTGCGGCTGCTGCTGGCGATCGCGCATCTGACGGCGGCGGCGCCGGGAGCAGTGGCAACGCTGCCGGCGATGCCGGGCGCGGCCTATGGTCTGATTATCGCGGGCGGCCTCTGGCTTGGCCTGTGGCGGACGCGCGTGCGGGCCGCGGGGTTGATCCCGATCGCGGCCGGTGCGGTCTGGACCGTCGCGACGCCGCTGCCCGATCTGCTTGTAACCGGGGACGGTCGCCATCTCGCGTTACGCACGCCCGAGGGCGAGATCGCGATGCTGCGCGACCGGGCGGGCGACTATACGCAGGCGATGCTGGCCGAAAATGGTGGCATCGACGGGGTGCCGCTGCTGCTGGCCGAGCAGGACTTCGCTCGCTGCACACGCGATCTGTGCCTCGCCGAGCGCATGACGGGGGGGAGGCGCTGGCGGATCCTTGCGACGCGCAGTGTCTATCGCATCGACGCGACCGCGCTGATCGACGCCTGCGCGCGCGCCGACATCGTCGTCAGCGACCGCCGTTTGCCACGCCGCTGCACGCCGCGCTGGCTGAAGCTCGACCGCCCGATGCTTGCGCGCACGGGCGGTGTCGCGGTCAGCCTCGCCGCTGGTTCGATCACCACGGTGCGCACGCCCAGCGACCGGCACCCATGGCGCGATCCGCCGGTGCTGCCGGTCAGTCGTAGCGGCGGAGCAGCCCGGCGAGTTTCCCCTGCACGCGCACCTGCGCTGGATGGTAACGCTGCGGATCATAAGCGCGGTTGGCCGGATCGAGCCGGATCATCGCGCCTTCGCGACGGAAATATTTGAGCGTCGCTTCGTTGTCCTCGATCAGCGCGACCACGATCTCACCGTCGCGCGCGACTTCCTGCCGCTTGATCAGCGCATAGTCGCCGTCGAGAATGCCGGCATCGACCATCGAGTCCCCGGCGACTTCGAGCGCATAATGTTCACCGCCGCCGAGCAGCGCTGCGGGGACCGCAAGCATCGCCGAGTCTTCGAACGCCTCGATCGGCACGCCAGCGGCAATCCGGCCATGCAGCGGAATTTCAATCACGTCATTGGCCGGTTCGGGCATCGGCCGAACGTTGGCGGGCGCCGCGGGTGCGGCCGTCCGCTTCTTCGGCTCGGCACGTTCGGGCATGCGGAGCACTTCGAGCGCGCGGGCGCGGTTGGGGAGACGGCGGATGAATTGGCGCTCCTCGAGCGCGCTGATCAGCCGGTGCACGCCCGATTTCGATTTCAGATCAAGCGCTTCCTTCATTTCCTCGAACGAGGGCGAAACGCCGGACTCGGTCAAGCGGTCGTTGATGAAGCAAATAAGTTCATGTTGCTTGCGCGTTAGCATCGCTCAACTCCACCGTCTGGAACAGACGCCGAACGATTAGGCAACAAAAAGAACGAAGTCAAGCGATGGTGAGGATTTCCACCGAGTCGCCTGCCGCTGCTGCCGGTGCGCCCGGTGCGCGACGGATCAGGCAATCGGCGCGTGCCAGCGTCTGCAGCATCGAACTGTCCTGGTGGGTGGCGGAATGAATGCGCCCGTCGCGCGTTTCGGCCCGCAGATAATCCTCGCGGTGATCGTTCGCCGGGAGTTGGGCACCGAGCGTTGCGGTCAGCAACGGCGGCAGCGGATTGCGCGCGCCCGCCATCGCGGCGATCAGCGGCTTCAGGAACAGCGTCGCCGTGACAAAAGCCGAGACAGGATTGCCGGGCAGGCCAAGCACGACCGCCTCGCCGAGCCGTCCGGCCATCATCGGCTTGCCGGGGCGCATCGCGATCCGCCAGAAATCGATCGTCGCTCCTGCCGCTTCGAGCGCGGGGCGGACGAGGTCGTGGTCGCCGATCGACGCACCGCCGCTGGTGACGAGGATGTCAGCGCGCACCTGCGCAAAGCTGGCCGTCATCGCGGCGAGATCGTCGGGCAGGATGCCGAGGTCGATCAGGTCCACCGGCAACGGGGCAAGCAACGCGGACAGCATGACGCCGTTGGATTCGGGCAATTGTCCGGCGCCGACCGGCTCCCCCGGACGCACCAGCTCATCGCCGCTCGCGGCCAGCGCGACGCGGATCGGCCGATTGACCGCAAGCTCGCCGTGCCCGGCCGCCGCCGCCAGCGCGACCCGCGCCGGCGTCAGCCGCTCGCCGCGCGCGATCAGCACGTCGCCCTGCGTGAAATCGAGCCCGCGCGGGCGGACGTTGCGGCCCGCGTGGCGGGGGCCTTCGCCAGTCAGCCGGACGCGGTCGCCTTCGCGGGCCGCTTCCTCCTGCACCATTACCGTGTCGGTGCCGGGCGGCATGACCGCACCGGTGAATATCCGCACTGCCTCGCCGGGGGCGACGGCACCGCCGAAGGGGTGGCCAGCCGCGCTTTCGCCGATCACCCGCAGCGGCCCGGGGAGATCGGCGAAGCGCACTGCATAGCCATCCATCGCCGACAGATCGGCTGCGGGCTGGGTGCGCGCGGCGATCACATCCTCGGCGAGCCAGCGCCTGGCCGTGGCCGCGAGCGGCAATATCTCGCTGGCAACGCGGGGCGCGAGGCTAAACAACAGGGTCTGAGCTTCGGTGACGGGGAGCAGCGACATCGACTTCGGCCATCGCATATCATGCGCGCGTTGCGAAGGCGCCAGCGGGCTTGCCTGGGCTGTATCATCTGTATAATACACCTATCATGACTATGCACCTCGATGATGTCGCCAAATCCTATGGCCGCAAGCAAGTGCTCGACGCGGTGACGATCGGCCTGCCGGTGGGGCTGACCTTGCTGGTAGGTCCAAGCGGCGCGGGCAAATCGACGCTGCTGCGGCTGATCGCCACCGCCGAGAAGCCAAACAGCGGGCGGATCGAATGGGACGGCACGGCGCTGCCCGGCGCGCGAGGGTCGTTGCGGCGGGTGCTCGGCTATGCCCCGCAAGCCGTCGACTTGCCGGAGGACCTGACCGCGCGCGAATTCGCGTTGCACATCGCGGCGCTCAAAGGCCTCGACCAGGCCGCCGCCGACCGCCAGTTCGCCGCAATCACCGACGCGATCGGGCTGCACCCCGACATCAACCGGCGGATCTCGACCTATTCGGGCGGCATGCGGCGGCGGCTGATTTTCGCGCAGGCGCTGCTCGGCGCGCCCAGACTGCTCGCGCTCGACGAGCCGACCGCCGAGCTCGACGGCGAGACCGCGCGGCGGGTCGGGGCCTTGCTCATCGAGCGTGCGCAAACGGCGGCGGTGGTGATGACCACGCACCTGGCCGACGAACTGACACCAAACGCGCGCCAGGTGCTTCGGGTCGATGGCGGCCATGTGATGCAGGCGTCTCTGGTAGCATGAGCGGGCTGGCGATTGCGCGATCATCGCTGACCACCAGCCTCAAGCGTTATGCGCGCAGTTGGGGGCTGTGGCTGGTGCTGCTGGCGGGACCGATCGGCGCGCGCTTCATGGTCGCGCGCGATGACGGGACCGGCGTGCAGATCGCAATCCGCAATCATTTGCCGATCATGACGTCGGGCATGCTCGGCGTGTCGCTCGGCATCGTCGTGACGACGCTCTTGCTGCCGCTCGGCTATCTTTACCTGCGATCGAACGTGACGCGGCGGCAGCCGTGGCAGATCGAGGAAGTCAGCGCAGCCGCGCGGGTGCCGATCGCGCTCGGGCGCTGGGCCGCCGACGCTTGCGTGATGCTCGGGATGCTGGCGACGCTGACCATTGCGGGGTGGTTCCTCGGCTGGCTCATCGTGTCCGGGCCGCTCGATCTGGTCGCGATCAGCTGGACGCTGTGGCTGATTGCGGCCCCTTCGCTGCTGGGGCTGGCAGCCATCCGCATCCTTTTCGATGCGCTGCGGTTCACGCGCGGCGCCTGGGGCGATGTGGTGTTCTTCATCCTCTGGCTCGTCAGCATTGCCATGCCCGCCGCCGTCAGCGATCAGCCGACGAGCTTTGCGGTCAACATGTATGACTTTCCCGGCTTTGTGCGGCCGATGGTCGGGACGGCGCCTTCGTCCGGCCCGGATTTCTCGATTGGCTCGACGAGTGATCTGAGGCCGGGGCGAGTGCGGCTCGATGTGTTCGAAGGGCTCTATGCCGAGGGCTATATCGCGTCGCGCCTTGCCTGGGCGGGGATCGCCGTGCTGATCGCAGCGTTGGCGGGGCTGCTCTACCAGCCGCATATGCTGCGCCGCAAAGGCCGGGTCGCCACGGCAGTCGATCGATTACTGGCGGCGGGGCCACCGCCTGCCGTGATCGCCGGTGCGCCGCCCGCACCGGGCACCGCGTTGCCCTTTGCCGGGCTGGTGCTCGGCGAGTTCCGGCTGATCGGTTCGGGACGGCTGTTCCTGCTGGCGGCGGCAGCAGCGGCGATGGCGGGGCTGGCGGCGGACTATCGCCATGTCGGCAGCCCGGCGGCGCTGCTGGTGCTGGTGTTCGGGCTGGTCGCGCACGGCGGGCGCAGCGAGGCGCGCGGGTTGCTGGCACTGACGCAGACTGCAGTCCAGCCGCCGATGCTGCGGCGCGTGGCGTTCTTGCTGGCGGGAATCGGCTGGGCGGTACTGCTCGCGCTTCCCGCCGCGGCGATCCGCTTTTCCGTCGAGCCGCTGGTGTTGGCGCTCGCGGTCGGCGCGGTCGCTTCGGCGGTGGCGATGACGCTGGCGACGATCAGCAGGTCGGCATTTGCGCCAAGGCTGGTGCTGCTCGTGCTGTGGTACGGCTATTTGTCGACTTGACGTCAGGCGCGATAGTCGCCCGATTTTCCGCCGGTCTTGGTCAGCAACCGGATGTCGCCGACGACCATCGCCTTGTCGATCGCTTTTGCCATGTCGTAGATCGTCAGCAGCGCGACGCTGGCGGCGGTCAGCGCTTCCATCTCGACGCCGGTGGGGCCAGTGCAGGCGCAAGTGGCAGTCACGGTGACGCCGCTCGCGTCGGGGGCGAGGTCGATCGTGACTTTGCTGAGCGGCAGCGGATGGCAGAGCGGAATCAGCTCGCTGGTGCGCTTCGCAGCCATGATTCCGGCGACGCGGGCGACAGCGAGGACGTCGCCCTTTTTGGCGGTTCCTTCGGCGATTGCGGTAGCCGCTTCGGGCGACATGGTGATGCGCCCGGTCGCCACGGCTTCGCGCGGCGTCGCGGCCTTGGCGCCCACATCGACCATGCGCGCGGCGCCCGCGTCGTCGAGGTGGGTGAGGCCGCTCATCCGAGCAGGGCCCGCGTTGCTGCCTCGACATCGTCGGCGCGCATCAGCGCTTCGCCGACGAGGAAGCATTTGACGCCGCGCTCGCGCATCGCATCAAGATCGGCACGCGTCGACAACCCGCTTTCGGCAACGAAGGTGCAGCCTTCGGGCGCACGTTCGATCAGCTCGTAGGTGCGCTCGAAACTCACCGAGAAATCGCGCAGGTCGCGGTTGTTGACGCCGATCAGCCGCGACTTGAGCTTGAGCGCGCGGTCGAGTTCCTTCGCGTCGTGCACTTCGACCAGCACGTCCATGCCGCAGTCGATTGCAGCGGCCTCGATCTCGGCAAGCTGGTCGTCGTCGAGCGCGGCCATGATCAGCAGGATCGCATCCGCCCCGATCGACCGTGCTTCGGTGACTTGCCACGGATCGACCATGAAGTCCTTGCGCAGCACCGGCAGGTCGCAGGCATTGCGCGCGGCGGTCAGATAGTCGTCGGCGCCCTGGAACCAATGTTCGTCGGTCAGCACCGAAAGGCAGGCGGCGCCGCCGGCCTGATAGGCGCTGGCATGGGCGGGCGGATCGAATGCCTCGCGGATCACCCCTTTCGAAGGGCTTGCCTTCTTGATCTCGGCGATGAGCGCGGGGCCGGATGCCGCGCGCGCGTCGAGCGCGGCGCGAAAGCCGCGCGGCCGACTCTGTCGGGCGATCCCGGCGTCGAGCTCGGCGACCGAAATACACGCCTTGCGCGCGGCGACTTCGGCGCGCTTGGTTTCAAGGATGCGGTCGAGGATGTTGGTCATTGATAGGCTATCCAGCAATCGAGCAGCGTATTGGCAAGCCCGTTGTCGAGCACTTCGCGCGCTTCCTCGATACCGTTACGCAGGTCGGTTGCGTGACCGGCCAGAAAGAGTGCGGCGGCGGCGTTGAGCAGCACCGCGTCGCGATAGGCGCCGGTCTCACCCTGCAACAGGCGGCGGAGCGCGGCGGCGTTATAGGCGGGATCGCCGCCCCGGATCGCCGCGATCGGATGGCGGGGCAGGCCAGTATCTTCAGGCGTCACGCGGGCGGGCGAGGCAATGGCACCGACGCTGACGACCACGCTCGGCCCTGCGCCCGAGATTTCGTCGAGCCCTTCCTCGCCCGACACGACGAGCGCGGCTTCGGTGCCGAGCTGGGCGAGGGCATCGGCATAGACCGGGGCGTAATCGGGGCGGGCAATGCCGATCAGCTGACGGGTGACGCGCGCCGGGTTGGCGAGCGGACCCATCAGGTTGAAGATCGTCCGCTTGCCGATGCGTTTGCGGATCGGGGTGATGCGCGCCATCGCCGGGTGGTGGTTGGCCGCAAACAGAAAGGCAATGCCGATGTCGCGCAACGACGCTTCGGCCAGCCGCCCGGCGCGCGCCATGTCGAGCCCCAGCGCTTCGAGCGTATCGGCGGCGCCCGCTTTGGATGAGGCGGCGCGGTTGCCATGCTTGGCGACCGGCACGCCGCAGGCAGCAACAATCAGCGACACGGCGGTCGAGACGTTGAGTGTATGGTGCCCGTCACCGCCGGTGCCGCAGACGTCGACTGCGCCGGCGGGCGCTTCGATGGGGATCAGCCGCTCGCGCAGGGCACGCGCCGCCTCGGCGATTTCGGTCGCGGTCTCGCCGCGCTGGCTGAGCGCGATCAGGAAATCGGCGATCGCCTCTTCGCTGGTGCGCGCGTCGAGAATGTCGGCAAAGGCCTGCGCAGCGGCGTCGCAGGACAGGGGCTGCGCGGGATCGGGCAGCGCGACATAGGCGCTCACGCGAGCGCCTTGGGCCGCAACCCGGCGAGCGCCATGAAATTGGCGAGCATCGCATGGCCATGTTCGGTGGCGATGCTTTCGGGGTGGAATTGCACGCCGTGGATAGGGAGCGTCGCGTGGCGGAAGCCCATCACCGACCCGTCGTCGGCGGTCGCGTTGACGACCAAGGCGTCGGGTGCGCCTTCGACGATCAGCGAGTGATAGCGCGTCGCGGTGAAAGGCGATGGGAGACCAACAAACAGTCCGCTGCCGTCATGGCTGACCGGCGAGGTCTTGCCGTGCATCAGCCCGCCGCGCACGACCTGGCCACCGAAATGCTGGCCGATCGCCTGATGGCCGAGGCACACGCCGAGCAACGGCTTGCCCGCATCGGCGCAGGCCGCGACCAGATCGAGCGACACACCCGCGTCGTTCGGGGTTTTCGGCCCCGGCGAAATCAGAAAGGCATGGGCGTTGCTGGCGAGCGCTTCAGCGGCGGTCAGCGCGTCGTTGCGCACCACCTGCACCTCGGCGCCCAGTTCCATCAGGTAATGGACGAGGTTCCAGGTGAAGCTGTCGTAATTGTCGATGACTAGGATCATGGCTTTGGGATCATGGCCGACCGCCCTTAGCGGGCAGCGGCAGCCGGGGGAAGGGGTGGCCCAAAGGCTTTCTGGGCGAGCAGTTTGGCGAGATCGGCTTTCCAGAATTTGGCCCAGGTGTGCGTGCCATGCCCCTTGGTGTCGGCACTCGCGGGGATCAGGATGAAGCGGGCGCGCGGCATCCGCCTGACCGCCTTCTCCGCGAAACCGAGTTCGGGCGGGTTGATGAAATCATCGGCCGAATTAATCCACAGGACCGGCACCGTGATCTTTTCTAGCGCGCCCGACGGATCATAGTTGCGCGAGGAGTCGATGTAATAGAGCGCATCATTGGCGTCGATCCGGCTCGCTCGCGCAAAGGCGGTGTCGAGCGCGGCCTCGGTCGCGGCGCGGGTCGGGAATTGCGTCTGCGCGGCGATCGGGTTGAGCCCGGCAAGGATCAGCAGATCGGCGACGGTCCGCACCCCGGCAGCGGGCTGGGAGGTGTAGGCGCCGTTGGCCCATGCGGGATCGGCCTTGATCGCGTCGATCGCCATCTTGCGCCACATCCGGTTACGCCCGGCAAGCGGCACCGGATTGCATGCGAACGGCGCGAGCCGCTCGGCGAAACCGGGGAAAGTCTCGCCCCAGACGAACGCGTGCATGCAGCCCATCGACGTGCCGAGGATCAGCTTGAGCCGGGTGATGCCCAGCCCTTCGACCAGCAGCAGGTGCTGGAGCGCGACCATGTCGTCGTAATCATAGCGCGGGAAGGCCATTCGCAGCCCGTCGCTCGGCTTGGACGATCCGCCATGGCCGATATTGTCGGGCAGGATCACATAGGTATTGGCGAGATCGAGCGGCGCGCCGGGGCCGTAAAGTTCGTCGGCGAACTGCGGCACGAGGAAATTCTTGCCCGAGCCGCCGGTGCCGTGGAGCACCATCACGGCATTGTCGATCTGCCCCTTCGCGTCGCGGTGCGGCGTGCCGAGCGTCGTATAATGGATGCGGACTTCGGCCATGGTCTCGCCCGTCCCGAAGCGGACATCGCGCGCGACAAAATCGCCTTCGGTCGTGGGCCAGGGCGCCGCAAGGGCAGGGGACGCGATGAGCGCAGCCAGCGCGAGGATCAGGCGGAACATGCCGCGAGCGTATCAATGCCCCGTGCCCGGTCAAGCGCGGCTTGTTCAGCCGTATGAAAGAACCGATATGCGAGGCTGTCGCCCTACCGAGGAGATATGCGATGTTGCGACCGTTGATGATTGCCGTGCTGCTGTCGCTGCCGGTTGCCGCCGTCGCGCAGGATGCGAGCCTCCAGAGCCAGCCGCCCGAGCGCATCCGCTCGATCCTGCTAAAGCCGGGCGAGACCTGCCCGCCGGCGCGCGACGCGAACGAGGTCGTAGTCTGTGCGCCGATCGAGGCGCCTTACCGCATCCCGCGTGAATTCCGTCAGGCGCCCTATACCCCGGCGTCAAACAGCTGGGTAAACCGCGTCGAGACGATCGATCAGGTCAGCCGCGTCAATGGCGCCGTGCCGGGGAGCTGCTCGGTGGTCGGCTCGGCAGGTTTCAGCGGTTGTGTGCAGCAGATGATCCAGAACTGGGCGGCCGAGCGGCGCCAGGCGAAAAAGGATGCGGTGGGCGAGCGGTGAGCTCTGCGTGGCCGTTGCCTCGGCATCAGGCGGAGCGCTATTCATTGACTTCAGCCACGGCGATGAGAACGGTATCCCATGCTCATCAAACGGCTCTTCATGTTCGGCTACGAGTCCCCGGCTGAAGCGGACCAAAATGCCCGTCATGGCTGGGACGATGAATCGAGCGCGGGCGTCTGGATTGTCAGCCAGTCCGATGACGATGCGCTGAACTGGGGCCGAGTTGTCGCCGAGCGATTCGTTTGTTGGCTGTTTGCAGACAAGGATGATTATTCCTGGGCCGACGCGGGCTTCGCGCATTGGATCGAGAGCGACCCGACGGCTTTGGCGGCAGCAAGCGAGCTCCCCGTCGTTACCGTTGGTGAAATGCCGGATTTCGAAGCGTTGTCGGGCGAAAGGTAACGTCACACGTCGCTTGCTGTTGCGGGGCGCTTGGCCGCGGTGGCGTCACCAGCGAATCTACTGCCCGAAGCCGACCCCGCCCGCGCGCGCCATCGCCTCGCGCGCCGCTGCCAGCAGCGCGCCCGCTTTCGCTTCGCATTCGCGCTGCTCATACGCCGGGTCGCTGTCGGCGACGATGCCGGCGCCCGCTTGCGCGTGCATCATGCCGTCCTTCACCACGGCGGTGCGCAGGACGATGCACGAATCCATCGATCCATCGGGCGAGAAATAGCCGACGCCACCTGCGTAGGCGCCGCGCGCTTCGGGCTCGAGTTCGGCGATGATCTCGCACGCACGCACTTTCGGCGCGCCGCTGACCGTGCCTGCGGGGAAACCTGCGAACAGAGCGTCGATCGCGTCGTGGCGCGGATCGAGTGTGCCGACGACGTTCGAGACGATGTGCATGACATGGCTGTAGAATTCGACGCCATAGCTGTCGGTGACGCGGACCGACCCTGCGGTTGCCACGCGCCCGGCATCGTTGCGACCGAGGTCGAGCAGCATCAGATGCTCGGCGCGCTCCTTCGGGTCCGCCAGCAGGCTCGCGCGGTTGGCTTCGTCCTCGGCTGGGGTTGCGCCACGTGGACGTGTGCCCGCGATCGGGCGGATCGTGATCTCGCCATCGCGCACGCGCACGAGGATTTCGGGGCTCGATCCAGTCAGCGCAAAGCCCGGCAGGTCGAGGTGGTAGAGAAAGGGGGAGGGGTTCACGCGCCGCAGCGAGCGGTAAAGCTCGATCGGCGGCAGCGCGAAGGGCGCGGTGAAACGCTGCGCGAGGACGACCTGAAAAATGTCGCCCGCAACGATGTAGTCCTTGGCGGCTGCGACCATCTCGCCATAGCGTCCGGCAGGCAGCACCGGGGTCAGCACAATGTCGTGGATTTCGGCACGGACAGGCGGCGGCACCGGGGTGGTCGCGAGCCGAGCCGCGGTAGCCTCGATGCGCTCGGCTGCCGCCGTGATCACATGGTCTGGATCGCCGCCTGGCCAGACCGGCGCGACGATGAACAGCGCGTCCGCCAGCCGGTCGAAGATCAGGATCACCGTCGGCCGCACGAACATCATGTCGGGCAAGCCAAGTCCGGGACCCGCCGCGCGCGTTAGCCGCTCGACCAGACCGACCGTTTCATATCCGAAATAGCCGACCAGACAGGCCAGCGCGCGCGGAAGTTCGGGGGGCACGTCCATCAGGCAGTCGGCAACCAGTGTGCGCAGCGCCGCCAGCGTCGGTTGCGGGCAGGGCGCAAAGGCGTCACGATCGGTCAGCCACTGCGAGTTGATCTCGGCCCTTTCTCCGGCCGCGCGGAAAACTAGGTCGGGGGCAAGGCCGATCAGGCTGTGACGGCCACGGATGGCGCCGCCTTCAACCGATTCGAGCAGGAAATCGCCGCGCCCGGGCTCGATCAGCTTGAGTGCGGCCGCAACCGGCGTGTCGGTGTCGGCGCTCTGGCGATGCCACAACAGCGCCGGACGCCCGGCGGCAAGCGCGGTGCGCGCCGCGGCAACGCCGTTCGCCGTACTTCCCGCCATCGCGGTCAGGGTGCCGTGCCAGTCGTGCCGAGCAGCTCTCGCCGCACCCGAGCGATCACATCGTCGTGCTTGGTGACGCCGATTTCGGCGCGCATCGCGGCGATGAACTGGCGGACATATTCCGTGCCGAGCACGCGGGCGAGATCGTTCTGCTGGGCGCGGACAACCTCGGGCTTGCCGCGCGCGTCGCCGGGCTCGATCGCGTCGAGATAGACGATGAGCCAGCCAGCTGCGTTGGGCGCCTCAAGAATCTTGGCAGTGCGCGGGGCGAGCGTGAACATCAGCGCGAGCGGGGGCGGCGCGTTCTGCCCCGACGCCTGTAGCTGGGCGCGGCTGGCCGCAGCAGGCTCGATCGCGGGCAGCGACAGCTTGGTTGCCTTCAGCGCCTCGGCGAACGGCGTGCCGCCATTAACCTTGCGAACCACATCGACTGCGACGACGCGAGCGGCCCGGCGCGCGCGATCGATCGTGAAGTCGCGGGCGATCGCTTGGCGCAGCTCTTCCGGCGGCGGCGGCGCGGCGGCGACAACCTTATCGACCGCGACAACGGCAAAGGCGCCGTCGGCGCTGGTGGCAACGACCTGCGGGCCGTCGCTGGCCTGTGCCGCAAACGCCGCCTTCATCAGCGGGGCGAGCGCGGGATCGGGCTTGGCCGCCGGGTTGGCCGGATCGGTGCCATCGGCGAGCAGCGGTGCGGTCGTCATCGTCGTCAGCTTGTTGTCGGCAACGATCTTGGCAAAGGTTGCGCGCGCGTCGACCGCGTCGTTGATCCGGTTGGACAGATCAGCCATCGCCCGCTGCGTCTTGGTGGCCGCAACTTCCTTGGTCAGCTCACCGCGAACCTGATCGAGCGTCTTGGCCGCAACCGTTTCGACTTCATCGACATGCGCGACCGTCCAGCCGAGCGGTGCCTTGACCGGGCCGAGCGTCGCACCCTTCGCCGCACCGAACACCTGCGCCGCAAGCTCGGGACCCGAGGCACCGGCATAGGCCTTGCGCTCGACACCGGGCAGCTTGGCAGCCGAAAGGCCAAGCGCCTTGGCCGCATTGTCGATTGGCGTCCCTGCCTTCACCTTGGCGGCAAAGGCATCAGCGGCTGCCTTGTCGGCGAGCACCACTTGTGAAATGCTGCGCTTCTCGGTTGCGGCAAAACGGGCTGCCTGCGCGCGATAGGCGGCAGCGATCTCGGCCTCGGTCGGTGCCGCACTGGCCTTCAGCGTATCGGGCGAAACCAGCGCATATCGGATCGCGCGCCGCTCGGGGATGATGTAGCGCGCGGTGTTCCGCTTGTAAAAGGTCCGAAGCTCGTCGGCGGTCGGCAGCGCGCCGGCGCCAATCGCGCGCGTCGGGATGAAGGCGATCGACCCGCGCCGCTTTTCGAGCAGCAGATCGGCATAGGGCTGGGCAACCTTCACCGGCACCTGGCCGGCGCCACTGGTCGGCGCGGTCAGCTGTTCGATCAAGATGCTGCGGGCAATATCGGTGCGGATGTCGGCATCGGTCAGCCGCCGCTGGGCAAGCAATTGTTCGTACACTTTCTGGTCGAACTTGCCGTCGATGCCCTGCAACTGCGGAATCGCCGCAAGCCGCGTGTCGATCGCCTGTTTCGACACCGTCATGCCGTGGCGCCGGGCGAATTGTTCGAGCACCTGACCATCGATCAGACGGTCCACCGTGCCCTCAAACCCGCCGCCGTCAATGAATTGCTGCACGGTAAGCGTTGGCTGTTGTGCGCGGAAATTCTCGACGTCGGCCTTGACCCGGCGCGCGAGTTCGCCCGCTGTGATGGTCGTCGGCCCGACTTTGGCGATCGGCGCGCTGTCCTTTCCTGACCCGGCGCCATCGCGCCAGCTCGAAATGTCGCTCAGCGCGAACAGCACCACCAGCATCGCAATGGCCAGCATCGTTATGGCCACGCCAAGGCGCGAGTTGATCAGGCGGCGGAAGAAACTGAGCATGCGATCTTTCTGGAATAGGCGAATGGCGCTCCGCTTTAGGGGCGGTCGCGGGCAGCTTCAAGCTTGTGCGATGGCGGTTGCGCGCTATCGGGGACGCTGAACGCTCAGTCAAAAGGGAAAACAGCATGCGGCGGTTGATTGCCGGAAACTGGAAGATGAATGGCAACCTCGCGGCGCTGCACGAGCTTGATGCCATTTCCAGTGCGACCTTGGCGCATCCTGCAGTCGATGTGATGGTGGCGGTGCCCACAACCTTGATTGCGCCTGCCGCCGCGCGCGTGCCGACGCTGGCGATCGGGGCGCAGGATGTCCACGCGCAGGACAGCGGCGCCCACACCGGCTGCATCTCGGCCGCCATGGTCAAGGAAGCCGGTGCGCGCTTCACCATCGTCGGCCACAGCGAACGGCGCGGCGATCAGGGCGAGACCAGCCAGGATGTTTGGGCAAAGGCCATGGCCGCGCGTCGCCACGGCCTGTCCGTGATCCTCTGCGTCGGCGAGACCGAGGCCGAGCGCGACGCCGGGCGGGCAGCGCGAGTGGTGCAGGCACAGATCGAAAAATCGGTCCCTGATGAGGCCGCGGGCGACTGGCTGACGCTCGCCTACGAACCCCGTTGGGCGATCGGCACGGGACGCACCCCGACGATGGACGAGATCGGCGAGATTCACGCAATCGCGCGCGCAAAGCTGCGCATGTTGATCGGTAACGCGGCTGATGGCGTGCGGCTGCTCTATGGCGGGTCGGTGACGGCCGCGAATATCGGCGAGATTCTCGCGGTCGGCGACGTCGACGGCGTGCTGGTGGGCGGGGCGAGCCTGACTGCCGCCAAATTCGTGCCGATCATCGAAGCGGCCGCCTGACCGGTCAGGGGCGAGGGCGCTCGCCATTGTCGATGCGGCGGGCGATCGTGTCGATCACCGGCCAGAGATCAGCGACGCTGTCGATGACATAATCGGCGCCCGCCTGGTCCAGCACCGTCGCCGAACGTGCGATCGCGGCGGCGCGGTCTTCGGGCGAAAGCGCGTGGAGTGCTTCATAATCGAGCCCGACGCTATTGCCCGAGGCAGCAACTCCGACCGTCCAGGCGCCTGCCGCGCGCCCTTCGCCAATCCCGACGGGCGCATCATCAACCTTGATGCACGCCCAGGCCGGCCAGGTGCCGAGTTCGACCAGCGCCTTCCACAGCATCAGCGGGGAGGGCCGGCCCGCCGGCGTTTCGCCCGAACAGATCACGACTTCGGGCGCATAGCCCTGCTCGGCGGCGAGCGGCAGGATGTCGGCCATCATCGGACGGGTGTAGCCCGTGCACGAGCCGATCCGAATGCCCACGTCGCGCAGTTGCGCCGCGAGCGCTGCCGCGCCGGGGATCAGCGCGGCACAATCGCTGGCGGTGACGCGCATCATCGGTTCGACCGCGTCATGCAGGGCGCTCACATCGGCCTCGGTCGGCGCTTGACCATGCAGGTCCTGCCAGCCAGCGGCGATCCGCGGCATGGCGAGCAGCGCGCGGATATGATCGCGCTTGGCCCGCCCCATGTCGGCGCGCGCTTCCGCCTCCGTGATGCTCAGCCCTGCCTCGGCAAAGGCCATTTGCAGCGCCAGCACTGGCGCGCGGCTGCCATGGTCGATCATCGTGCCGGCCCAGTCGAGCACCACAGCTTTCACCGAATGAGTCATGCGGCACTTCCTTCGTTGGCAATTTTGGCAAGGACTTCCTCGGCCAGCGCAAAGGCCGTCGACGCGCCGGTGCCGCTGGTCACGACGACCAGATGCACGCCGGGCAGCGGCTGGCAGACATGGCTGTGGCGATCGGCCGAGGCATAGGTCCCGGTCCAGCGCTCGATCACGGGCGGCACGGTGCCGAAAACCGCGCGGAATTCGTCGAGAATCAACGCTTCGACGCGCGCATCGCCGAACGGGTCCGGGGTCGGCGCATAATGGTGGCTGTCGCCGACCACCAGACTGCCGTCGGCTGACTGAGTGACGATCAGGTGGATGCCCTGTGCGAGGTGATCGCCCTGTTCGGCGTCGAGCCGCGCGCGCAGGGGTGTTGTCGCGGGCAGCGCGGCATAGCCGAGATAGCGGACCAGGCTGAGGTCGGACATGATCGCGGCGGGCAAGCGATAGCCGGGCGCCGCCAGCCGCAGCATCTGGAGCTTGCAGCGCGTGATGCCGGCGAGCGCATCAGGGAAGAGCGTGACGAGATCATCGCCCGGACAGACGATGATGGTGTCGGCGCCGATTGTCCCTAGGGTGGTCTGCACCGCACCAGTAGCGACCTCCCGGACAGCGACGCCGCGCAAGAAGGCGACGCCGTGCCGCTCGTGCAGCCAAGCCGCGAGCTTGGGGATGGCAGTGCGCGATTCGACGCGGATATCGACGCTGCTCGTCAGCACGCCTTCAAGCCGCGCGGGATGGATGTCGCCCAGCAGGCGGCGGGCGGCTGCGCCGTCGTGCCACGCGCATCCCTCGGCCATGTCAGTCGCAAGAAACGCCGCGCAGACGGCGTGCGCTTCGGGTCGCTGCGCGATCATCGCGAGCCCGTGATGCTCGATCGCGATTCCGGCGGGTCCGGCAATCTCGAGCCAGATGTCGCGGGAGCGGCGCGCGCGGCGCCACACCGCGCCCTGCTCCTGCCCGGTGACCGTCACGAACCCGAAGTTGCGGATCGACGCGCCATTCGCTTGCGCGTCACGATCGATGACAACAACGCGCGACCCCGCCCGGACCGCCGCCAACGCATGCGCCAGCCCGACGATTCCGGTGCCGACGATCGCCACGTCGTAACGGCTGTGCTGCACTTCAATCTCCTCACGCCATCATCGCCTTCGCGGCGGCTACCGATCGATTGCCCTCGACTTCGATCAACCCTGCGCGGGCACAGCGGCTGACGGCGCCGCCGCAAGGGCTGCCGTGCGCCGGTGGAGGTAGATCCCGGCAAAGATCGTCAGCACGGTTCCGACGATGCTGGTCGCATAGGCGGCCGCGATGAAGAACTGCAGCCAGTCGAGCGATGCTTGCCCGAAATTCCGCCACAGCAGCAGCGCGACGCTGCCCAGGTAGCCGAACGAGTCCGCGACATACAGCAGGAAGCCGGCATTCGCGACGCGACCGCTCGCGGCGATCAGCCGGTCGAACAGCACGGCGTTGACCGGATTATAGGCCAGATAGAGCCCAGACCCAGCGAGGATCATCCACGGCAGTGGCGCGATCAGATGCGCCTGAAACGCCAGCGTCGATAGCCCAACCAGCGCGAAACCGCCCGCCATCATCGCGTGGATGACCGCCAGCGCGTGCCGGTTGTCGCGAATGACGATGACAAGCGCCAGCCCCGCCAGCGCGAACAGCGCAACCGGCAACTCGCTAAGCGAAAACACGGCAGCCTGGCCGCCATAGCCAAGCGCGGTCCAGATTTCGGGGGCGAAATTGTCGCGGAAATCGCGAAAGGCATTGAGCAGCACATAGGCTACGACAATCGCGAAAATTCCCGGCGCAAAGGCGCGCAGGAAGCTTGCGCGTTCCGCCGCCGTCATCGGCGCGCGACGGACACGCGCGGCTTCGTCAGCCGGGCTGGGCGGGGGCAGGCGGCGCAGCACCCAAACCGAGCCGAGCAACAACGGCAGGAACAATGCGCCGGTGGCCGCAGGCATCCAGAAACGATCGACATCGACACTCTGCATCAACCAGGTGCCGACCGATTTGACGACGCCCGACGAGACGATGAAGCTCGCACACAGCATCGACGCCAGCACTTCGGACACGCGCCGCCCTTCCATGAAGCCGAAGACGAGGCCCCAGATCATCCCCAGCGGCACGCCGTTCAGGAACAGCATCGCGACGTTCCACGGTGCGGGGATCAGCGCAAAGCCGATCAGCGCGAGCCACGACAGGCCGATCAGCGCAAGGATTGCGGTGGCGCGGCGACGCGGATCGATCTCCGA
Organism: Sphingomonas sp. CCH10-B3; assembly: GCF_001556185.1. Lineage (GTDB taxonomy): Bacteria > Pseudomonadota > Alphaproteobacteria > Sphingomonadales > Sphingomonadaceae > Sphingomonas > Sphingomonas aquatica. The sequence continues at coordinate 17,985 of NZ_LSIJ01000021.1, read as the reverse complement.
AATCACCTTGACGCCGATGAACTTCGACAGCGCATAGCCAGCGACCTGCGCCAGGATCAGCGCGATCTTGTAATCGAGCACGAACGGCCAACCCGCCACCTGCTCGTAAGTCGCGGCGGTGAAGGGCTTGCGAAACGAATACATCGCCGAATAGGCGCAAAAGCCGGCCATGCCGGCGACCAGCGTGAAAACGGCTGGATGGGCCCGCGCCAAGGCTCGGCCGAAACGCGTTTCCATCGATTGCCCCACTGGAATTCCCCCAACCACCGCCGCTAGCGCCGCAGCGTTACAGCGCCGCGTCGCCGATGGAAGCGGGCCGGAGGCAAGTTCCCCAATCTGGGCCGAGCGTCGCTTCGGTCAGGCGCCATCGGCGCTAACTGCGGCCGAGCCGAAGGAAGTAGTTTCGCCGCTCAACCCGAAGCTCCCCCGGCGTCAGCCGCGTCAAGGCGTCCAGTTCGGCGTTGAGTGCCAGCGTCAGACGCTTGATCGCCTCGGCATGGTCGCGGTGGGCGCCGCCCTTCGGCTCGTAAACGATGCGGTGGATGACGCCCAGGCGCAGCAAGTCCGCCGCTGTGACTTTCATTGCCTCGGCCGCATCGGGCGCGCGATCGGCGCCGCGCCACAGGATCGATGCGCAGCCTTCTGGCGAGATCACCGAATAAACGGCGTGTTCGAGCATCAGGACTCGGTTGGCAGCGGCTAGCGCCACTGCGCCGCCCGAGCCTCCTTCGCCGACGATGACAGCGATCAGCGGTACGCCGAGCGACAGGCATTTCTCGGTCGTCCGCGCGATCGCCTCGGCTTGCCCACGGGCCTCGGCATCGATTCCGGGAAACGCGCCCGGGGTGTCGACGAGCGTGATGACCGGCAGGCCGAAGCGGTCGGCCAAGTCCATCAGCCGGATCGCCTTGCGATACCCCTCAGGCCGGGCCATGCCGAAGTTGTGGTGCAGGCGCGAGGCGGTGTCCTCGCCCTTGGCATGGCCGATCAACATCACACGCCGCCCCGCGAACCGCGCAAAGCCACCCATGATCGCAGGGTCGTCGCCAAAGGCGCGGTCGCCGGCCAGCGGCAGAAATTCGTCGAACAGGCCGGCGGTAAGGTGCCGCAGGTGCGGCCGGTCGGGGTGCCGGGCGACCTGGGTGCGCTGCCACGGCGTCAACCGCGCATAAAGATCGACGAGTTGGCGCGTCGCCCGCTCGTCGAGCATTGCCACCTCGTCTTCATGCCCCCCCGCCGCACGGAGCGCCGCGGCGCGCGACGCCAGCGCTTCGATCGGCTTTTCGAAGGGCAGATAGTGCATCACACGGTCATCGACATGCCGCGATAGATCCGCGCGCGGTACCGCGAATCCTCGGCATCGGGGAGGGGAGCGCCCAGGAGCAGCACCGCGCGCGCGAAGCGCTTCACTTCTTCGAGATGCTCGTCGAGATTGCGCGGCTCTTCGGATTGCACGCGCCGGGTCAGATTGACCTGGTTGACGGGCACATCGTGCACCAGCCGCTCATTCTCGACCGCCAGCGTCGCCGTGAAGGCATGCAGCGTCGTCTTGATGAAATTGGCGAGCGCAAATGCCGGGCTGGTATCGCCCATCGCGACGTCGGGCGACGCGAGCACGAGCTGGCAATCATCATAAAGCGATGCCTTGCGCGCCACGCGGAAGTGGTTGGTCAGATTGTTCGCCACCACGGCGCGGAATGCCTCCGGGGTCAGCGGATCGTCGGTCGCGAACAGCTTTTGGGGCAGCGCCTCGAACGGAGTCGAGAGCAAGGTGGTCGGTCGACCCCATTGCGTCATTGCTGCGTCCATCGCTGCCTCGATTGTCTCGCCGCAGACGATTGACTGTAGCGCGGTGGCGGGCACATCGTCGAGCGCCGCCTTCAGCGCGTCGAACCCGGCTTCGGTCCGGGTGATCAGCACCACGCGTGCGACCTGGCATTCGTTGATGAAGCTGCGCGCGGTCTCGGCGATGTAATCGACCAGATGCTCGCCGACGATCCATACCGTCTTGCCGCGCATCTGATCGAGCCGCTCCTGTTTGGGGCTGCCGAACAGCTCGCGCTCGGTGGTCGAGCGTTCGACCGACAGGCCGCCCGACGGCATGAAGGTCTCACCGCTGACCGCGCGGTCGGCGAGGAAGAAGACCGTCGCCTGCGCCACGTCCGTTTCGGTCGGCATCTTGCCGAGGTGAAGCTTCGACAGCACGCCGCTGCCGACCTTCTTGGCTTCGACCGCGATCTTGTCAGCGGGCAGGAAGGGGACATTTTCGGGCGGTGTGCGAAGCAGCCAGCTGCTGTTCGCCTCTGGCGTATCGGGCCGGTCAGCCCAGCCGGGCGCGTCGAGGAAATAGCCACCCTGGCGCAAGCGCGAAACAAGCGCCGCGGCGATGGCCGGGGTCAGCAGATACTGGTCCCAGGTGCACACGCCATCGCCTTCGCGCGCGCAGGCTAATGCCAGATCACGGATCTCGCGCGGATTATTGGTGTCGTGCGACATGCGAACCGTGTCGTTACGCGCGAGCCGCGTCAGCAGCGCCTCGACCCGCACGCCGCGCCGCAGCGCCTTCACCGATGCGGCATGAACAGCGTTCAGCCGCTTGTTTTCAAGGATCAGCTTGCCGCGCCGTTCGAACAGTCCGGGCTTGCCGCCGGTCCCCGCCAAGCGGTCACCATCGACCGGACCGGGCGCAATCGCATTGAACTGCACTTCCGGCCCCAGATAGCGCGACATCGCTTCCACCATCGCGCGCTGGCCCGATTTCGACACAGCGTAATCGGCGCGATTGGGATAGGCGACCGCGAGATATTTCTCGCCGCCGAAATAGGACGAGACGTTGAGCACATAGCCCGACCCTTGCGCCTTCATCAGCGGGACGACGTGGTGCATCAGGAAGTAATTGGACACCAGATTGGCGTCGAGCGTGTAGTTCCAGGCGTCAACGCCCATGTCGACGACCATGTCCTCGGCGCCCGCGACACCCGCGTTGTTGATCAGGTAATCGATCCGCCCGAATGCCTTCAGCGTCGCATCGACGGCACCTTTGAGCGAGTCGAAATTGCTGACATCGACATTGGCCAGCGTCTGCACGCGGCGCTCGACCCCGGCAAAGCCGATGTCCTCCAGCTCGGACACGATCCGCGCGCGCGCGACCGCCAGTTCGCTTTCGCGCCGGGCGACCATCATCACCTTGGCGCCCGCCAGCGCGAGCAGCCGCGCGACCTGGCCGCCGATGCCCGCCGAGCCGCCGGTGATCAGCGCCACCTTGCCGAGATGCAGCCCGGTGATGTTCTCGCTGAACCCCGGCATCGCCTTGCGCGAGCCGGTCGCGTCGCCGATGCTGGTGGGCACGTAGAGCGTGATTTCGCGGATCTTGCTTTCCTTCAGCAGGATCCGCGCCGCGTGCCCGGCGGTGAAACGCGTGTTCTCACCTTCGATATTGCCGAACCGGACGATCTGGTTCCCCCATTCCGCCTGCCGCCGGCGACCATGGCCAACGTCGATCTCGGATTCGTCGCGCCAGATGCGGATCAGCTGTTCGGTCGCCGCGCGCAGCATCTGTGCATAGACGTCGCCCTTGCCGTCGCTCGGGTTGGTCAGGAACACGAAGCGCGGTTCCTGCAACAGGCTGTCGTGCCGCTTCCAATAACGGCTGAGCGTCCGCGCCAGCGCGATGCTGCCAGCGAGCTCGACATCCATGAAGCGCTCGACATCTTCGTCGGTCGCATCGACCAAGTCGCCGACAAGCTCGCCCGGCCCCAGCACCGGCATGAACATCGCGCCGGTGATCGGTGCGTTTTCGGTGGTGTAGGATTCGAGCGCCGCTTCCATCGCGGCGGGTTCGGTGCGGTTGAACCGGATGATGGTCAGCCGGTCGTCGGCGCCTTCGGCCTTGGCGCGCGCCTGCGCAATTGCGACGTCGGCCTGCCGCGTCAGCCCCAGCAGCACCCGGGCGCCGCAAGCAATCTGGATATTGGCCATTTCCAGCGCCTGTTCCCAGCCGTCGCCGGCAGCAATCAGCACCGCCAGACCCGCGCCGTCCATCGATCGCATGGTCGGGCGCGAGAGATAGGTCGCGCGCTCTTCCTTGCGCACGGTCATCCCGTGCGTCACCTCGAAATCATGGCCGTTATAGGCGGCGGATTCGTCGCTACCCAGAAAGACGCACGTCGTGGCAATGTCGGTCGGGGTTGGAAAGGTCTTGGCCTTGGCATTGCCGCCGGTCGATCGTTCCAGCGACATCATGTCGAAGAACTGGTTGGCAGTGGTGCCGGCATCGTCGCCGCGCATCTTGTCCATCGTTGCAAAGACACTGCGGATGCGTTCGCTTTCGATCGGGCCGGGGAAGACCAGGTTGACGCGGATGCCGCGCGGGCCGAGTTCCAGCGACAGTTCGCGCGAAAAGGCGTTCATCGCCGCCTTCGGCACGACATAAGCGGCGCGCGCGTAATAGGGCGTGCGCGAGAAGATCGTCGACACGTTGATGATCGAACCGCCTTCCGTCATCGCCGTCGCCGCCGCGCGCGACACGTTCCAGGCAACACCGAAAATGTTGCGGATCGCGTTGCCGACGGTTTCATTATCGGTCGATCCCGCCTTTTGCAGCGCCGCGAGTTCGGCGGCATCGAGCGGCAATTGCTCGATCGGCTGTTTCGGGCCTGCCGAGCCGGCATTGTTGACCAGAATATCGATCCGACCGAAGCGTTTGACGATGTCGGCGATGGCTGCGCGCACTGACTCGGGATCGCCGCCGTCGAGCGCCACAGTCGCCAGTCGCGATGCATCGACGCCCGTTTCGGCGCGAATGGCGTCCGCGGCGGCGTCGGTGCGGGCAGGGGTGCGCCCGGTCATCACGACAGTCGCGCCTTCGGCCAGATAATGGCGCACGATATGGCCGCCGAGATTGCCCGCTGCCCCCGTCACCACGGCGATCTTGCCTGCAAGCCTGCCGCTGCTGGCGAGCGAGCGGTCGGGGGCGGTCGTTGCTTTGGCCATGACTCTCTCCAGGTAACGGTTAGCGGATCGACGCAGTCCGCAAACGATGATTGCAATGCCTGGGGAGGGCGAAGCCGAGCATATCGCACCCGCGCGCAAAAGCGCAACGGCGATCGGGCGGACCGCCTTGATTCCCCTTCGTTTCGGCGGGCCAGCCGCTCAACTGGCCGCTGCCCAGGCCTCGAGCAAGGCATCGCGGCTGCGCAATCCCAGCTCGGGCAGCGCATGGTTGACGACATAGGTCGCGCCCGAATGGCGATTTTCCCACATCGCCTGATGCGCTTCCGGCAGGCCATGCCAGGGGACCACTTGCGGCTCGGTGACTTCGAGCAGACCGGCCGCGATCATGTCGTTCATGCGCGCGACTTCGAAAGCGTTGCACAGATGCGTGCCGAGGATCGACGCGGTCGGCATCAGGATCTTGCGTTGCCGCGTCCACACTTGCGGCGCATAAAAGGTGAAGCGCTGGCCGGCGAGATCTTCGGCAAAGATCACGCGGCCAGTGAAAGGCTTCACCAACGATGTCGAGACGCCTAGCGTGTCCTGCCCGGCGCGTTCGATGACGACATCCGGGCTGCCGCGCGGATTGTCGGGCGACCGCAGGATTTTGCCCACGGCAGACCCGAACGGCTTCATCACCCGGTCCTGATAGTCGCGCACGGCGGCCTTGAAGACTTCGATGTCGGCCTTGGCATCGGGCAGGCGCGGCATCGTGTCGGGCCAGAGGAAATTGGCCCCCTCGCGCCGACGGATCGCCTCAAGGCTGACGATGCCCTCGATCGCATCCTCCAGCCCCAGCGACTGCAGGAATTCGCGCTGACCGTCGGTTGTGGTCGCAACCACAGTGCGCGCGTTGAAGCGCCGTGCGGCCTCGATCATTTCAAGGCCGGTTTCGTCGAGCAGTTCCGCCGATCGCGGACCATAATAGAGGAGCACCGCCTCGCCGCCGCGCACAGCGGCACGGCGCAGCATTTCCTCGGGCGGCGCGCTGCCCGGCTTGCCCATGAAGCTGAAGTGATAGCCCGATGACGCGCCATAAAAGGCCAGCGCCCCGCCTTCGGCCAGCAATTGGAAACTGCGCGGAAACGCGGTTTCGCCGGCATGGCTGACGACATAATCTGCGAGCTTGCCACCGTTCAGCGCCTGATATTCGGCAATCAACGCTGCACCCGCCGCTTCCCACGCCCGCGCTGCTTCGGCGTCCTCGGGTACCGTCGTGAACAGATCGGCGAAGCGCGGATCCTTGCGGTCGATTGTACCGACCGCGCCTTGCTGACCCGTGATGAAGGCTGCGCGCTCGGGCGACGAGACCAGACCCGTGACCTGAAGACCGGTCCGTACCGAGCTGCGCAAAGCATCGAGCCCGGTGCCGGTCGCTGCCCCTTCCACGAACAAAGTCCGCCCCGGCGCGATCTGCAATGTCGTGAACAGGCAGCGCGAAATCGTCCCGAGGTTGAGCACATAGCTGCCGGCCTGCTCGAGTGTCAGGTCGGGGGGAATGGCGTGCATCTGCGGCGCCTGCACCGCCAGAAACTGCGCATGGCTGCCGGTTTCGGTTTCATAGCCCTGGATCGCAAAATCGGCGTACATCGGATCATTGCCGACTGCCGGGCTCAGCAGATCGTTGGTGCCTGAATAGACTGTAACGAGATCGCCGACTTTCACCCGGCCCTCGGCGCGCGTCTCGCTGCCGAGCGCGGCGACCAGCGCAATGCCGCCCGATCCGGTGATCTGGACATCTTCCTCATGGGCATCGAACGGTGACACAGGAATGCCGGTCAGCGCCCAGATGTCGTTGAAGTTGACCTCGCTGGTCAGCATGTAGAGCAAGGCTTCGTTCGGTGCAGGCTCGGGCACCTTGACGATCAGCTCGCGCTCATGGCTGGCGGGCGGGCCGAAGCGCGGCGCGCCGGTTTCGGCATCGCGGGCAATGCCGAACGCATATTGCCAGGGCGGGATCGGCGTGACGCCCGGATAGAAGGGTGCGCCGACGGGGAGCAGATCACCAGCTTCGATCAGCGCCTTGCCGCGTGGTTCATGCTCGTCGTCGAGCCAGACGCCGTCGCGGCGGACGGGGAGGGGCGGGCTGACCTTGTCCATGAACTGGCGGATGCCGGTCTTGCCCCCGTCCGGGTCGATGATCGCTTCGGCGAACAATGCTGCCTCGCGCGCGAGCCCTGCGCTCATCCCCTGTTCGAGCCCGGTCCGCACCGCTTCGAGCGCGCGTGCCGCCGCCCGGCCGCGTCCGGCCCAGTCAAGCTGGCGACGGATTCGCTGCAGAAAGTCATCGTTGAGCACCGCGTCGAGATCGACTGACGATGCCGCTTCCCATTCTTTGGTCGCGGCCTGTCGCGCTGCATAAGCCGCCCCCAGAGGACTGGCGGGACCATCCTTCACAAACGCCCGGACAGCGGCATGGGCCGCGCTCAGGGCATCCTCGGCGCCGTCGACCACTGCCTCGACCAGCCCGATCACTTCAGCGGCCGCGGCGTCGATGCTGCGCCCGCCGAGGATCAGGTCGAGCGCGTCGCGCACGCCGTCCGCGCCATGCCGGTCCGCGAGCAGCCGTGGCAGCCGCTGCGTCCCGCCATAGCCGGGCAGCAGCCGCAGGCGGATTTCGGGCTGACCAAAGCGCGCGGTCGGCTCGGCGATGCGGTAATGGCAGGCGAGCGCAAATTCCATGCCGCCGCCCAGTGCCACGCCCTGAACCGCGGCGATGCACGGCTTGCCCATCGTCTCGATCTTGCGGAACGCGAGCTGGGCGTTGTTGGGGAGCACCATCGCCTCGTCGAGCGTGTGGATTTCCTCCAGCATCTGGCGGATGTCGGCGCCCGCCACGAACGACGCCGTGCCCTGACCGGTAAAAACCACCGCGACGACATCGTCCTTGCGCGCGAGCTGGTCGACAACGACCACCAGTTCGTCGATCGCGCGTTCGTTGAGCGCATTGACCGGCGGGTTGGTGACCGTCACGGTCGCCACGCGTTTGCCCGGCGCGACATTATTATACTGGACGAGGAAATAGCGGTTGCGTTCGAACAGCGACTGCTCCTCGCTCATTCGCTGCTTGCGCTGCCAATCGTCGATTGCGGCCTTGATTTCGGTCAGCGCCTCGGGATTGCGCAGCGTGGTCACGTCGCCGATATCGCCACCCTCGACCAGCGCCCGGACCATCCGGCGCATGTACTTGCCGCTGCGGGTTTCGGGGAACTGCGACACCGCGATGAAATCGGCGGGAACCGCCACCGCGCCCTTTTCGCTGCGCACCAGTTCGAACAGGCGGCGCTTGTCGTCGATCGTTAGCTTGCGCCCCGCGACCGGCACCACAAAGGCCAGCGGCGTCAGCCCTTTCTCGCGGTGCGGCGCGCCGACGACAAGGACATTGCCGACAGGGGAATCGGGGTCGAGCGCCTTGTCGCGCAGCACCGCGCCTTCGATTTCCTCGGTCCCCATGCGGTGGCCCGAAACGTTGATCACATCGTCGCTGCGGCCGTGGAGCGAGAAGGAACCATCGTCGTGGGCGATGGCGAAGTCGCCCTGCGTATAAGCCCAGACGCCCTGCCAGCGTTTCCAGTAACCATCGATCCAGCGGCTGACATCGCCGCGCCAACCAGCGCTTACGCTGCCATTTTCGACCTGAAAATTGCCGACATCGCCCCAGATGGTGCGCGCGAGATAAGGGTAGGGGGCGGCAATGACGATCTCGCCCTTCTCGCCGGTTTCGGCGCGCCGCCAGGGCACGCCATCGCCAGCGGCACGCGCAAACGGCGTGGCGTTCCCCGACCCGTCCGCATCCTCCACCCAGACATCGCCGACAATCCAGGGCAGGGGAAAGGCATGCGCATCGGGCTTCAGCGGGAAATCCCGGTTGCCATAGAAATGCGTCCAGGCAATACCGCCATGCTCGGTCGCCCAATAGCTGTTGATATATTGCGGCGTGACATGCTGCATGCCGAATGCCTGCACCGACGGCGATGTCGGCTCGGCGCAGAAGGTCGCAACGCGCAACTGCCCCATGTCATAGCGCTGCAGGTCGGCGAGGTTCGACGGGTCGGACATCACCGATTTCAGGAACGTCACCCCGGCCTTGAAGATCGTTACGCGGTGCCGTTCGATCATCGACGCGAAGCGCCCCGCATGGGGAAAGACTGGCGATCCTTCCGACACCAGGCTCGTCACCCGGCTCATCAGCGGCGCGCAGATCAGATAGCTTTGCCCGGTAATCCAGCCCGGATCGGCGACCACGAACAAGGTATCCCCGGGCCGGGCATCAAACGCCACTTTCATCGTGTGCGCGACCCCGGCGGCATAGCCATGGACGTGGACGATGCCCTTCGGCTTGCCCGTCGATCCGGAGGTGTAGATGAAGAACATCGGGAATTCGGCATCGACCGGCAGCGGCCTTGACGAGGCCCAGATCGCGCGCACGAAATCATGGTCGGGCAGCGCCAGCAATTCCGCCTGCGAAGTCACCGCAAAACCGGCATCGCGCGCGCCGGCTAACAGCGTCTCGAGCGCAGCATCGGTGAGTTCATGGCTCCAGCGGTCGCGCTCCTCGCGCCAGATCATGTCGGGCTGGGCGGTGTGTCGCACCACAATCACCGTTTCGACCCGCGGCGGCAGCGTCACTAGGCTGGAGGCTATGGCGATGCGGATGCGGGCGGCATCCGCCGAACTGATCCGCCCTTCGCTGCCCAGCGTGATTAGCGCCCGCCCGACACCGCGCATCACGTCCGACCGCTCGACCGACACTTCGCCCGCCAGCGTCTGCCTGACGGTGTCGAGAATCGTGGCCGCGTCGGCTTCCGGGAGGCCGAGATCGGTGTCTGCCAGAATCGACAGCGCGGTTGCGACCGGCACATAATTGTCGAGCGCCGGATCGGTGTAAGCGTTTTTGAAAGCGGCGACCTGCGCGTTGCGATAGCTGCCGTCGGACGTGACGATCACTCGCGCACCGGCGTCGCAGATCCGGTCCGACAGCGTCTTGTCGCTGAACCCGCCAAACACCGCCGTGTAAACGATGCCGAGCCGCTTGGCGGCCTCCGTCCAATAGATTTGCGGAACGATGCTCGGCATGTTGAGCGCGATGCGGTCGCCTGCCTTCAGCCCGAGCGCCTGCAGGGCCAGCGCGCATTTTGCCGTCTCCAGCAGCAACTGCTTGCGCGAGACCGAAAAGCAATCGACTGGCGCGCCGTTGCCGCCATTGGCGGACATGTCCCAACGGTCGCCCTCAAAGATCAAGGCGGTCTCGTCGCCGTGCCCGGTCAGCACATGGCGGTCGACTTCGCTGAAACAGGCATTGGTCCGCCCGCCCACGAACCAGCGCCAGTGCGGCGGTGCCGACCCGTCGAATGCAGTTGTCCAAGGGGCGAAGTCTGGCGGCAGATCGGGGGCGATCGGCGCGCCGCTCTGCGCGTCCCAGCCAGTCCATTGCCCGTCGCTGCCCTTCGCCAGCCAGGCGCCGGCGTCGCCGACGTCGGCAATGAACCAGTGTATTGCTTGCGCGGCGATGGCGCCGTGGAAGGCGCCGGGGTCGGACAGAACGTCGGCACGCATCCGTTCCCAGTCACGGCGGTCGACGATGGGGTTGATCTGTGGCACCGCAACAATCGCAGAAGTCGACGCTTGTTGCATGACCGACTCAACCCCTTCATGATCCAGAACCGATCCAGCCCGAATAATGCGCTGTTGGCAATATCCGGCAATAGCGGCGCTGCGATCTGCTGCGATGCGGTCGATTACGATGTCGATGGTTTTATGGTGGACGCACTTGGGCTCGAACCAAGGACCCGCTGATTAAGAGCGGAGCTTTGTGCCCTTTTCGTTCCTTTCCAATACTACGCCAAACTACGCTCAAGGGCTTGAAACGGTTGGAATAAATCCGCCGTGGATTACCCTTCGCTACGCCAGCGTAATCCCGACATCTGATTACGTGGCGATTACGTGGACGAGCGCCAGATCATGCCCAATCAGTCAATCACATTGCGAACCATTCAATCCGTTACACCGGACCCGCACCGCGACATTTACGTGTGGGACCCCCGGCTGAAGGGCTTCGGACTTCGCATTACGCCAAGAGGAGCACAGTCCTTTGTGTTCCAGTATCGGGTCGACGGCGGGCCTGCGCGCCGCAAGACAATTGGGCCTGTCGGCAGTCCCTGGACGCCGGCCACGGCGCGCAAGGAAGCCGAGCGGCTGCTGGTCTTGGTCTATCAGGGGATCGACCCGGTTGAAGCCAAGCGTGAAGCGAAGCGGAAAAAGGAGACGCTGAACTTTCGGACCTACAGCGAGAGGTTCGTCGAGCTCTATCTCAAGCCGAACTGGCGGGGGACGTGGGGCTCGGCGAATTGCACGATCCACAACGTTTTTATTCCGCGCTGGGGCAACCGCCCCGTCCATGAGATCACCCGCGCTGACATCGTGAAGGTGCTGGATGAGTATTCCGATCGCCCGGCGCGGCGCAAGGAGATCCACTCGCTCCTGCGCAAGTTCTTCAATTGGGCGACCGACCGGCAGGATATCGATGTCTCGCCGCTGGCCGGGATGAAGGCTCCGAAGGCCGTTCCATCGCGACGCAGGGTGCTCAGTGACGACGAGGTTGTGGCCTTGTGGAGGGCGACCGAGAATTCCGGATGGCCGTGGGGGCCCTTTGTGCGGATGCTGATCCTAACGATGCAACGGCGTCAGGAAGTTGCCGAGATGGACTGGTCTGAAATCGATCTGAATGCGCGCCGGTGGACCCTGCCGGCCGATCGGGCGAAGAATGATCAGGAACACGTCATACCGCTGACGAGCCTCGCCCTCGCAGAGCTCCAGCTGCTGGGTCCGAAGCGGAAGGGCCTCGTATTCACGACCACTGGCACGACCCCCGTCTCGGGTTTCTTCAAGGGGCGAGCAGCGCTCCACAAGGACATGATTGCGTATCTGAAGGCGAAGCAGGTCGAGGAGGGCGGTGACCCAGCAGAGGTGGAGGTTCCGAACTGGCGGCTGCACGATATCCGCCGAACCGGCGCAACCCATCTCCAGTCGTTGAGAGTCCCCGTCGAGGTGACAGAAAGCGTACTCAACCATATCAGCGGAACAAGGGCAGGGGTCGCGGGGATCTACAACCGCTACAGATATGACGATGAGAAGCGCACCGCTCTCGATGCGTGGGACGCGAAGCTGCAGTCACTCCTATCGACATAGGCCAATGCAACGCCGGGTCTGATTCCAGCCCACGGCTTGCTGCGCCTCTTGGCCCACGATGAACGCAGCGGAGCAACACGGCAGTGCAACAAAAGCGTCACAGCAAACACCGTTGACAAATGTCAACATATAGGCGATATGGAGGTCGGTTGAATGGCTAGGCCACGCCATCCGAACAAGGAGATTGAAGCGGCTATTGCCCATGCGGAAACGCTGGGCTGGCGGGTCGTTCCGATCAGTGGCCACGCCTGGGGGCGGCTCTACTGCGCTTGGGCTGACCGGGACGGTTGCATGGTCTCGGTGTGGAGCACGCCGCGTAATGCGGAGAACCATGCCAAGGCTATACGACGGGATGTGGCGCGGTGCCCGCACGGGCAAGCGGAGTGAGTGAGATGAAGACGCATGAGTTCACCATTGTAGCCTCCGGCCTCGATCCCGAGGCGGACGGCTACGAAGATCGCTTCTTCGAGGCCGGTTGCGACGACGCGACGCTTTCGTTCCAGAAGGGCGTGATCATCGCCGAGTTCGCCCGTGAAGCTGTGTCATTTTCCAAAGCTGTTACAACCGCTTATAAGGATACGCTCCAAACGGGTGCCAAGATCGAACGGGTCGAGCCGGATTATCTGGTGAACCTCAGTGATATTGCCGAGCGCTCAGGCCTCACCCGTCAGGCGATCTCGCTCTATACCAAGGCGGAACGGGGCTCGGGCTTCCCCAGTCCGGTTGCGCGCGTCACCTCCAACAGTCCTCTCTGGGATTGGCTGGAAGTCACCGAGTGGCTCCACGCCCAGGCAAAAATCGACCGCGAAGCGGTGGTAGAGGCGCGGATTGTCAAAGAGGCCAATCGCTTTCTCGAGTTGCATGACGGGGAGCCTGATAACTTCACGCGGCGACTGGAATTGCTCGAGGATGCGGGACCCTAGGCGTATTCAGGTCTGACGCCCATGCACCACCCTATTGCTCAGATGCAGCATTTGCCGTATCTTTCGTCACCGGCTGATTAGATCGCCTATCAATAGTTTGAATTCGGGAAAATACATCAATATTCTAAAAGTCATGAACAGGCTCGACGAGTTGATTAAGCAAAAGCAAGAATTAGTTTATGCGGTCGACCGCGATGGCTTCGCCACTTCTACGCTGCGTTGCTGCTCATCCTTCGCTCTTTGGGCGAACAGCCGAAGCGCTCTGAAAACGCGCGCGTGAAAGCGGCAGCCGAGCGATAGCCAACGCGATTGGCAACCGTCTTTATCGGGACATTGCTTTCCGCGAGTAGGTTGAGCGCACGCTGAAGCCTCCAGTCCACTATATAGGCCATCGGGCCACTGCCAACCAGCTCGCGAAAGCGCTCGGCAAAGCGGCTGCGCGACATCCCCACGTCCGCCGCTAGGCTTTCGACAGTCCATCCATGGGCGACATCACCGTGAATGAGGCTGAGTGCCTTGCCGATCTGAGGGTCGTAGACAGCGGAAATCAAACGGCTGATTTCGGGCGCCTGCGCGATGCCGGCGTGTATCGCCTCGATGAACAGCACCTCGGACAGGCGGCTGACGCTAGCTGTGGCTCCCGGTTCGCCCTCAAACATGCGGCGCACAAGCAGGGCGCAGAACGTCGTCAAGCATGGGCCGTGATGCACGGTCCGCTGCGGTAACATGCAACAAGTCCGGTATCGAACGTAGCAACGGGTGGTCTGCACCATCGGCAAAGGAGAAATGGCCGCATACCATTTGGCAGGATTCGCCGGCTTCGCCGCTCCCGACGATGAACGGCCCCGAACCGGTGAAGCCTGCTTGCTGTATGACATCGCCAAGCGGTTGCCCTTCAACGGTTTCGCTGCTCGACAGCAAATGGCCAGCGCCGCCGGGAACAAGGGCAAGATCGCCAGCTCGCAACTTTGTGCGCGTCCCATCAGCGAGGGTGACGTAGCACGTCCCTTGTACCACTAGGTGAAAGCGCGCTGCACGCCTGTAGCTAGGGACGGCGATATTAAACGCCGGGTAAAAATCGGTGCGAAAGTAAATTGTGGCTTTCAGTGCTACTGTGTCGAGCACGTCGCTGAGTACATCGGTCATGCTGGTTGCTTAGCACCGGCGCTCGTTAAGTCCACAAGACTATTCGCGAAACGTTGCAGGTCATCCCAACGAATTGACCAGAAGTCGCAAAATGACACCACCGCATTGCGTTACCTCCCACCGACGCGCAATCAAGCGTCGACGGACTTGCTAACCCTTCGCCAGGAACTGCACGGAGATTTGTCGTGGAGACCATTCCCCAGACTGATGCCGCGTCTGCGCCGTCGAAAACCCAAGACCTGCTAAATGCGGTCAAGAAACAGACCGGCGGCTTGCCCAATATTCTTGCCACCATGGCGCAATCACCGGCCGGGCGAAGTGGTTATCTTGGAGTTGCCGGAGCACTCGCCGCACGAAGCCTGTCAAATGTGAACCGCAAGCAGATTGCGCTCGCTGTCGCCGGTGCCAATGTGTGCGATTATTGCGCTTCGGTGCATTCGGGACGCGGCAAGGGAGCAGGTCTTTCGTCCGACGAAATGGCCAGGAATTTGATTGGCGGATCGTCATATCCCAAGACCGCCGCTCTGTCGGGCGTCGCATGCGAAGTCGTTCGCCTACGTGGCCAGACAACGGCAGCTCAACTCGCAACGCTCACCACGCCGGTTTCGATCATGAGGCCGGTGTCGAGACTGTCGCGAACATCACACTCAGCATTTTCACGAACTACTTCAACCATATCGCGGGGACCGAAAATGATCTCCCGCTGATGCGTTCGCGGAGCGCCTTGTTTGTTTAGGCGACCCCAACGGGCCGGTTCGCCGCCCCCAGCGAACCGGCCCAACTCAGTCTTCAATCACATTCAATCCGAAGGAAAAGCCAATGACCAATCCAATAGAAGCTGCCGAAAGCGCATCAAACGCGCTCACCGCTCAGGGCAGAATCCTTGAGTCGATCGACCAGTACTATGCCGACAATTGCGTATTCATCGAACCCGATGGCGCAAGCCGCACGTCGAAGGACGCAGAGCGCGCACATCTTGAAGGCTTTTTCGCGAGCCTGAAGAGCTTCGAAAGCGCGACGTTGCACGGCCAGGCCGTCGGGGACAATTTCTCGGCGAGCGAATGGACGTTCAAGATGACGGCCGGTGATGGCAGCCCGATCATCTGGCACGAAACGCTCGTGCGCACCTGGCAGGACGGCAAGATCGTCTCAGAAAAATACTACACCCAGGCCTGATCTCGGGCGACCCGATTGGCTCCGTTTCGACTTGAATCCCGGCGCACAGCGCGCGGGTAATTTACTACTCCAACAGAGGGAAATCTCATGTCCAATGAAAATGAAGTTGCCGTCCAGTCCCGCCGTGCCCTGTTCCGTTCAGCTGGAATTGCCGCTGCTGGGCTTGGGCTCGCCACCCTTGACGCACCGTTGCTGGCCGCGCCACGCAAGATTGCGCGCCGCGGCGATACCGACAGCTCAGATGTTGGCGTGATGCAGGGTGCTCTTGCACTTGAACATGAAGGTATCGCTGCCTATCGCATTGCCGGTGGAAGCGGGCTGCTCAGCAAGGGCGTGCTCGACGTTGCACTGGTTTTCCTCGGCCATCACGAGGGGCACCGCGATTCACTTGCCAAGCTGATCGCGACGGCTGGTGCAAAGCCTGTCGAACCCAAGACCGATGCCGAGTATATTTCGGCACTTAACATCGGCGCGCTCAAGTCCGAAGGCGATGTCATTAAGTTTGCTGCCGGCCTCGAACAGGGCGCGACGAACGCCTATGTCGGCCAGATCGCTGCGTTGCAGGACCACAAGCTGGCACATCTCTTCGCGCAACTTAGCACAGACGAAGCGGTTCACTGGGCCATTCTCAACAACGCGGCGGGCGGCGCGATGCCCAAATCTGCGTATCTGTTCGGCTGATATGGCAAGTCGCAAACGCATCGAGGCCGGGGTCGCGGTTTGCGCGATCCTGGCCGGGGCCGGACTGGTGTTTGCCCCCACCGCCGCGCCGGCGCAAGCGGTGGGCAATCTCGCAAATGGCCAGGCGCTTTATCGAGCAAAATGTGGCGGATGCCATTCCATCGAGGCAAACCGTATCGGCCCGGCGCACCGCGGTCTCATTGGACGTCGGATCGCAACGGCACCAGGCTATGCTTATTCTCCGGCACTCAAGAAATTGACCGGCGTTTGGACGCCGGCGCGGATCGATTTATGGCTGCAGGGACCCCAAAAAATGGCGCCAGGCTCGAAAATGTTTTCGACTGTCTCCGACGCCGCGCAACGGCGCGACATTATTGCTTATCTTGCCGCAAACTCGTCCGTGGACCGGAGGTAGCGGGACGCCTGTTATGAGATCGTCCGATTGCTTGCTGGAAGACATTCAAGCGTGCACCCTGTGTGCTGAGCATCTGCCAGCCGGACCGCGCCCGATCGTTCAGTTCAGCGTAACCTCCACAATTGTCATCATCGGTCAGGCGCCCGGCGCGCGCGTCCATGAGAGCGGCATTGCCTGGGATGACGCAAGCGGCGAGCGGCTGCGCGAGTGGACGGGGCTTACGCCCGATATTTTTTACGATCCCGCGCAGGTCGCACTTGTGCCGATGGGCTTTTGCTATCCCGGCACCGGCAGCAGTGGCGATTTGCCGCCGCGCCTCGAATGTGCACCAATGTGGCATGATCGCGTCATGGCCGTGCTTCCACCCGCGCGATTGACGCTGCTCGTTGGCAGCTATGCACAGCAGCGTTACTTGGTCGAGGCCAAAAAACAATCGCTGACTGAACGTGTTGGTAAATTTCACCAGTACCTGCCGCACTACTTTCCGCTTCCGCATCCATCATGGCGCAGTATGGGCTGGATGAAACGTAACCCATGGTTCGAGCACAACGTCCTGCCAATGTTGCGCGATGCAATTGGAATGCGAATAGGCACTGCCCCACACGAGTAGGCTTGTCAGTGTTTTAGGCGACCGCCAGGCCATTGGTAGGCGCTTGGATCCCCTCGTGGGGCAATTTGGCGAACGAGGGCTTCTCGGTTCGGTGCTGGGCTACCCATGCGGAAGGGCTGGGCTGGCGGGTCGTTCCAATTAGTGGCGATGACTGGGATCGGTGTTATTGGCGCTGGGTTGACTAAGACGGCTGCATCATTCCGGTGTGTCGGCGGTGATAGCAGGCGATCAAACAGGTTTGCTGTCGGGCGACGGGTTCATTTCCAGCAGGGTGCCGCGTCCGCGAGGCTATCGAACAGGTCATACCAATGCAGTCGTGTCTACCGTCCATAGTTGCCGTGGCTTTCAAAGTGAGGCGACCGCCAATGGGCAAGTGACAAGCGGTCGGAAAAGGGCGCATTTAATGTGGTGGAGGGGTCTCCACTTTACGGGATCTTCTCCGAATAAGTCAGACAGGAAGGCGACGATGGAGCAGGTACCGGCTGTTGAGTTGGATTTGGCAAAGCGGGTTGGCTAGGTTCACGGCGTCAACGCACAGTGCAATGTGCCCTGATTGGGACGCACAGCAATGTTTTCGAGCCCAACGATGCACCATTCGGGGTCATAACGCACCTCCGTCCCGTCTGAGCGCCATATCCAATGATCCCCATTTATGTCCTAGTTCGATCCGTCTTTCCGGCATGCGTTCCTATCAGCGATACTGATCGGCCAAGGCGGAAGGTGCTCGCTCAATCGAACGCGCGCGCAATGCTGGTGTTGGGTACCGCAGCTTGCATCCTAGCCCAGCATTCAGCCATGCCGGTCGCGTCCGTCAAGGTGGTGTAATTTCGGCTGTGGCCGTGGGCCATCGTCAG
>NZ_LSIJ01000020.1 GCF_001556185.1 Sphingomonas sp. CCH10-B3 | reverse complement strand
GGTCGGGAGGGCGGGCCTCCCATCAGCCGAGCCGCGCGAGCGCCGCCGCCAGCCGCTCGGCTTCGGCGGCCTTGTCGGCATGGTCGGCGCGCGCCTTTTCAACCGCTTCGGGCTTGGCCCGCTCGACGAAGCTGGGGTTGCCCAAGCGCCCGGCGAGCGCGTCGCGTTCCTTCTCGGCCGCAGCGATGGCCTTGGTGAGGCGCGCGCGTTCGGCGTCGAGATCGATGATGCCTTCGAGCGGGATGACGAACGTCGCCTCATCGATCACGATCTGCGCGGCGCCGCCGCTCGGAGCGTCACCCGATGCCACATCAACGCGCGCCAGCCGCGCGAGCGCCGAAAGCTGCCGATCCATCCGCGCCGTTGTCGCATCACCCGCGTCGCGCACATGCAGCGGCAAGCGAACCCCCGGCGCGATGCCGAGCTCCGTCCGCGCAGCACGAATCCCGCCGACGAGCTTGATCAGCCAGTCGATTTCCGGTCCGGCTTCGCCATCGATCGCGATCGCATCAACCTTTGGCCACGCGGCGACGATTAACTCGTGCTCGCGCGTGCCCATCTTCGACCAGAGCTCTTCGGTGATGAACGGCATGAACGGATGCAGCAGCACCAGAATCTGGTCGAGCACCCAGCCCGCGACGGCACGGGTCTCGTCAGCGTCCGGACTCCCCCTCCCGCCTGCGGGAGGGGGTTGGGGGGTGGGCACTCCTGCCTCTCCGAGCGCCAATGAAATCGCAGCCACGACACCCTCGATATTGTCGAACACGGCCGCATTGGTGAAACGCAAAATCCTGAATCCGCGCGACTCGATGAATGCCGTTCGCCGACGATCCTGCTCGACCGAAAGATCATGGCTGTAACCGTCGAGTTCGACCACGAGCATTTTGGCCCGGCACATGAAGTCGGTGATATATGGGCCAACAGGCATCTGACGGCTGAATTTGTGACCTAGCTTGCTGGCACTTAGTTGGCGCCAGAGCCTTCGTTCTGCTGGCGTTGCGGCTCGGCGCAGCGCGCGTGCGCGTTCGGTTGGTCTTGGGATACCTGGCACCGTGCCCACCCCCGACCCCTCCCGCAAGCGGGAGGGGGGAAGTTGTTGGCTAGCGCTTTCACTTTGCGACTCCCTTCCCGCTTGCGGGAGGGGTTGGGGGTGGGGATATGCTCGTTGCGCAGTCACCTCAGCTCAACGCCGCCTTCACCAGCCCGCTCGCCTTGCTCATGTCGAGCGTGGTCGCATGACGCGCTTTCAGCTCGGCCATGAGCCGGCCCATGTCTTTCATGCCCTCCGCCCCGATCTCTGCCTTGA
The DNA here is from genome assembly GCF_001556185.1 of Sphingomonas sp. CCH10-B3. GTDB lineage: Bacteria > Pseudomonadota > Alphaproteobacteria > Sphingomonadales > Sphingomonadaceae > Sphingomonas > Sphingomonas aquatica. The sequence goes on along the minus strand of NZ_LSIJ01000020.1, from coordinate 1,120 downwards.
TCGCGGCGATTGCGGCGACGGTTTCGGCTTCGCTCATCTGCTTGGGCAAAAACCGCTCGATCACCGCCACTTCGGCCGCTTCTGCCGCCGCCAGCTCGGCGCGGCCGCCCTGTTCGTACATCGCGATCGATTCGCGGCGCTGCTTGACCATTTTCTGCAACACTTCGACGACCAGCGCGTCGTCGTCGGCGGGGGCGGCGCCGGTCCGCGCTTCGATATCGCGGTTCTTGATGGCGGCCTGCATCAGGCCGATCGCGGCGCGAGCCTCCTTGTCGCCGGCCTTCATCGCCGCAATCTGCGCGGCCTTGATGTCATCGCGAATCATGCTCGTTCCTTCGGAAGAAATGCAAAAGCGGGAGTGTAGGGTGCCCGCCCCGAGTTTAACAGATTGACGCTGCCCCGCATCGCCTCTAGCTGCGGTGCCTTAGCAACATCGCCAGCTTTTTACCGGAGTGCCCCCTGCAATGGCCGACGCCAAACCCATGCCTGCGCCTGACGGAGCCACGGGCGTTCTGGTATTGGCGGACGGCAGCGTGGCATGGGGGCGGGGCTTCGGTGCCGAGGGCGCTGCGGTCGGCGAAGTCTGCTTCCACACCGCGATGACGGGCTATCAGGAAATCATGACCGACCCGAGCTTTGCCGGGCAGATCATCACTTTCACCTTTCCCCACATCGGCAATGTCGGCGCCAATCCCGACGATATCGAGGCCGACGATCCGCATGCGCTCGGCATGATCGTGCGCGAGGATGTGACCGAGCCCTCCAATTTCCGCAGCACCCAGCGGCTCGACGAGTGGATGAAGGCGCATGCCCGCATCGGCCTGTCGGGCATTGACACCCGCGCGCTGACCCGGCGGATCCGGGGCGGCGGCGCGCCCAATGGCGTGATCGCGCATGCCGCCGACGGCAAGTTCGACGTGCCCGCCTTGCTGGCAATGGCGCAGGCCTGGCCGGGGCTGGAGGGCATGGACCTCGCCAAGGACGTCACCGCGCAGACGCATTTCGGCTGGGAAGGCGGCGTGTGGCGACTGGGGCAGGGGTATTCGGATGACGATACTCCCCTCCCGCTTGCGGGAGGGGCCGGGGGTGGGCGTTCGATTTTTTCGGGCGACGACGTGAA
>NZ_LSIJ01000002.1 GCF_001556185.1 Sphingomonas sp. CCH10-B3 | reverse complement strand
TTCGCTATCCGTTCGCCCTTTCCGTGCAGATACGTCACTTTCGTGTAGTCACCCCATGATGTTGCGGGAAATACCCGACTGGCCCGATTTCACCACCACGCGCGGATCGGAAGCGAAATGGGCAAGCGCAGGATCATCGAGGATCGCATTGTCCTGCGCGATGATGACGACCCGCCCAACGTAACGGGATTGCAGCAACGCATCGAGCACCCAGCCGATCATCGGCCTGCCGTTGATCGGAATCAGCGCCTTGGTAGAACGCCTGAAGCCGCGTGCCAGCGGATCGACACCAGGGCGCTGCCCCGCAAGAAGCGCCACCGACCAATATCGAGGCGAACGACCAACCATATTCACGAACCCTTCCCGTGAAGCATTACGGGGGATACGATACCGTGCCCACTAATGCTTTGGATTTTGATGAGATTTTGCCTACTCGCCGAAGCTGACAGCAACCTGACGGAGCGATCGTTCAGCTGAAGTCGAGGATCAGCGCGCTGTTCTCAGGATCGGTGCGGATCGCGCCGCGGTGCACCTGCATGATGCGGTCGACGATCGCGAGGCCCAAGCCGGCGCCATCCGGGCTGGCATAGTCGGCGCGTCGGTTGCGCTGGATCAGCTGGGTGAGCTGATCCAGCGACAGACCAGGTCCACCGTCGATCACGCGAATGGCAGGAGTGCCGTCCAGCACCACGTGAACGGTGCCGCCATTCGGCGTAACCCGCACAGCATTGTCGATGAGGTTGCGCAACGCCGCCGCAATCGCCTCGCGCCGCCCGCGGATCACCAACCTTTGGCCATCATTTACCAGCTCAATGGTGCGGCCTTGCGCGATCACTGCCGGAGCACATCTTGCAACCACATCGCTGGCGACATCAGCCAAATCGACATCGTCGGTCGCGGTCGCTGCAGCCTCCTGCGCATCCATTTGCGCCAGCAACATCAGCTGGTCGATCAACCGGCGCATGGCAGCGACATCGCCTTTCAAACGCGCAGCGGCAGGGTCGGTCATGCCATCGAGTTCCAAAACCATCGCCGCCAGCGGAGTACGCAACTCGTGCGCGACATCGGCGGCAAAGGCCTCCTGATGCAATGCTGATTGCTCAAGCCTTCCCAGCAGGGTGTTGACCGCCACGGTAAACGGGCGGACTTCGGTGGGCAGCTTGTGATCATCAATGCGGATGTTGCGATCACGTCCGGTAATGGCGTTCAGCTGCTCTGTTGCATCCGTCAACGGCTTGAAAGCTCGTCGCATGACGAACAGGGCGGCGGCCGTCATCGGCACGACCAGCGCGACGACGGGCAACAGCACGTGTTCCACCATTTCATGGAGCGCGGCCTCCAACGCATTTGCCGTTGCCATCTCGGCAAAGCTGATGCGATATTCGATGAGCACGGCAACAAGCAGGAACACCGTCCCGCCCAGCCCGACCACCGCAAGGCCGCGCGCCAGAGACTTGAAGATGGACGTGGGCTGACGTGACATTCAGCTGCTCCGCAGCATGTAACCGACACCGCGCACCGTGTGCAGCTGCCCGGCAAGCCCTGCTTCGTCCAGCTTGCGGCGAAGACGCGATACCGTGGCCTCTACCGCATTGGGGGTTACCGGCTCGTTGAAGCTATACAACGTGGTCTCGATCGTATCGCGCAACACAACCGTGCCCAGTCTGCGCATCAGCAGTTCCAGCAGGTCAGCCTCACGGCGGGATAAATCAAGCACCCGCTCGTCGCAGCGGGCCTCACGGCTGACCGGATCAAAGGTGAGCGCCCCGGCTTCCAGAAGTATCGCAGCACGCGGCCCAGGCCTGCGCAGCAAGGCGCGAACCCTCGCCGCCAGTTCCTCAATATCCACCGGCTTGACCAGGTAATCATCAGCGCCTGAATCGAGCCCCGCGATCCGGTCTTCCAGCCCGCCACGTGCGGTCAGCATCAGCGCCGGGATCAGCTGGCGCAGGCTGCGCTGGCGCTGCAACCATGTCATGCCGTCGCCATCGGGCAGGCCAAGGTCGAGGATGACAGCATCGAAGGCAGCGCTTTCCAGGCATGCATCTGCTGTCGCCAGATCCGGGGCAATATCGCAGGAAAAGCCCCGCCGGCCCAGACCTTGTGCGATCAGACCGGCGAGGCGTTCATTGTCTTCCACGATCAGCAATCGCACGGGTCTGGCCTCATGGGTCGCTGGGCAACTGTGGAACCTTGGCGCGGACACTCAGTCATTGTCGTGATCGCCATCGGTGCTGCCTGCCTTGCCTTGCTCATATTCGCCTGCTTCGCTCGATACGCCATCAAAAGCCGTCTTGTCATAGCGCAATATGCCCAGGACAGACATTACCACGACTGCGCCGCCTGCCAGCGCGGCCAGGGCGCGGGGGCGCTCGGACTGCTGCACCGGCAGCCCCGCCGCCGTTTTGCGCCCGGTGACCATGGCGCGGACGAGATTGTCTCGCGTCATCACCGACATCACGATCACGCCGATCACATGCACCGCGATCATCACAAGCAGGCCATAGGCAATCGTCTCGTGCAGCTCTTCGCTGCCGCCCACGCCGGTCAGCTGGACGCCGGTCCACACCGCCGCAGCTGTGCCGCCGAGCAGTGCCAGAACAGCCAAGCCACCCAGCGGATTATGGCCCACCGACCGTTCGGCCTTGCCTTTGAACAATTCGCGCAGATGCGGCAGCAGCGCACCGGGCCGGACAAAACTGGCAAAGCGTGCATGCTTGCCGCCGATAAAGCCCCAGCTCAGTCGAAATGCGATCAGCACGGCAGCAATCCATCCTGCCGTCATATGCCAGGTCGCGAGCACGCTATCCTCTTCAGACGAAAGAAATGCTACTACGATGGCCGTGACGAGGGACCAATGGAACAGCCTGACGGGCAAGTCCCAAACGGCGATCTGATTTTTTGGTGATGCAATTCCATGTGCCATAACAGCCTCCTATGAGGCGTTAATGGCTGAGCTACCTGACACCAGCCTGACGGTCGGTAAAACACTTAAGTCGCCTCCCGGAACTCGTGGAGCCGATGGTTGCTGGATGAAGGTAACTGGGGAGCAATGGTCAAGGATGGTGTGCGATCACTGATTGTCTGGTCTTGGCAGAACCTGCCGCTGGAAATTTTGTCCGGGAAAGACCGGAAAGTCCCAGACCCGGTCAATTCGGCCACGGTGAGCGCTCAAAAACGAGGACTACAGAAATCTCTCGCCCGCATGGTTCTCGAACAGAGCAGCATCACGGACATAGCCAAGCAACACCTCGACCTTTTTCTGGCGCGACACCTCTTGCATTTTGGGCAATGAAGCCCCGGCCTTGGCCGCTTCAGTCAGGAATCCGGATCGCAACGAGTGCGCGCCAACCACGGCAGGATCGAGCCCAACCTTTTCGGCGTAGCGCTGGATAAGGCGGGCAACCGAGCGATCTGACATGGGCTCCTTGGTCATCATCCCTTGTGCGTCGGTGCGGTAGAACAAAGGACCCGCCTCCCCTCCCCTTACGCTGAGCCATTCGTTGAGGCGCGCGCCGGGCTTGAGAACCTTGCCCGACGGCACCGCAATGACCTGCCCTTCCCCTTCCTGGTCGGTTTTGGAATGCCGGATCGTCAATTTGAGACCCTCCCGCACCAGCTCGAGGTCAGCCAGTTGTAGCGCGACCAGTTCGGAACGCCGCAGCGCCGCCGCCAGCCCCAGTGCCATCACCGCCCGGTCGCGGACCGCCCGCGGACTCTGGCCTTCAGCAGCTGCAATCATCCGCGCCAGATCAGCCGCCAGAATTGCGCTCTTCTTGCGCGTCGGCCGCGCGCGCTGTTCGCGCCGGATCCCCGCGAGGGTATCGGCAATCACATCGCGCGGATCGCGATGCTGGGGTGCGACCTGCCCTGCCTGCCTGTGGTGCCAGGCGATGGCGGCAAGATGGCGACCAATCGTGCTGTCCGCCCTCCCCGCCTGCGCCAGCGAGGCAAGGTATGTGGCCACTGCTTCCGGCATAGCCGGCATAGGCGCAAGATCGCGCGTCCAGCACCATTCTTCGAACTGCCGCCAGTCGCTGTCATAGGCCCGCACAGTGTTTGCCGCCTTGGACCGCGCCCGGTACGACCGCGCCGCTTCGATCTCAGCCGCTAGCTGTGACGGGATTCCGTTCCCCAGCGGCGCGAGCGCGGCTTCACCTGAAAGCCTCAATGCCTTGCTGCTATCATCGTCCAAGGCGACACTCCTGAAGTTTCAATTCCGCTGTGGTGCCTCACCCTTGCCTTTGGGCGCGGGCGAGATCGCAGCGAATTTCGCCTGCTTTATATAGAATAGCATGTCGTCCGTGAAGGGCTCTTATCGGACAGCAAACCCACCGTACAAGCTGGGTATACTTTTTATGCCATTTATATACTATCTGGCCGATGGTATCCGCCCCAGCACCTTGGCAACTGACGCTTGCCCGCATCGAAGGCGCCCTCCCCTTCATCTCACCCGAGTTGTCCGAATGCCTTGCGCTGGCCTCACTTCGGCGCCTCTGGCGCGTGCATGTGCGCGATTATCCGTTTGATAATCTTGGAATTGAACACAATCCGGGGCTCGAAGCGAGCGAGCTGATGCGCTCGTGGTATTCCGAGGAACGCCGTCAGTTCTTGTCGTGGATTAGCCGGCGAGGACACCCTCCCCTCGCCCATGCTGCCAAGCTGGTCATGGCCGCCAAGAACCACTCTGAAGGGTTCACCGAGACCTATTGGCCCGCCGATCGCGCGCTGGAGCGGCTTGACGCGCTGCTACCAAGCCGTGACCCGATGAGCACCTTGCTTGAATGGCTGACGGAACTGAGAACGGAAGAAATCGACTTTCTCGAAGGCGGCAGCGAGATGGTCCAGGTCGGAGGGTTCGCGGTAACACGTATGGCACCGCGTGGGGCGGCCTGGGCGGCATCGCTCGCTGCTGCCATGCGGCCACACTTGTTTGGGCTGGGCTCGGCGCCAATGGCGCTTGCTGGGGTCATGCCGCGGGCTCTGTTCCGTGAACTTCACGAGGAACCCCTGCCCGTCCTATTAGGCCGTGCGCTTCAGGCTACCGCTGAGAGTGCAGCCGCAGACCTCCGTGCCATGCAAAGGGCTCACCTGCAGGCTGAGGGAGCACTTTCAGGCCTGTACGCCTCCTCGACGGCTCCCCTGGCTTGGCGTCTGGTAGCCGGCATCGGACCTCTCACCCGTGCGGAGCTTGCCAGAGGCCTTGGGGTGACCAAGCGAACCGCTTCACAATCAGTTGCGGCTATGGTGACTGCCAGCATGGTCAGCCTTCGAACTTCCGATGGAGCAATCGTCCCAACGGACACGTGAACGTATCATGGACCCCGGAATACTTCCCGGTAGCAAACGCCAATTCGATGATGTGAGGTCGCTCTGCGACGCAGCAACTGTTCTACGAACTTTGTCGCCCTGCCTGCGTCGGCGAAGGATAAGATGCGTCGCTGTCCACGCGTTCCAATCCGCCCCCACGAGAATTCAACAATCGTGACACCGAACAGGTCCTGGCTTCGAGATATGACGTACCGCCTTGCAACATTGAGATCGGGATCTTTGGCTTCGAGCCAGATCTGACATTCCCTTTGTCCAACCTCTAACATGCGGAGGACTATGCGATAGCCACGTGAAGTTAGGCCAATCGGAAGTTTGAATCACAGGTCCCTGTCGTGATTCACGGAATCGATCTTAAGGCTGTGACCAGCGCTAATCTGCCGAGTTGCCATTCTGGTGGAATGTACGCATCGCACGCAAAGCGGTCATCGTCGAAGGGATATGTCGGCCTTCCTTAATCTTGAATCAAATCAATAACAAATCCGCCGCAGGCGTGAACGTTAGGGGATTTAGATTCTAAGGTTAAGAGGTTACCTGCTCGTGATCAGCCTGCAAACTCCTGATTTCTCGCGAGTCGGGGCGGCTATGCCGAATCTGAAAACACGATGTTCGGTTTCTGATAGCACGACCGCCAGATTCTAATAACACGTCATCTGATGCCCGATCACACGTTCGCCACCTCCCCGCCCTGTTGATAACTTTGAAAGCGCGGCTGTGAGCGTGAGGCCAGAGGATCAGTTAGCGTTCCGATTCACATATGATGCGCCGATCCCAAACTTTCTGATCCCCCATTTGCTCCTAGGCTGAAACGAACGTGTTTTCGGAAATGTGGTATTTCCGGTCGAACGTGTTTTCAGGAATGGTTTTTGGAGGCATTTTCCATCGTCCAGATTGAAGGCCGACCTGTCGGGTTTCTGGATCGCAGTGACTGAAGTGGAGCCTCAGGCGATCTGCCAGCTGGCTTGAGCGCTGCACAGTAGATCGCTGATTTCAGTCAAAGATGGACGGCAGAAGCACGGCTGTAGGGTCTATGCCGGTACTCTTGGGCCTAGTCAGCGATTTATTTACCTGGCGCCGAACGTAGACGCGGTCCTCTGATCGGGCGGGCTAAGCGAAGTGATTCCCGAAAACACGTTCGCTAGCTGCCGTGCATGATGAGACTGTTCTTATTCTTACGATAGATCGCTATGCCTGCGGCAGAGCGTAATCAGGCCTGAAGCCGAGCGGCAGCTCTACCAGCGCGCCGGGCGCCGCTACCAAGTCCTGCAGAAGGTCGCGATCTTCAAAAGCCCGGAAGCGTATGCTTGTTGCGCTCGTGGTGCTTCTTCATGAAGCCGTAGAACCGTTTCGAGTAGTTCCTTGGCAACTCATGCGGATTGCTGTTCAAAAAGGAATCGAATTGCCGCATCAGCACATCGAGATCCCAACCAGGACATTCAGCACGGATGGCCTGATAGATTTCGGGGTCAAGAGTGTCCTGAGCGCCCCCTCCCCTTCGTCGTGACTGAGATTGGCTCGCATTGCTGTCCAATGCCGCTGATGCATCGGCTTGCTGTTCGGGGCGCAAGCTCGCGCTTGTTGTTGCAAGGAGCTTGCGCACGAGGGCAGGATCAACGAATTCCTGCGGAGGGCTGACCTTGGCTGCCTTTTCGGGGGTTGCGCGCTGAATGCGCTGGGGTCTGCTCTCCGTGGCGACAGAGCCACTATGTTCGGTTTTTCCAGAAGGTTTTTCGAGATGGCGACGCATCACCATCTTTAGCTTTGGACGCGGCGTCTCTGCTCCAATGACCTCCAGACTGATATCCGGCAGGTTGTTAGCTCGCGCCAATTCAAGAATCTTGTTCTTGAACGAGGGTAGGGAGCTTTCGCTGCCGCTTTTCTGATGAAGAGTTTCGAAGCCAATCGTGAAACCTTCTGGCCCATTGCCACCAGCGTGCTTGCGAGCTGCGCGGTAGAGCCATTTCCCAAGTCCGCTCGTTATCTCGAAATACAGAGGCGAAATCGCAAGGACATTTCGCTTGTCCATGACCCCGTCGAAGAACCACTTAGAAAGCGTGATTTCCATCCCAAGCGAACGCTGGGTTCGCTCATCAACGAGATGAGTATAGCTATCGATCCACGAAAATGTGGTCTCGCGGGATTTGGAGTTCGCTCGGATGTTCGTCTTGATCGTCGTGGCCTGAAGGCGATCAAGCGCTGCGATCAGTCGCTCATAGGCGCGCCCGCTTACACCCCAGCAGATTCGCTTGAGAAGATCGCCAGGTTGAACACGAATGGTCGGCGACAGGTCATTGTCACCCCGCTCGCGCAATTCGTTGAGGTGGGACGCCAGATAGATCATGATATCTGCATCCCAGATGGTCGCCATCCCATAGGCTGGGTTGGCTGATACATGCACGGTGACCGACTTGTCCGGACTGAGGTACTCAATGGGTTTCAGGCGCTTCTTCTTCGAAAGGCTGAAGAAAGGGCGCTGCATGGTCTCCTGATAGTCCCGCAGCGAGATATCGCTGAAATCAGGCAGCGTGAAGAACATCTCGAACTGCACCCGGCGACCGGAGGAGGACTGATCTTTCTCGCTCACGTTCTTCGCCTAGTAAATCTGCCGCTGTCCCACATGTGGGACAAGTGAGCTAAACATATGAAATAAAACGATAAAAGCCACATTTTCAGAGTGGTAAAGGCATGGCCATAGGTGGGTCCAAAACCCTCCTTCATGGGGCAGGCCTTTTCAGAATCTTCGCCTTCTCAATCAGAGGGCGCAATGCATCAAGGATTTCGTCAGCGCTCAAATCAGTGGGGTTGATCGTTATCGTGAGCCCTCGTGCACGATCCTTTTCGATGACACCAATGGACGATCCTGCGGCTTCGATTACGGCTTTCTGGGCACGGCCAGGCCTGCCCGAAACTGCCTTGAGCAGACGGACAACAACCTGAGGGCCAGAAATTGGCTCTTCGTCTCCGGATTGCCGGAAACTTTGTTCCGCAGCGATTTGCTTTGCTGCTTCCTCCATCCTGGGGCGCAGCGATGGGTTGCGTATGGCTGGAAGAAGCTTGTCACCGTACCGGACCTGAAGTTCCATTGGCGAGGCAAATGCGCTTACGATTGTTTGCGGGATCTCTGTCAGGCCGATGTACCGGGCGAGCGTAGATTTCGAGATCTTCACGCGTTCAGCAAGCCGTGCCTGAAGGCCATCGTAATAGGTGTCGACTGCTGCCTTGTAGTTCAAACCGCGTTCTAAGTCTGAGATATCTTCCCTCTCGCGGTTCTCGATATCAGCAAGGCGGAACGCAGCTTCGTCATCGAGATCTTCGATAATCGCTACGAGCTCGATATCCGGGTAGTGATTGGCGTTGAGCCACGCGACAGCCCAGTGACGCCTTGTGCCAATGATCAGTTCGTACTGCAGCTCACCTTGCTGCTTACGACGCACGACTACTGGGATGCGGTTCCCGTTTTCTGCTTGGATCGACTCAATCAGAGATCGCAAACGGGGTTCGGTGAGCTGTTCGTAATCACGGGCGTTTCCCGGCCAGATCGAACATTCTGCAGGTTTGAGCCGGATGGTCGGGCGCTTGACCATCCGCGCTGCTTCCGTGAAGCCTTCAAGCCGACGTGTTGTGAAATTGCGCGATGCAGTTGCCCCTGCAGCGTCCTTGGCTTCAGAGACGGAAGGCTGGTCAGGGGCAGGGGAGGCGAGGGCCTCGCCAATCAATGAACGACGGCTCACGCTGCAACACTCCCTGCCGTGTCAGATGACCGTCTCGAAATGCTCTTCGACGGCCACTGCTCGTGTATTTCGTTCAGAACTTCTCCGAAGACTGCGTTGAGATTGTCCCGGCAACGCTGGTAGGTTGCGTGCGCAGCTGAAGGCTTGCTTTCATAGATCGACCGGAATGCTTGAGTGGCATTCTTGATTTCCTCAGAAGCCAGAATTGGCTGATTCAGCAGGAAATTGGCATATGTGGCCTTCATCATCTTCCACATGTCGGCTTCACCTGGCTTGCTGGGGGTGTAGGCCGAGCAGACGACGCGAATGAACCCATAATCAACAGGCGTTCCGTGATCCTCGAGGATCTCGATATTCTCGGCGATGGTGTCCATGAAATGGATGGTTGAAAGATAGTCGAGCTGCCTTGCCGGAACCGGGATGAGCATACCTGTTGCGGCGGCCATCACATTGAGGCCCAGGAACCCCATGGCCGGCGGAGGATCGAGCAAGACGACGTCGAAGTCCTTGATGATACTGTCGATGCCAATTCGGAGACGCTGAAGTCCCTCGCGCACTGCTTGTCCGCCCTCCGTCAACGTTGCCGTGAGGTCCCACTCTGCATCCTGCAGGCCAAGGCTTGACGGCACTATTTTGATTGTAGGCCAAGCGGTTTCTCGGATTGCCTTCCTGAAATCATCGAATGTACTGCGAGGCGACAGGAAGTTTCCTAAAGTCTCCTCTTCATCGATAAGTGCTTCGGGCTGGATGTCGAACATAGTTGTCGTTGACGCCTGCGGATCGCAGTCGATCACGAGAACGCTATATCCGTTCAGTGCGAGAAAATCGGCGAAATGCTTGGTAATCGTACTCTTGCCGACGCCGCCCTTGAAATTCTGCACGGCTACTACGACCGCATTCTCATGGGCTAGCTTGCCCGGATGAATGTTCAGCGCCTTGCGAATATGAGTAAGGTCTTCGAGCGTGTAATAGCGACGGCCATTGTTAAGCTGCTTCGGAGGCGCGAGACGTCCCTCCTTCTCTGCCTTGGCAAGCGCTTCAGGCGTTCTTCCGACCAATTCCGCTGCCGCCGTAGGCCCAAACGTGATATCCAGGACCTTGCGTTCATCAGGTTTGAACACCACAGCTTTGACCCGATCGCGCATCATTTCGCAGGATCTGGTCATATTTCGCAGTGTGTTCACGGTGTAGGACATGCGTCTGCCTTTCGATGAATCGCAGTTCTGCGACCCAGTTCGTGTTTTATGATCATTTTCGGCGGTAGAAGTCAAACCGATATCTTCGGGATGGTGCCGGTCCCGAATCCTCGTCGCTGCCGGGCACCCCTTGTCGCATAGCCCGTAGTGATCACGGGCTCATAAACCCGAGGCGAGAGGGAAGGGGGATGACCTGATGCGGTTCAGCATCAGGAGCAGACCGTGACCGACCTATTTGAACAATCCAGCCAGAAGCTGGACGCAGCAATCACCGAAATCCAGAACGCCATCGCCACCGGAATGGCGAACAAACAACGCCTGTTTGAGACGATGAGCCAGCTCTACGGGGAGGGCTCCGCAAACGGCGCCTGGAGCCAGAGGGACGCCTTTGACCTGCTCGAGGCGGCATTGACGCGCCACATGGCCGGACTCCTGAGCAAACCTCAGATGCTGACCCAAATTTCGGAGATCAGCGCGCTTATCGAGGCGCTGCCGACACATACGGTCAGAAGTGAAAACCAGCTCAGGTACCAGCAATTCTCGACGCCCGCTGACCTCGCAGCGCTATCCGTGATTTTGGCGCAGCCGCTTGCAACCGATATCGTTCTTGAGCCGAGCGCCGGACATGGCGCTCTGGTGGCAACTTTGCCCGATGTCCGCGCATTGCATCTCAATGAGATCGATCCGCGCAGGCGGGAGAAGCTGGCTCTGCTGTTCCCCCAGGCCACCACCACGGGGATCGATGGAGCCATGCTGGCATCGCATCTCGACGCTGCTGTGCAGCCCAGCCTGATCCTGATGAACCCGCCGTTTTCCCGCTCAATGGGACGAGGAGCAGACGAGTTCGCGGCTGTGCGTCACCTGCGCGCTGCCATAACGCGGATAGGGCAGGGGGGGCGGATCGTCGCGATCATGCCGGACTGGTTCACGACGAGCGCGAAGCTTGCGAAAATCTACGACGACACCTTCGCCTCTTGCACGGTCCGCACATCAATCCGCCTCGATAAATGCTATCACAAGCAGGGCACTAGCGTGGCTGTGCGCTTGTACGTGATCGACAAGATCCCGGGGCAAACCAGACCAGCAGTTTTGGCGCGGGAAACGGTTGCAGACGTGGCGTCTGCGGTTCCAATCATCAAACGCGTGACAGCCCAGCCCGACTGCGAACCGCGCGCGGTGCCGCCGAAAACAAAGCCGGGCGCGCTCTTCAAAGCCATGCGGGCAACGCCGATCACAAAGCCCGTCAAAGCGAGGGCAGCCCAAGCGCCCAAGATCGAAGCACTGGCGTTCAGTACCCTGGACAAGCCGCGCGTTCTCGGTGAGCAAAGCGGGGTCTACATCCCATACCGGCCAAGCCGGATCGACATTGTTGGTGCACGCGAGCATCCGACGCCGCTCGTCGAAAGCGTGGCCATGGGTTCGATCCCGGCACCGATCCCGGATTATGTCCCGGCGCTGCAGGATCGGGTTTTGCAGGAAAGCCTGCTATCCGAGGCCCAGATCGAAACTGTCATCTATGCTGGGAACGCGTGGCAGCAGTATCTGCCTGGCCAGTTCGTTCCGGCTGAAGAGGGCGTAGGCCTCCAACTCGACGAGCAAGGACGGGCCTATCGCAAAGGCTATTTCCTCGGCGATGGCACGGGGGCAGGGAAGGGCAGGCAGATCGCCGCCTGCATCCTTGATGGATGGCTTGCCGGACGCCGGAAGGCCATCTGGGTATCGAAGAACGAGAGTCTGCTCGAAGACGCGCGCCGCGACTGGAGTGCCATCGGCGGCCTTGCTGCCGACATTCAGCCGCTTTCGAACTGGAAGATCGATCAGGCGGTTCCGTTTCGCGAAGGAATCCTGTTCGTCACTTACCCGACCCTTCGGAGCCAGCGTCAGGATGCCACGCGCCTCAAGCAACTACTGGACTGGGCGGGCGAGGATTTCGACGGTGTCATCGCCTTCGACGAGAGCCACGAGATGGGCGGGGTTGCGGGAGGCGAGGGCGCCCGGGGCACGAAAAGCGGATCCTTGCAGGGCATCGCCGGCGTACTGCTGCAAAACAATTTGCCCAATGCCCGGGTTATCTACGCCTCTGCAACCGGGGCCTCGGAGGTCAACAACCTTGCCTATGCCGTGCGGCTCGGTCTGTGGGGACCGGGCACTGCGTTTGCCAACCGCGAAGATTTCATCAGCCAGATCAGGGCAGGGGGCATCGCAGCGATGGAACTCGTGTCGCGCGACCTCAAGGCACTCGGGCTCTATCAGGCGCGCGCGCTCAGCTTTGCAGGGGTCGAATACGACATCCTGAAGCATGATCTGACCGCCGAGCAGATCGCGGTCTATGATACTTATGCGGATGCCTGGGCGATCATCCATCAGAACATGGAGGAAGCGCTGGAGCTCACCGGCGTGGTCGATGAAATCGGCGGCGCAACGCTCAACAGCGGCGCAAAAGCTGCGGCACGCAGCCGGTTTGAAAGCACCAAGCAGCGGTTCTTCAACCAGCTGCTGCTGTCGATGAAGCTGCCAACGCTGATCGCTGCCATCAATCATCATCTGGACCGGGACGAGGTGGTGGTGGTTCAGCTGGTCTCGACTGCCGAAAGCATCCTCGATCGCCGTCTCGACAGCCTTTCGCCAGAAGAGCGCGCGGAGCTCGACCTCGACCTCAGCCCGCTCGACGCTGTGATCGAGTACCTCGAACGCGCCTTCCCCACGCAACAGATGCAGGTATTCGTCGATGATACCGGCACCCAGCGCTCTGCACCGATGTTCGACGAGGAAGGCCGTCCCGTCCACAACCAGACTGCGATCGCCCGCCGCGGCGAGATGATCGAGCACCTGTGCGCCATGCCGCCGATCAAGCCAGCGCTGGACGGGATCATCGAGCACTATGGCCCGGAGAAAGTCGCCGAGGTGACCGGGCGCAGCAAGCGGCTCATAACCCAGAGCGACGGGCAGCAGCGGCTCGAGACCCGCTCGCCGCGGACGAACCAGTCCGAGACCGACCAGTTCATGGATGGCAGGAAGCCGATCCTGGTCTTCAGTGATGCGGGCGGCACCGGGCGGTCCTATCACGCCAGCCTCGATGCAACTTGCCAGAAGCGGCGCATCCACTTCCTGCTGGAGCCTGGATGGCGAGCCGACCGGGCCATCCAGGGGCTGGGCCGAACGCACCGGACGCATCAAGCCAACACGCCGCTGTTCCGGCCTGTGACCACGAACTGCAAGGGGGAACTGCGGTTCACCAGCACCATTGCGCGCAGGCTCGATAGCCTCGGCGCGCTTACTCGGGGCCAACGCCAGACGGGCGGGCAGAACCTGTTTGACCCTGCCGACAATCTCGAGAGCGAATATGCCAAGGCGGCCCTCTCGACATGGTTTGCCTTGCTGGCGGACGGCAAGCTCAAGAGCGCTACGCTGATCGATTTTCAGCGCCGCAGTGGGCTCAAGATCGTCTCCGACGATGGCGTGCTCGAAGAGGACCTTCCGCCGATCCAGCGCTGGCTCAATCGCATCCTCGCGCTGCCGATCGGGATGCAGAATGCGATCTTCGAGGAGTTTCTGGGGTTGGTCGAAGCGCGGGTGTCAGCAGCGCGCGAGGCCGGATCGCTCGATGTTGGCGTCGAAACCCTGCGGGTTGAACAGGCCGATATTGTCGAGGACATAGTCCTTCGGACCGATGAGCGAACCGGCGCCACGTCGCATTTGCTGCAGCTAGCCCTCAAGACCAGAGCACGGCCGATCTCGCTTGAGCGTGTCCTTGAGCGCCGCGACTATGCCGACGGCTGCATTCTGCTCCACAATATCAAGAGCGGGAAGGCGGCCTTGGCCGAACCTTCGCGGCACTTCATGACAGAACAGGGGGATTTGATCCGGCGGGTTATCCTCCACCGTCCGCTTCGCCGCGAATACCACCACTTCGATGACCTCGCCGAATCCGCATGGGAGGAAGTCCCGCGCAGGACCTTCGAGAAGCTGTGGCAAAGCGAGGTTGCGGAGCTTGCCGAACGGCTAACGACGGAGACCGTGTACCTTGCGACCGGACTTCTCCTGCCGATCTGGTCGAGCCTGCCTATCGACTATCTGGAGGTCCGGCGGATCGTGGACGAAGAGGGCAGAAGCTGGCTCGGCCGTATGGTCCACGAACTCGACGTGGCGAAGCTGCTCGAGAAATTCGACATTGCCTCCACCGTTGAACTCAGCCCGGAAATGATCATCAGGTCGCTCGGCGAAGGCCGGACAGTCCCGATCAATCAGCCCTTCGAGGCGACCTTGAAATGCTCCCGCGTGGCAGGCGAGCAGCGCTATGAAATCGTGGGGGTCCCGCCTGAACAGCTGCCTTGGCTCAAGAGCATCGGCTGCTTTACGGAAATCATTGCGTTTCGCACACGGGTGTTCATCCCGACAAAGGCAGCGCTGTCGGTCATAGGCGCGATGTTTCGAGCATGATGAAAAGCAATGCTGGGAACATCGATGCCGGAGCCCTGACGTCCCACGGTTTTCCTCTTGGTCTGCACTATCTGTGCAGCATGGAAGGCCACGAAGTGGGGCATTCCTGTCAGTGTCGGTGGCGTTTGCTAGCAACGGCTCGCGCCAGAATCAGATGTTTCCTGCTTGTTCGCAACGACGAGTGAGGCTGGCCGGTTGGGGAGGGCGACAGTGCTCGTAGCACCCTCGGCGCAGCCGAAGCCGATCAGCTTCGACAGTTCGGGTCAGTCGAGTGGATGGAGTCAGCGACGTGACCGCATCACCGACACCGCTGCCTACTTCTTTCTCAGCGTCAGGGTGTTCGGCCCCAAAGCCTTTGCAGGTACGGCAGGCGGTACCTGAACTGGCGTGGCCCCCGCCGCTACAGCGGTCTGCGCAGGTCCGAACGCAGCGCCCAGAACCTTTTGCACTACCGCGAAGATCGCGGTCAGATCGTGCGGCTCTACCTTGGGAAAGACAGCCTTCCCATTGTGGACCAATGGGCGGAGGCGGTTGATGTTGACCGTGTAGAGATGGTCGCAGACGACATAGGCGATCCGCCCTGCAGCCTGCCCTTTGGGATTGGGATTCCTGGAGAGCTGATGAAAGTTCGTCCCCGCTTTCTGCTGCGCGCTCGTAACGGGCAGGATAATGCAGGTGTCGTGTAGCGAATTGGCCGCGCGAATAACAATGCCAGGGTGCTCTTTCACGAACTCGGGCGCATAAGCGTCGTGCGGAAAATCGATCCAATACATTTGGCCCATGCGCGGTCGGCTTACGATACGCCGTTCGCGGCGGCTGATTGGCACATAGCCCGCTTTGATGATCTCATGATGCAACGGAAAAGGATGCCCGGCTTCCGTCAGTAAATGGGCCACGTCCGGCATGTTTGTGAAATCGATCGGCACATAGCCCTGTGCCAGCAACTCTTCGTCTGTCGGGATTGGCACATAGCCCGCTGCAAGCAGTTCGGCCTCGGTCGGGAACGGCACTTCCATAGTCGGCTGATCATCTGAATTGTCGTCATTCGGCATGGAGAGGCTGCTTTTTCCCGGCGGTTGGTTGTCTCATTGCGGCGTGCTGGTATTCATTGGTCGACTATATTCACCCCGTAGCGCATCGAGTGCTATTTGGGTGTAGCCAGCTTCGTAGATTTCGATCTGGGTTCGGCGCTTGTAATAGGAAAGCCGACGACCCGGCGTATCCGCCTCGATCCGCATACGCGCCACGCCCCGGATACCTGGCGCGCGACGATGCTGCGCGAGGGTCACTAACATGTCGATGCCATAGCGTTCGAGCAGGTTGCTGCGCTCTTCAGAAAGATTGGCCGCAGCGTCGAGCATCGTGCGGGTGAGCTGATAGACATCGTCACCCTCACCCTGATGATACAGGGCGCCGGGATCGACTGGAAACAGCGGCTCGGCATCCGATTCCTCGCTGTCGAAGATCCATGCTTCATACCAGACGGCCCCGATCTTCTCGAGCATCGCCACCCGCGCCCAGAAATCCCCCCAGGCTCCATCCTTGTTGCGGCTTTTCGAGCGATGATAACTCGCCCAATCACCTTTCGCAGACTTCGACCCACCGACGAGGCGAAGTGCCCAAACGGAATGGATGCCGATCTCAAAAACCTTTCGAGCAGGATAATCGTCGGGCGGGGTCTGGCTCAACGCGCCGATTGGCACACCGAATGTCGCATCGAGCTGGACCAAACCATAGAGGTCCACCAGCATTCGCAGTAAGAGCGCGTCGCCGGTCTCGCGGACACGGCGAAGCATTGAAGCCTCAGTTTCAATTCCCGTTACCAACGCGACCGGCAGAAAGATGGGGTCGCTGTCGAGAGGGATCGGCTGCAGGCGATATTGCGGATAGAGCTTCGTCGAGCGGTCGGTGTGCGCAACGAACCCATGCTGGATCAGCTCGTCGATCGCGACCTTGGCCCGTGGCTTGCCCATTCCTGCATGCTGTTCGCAAGCCTTGGTCGACCATTTGCTGAGCTGATGGTCGCTGCCGGTCCCGGCAAGCAGCACAATATATGCGGTGACGAGGTTCAGCCTGTTGTTAGTCTCAACCTCCCATAGGCGTTCCCATGCTGCGCGATCAATGGCAAGAAAGTTGCCGCCTCGCCCCTTCCCCCGAATGCGATCGGCACCGACTGATTCGGCTTCACGGGACGCCGAATCGTCCAAAGGCGCATTTTTCGATCGTTCCACGAGGGCGTGGTAACACGTCTTTCTGTCCCCATCAAGGTATTCAATGCAATCAAGGGTATCAAGGCAATCAAGAACAATGGAACATATCAAGGGAATCAAGGAAAATGGATCATGCCGTATAACGGCCTGGCTCGCAAGGAATGTCTGAAATCAGGGACTTAGGATTCAAACGCGAGTTGAATTTTAACGCCTTTGGCCTATATAGAACTCACAGCTCAGGCTGCTCGGCTTAACGGCCTTTTGGAATTACACCGCAAGGTGCTCGGGGAGAGCTTCGCAAGAGGCTCTCCCCTTTCCTCATCCAGATTCCTTTAGCATCAAGCGCTTTCCGATCACCGATCGCGCATTGTGCGTTCAGCTCTCGCCTTCAGGCAGGTGCTGTCGAGAAGCGATGAAAACTGCCTTTCAAAGCTCGACTAGCTAACGTCGCATTCTGGCTCAAAGCCGGTCTGGTTACGCCGCGAATGGTGGCCATCCCAGAATCGCGAGCTCCAACCCTTTCGGCATTTTGTTCTTTTATGAGTCGCTCCGTCCAGCTCAAGACCATGTTATGCTGTTCACCCTCAGGGGAGAAGATGGTCAACTCTTAGTCCTGCGTGAAACGCAGATCGGAAGGGGAGGGGGAGGGGATGTGTGCCCGGGTGATTGCCGGGTGCACATCAGGAGCGACCACGATGCTTATTCCCTTTTCCCGGCTCTATCTGAGCGATGCCAATGTGCGCAAAACGCGCAGCGAAGAAGACGATATCCAGCTTTCCGCCGACATCGAAGCGCGCGGCCTTTTGCAGAACCTGCTGGTCACCAGGAGCAAGAAGCGCGGCAAGTTTGCCGTGATCGCCGGTGGCCGGCGATTGCGGGCCATCGAGATGATCGTCACGCGCGGTGCCTGGGTGAGGCAAACGACCTCCTGCGGTGCCGGCTCAAGCAAAAGCCGGAACTGGCGCCGTCTCATCGGCTTCCTCCCCCTCTTCGCCGGCAGGTTCGCTCTGGAAGCCCGAATAGGCCGCAAGATGGTTGAACGCCTGATCGGCCTTCGCGGCTGCGGTGATGATCGCCGTCTTGTCGGCCTTGAGGATCTCCAGCCAGTGCGAGACGTAGCTGGCATGGCTTTCGTGAAGGTCTGCCGGCAGACCCAATTCATAGCAAATGCGCGCACTCACCTGCTCGGCCACCAGCTCCTCGAAAGCGTATGCCTTGTCGCCGAAACGCTTGCCAAACTCGCGGGCGAGCCGCGAGGCATGGCCCGACCAATGCCCGAGTTCATGCGCTTTCGTCGCCACGAACCCGTCTTCGGTGTTGAAGACATTGGGGTGCGGAAGCTGAATATAATCAGCGCCCGGCGAGTAGAACGCGCGGTCTCCGCCGAGGCGTATGTCAGCCGGAACGGGTGAGAAGAAGCGCTCGATGGCAGCGGCCTTCTGCGAGGGCGTCGGCGGCGCTTCAGGCACCGGGCTCGGATAGAAATGCGGCGGCAGCCCGTCGATTTGCGATGCGTTGAACACACTGTAGGCGCGCATGAACCGGATTGTTTTCGAGGATTCCTCGCCGGTCGCCTGGTCGATCGCAGTCTTCTTCGTGCTGTTGAAGTAGATGCTCGGCTCGGCGGTCTCGCCCTTGCGCACCTTTCCGCCAAGCTCGATGGCTTGCCGCCAGGTCATCCAGTAGCGCGAGCCATAACCATAATGGTCGGCGACCGCCCAAAGATAGAGGCGGTTGATCCCTGTGTAAGGGACGCCTGCCGCGCGCAGCGGCGCTCCGCCCATCCCAGTCTTCTTCCAGGGCCGGCGCCAGGGCAGCGTTCCGGCCTCGATTGTAGCGATGATCAGATTGGTGATTTCCTGCGCGACGTCGCGCTTGGGTCTTTGGCGCATTGGCCTGCTCCTCAACAAAAAGAGGCCCAGCTCACTCAGGCGAGTGGCCGGGCCAGGTCATCAGGAGGGGTGATTTGCCGCCTCAGGCGGCTACCGCCGCTTCTTCACAGGCGACTTCAGGTTGATGGTCATTGATAAGCTCGTCGGCCTCGCTATCGGCTTCAGCTTCAGGTTCAGCGCCATCGCCATCGCAGGCGCCGGAGACAGGGGCGCTTTCGTCGGTGTCCGGGATGACCGGATCAGCGGGGTTGGCACCAATCGTGAACTTCATGCCTTCGGGGAGCCAGGCCAGCGCTGCTTCCTTGACGTCCTGTTCAATGATCGCCTTGCCGGCGAAGATCGTCTCGCAGGTCTTGGCAAGGTCAGCCTTCTTCGATGCGGCATAACGCGCCGCAAGATCGCTGCCGCCGACTTCGGTCAGTGCCGCAAGACACGAGGTCTTGCTCACCCGGTCGAAGAAATTCTCGGCTGTCGGGCGCCACATTGCTGCAACGTCAATGTCGAGCATGCTGCCGATGACGGCATGGATCGGATGGTATTCCGAACCATAGCCCTTCTTGGCTTCGAGCGAGATGGCCACCGCATAGGCGAGCCACGCCGCCTTGGCTTCGTCGGCAAGTTCGCGAAAGGCAATGAAGCGCTGCGCCGCACACCCATGTTCCTGCCATGCCTTGTCGAGCGCGCTTTCGGCCTCGGCGAGAATCCCTTCGGCTGTGGACTGCGGAAGTTCTCCGGTCGCCGGATCGCTGGGGTGCCCGCCCCTGATCGAGGTTCCCCGGCTTTCATAGCTGCGGCTGTCAGCCAGCGCGAAGATGGCGAAGTCGAGCGCGAGCCCGGCATCGCTGAGGAGGGATGCCGACAGGATATTACGGCGCTGCACGGAAAGCTCGTCGAACAGACGGGCGCTGATCGGCTTCTCCGTGCCCGGCGCAACTGCCTCGGGTCTGGAAGGTGCAGCGCTACCGCGCTTGGTGGAACCTGACACCGGCTCTTCGGCCGTCGCTGTCACCTTGCCATTCTCATCGGTCTCGAACGACAGGCGCTTTTCGCTGTAGTAATCGGCCTCGAGCACCATCTCGCCGCGGGTGGTGAGAACCAGGAACCGCCCGGCCTCACTGCGCCATTCTTCGGGCAGTTCGCGCACCGGGTTATTGAGGTCGCTGCGCTCAGCATCGAGATCCTCATACTCGGCCTCGAGCTGCCCGAAATCGGCCCCGTCGCCTTCAGGGCCGCCTTCATGGCCTTCGTCGATGATCTCGCTGATTTCTTCCATGCGGGCATCGATCGCGTCAATTCGGGCTCGTGCTTCTTCGGACAGCGGCGCGGGCGGCAGCCGGACAGCATTGACGCCCATTTCGCTGCGCGCCTGCCATGAATTGGTCGACGCCACTGGGCTGATCCAGGCAAGGCCAGTTTCAGCAGCGATCCGCTGGGCTTCGGCCTCCATTTTCTCGGCCGCAAGCCTGTGGGCGATCTCGATGTCGATCCAGCGATCATCTGCCGCTTCGCTGAAGAGGTCGCGTTCGATCTTCCCGCCGGCGGCCACATAGGCATCTTCGCCGATCAGCAGCGCAATCGGGTCATTGCCGCGCATGGAACCGTTCGCCACCATACGCCGGATGGCATCGGCGCTTGGGTTATAGGCGTAGCGCATCTGCTCAAAGACCCGCAGTTGCACCTCGTGCTGGTCGGTCGCTGCGTAGGCCTTGGCGATCTCGAGTGTGACATCGCCTTTGGCGAGTGCCTCGAAAATCGGCTCGGCAAGGTTCGCTAGCCGCAAGCGGCCTTCCACGAAGCGCAGGGTGAGGCCGAAGCGTTTGGCGACCGCGGCAACGTCGCTGCCTTCCTTGATAAAGTGCTGGAAGGCCCGGCATTCCTCAGCCGGTGACATCCCGACGCGCTGGAAGTTCTCGGCAAGCGAGGCCTCGCCTGCTTCCTCTTCGCTGCCTTCGAGCAGCTTGCATTCGATCTCGGTATCGGGGGCCCAGCTTCACCGTTATGCGGGCGATGTTGCAGGCCGGAGGAGGGCGCCGATCGGCGAGGAGCTGGACCAGCATATCGCAGGCCTGTTCCCCCAGAGGGACCCGCGCCAGGTGCTGGACGGCCTTCTCGGCAAGGGGGGCGTCGGTTGGTCGCTTGGCACAGTTCCGGGTCAAGGCCGATCGCTCATCATCCTGACAACCGAGGCGGGCGTTGCGGTCTCGGCAATAGCGAGGATCCTCGAACAGATTGCGCCAGGGGCGCTCCTGCGACCGATGATCTACGAGCCGTTGCTGCTGGAGAACCCGAGCGAGCACTGCGGCAGCCTGCATTGAGGAAAGGGGGATGGGGCCATTGCATCTTGCAATGGAAAGGAAGCCTCATGTCCTGCGACATTGATTACCGTTACCGCCGCGCACTCCAGCCCGATGGGCTGACGACCTTCGAAAATGCGCTGCGAGCATTGAACGAGGCCGTGGATGATGTCCGTCTGGCAGGCCGGCAGGCCGCAACCTGTCCGGCAGTGCTGCTGCTGACGCGCCACCTTCAACGCATTGCTGACGGAAGGCCGACCGAATGTGAGGCAGACGACCAGGCTCTGCGGTCCCAATGCATTGAACGCCTTGCCGAGCTCAAACACAGGCCTGCGATCATTGCGCTGGTCAAACGCGGGATCGACTATCGTCCCGAAGAACTGCGCCACTACCGGCGCGAGGGCACGCGGGCGCTGCGCCAGATCGCAGCAGGGATCGGGCTCGAGCACGCCGATTATCGCATCAGCTATTACACCTCACAGGAACAGCTCGCGGGCGAGCATGTGCTGGAAGCCGACGGGATCTACGTCCGGATCAGCCCGGAAAGGTTCGGCGAGCCGGGTCTCGCCTGGCGCAACCCGTTCTGGAAACCGCCTGGCGCGGTGATGCGCAAAGCGCCGATCACCGCCCTTGCAGACATTCCCGCACTCACGGCGCGGATCGCGCGCGAATTGAAGATCGCACCTCCGGCGCAGCCGGGGCTCATCTGAAGGAGAACACGCATGGGCTGGCTTTACATGCACCGTGCCGGAATGGGGGGCTTCGACACTCCCAAGGCCTATCTTGACAATCAGCTCACATGGGAGCGCGAGAATGAAGAAACCGGCACCTTCGAAGGATGCCGGGTCATCAGAAGCGTGTCCACAACCGGTGCCTACTACGCGGCTGTCCAGCGCTATGGACCGAACAACCAGACCCACGCCATCTCCGCGGTGATCTGTCTGGTCCGCTGGAACCCCAAGGCAGCCGACGGCCTCCTGTTCGGCTACAAGGACATGGATGAAAATTCAGGACCGGTGGAGGCCGGGTGCCCCAGAAGTGTCCTGGAGGAGTTGGGGCCAACCAGTCATCCTTATGCCCTCGACTGGCGCAACCGGTGCTACCGCCAGCTCCGGCTCAAGGAACGCAAGATCGCCGATGGCGACATGATCCGGCTGCCTGAACCGATGAAGTTCACCGACGGCACCGAACACGCTGAATTCAGGGTGACAAAGCGCGGCGCGAAAATTGAACTCAGCACGCCCGATGGCCGAGGCCGGTTTCGCATCAGCAGATTGATGGAGCGCCGATTTGAAGTCGTGCCCCCAAAGCGCGCGGTGCGCACATTCTTCCCGGCGACGCCGTAACGCTCGGGAGGTGATCATGCTGCCTCAGAGCCTGGACCCCAGAAGGGCGATCCTGTGCGGGCGCGCCAATGCCGAGCGTGTCGCCATTCGGATGACCGCAAATTCCGGGCAGAGCCATGCCGTGGTGAGGACGGACAGCAAGCTCCAGCCCTTTTGCGTTCTGCCTGCAGAAGAGGGCCTTGCCGGCGCGATCGAATTGCAGGTCGTGGTTTTGTAAGAGCGGGTAACCTCTTCGGCAAAACGGGAACACCTGCTGGGTTTGACACCCAAACCTTGATTACCGCAGATATTGACGCTATATCGCGTCAGAATTCATGGGAAAGTGCAATGGCGATTCAAAACTACGCTGACAACGGCGCGTTTGCTCCGCGCAAGATCGTCGACGCGCTGCGGACGACCAGCGACGAACTCGCACGCTCGCTGGGCCTCGGCAAGGATGCGATCCAGCGCAAGGACCGGATCGCGTCCGACCGGACGCAGCGCCGCCTTCGCCAGATGGTCGAGGTGCTCAACAAGGTCGAGCCGCGCTTTGGTTCGGCGTTGTTGGCCTATGCCTGGTACCGCTCGGAACCACTGCCGGGTTTCTCGGGCCAGACTGCCATGCAGCTCGTGCAGAGCAACCGGGCCGATGACGTGCTGACCTATATCGACGCGGTCGACGCCGGCGTCCACGCCTAGTCCAATGCACTTTACCGGGCTGCTCTACCGCGCCCACAATCCGGTCTGGTCCCGTGAACCCCTCTCAGGGGAGGGGGCCGCCCGATTTGGCGGACGGTTCAATCGCATGGGGCGCACGGCGCTCTATACTTCCCTCGCCCCTGAGACCGCGCTGCGCGAGGCCAATCAGGCTGGCACGCTGCAGCCCACCACGCTGGTGGCCTATCAGGCCGACATCGGGCCGCTGCTCGATGGCCGGGACACGGCTGCATTGCATCCCTTCGGCATCACACCGGCTGAACTCGCCGACCCGTCATGGCGTGATCGGATGCTCTCCGGCAAGCCGGTCCCGACGCAGGACCTGGCGGAGGCCGCGATCGCGCAAGGCTATGCTGGCATCGTTGTCCCGAGCTACGCCCGCGGCGCCCCCGCAGACGCGCTCAATCTTGTCCTATGGGACTGGGACGGGCGCATCACGCTTGTTGATGACGACGACCGACTTGGCCTTCGCAATAACTGATGGCCTCTTATTCCTCGATCATCCCTCCGAGGCCGGGATCGAGATACCACGATGGGCCTTCGGTAAAGTCGGCGTTGCGGGCAGGAACAGGGCCATCAGGCTCTGACGAGACGTAAGGGTTGACCATCGGTGCCGGGTGCTGGCCCGAGCGCAGAATGTGGCCCGACATCTGGCACCGCGGCCCGAGGAGCTCGAAGAGCCATTCGAGATCGTCGAGCATCTGGACAACCCCGCGCCCTGCCAGTGCATAGTAGAGGCAGCGCTGATAGTCATCGCAATGGCAGGACAGGATCTGCGTCAGCCGAGCCTTGGCATTGGGCAGGCCCTGAAACACGCCCTGCAAGGTCTCATAGAGCTCGCGCGCTGAGTAATAGGCATCGAACGGCTCCACTCCGATCGAGGCATTGGCGAGCATACGCTTGGTTGGACGGCAATTGGGATCAAGTGCCGCGTCGCGCAGCGTGACATCGAGGTCGAACTTGCCGATATCAAAGACCTTGTTCATTATTCATGGGCTCCTGCAGATTATGAACATAACGTGAACAAACGACAGGGTCAAGGCGTCATCATGCATGTGGCTGGTAGGTAAGGACACCACAGGAAAGACCGGCAGGGTCGCCATCAGCGACGAGCTGAAGGCTGCGCTGGTGCGCTGGTATACAGGCCGGGGCAGCGAGGCCGACCACCGCGCTTGCGTCTCACTGGTCTCGACCGCGCGAGAGAACCACAAGTGGATCGCCTGCGATTGCCTTGGGGCAGAGCGGCCGCCGCCGCTGATGAGCGCGGCCTATCTCAGTTTTCAGGAAACCTATTACCTCCGGCGTCTTACCTCGCGGCCAGGCCACGAGCCGGGCTGCCCGTTTCATCTGCCGCAGGCGCCACCGCGCATCCGCGAGACCGTGAAGGATTCGCTCTATGCCATCGGCCTTCCAAAAGGCCTGTTCAGCGCACACCAGAAGGCGCCGGAGAAGCTTGCACAGAGGCCAGAGGACATAGAGCCCGACGACCGCTCACGCGGCGTCGCGATCCCGCGCCTCGGCAAGCTGCTCTGGTTGCTGCTCGAACGCGCAGGCTCGAATATCCTGCGCGAATTACCGCCCAGCGGCAGGCGCGCAGGCTCGATCAGCGAAGAAATGCGTCACCTCAAGCGCGCCGCTCAGGGCCTCGAAATCGCGCCGGGCATCCGGCTGTCGGATCATCTCTACACCAACGCGATCGATTACGAGAAACGGCGGGTCCATGCCCGATTGCGGGCTGCGGCCGAGACCTGGCCGCCCGAGTTTGCACCGCAAGCCTTTCTGCTTCTCGAAGCGAGCGAGGTCACATCGAGCGAGGTGGTGACGGGGCTCGGAACTGTCGAAATCCGCAACCGCATCCAGCACACCGGGATCATCCGCGCCGAGGTCGAGCCCCCATTTCTGGTGCTTGCTGTCGTCGGCGAGCACAGCCGGCGCGAAGGATACCTGGCGCTGCGGGCATATGCCCAGCCTGTGTTCAGCGGAAACCAGTTCGTGCCCGCCGAGCGCGACCACGATCGCGATGTGCTGCGCGCGCTCCAACAGGCCCAGTATGAACTGCGTCGCCTCGGCGTCAGGATGGCGGTCAAGAAGGTCCTTTTTGACATCACGCTGGGTGCTGGCTCGGCGAGGCCGGATTTCCTGGTGGCGCTGCTCGATGAGCATAGCGGGGAGGAATGCAAATTCGCGCTCCAGATCCTGCAGTCGGATGATGCCGACTATCTTGAGCTGTGCAGCATCGAGCGCGAGCGTCTCGCTCAGGCAGGGCATGTCGTATGCCTGTCGGTCAGCAGCGTGACGCCTCAGAAAATTATCAGCGAAGCCCGCCGCATTCTCGCGTGAAGGGGAGGGGGAGGATTTGAGCGAACCTGAAGAAGGAGAGTTCGCTCATGACATGCTTTGCTCCGTCGCCGCGCCCATCGACATCGATCTGGGGTGCTGTCCAACAGGCCGATCAGCTTGGCCCCGGGATTTGGTCGGTGATGACCGCCAGCCACGGCGGCATCATTCTGTCCGATCAGAGACAGGCCGCCATGCCGTCAGCGCTACAGATCGACGGAGGGTCCTACGAAGAAGACTGCGATTGGGCGCTCCCGATCCTTGCCTTTTCCAGCGAGCTTGATGGGCAGGGCTCCTGCTCTGCAGGCTTTCTGCAGCTTGCCCGCGATACCGCCAAATGTTGGCATCCGGACCGCTTCAGTGCCTTTACCGGCGAGGCTGTCGAGGAGAATGCCTCCACGATCCTGCGGACGCGTAAGGCCTACATCGCCGCCATCGGCGAGTTCTGCGTCACCAGCGCCTGGGGCGATTGGGCCGAATGGGTGCCGGAAGGCAAGGTTGGCGTGATTGCCCGGCAAGTCGAGCGCGTCGATCACATTGGCCGGCCAACCTATGGCGAGGCTGAGGTCTGCGCGCTGATCGCGAAGGACCTCTACGCCGCGCGCGGCGAGGTCACAGCGCTGCGGGATACGGCGCACGAGATCATTCCGATGCCCGAGGCCCTGCGACCGAAACGAGTGGGCTGAAGAGCAGGCCGAGGACCGCCCGGCTCTGGCCAGGCATCGATCCGCCGATCTGGAGGGAAGGGGGAGGGGAAGGGCGAACCAGTGCGATGAAGGACCCTTTGCCATGAACCCGACAGTCATCCGACCCAGCGTGAGCCCGAAGACTATCACCAAAGTCACGCGCCTCTTTAACGGCACCATCGGCGATATCCTCGGCGAGCTCCTCCAGAACAGTCGCCGCGCTGGCGCATCCCGGATCGATATCGCCTGCTGCGCCGATCAGGACGGAGCGCGATTGACCCTTGTCGATGATGGAACCGGGGTCGCCGATCCCCAGACCATGATTGCGCTGGGGGATTCGGGCTGGAGCCAGCACATCCATGAGGCCGAAGACCCGGCAGGCATGGGTGTCTTCAGCCTGGCGGGCAAGGACACCCGGATCAGCTCACGTCATGGCGGTGCCGACACCGGATGGTCGGTGCATGTCCCCGCGGATGGCTGGACCGGCGCGAAGGACATTGCCGTGGTGCCCCTTGCTCGCCCGGTTGGCACGACCATCACCTTCCTGATGCCCGGAGTGAGTGAGCAGACGACCGAGCGGATTCTGCGCGAGGTCGCGAAGTTCTATCCGCTGCCGGTCTTCTTCAATGGCGCGCAAGTGCCGCGCGAGGACTTTCTCGCCAAGGCGATCTACATCGCCGAATGGAACGGCAGCCAGATCGGGGTGTTCGAGGGGCGCGAATACAACCAGGATCCCACCACGAACTTCCATGGCATGGTGCTCACCCGCAAGCTTGCCAGCGTCTCGGAAAGCCTTGGCGGCAAGACCTACCATGCCCGGCTCGATATCGGGGCCACCCCGGGCCTTGCCCTTGTGCTGCCGGCGCGCAAGGAATTCGTCGAGAACGCCGCATTTGCGGCGCTGCAGACAGCGTGCAAGCGCACGATCTATGCCGCGCTGGCGCACAGAGGCCAGCACCGGCTTTCCTTCGAGAACTGGAAGGAAGCGCGCGATCTGGGGGTCGCCCTGCCGGAGGCCGACCCCTGCCTGCCCCGCTGGCATGCGGCCATCGCGGAGAGCGACAACGTCAATGTCGAGTATGAGGAAGTCGCAGCAGGTGCGGACACGATCCTTGTCGCGGATCTTGAGCCCGATATTGCACAGGGACTGGAGCGCGCGCTGCGCGAGCACCCCTTGCGAGCGCACCTCGTCGAGAACCATCCTGCCTACGCTGGCTATGGCTGGTATGACGCGCTGCATCAGCTCGGAAACGTGCGCTTCTATGTTGCTGCCGGGGAGCAGGGCCACGTCATCGCCGAGAACGGCAGCTTCCCGCCGCTCAATGACCATGTGCGTGCAGAGACGATCGAACTGAGGTTCTGTGTCTCCCACCGCGCCAGCGAAACGCAGCGCGAGGAACGGATCCCGGCAGATGTGGCCTTTGTCGTGGGCGAGGATGGCTGGTACAGCGGTGTCGATCAGATCCGCATCGCTTATGTGCTGGGTCCGGCGCTGACCCCCGAAACGCTGGTCGATCTGATCGAGAACGTCTGTTTCTGCGCGAGCGACGACAGCGAGGCCGACTCCTGGGACACCCAGCACGAGCACTTCTTGCGCGATGCGCGCGAACTCGCGGCCCGGGTGCTGCTCGGCGAGGACGAGGCCATCGCGGCGCGCATCCGCGACACGCTCGCCGGCATCCTGTGGGTCATTCCCAAGGATCGGCAGGTCGCCATTACCGTCGCCCCGGGGACCGCGATCGATGTTCAGCTATCCGCTTGTTGCCTCCTGGATCGGGACGAGACCTCCAATGCATGACACATCCGACATCTCTTGCGCACGGCAACGCACCGAGCACATCGCGCAGCTCAATGATGCAGCGCGTCAGGGCCGTGACCGCACGGCCCGCATCGTCATGACATCCGGGCTGCTTGCAGAACTCGGCGGCGACACCGCGGCAGACAGCATGATGGCCCAGGCTCGGTTGATGGCCGCTCTGCGCCATTGCACCTTCGCCCCGGATTCGCCCGAGCGAGACTTTGCAAGCATGGATGTCGATGGCATCAAGGTGCTGATGAAAGTCGATTATTACGACACCGAACTGGCGTTCGGGTCAGAGGATCCGGCCAATCCAGCGATGACACGGCGCGTCGTCACGCTGATGCGGCCTGCGGACTACTGATCATTGTGAGGGACAGGCATATCGCTGCGTCACCCGGCAGCCGCCCAAAACCTGATGGGGAGGTAAAAAGCGCATGAGCAGACACAAAGTACCGCTTCGTGACGGGGTTGCGGCGGCAAGTGCCTATGTTGGCTGGGACCGCCCCTTGCAGACATACTTTGCGCAGGTTCTGAGCGCGCCTGACGAGGACGGGGAGGAGACCGAACTCGTGTGGGTCGGCACTGCCTTCGGCGAGCTGCCCCGCGCGGTTGACGCAATCCGCGTACTCGAACCCTACTGCCAGATCGAGGCAAGTCTTGCCGCACAGCTAGAGATCGACAGGATGGCATGCCTCGCCACGCGCGACGGACCCAATCAGCTCGAAGCCAAGGCTTTCATGGCGCGTGTCAGCCAGATCAAGGACACCGAGCCGGAAGCTTAGGTCGGCACGGACCGCGCATGGCTCGAAGCAGGGCCGGTTCATCTCCAAACCACACATCGAGGCTCCTCAGCCCTCTGGGCTGGACAGGATGACGCGCGCCTGCGGTGGCTGGCGCACGGGCCGGGCCACGGGCCCGGAGGAGAGGGGGGATGGGAGAAGGTGTTCCGGACAAGGGGTTCGGACAGCATCAGGAGAATGTGACATGAACATCGGCACCCTCAAGGCCAACGCAGAAGGCGTTCACATCGGCCGCATCACCACCCTGACCTTCAGCGCAACGGTTGCTCTGCGGGCCTTCGAATCCAGCAATGAGCGCGCACCCAAGTTCGACCTTATGGCGCTCTCGGCGGACCGCCGCAGCTGGGTCAAGATCGGCGCGCTGTGGGAATACTCGTCGAACGAGACCGGTGAATGCTTCCTGTCGGGCCAGATCGACGATCCCAGCCTCTCGGCGCCGATCCCGGTCGCCATGTTCCAGCAGAACGACGGCAGCTTCAATGTCGCCTGGCGGCGTTCGAAGCCCAAGGCGTCGCTCGACGGCTTCGGCAGCGAGAGCGAAGGCGCCCTGCCGCCGCTCACCGCCACCGGCGACGAACCGGCCAGCGACCGCAGCGTTGACAGCGCCGCTGCCACCGGCGACGGTCTGGGCGAAAGCACCGCTCCGGCACCCAAGGGCAAGACGCGCGTGAGCGTCGACGCCTGACCGGGACAAGCCCCCCGTGACCGGTGCCGCGACCCGCGCCGGTCACATCGGGAAGGCCCGTCCGCGCATTTGTCGCGGGCGGGCCTTTTCTTTTGCCCGCTGCTGTCGGGCTTGGCAGAACTGCTGAAGGAACTCGGCCCACAAGAGGGAAGGGGGAGGTGCCGTTCGAGCAAAGGAGGCTTGAATGGCACAGACAAACTGGACTCTCGATCTTGGCGGGGCTCCGTGGAACGAAGACTGCGCGCAGATCGGCCACACCCTAAACTTCGACCTCGTGAATACTGCCGAAGCCATGCTCTACAGGGCTGCGCTGATCGCGGTAGCTGGCTTCCCGCCTGCCGGCATCACCTTGCGGATCAAGGCCAACGCCCATGACTTCGGAACCTACCGGACGGTCGAGGCGCGCATCGACGACGACCAGGACGATGGCAGCCATGCCAGCTATCTCGAGACCCTCGAGATCGGCATCGCCTTCTGGCATCAGGCCGGGTTCGCACCGCCTGAATTTAGCAAGCTGACGGCCAGCGATCAGCTTGTGAGTTTCGTCGTGGATGCCGTCGCAAGCGCGCTGCGGATCACACGGCCGAGCACCACC
Source organism: Sphingomonas sp. CCH10-B3 (assembly GCF_001556185.1). Classification (GTDB taxonomy): domain Bacteria; phylum Pseudomonadota; class Alphaproteobacteria; order Sphingomonadales; family Sphingomonadaceae; genus Sphingomonas; species Sphingomonas aquatica. The sequence continues at coordinate 14,133 of NZ_LSIJ01000002.1, read as the reverse complement.
GGGGCATTCTTTCCAGAATCCTCCGGGCCGATCCATCGCAACCTCACCGCAGCCTTTCCGGAAGCGGCACAGCGCGCCTTTTCCGAAGGGGCCGTGCCATGCTGACCGACAGCGAGCGCTTCGCCTTCAGCGCCTGGCGAATCCATGCCTTCGCCTCGACGGGCAATGCCTACGACGCCGTGCAGACCGACGAGACTATTGCTGCTGGGGATACGCTGCTCATCCTCGATGAGAGGGTTGTCGGTGTCGCGATGACCTGGCCGTTTGCTATCACCGCAGAGCCGGGCAAGCTTCACGCGGTCTGTGAGCCATGCGCTGGTGAAACCCTTGGGCACATTGAAACGGCGCTAGATGTTCCAGACGGGTCAATCGCGCGAGCCTGCCGCCTCGCACGGACACTGGGCTTTGCGATTGATGCGGGCCTCGTCCCCTTGTTGCCTGAGCTGCTGGCGGCAGAGGTGGACGGCTAGCGCGGCAAGCGTCGCCACAGAAATCTTGCTATTTTGGCAATAATTGCTATTTTGGTGCCAAGAGGAGATACCACCATGCCAGCGACGGCGAATGAGCACCCCAGGATTCCCCTGACCCGGTTTCACAACAACACCGGCGAGTTCCTTGATCTCGCAACCAAACAGCCGGTCGTCCTCACCAGCCATGGGCGCGAGCGACATGTCATCGCAGATAGCGAATATTTCCGCCATCTTGAACAGGCAGCACGCGGTGTGATCGCCGGCCACATGAATATCGAAGCTGTCGCTTCGTCCGACATGACCGAAGCCGATCGCAAGGCTTTCGCTAATGCACGGCCTTCGGCCAGTGAACTCGCCAATGACCGCTGGGAAGACTGACCGCCCCGCCGCAGGCCATATCCTCCGATACGTCTATCTCTTCGAGGAAGAGCAGAGACGGGGCCGCGACGAAGGCGTCAAGGAACGCTTTGTCGTCGTCGTTGGTGTGGAAGGGTCACGCTACCTGGTCGCGGCGATCACGACCAAGGGCGAGGGGCGCAAGAACGCTGTCGCAATCCCCGATGAGATCGCACGCGCAGCCGGGCTCGCTCCGGGCAGCGCCATTGTCGTTTCGGAATTCAACCGGTTCACCTGGCCCGGGTTCGACATCAGACCCCTGATGAAGCAGCCCGGGTACATTGCCGGACGACTCCCACCGCGGTTCACGGCAAAGACCATCGATGCCATCGCAGCCTGGGGCGCCGCTGCCGTCGATCGCGATTGATTGCCGCAACGCAGAGACAGGCAGCCCCCTTGGAGCCATGTCTGACCCCGCATCAAGGCCAGTATGGCGGCAACTTCGGGGATCGGCACCCCAGGTAGCCAAAATCGGGTCTTCCGGACGACAGCCACAAAGAGTCTATTCGCTCCCTAAAATCGGTGAGGACGGGCGATCGATCCTGCGATCATCACCGTCGACAGCAAGCTCCTGCGAGCCGAGACGCGGCGAGGTCGATGTCCAGGCGTGCGATAAGCTCCTGTGCCAACAGCACGTCCGCCGCCCAGTGCCCCTGCCTCTCTGGTCGAGCTTAGGGCCAACCTGCAGAAATGCGAGCCGTGTTGCCCGGCAAGCCGGGCTGCCCGCACCATCTCGCTTTCTGAGGTTTCCCGCGCGCCGCAGCGCGCGGTGTCCCAGCTCTCTCGCCGAGGCTCGATAAGGGCACCGGCGGACGAGCCGTCGGCACCAAGGAGGCTCATGCAATGAACATCGTCAACCTCGTCGGCCGTCTCGCCAAGGATCCCGTTGCCCGCGACCGCAGCGACACCCGCATCACCGAACTGATCCTCGTGACCGAGCGTCCGGTCATCCGCGACGGCAAGGTCCAGAAGGATCCGGGAACCGGCTACCCGGTCAAGGATGCAGAATTCCACAAGGTCACCGTCTTCAATGGCCTCGGGCTCCCGCTGCGCCAGCACAAGGCCAAGGGTGACCAACTCGCCGTGACGGGCCGCATCCACTACTCGCGCTGGCAGGACGCCGAAGGCAATGACCGCTATGGCTGCGAGATCATCGCCGAGAACGTCGAGTTTCTCTGACCGGGAGGGGCGGCGCGCAGGCGTCGCCCGAGCCCTTTCAGGGGGGCGACAGCTGGACACCGGTGGCGTCCAGCTTGGTTCCCCGGTGACCGCAGCTGCAGCGCAAGTGCCGCGCGACGATCTCCAGCTTCATCGGGATGGATTTGGCAAAGCATCGGTCTCGCAGTTTGGCCGCCGGAACGATCACAACGCGGCGGCATGCGAGACATTCAACCTGTGCGTTGAGGCCATGGCGAACCAGATCGGCCACCGTATCGAGACGCTTGCTGCCCATAGCCACGGCAGAACATCATAAGAACATTAGTTGTCAAGCGTGCTGCGGGGTTGCGCAATCGGCCTGATCAGAAAGACCCGCAAACCGAATAACAAGACACTTTGCGCCGAAGCAAAAAAGCGCAATAATCCCGCACATTGCAGCTGAGGAGTATGACATCATGGCACTCTTTAGGGTAAATCTCGACGAACAGCTCGAGGAGCATCTGGATAACGCAGCCCAGTACCAGCGGCACGATCGATCCGAAATCGTCCGACAAGCGCTGACCGAGTATTTCAGTTCAGCTCAGAACCACGTCCACGACGACGAAGCCATCTGGGACGAATGGCGCGACTTCTCCCGAACCGTGCTCGACGCACAACAAAAGGCGATCATAGCCGCCATCCGAACCCTTCCCGATGAGGCATGGGCCTCGCGGAGCGAAACGCTCGATCGCCTAACCAAGGCCATCGAAGACGTCGAATGGGACCAGGGCATTGAGCCGATCTATGAAATCTTGAGAGAAAAGGTGATCGAAAAATCGCTCGCCTTCGCCACTAACCCCGAGATCGAACCCACCAACCGAAGCTACCCGTTCGCGCCCATCATCCGCTTCGACATTGGCTTTGCAACCGATGACCTCTACTCGGTCCGGCTGCCGCTGATCCAGGCATTCTTCCAATACTACTGGGAAGCAGGCGAAGCGGCTTTCGATGAAATACCAGCCATCTGGGAAGCTGCCAAAGCGCGCATAGATGCTGGCGAAAGGCGCCCCTCAAATGAGGAAGCTGCAGCGGCGCGACGGACCTCTGGCTAGGAAATGGTGCTCTGGCAAGCGGAGTGGTTGATGTATCATCTTCCGTACGCGCGCCTTGCATGAGGCTACCGTCATGCAAGCGGCCTTGCTTCAAACTTGGTTGCCCCCTCGCAGGATAAACAGTGGGTGGCGTCTCCCGACCTCTGGCCGGGATCGCGCTCTATTCCGCCCCGTGCGCTGCGGCCCCGTCTTCACGAAGGCTTCGCGCACCCAAGGCTTCACCGAGCCCCTGAAAGGTCTCGGTCCTTCAGGTGACGATCGCTGACGCATTTGGCCGCTGGCCACGCTTGCGCGCTGCCGCCTGATGAGCGGCGCTCTCAAGCGGCTCGGGCTGCGCCGGGGCATTGCGTTTCTGATGGCCCGCCGGCTCTCGGTTCCGCCGCTCGCGGCCGAGTTGCCGCGCGCGATTTCACGTTTCAAACTTCTTCGTTTATCAGACCTTTGAAAGGAGATGAGATATGGCCAACGTCAGTGGGTCGGAGCGCAAACGGCGCAAGAAAACGCGCGAAGAGAATTCCGTTTGCGCACGCTGCAGCATAACGCTTAGCGACGGATGTGCGGACACTCATCATGATTTTGAGCGTGGCGATAAGCGATACACGGATGAAGCTCATCGACATGCTGTGTGCAAGCCGTGCCATCGAGGCATTCATCAAGTCTTTCCGCAACAAGCCGTCCCTCTTTCCGAGGTGTTGGCCAAGGAGGCATCAGGTGAGATCAAGATTGCCAGAATCTGCTGTGCGAACTGTGCATAGACACCGCCGCCGCAGCCATCTCGGCTATTGTCGTTTCCGCGGCAAACTGCACGAAGCTGCCGGTCTGCTTCAAGTACGGCTCCTGCTCGTCACTTAATGTGGCCCGCCACTGGTATGGACCCTATCGGTCCTCCTGATCCAGACGGACCGCCTTTTCGATGAAGCCCTGTGGCTCTCTCACGAAATGCGCTGCGTCTGATTGCAGAACCGTCCTGACGACAGCTTCCCTGCTTGGCTGAATGATCGCACCCTCCGGCGTTGCAAAGACGCAGTCGAGTTGCCGCGCGACGTCGCAGACCCCGCCGACCAAAGGCAAAGAGAGATCTGCCGCGTCGAAGCGGACCTGGATTTCTTCGATGAATTCGTCATCGAAGCTCACCTGAATGTCGTCCGCAGGTTCGTCACCCCACACCCGGAGACCGGTGTACGATCGCGGCTTCTCGGGCAGCAGCATGTCGAGTTTTGCGAACAGCGCATCCGCCTTTGCGATGGGCAGTGCCAGAACAACTTCCTCGAGCTGCCCGCGGCTCATCCGTGCTGCGTGGACCCCTGCGATACGCGCCGCAGAGGCAGGGATGAGGTTGATGACGAACTGCCAGACGGCCATGGCCCGAACATAGCGTCAATGCGGGCTCCGACAATGGGCTCGTTCGCTAAGTGCCGCCCATGCGGGCAGGGCAGCGCCCCTTACCCGCGAACGCGCCTTTCCTTGCCAGGAAGGCGTTCGCGCTCGGAGCTTTCCGACCGTAATGCGTGCTGCTGCGAGCAGGCGGGTCATTCGGTATCCTCCGTCCGGTCAAGGATCGGCTCAGGCTGTCGCTGCGCTTGCCTTCACCGCCCGCGTGGCGGTGATGCCCGCTTTGCGGCATCATCCCTGACAGTCCGTCGTCTTGCGACCAGCCCCGCCAAACGGTCTCTCAAGATGGGGGGAGTTCCCGCTGTAACCCCTTCGCAGGGCCGAAGGGGCGGCCCGGTGTGGCGCTGAAGCGCCTGACCGGCCCTGCCTTCGTCTCACCTGCTCGAGGGCGGGAACGTCTCTTCCACACACACAGGAACACCTGCCGAAACCTATCGGCGGCCGCCCCTTGGTCAAGGATCGCGGTCCCCCCAATTTTCAGCAATCGCGGCTGTCTCGCTGCGCTCGCGCCACGCTTGGCAGAAAATCGGTTCCCCCACGCCCGCCATGGCGGCGGCGAGACGAGCTCGCCGTCCCTGACACGGTTCGTCCGGCCCGATGGGTTTTTGGCTGTTCCCAATGTGGGGACGATTTCAAAAATCGGAGGCTTTTATGACTTTTTTCAATTCGTTCGCAGATCTGGCTCAGGCACGGATCAATCTCGCCGATGCTCGTGAAGGGATCACGGAATCCTATGACGGAGCGTTTCTTGAACACAGCGATCTGGCAAAGCTCAACATCATCGAGGCTCCAATCGCCGCAGAGATGCCGGATCCCGACATGGCGCGCCGCGCCGTGGAGATGGCAATCGGAACGATCTTCGATGTCCTCAAGGACACGCGCATGGAGGAATTTGCGCAGCAACTCGCCTGGGGCATGGTCAACTCCTTCCACATGACCGCACGCCTGGCTGAAGGTCGCGAGGACGATGCTGCAAAGAAGCTGGGCGAAATGGCCCGCCACTTCGACCCTTCGGAGATTTACGCTGTCGAGCTCGAGGAAACACAACAGCTCTGCCAGACACTGCAAGGATGCCGCGAAGCGCTCGAGGCGATGCGCGATCATGCAGCGGACGTCTACCGGGTCGAAACCGGTCGCCCCTTCACGGCCGCACGGGGATCGCAAGTCAGCAAGAACGGGGTTACCGCAAGCCAGGTGCAGGCACGCGATTTCCTCGCCGCACGCGCCAAGGATCGCAGGGCACAATTCCAGCCCGATGGCCCGCTGGTGATCGTGTCAGGTGGCCAGAAGGATTGGCACGATTTTGCGATGATCTGGGCTATCCTCGACGACATCAAGTCGCGGATCCCGAACATGGTCCTGGGCACGACCGGCATGCGCAAGGGCGTCGACGCCATGGCCGGTGCATGGGCGCAGCAGAACGGGGTCAACACGATCCTGTTCGTCCCCGATCAGCGCCACGGCAACCGGGCTCCGTTCCTGCGCAACGAGAGCATCGTTAAGCTGAACCCTGTTGAAGCGATCATCGGTGAAGGGTCGGGCATCCAGTCCAACCTTGCACAGCGCCTCCGTCAGGCAGGCGTGCCGCTGCACATCCGCCGGATCAGTGATCAGGCGCAGGTTCGGTCGCGCAACTTTGCGTGAGCGCTCTTCGGAAGGCTCCGGCTTATCCCGGGGCCTTCCGCTCTTCTTTTGCGCAAGGGGCGGGCTCTGGGGGCATCGAACCCCCTTCGCCCGCTGACGCGAGCATCGCGATCCCCTGAGTTTATCAGGCGCGCTTGTGCCTTGGCTCGGCGCGCCTTGCCCATGCTCGATGCTTTGCATCTTGCGGGCATCGCTGCCGCACTAACTGCCACACCCGGACAATGGGTCGACCAGCCATCCTTGGGGTGAACCAGAACCACCTGGCGGCATTCTGCCACCAGCTCAGGTAGTGAGAAAGAAGAGGGGGATGGAGGAGACGAGCAGCGACAGGAGGCAAAGATGCTCGTCACATTCCGCGTCAAGGATATCGAGACAAGGCTCAATTCGAAACCGGCTCAGATATGCCCGCCAGAGCTCGCAGCACTGATGCGCAGACTGCACACCGCCAACAGCACGATCGATGCAGACCCAGGCGAATTCCTGGCCGCGCCCCTGAACTTCGAGATCAATGCCAACGCGCTTGCGATCGCCGAGTTCGCATCCTGTTTCGACCATCGCCCGGAAATGATCGCGATCGTCGAGGAAGCACAGTTTCTTGGACGAATGCTGCGGATCGAGCACCACCAATACGACGCACCGATCACGATGCGGGTGAGTGAGCACATTGCACTGGTAGGCGACATCACAATGAGCAGCGACCTTGCTGCAAAGGTGCTCACCTCGCTTGGCTACCACCGCCAAGAATCTGGCCAACTGTCCCTGCAAAAGCTTGGGACAGCGCTCGAGGATCACCGGACTTATGCGGCTTTCGCCAAGGCAGGAATCACTCCGCTCTTCGAAAGCCTCGCGTTCATCGCCGCCACCGATTGTGGAGAGCAACATCCGCTGCTCGAATGGACCTCATGACTATCCGGACAGCAGTTCACGAGCAGCCACGAACCGACTGAACTCGTCGCCATGTTTAACGCTCGATCTGCAAATTGCCTCCTGCAGGATCGAGGTGGAAAAGGGTGCCCGGCACGTTGCCGCGGTGCCCTTTTTTCATGCCCCCTGGGTCACGGCACTGCCGAACAACCACATTCCGGCACATAGCTTTCGCGAAGTCGCTGGTAACGCATGCCTCCCGCCGCAGGCACGTCCACCACCATCGCCATGAGCACCCCGCCAGCATACTGGTCAACCACTAATTTCCCGACCGAGAAGCCGTGCTGCGCCGGCTTCCGCACCATCGAAAAATTAGCGGTCAAGCCTCCGCTTCGCTCCGGTGACCAGCACACTGACGGGGCGCTGTTTCATGGCATGGCGGACGAGCCGCCGAGCGCCAGGAGGCAAGGTCATGTGCTACACAACAGAAAGCTACGAAGACGACATTTCAGTGCTTCGCCAGATCAATCCCAACATCATCGCCCTTGATGAAAAAACGCTCGAAGCTGAGCGGCGCTCCTACCACACATTCTTCGACGTCCATGTCGTCGAGACCCGGGACGGGTACATCCTCATTGAGGAGGGAGACTATGGCGAGCTGCCGATGCACCTGATCGATCAGATCGTCTACACCGCTACAGGCAAAATGGCCGATGAATTCTGACGAGACAGGGCGGTGGTCACCGCCGCCCAACTCGGCAAAAATCAGGCCTCACCCGCCGAGCTTTTCGAGAGCAGAAATCGCTACCTTTGGCTTCACTTTGACGGCTAGCTCCAGAAGGGCAATCGCCGTATCCTGACCGACCTTTTTGATGAGCCGATTCAGCTCTCGTTCTGCTTCCTCACGCTCAAGCTCTGCAAGCTTCTGCCGGCGCTCCTCCAGCTCCTTTTCCGCTGCTGCCAGGGCAGATCGTTCGCGTTCAAGTTTCGACACCATTGCGCATTCCTCCAAGCCTTGAAAGACCATGCGAAGATGCACCAATCGCAGGGTCTGTTCGAGGCATTTTTTTGCTTGCTGCTCTCGCGATACTTCATCTCGAAGCATGCCCAAATTGGACGCCCACCTTGATCGAACGTGGTGCCAATGACGTGACACAGCGGTCCACAGAGGCAGGCCAAACGTCTGTGGTCAGTTCGCGAGTCCGGCTCGCCGGCACATTCCCCCCGGAAGACCAGCTGGGCCAGTGATCCCCCTATGGCACTGAACCTAGCACAGGGCCTAAGTCCCTAATTTTATGCACACCGTACACCGCTGCGCGGTAGGCTGATGCAGCGAAGTTCTGCATATTTCACAATCAGTTAGGTAAGATTTTGCTCGAAATTCGCACGGTGCAGTCCGCTGCATACCGTCCAGTGCTCCATCATAAATATAAAAATACAGGGGCTTAGCGCTGCACCGGGCTGCATCTTCTAAGCTCTTGGCAAGGGGGCTGCAGCGTTATATACTCGGTCCTGCGATAGACGAACCACGCCTGAAAAGGTGTGGTAGTGGAAAAGAAACAGTTTCAGAGCGTCGGTGTAACGCTCAGCCCAAGGATGATCGACGTCGTCGATCAACTTGCGGCAAGCCGCGGTGTATCGCGGTCAGAAGCCATCCGCATTGCCCTTGAAGTCGGTATTCCGCTCCTGAAGGCGGGACTATCGCTCAATGCCGAGCGGGCTGTTACAATCCTCGAGCATACCCAGCTTGCGCTCTCGCTCATCGTCCAGGAGCAATATCCGGCTGATGCCGAACACCTGATCGCTCAGGCGCTCTCCAACGTGCGAGAGCATCATGGCTGAAGACATCAGGTTCAGCAAAAAAGCTGCCACTCTCACCCACGCTTCCGCGCGCGGAAAAGTGAAGCGGAACGCAGGCAATTTCACGCGCGGATCGCAGCTGTTCCACCATGAAATCCTGATGACCTGGGCGGGCATCAGAATGCCCCTCTACGTCTGGGTCGGAACCGCCATTCTTCTGCTGTGTGCCCTCGTCAGTTTGACCTTCAAGAACCACGAGGTGCAGCTCGTGCTTATGAAGCTCTACGCCGAGGCTTGGGGCTGGGTTCAGCTCAATCCGAACAAGCCTGTAAACCTGACGCTTCCATCGGGTCAGATGGTGCAAGGCACCATGTCCATGGTGCCCTATCATCCTGCAGTGGAAAGGGCGTGGGCCAAGGCTGTGCAGGTCAGCATTTCTGCGGGTCTTGGTGCAGCCTTTATCTGCGTCCCATTGACCGTCTGGTTCGTCGACTTTTCGAAACGGCGCGGCACCGACATTCTGACCGAGCGCCATGAGCGGGGGGCCGTGCTTGTGACACACAGCGAACTGGCCCAAGCCATCACCAGCCATAACTGGAAAGCGCATATCAGCGAGTGCCGCAAGCGCACGCCACCAGTGGACCCCGACAAGATCCTCGCAGAGCCCTTGAAGGACCGTGTTCGGGCGGGTCTGCATGCGCCTTACCGCCTGGCAGGTGTGCCGGTTCCTTGGCGTCTTGAGCAAAGCCATGCGATGTTCATCGGTACTACCGGTGCTGGCAAGACGACCGAGCTGAAGAAGATCGTCACGCAGGCGCGTGAACGCGGGCATCGCTGCGTCATTTTCGATCTGACCGGCACCTTCGTCGAAAGCTTCTATGATGCCGAAACGGACATCATCCTCAACCCGATGGATCGCCGCTGCGTGCCATGGTCGATCTTCAACGACTGCGACAATTACGCCGAATTCATGAGCGCTGCGACAGCGCTGGTTCCCAGCGGCCATAGCGCGGAAGATGACTTCTGGCAGAAGTCGGCACGCACCCTGTTCGTCGAGATGTGCGTCAAAATGATCAAGATGGGCGTGCGCTCAAATGGCGCGCTTTCCTACTTCCTGATGCAGTCGGATCTGAAGACGATCCATGCTCAACTTGAAGGCACGATCGCAGGTCCGATGATGTCACCCGCCGCTGCCAAAATGGCAGAGTCGATCCGGACCACCTTCATCGCCAATGCGAATGTTTTCCGCTTCCTGCCCGAACCTCCTCCGGGCGAAACCGGCTTCTCAATCAAGAACTGGATGACCACCGAGGTCAAGGAAGGGTCGATCCTTTTCATCACTTCCACGCACCCGGACCTGGTCCTCAATCGCCCGCTTTTGACGCTGTGGATGGACCTGGCCGTCAATGCGCTGTTCCACATGGGACGGACCCGAGATCTGCGCACCTGGTTTCTCATCGACGAAGTCCATGCGCTGCATCGTCTCCCGGCGATCGATCATGGTCTTCAGACCGCCCGCGCGTTTGGCGGAGCCTTCGTGCTTGGCATGCATTCCTTCGACAAGCTTGAAGAAACCTATGGCGAGAACGGAGCTACCAATCTGGCCTCGCTGGCGGGCACCAAACTGATCCTCAAGACGGCCGATCCCGAGACGTCGCGGCGATGCTCCGAGTTCATTGGCAACCGTCAGGTCCGGATCATGGATGAAGCCTATTCCTACGGCTATAATGACAACCGCGACGCCTCGACGATCACGCCTCGTACCAACGTCGAAGAACTCGTCATGCCGGTCGACATCAGCGACCTGCCCAGCATGCACGGGTTCGTGAAATTCCCCGACGGTTTCCCCGCTGCCAGGATCAGGCTGACGTGGAAGGATTACGAACCCCGCGCCAAGGGTTTCGAGCGTGTCACCGACATGCGCGCCGCCGAATACATCCCACCGTCCGGGGATATCGCGGAATTGGGGGGTGGGGATAGGGAAGGCGCACAACCTGACATCGCGCCTAAGGAGCGGAAGGATCGCGAAGAGGTCGCGCTGAGTGAGGCTGAGCGGGCGGCGCAGCAGCTGAGGGAGGCGATCGAGGGGCCATTGAACCCTGAGCGCGAGCTGACCGAGGAGGAGGTAACACGCAAGATTGAGGATGAAGAGGAGCGGGCAGACTTCGAGCGAAAGCCAGCGCAAGGGGAGCTGTATGGCTATAACCGCCCTGGCAAGAAGGACCAGCGCGACCGGCAAAACCTTGCCATGCGCGACAGCGAAGAGCGCGGCGCGCAAGCGAAGATCGAAGGGCCGAAGGGGCGAGCGCAGAACAGCAGGGCAGACGCGCAGGAGAGCGAGCTTTCCAAAGAGAACATGCGCGGCATCGGCAACGAAAAGCAGAGCCGTCAGGACCCTTCCATCGACGATGATCAGGAGCTTGGGCGATGAGCGCGGCCGCGCAAACTGGCCATGTGTCCCCGTCAATGTGCCCGCATTGTGCCGGTACGATCGGGCGGCGGATAAAGACCGTCCGAGCGGCTCTGGGTATCTCCCAGCACGTGATGGCATTGCAGCTCGGGATCGCGGACAAGACCATCAAGAACTATGAAGGTGGGCACAGGGATCCGCCCTCCAGCCTGATCGCTGCCATCTGCGAACAGTTCCGCATCGATGCCGCCTGGCTTCTGCTGGGCGATGCTTCGCGGCCGATGTTCCAGCATGAGCAGGCAAGGGTGGCCTGAGATGCTGTCGGTCGCATCGGTCGCATCTGCAGGCGGCGCCGCAAACTACTTTGCCAAGGACGACTACTATGTCGGCGATGGTCCTGCCGAGCTTAGCGAATGGGGTGGCGAGGGCGCGAAAGCGCTCGGGCTTGCAGGCCCAGTTGCCAAGGAAGACTTCGAAAAAGTCCTCGATGGCAAGTTGCCCGATGACACGGTCGTAAATGGCAATGCAAACCGCCGCTCGGGCATAGACCTCACATTCTCGATGCCGAAGTCAGCCAGCCTGCTGGCGCAGTTGGGCGGCGACAAACGGATTCTCGATGCACAGCAGGCCGCCGTCAAGGCGACCATGGCCTATCTCGAGAGGCATGGCGCTTGAATACAAAGACGCAGGGACCGTCGGAAGCAAGCGTGGGGCGAAGGACGGGGCGCAGCACAAAAAGGTTGATCTGCGCGATCTCCACATCCGCAATGCCGGCGGTCAAAGTACCGTTCAGAAAACGAGCGAGTTCAAGCGCAGATCACCCAACAGCTACTTGAAGGGCGAAGCGGCAAACAATCTGGCACGCCGGGTCTTCAAAGAGCATAGGGCCGGAAAGTCGGTACGAGAAATCGCGGGCTGCTTTGAGCTTTCTCAGACCAAAATCCGCGTTCTCGTCAATCGCGGCCTCGATGCCGAATTTCGCGACGTGACAGCACCAAGGATGATCCAGCAATACTGCGATGAGGGACGACAGCTCGATATCCCCCTTAATGTACTTCTCGGTAAAAGAACGGGCGTCCATTGCTGGACCTCAAAAATGCTGAACGAGGGAGCGCTCCTGCGAGAGGTAAAGGCGCTCTATGAAGACTTCACGCTCGAGCACCTCCAGCACTGCATCTACAATTGTGACGCTCACCTAGCAAAGATCGAGGCCCTGATCGGGCCGCTGCAGTTGATGAGCGTCGAAGCATTTCATCACCGAGCCCGTCAACGGGTTGCGGCTTACCGGAGCCAAAATCGCTTCCACAAGATCCGCTATATCGACTGGGACACACGCCCTAACTCATACTTTGCTTGTACCAACCGATACGAACAGTGGCACGACTGGGTACTGCACCCCCGAGTGAACGAATGTTTCAACCCTAACCAAACACTACACGATATCATTGCAAGAATGGAATCGGTCTTCAGTGCAGCAATCTATTATAGGAATCAGGAAGCCGCCGAGGCTGAGTATCGGCACCTTGAGCGGCTTATTGCCGAAAACAACGGACCCAGAGAGTTTACCCAGTTCGTTGCCCAGGGGCGCGCCATATGGCGCAAGCGAAAGGCCGATAGAGCCGAAGCAGCGTACAATTCGACGCCAGACCCTATCGTCGAGGCTCGCCAGCGCGAATCCATTGCGAGAAGCCGGCTGATTACACACGCCGGCACGATAGCGATCCGGATGGCCCTGATGTTTGGCAGCATCATACTCCTCGCCCACGAGATGAGTGTGATCAACGACCCACAATATCTGGCTCGGATGAATGTTCCCGCAATGAGCTTCTACATCACCGCATTCATTGCCGGTGCTGCCGCCGTTGCGCTGGCGTTATTCACGTTCCAGTCGGCTCGAGGCTTCAGCCAGCAAATAAAGGAGCACCGGTCGGCCAAAGCCAGCCTCGACCACCAGATGGACCGAGGATCAGCGCTTACATGACGAACTGCACTTCAACTCCAATTTCAAGCGGCAGCCCTTCCCAAGCCCGATCCGCCAATGCCCAGAAGCAGTCGGCATGAGCCTGCGCCTGCGCATCCAATCTTCCAGACCGTCAATCACCACATGAAGGAGAGCATGAAATGGCATTCGATTACGAAGATGCAGGCACTTTCGGCAGCGAGCGCGAGGCAAAAGACTGGGCGCAGCGCAACAAGGTCGATCTGCGCGATCTCCACATTCGCAACGTCGGCGGCCAGCGGGTCGAGGTGGGTATCCGCAAGAGCGCCTACGATCAGCGCGAGAATTACGACAACCGGCACGGCCAGAGACAGGACGGCTTCTGGCGATGATGAAGTCCACCGCAGCGTGCCTGATTTGGACCACTGGCTTGTTGCACGACGCGAACGGAGCTCAGAATTTCGGCCTGATGGAGTTGTGGCGTATTGAAGCCGCTGGTTCCGCGGCTTCCAATATCTTCTTATGCAGCCAAAGCAGATTGCACGTTGCCAGGAAAAAGCAGGAGAGCGAAGGCATTTGCAATCTGCCGGGCGCTTGATTCAGACAAGCCAGTCACATCCCCCACCAAGGCCCCGCCATCGAAAAAGCTTTTAGGCTCAAGGCCAGAAGCGATCAGTTGATAGGTTCGGAACAGAACCCTTGCCATTTTCCCATCGGCAGACTGTCTGATCATCTGGTCATAATCAGAATCCAAGCTGATATGGTCCCAATGGACCGAGAAGTGTTTTCTTGCTTTTGCCACGTGCAGGAACGGTATCTTGCGGCGTTGGCACTCATAGAACCAAGCATCGCGAGCGGCCGAATCTCGCTTGTCGATCATTTTCCAAGCGGGGTTAGGCCATGGGATCCCTTTGAGGGGTCAGGACATAGAACGGGCACAGATATACGCTAAGCGTCTCTGCGCGCACT
>NZ_LSIJ01000019.1 GCF_001556185.1 Sphingomonas sp. CCH10-B3 | reverse complement strand
GGAGGGGGAGTCAGTGACCCTCACCCCCGCCTTCCTCGACGAATTGCGTGCGCGCACCGTCTTGTCGACGCTCGTCGGCAAATCCATGAAACTCACCAAGGCGGGGCGCGAGTACAAAGGCTGCTGCCCGTTCCATCAGGAAAAGACCCCGAGCTTCTACGTCAACGACGAGAAGGGCTTTTATCACTGCTTCGGTTGTTCAGCGCATGGCGACGCGATCCGTTGGATGACCGACCAGCGCGGGCTGCCGTTCATCGATGCCGTGAAGGAACTCGCCGCTGCCGCCGGGCTCGACATGCCCGAGCAGGACCGCGCCTCGGTCGTGCGTGCCGAGCGCGCCAAGGGGCTGCACGACGTCATGCAGGCCGCCGCCGACTGGTTCAGCGCGCAGCTTGGCGGGATCGAGGGCAGCGAGGCGCGCACGCTGCTCGAGCGGCGTGGCATCCGCCCTGAGACGGCGAAGGCGTTCGGCATGGGCTATGCCCCTGACGCGCGCGGCAAGCTTCGCACCGCGCTGAAAGAGTTCGGCGACGCCATGCTGGTCGAGGCCGGACTGTTGATTCAGGTCGACGACAAAGAGCCTTATGACCGGTTTCGCGGGCGGCTGATGATCCCGATCCGCGATCCGCGCGGGCGCGTGATTGCGTTCGGCGGCCGCGTGATCGGCAGTGGCGAGCCGAAGTATCTCAACTCGCCCGACACCCCGCTCTTCGACAAGGGACGCACGCTCTACAATCTTGATCGCGCCGCGCCCGCGAGCCGCAAGGCAAACCGGGTGATCGTCGTCGAAGGCTATATGGATGTTATCGCGCTCGCGCAGGCGGGGTTCGACGAAGCGGTCGCCCCACTGGGCACCGCGCTGACCGAAGCCCAGCTCGAACGGTTGTGGCGGCTGAGCGACGTGCCGGTGCTGTGCTTCGACGGCGATGGCGCGGGGCAACGCGCGGCGATCCGCGCCGCCCATCGTGCGCTGCCGATGCTGGCACCAGGCCGCAGCCTCGCCTTCGTCACGCTGCCGCCGGGGCAGGACCCTGACGATGTGATCCGCGCAAGTGGTGCCGCAGCGATGGATAAGCTGCTCGGCGAAACCCAGCCCTTGGTCGACCGGCTATGGGCCGACGAGCTCGCCGCGCAGCCGCTGGCCACGCCCGAGGAACGCGCAGGTCTCAAGGCCCGCCTAGGCGAGCGCGCCGCCGCCATTGTCGACGCCAACGTCGGTCAGGAATATCGTGCCGAATTCCGTCGCCGCTTCGACGCGCATTTTGCTCCTGCCCCGCGGGTGTGGAACGCACCGCGCGCCGCGAGCGGCCCAAGGTCTGCCAAATGGCGCCCCGCCGCGCCGATCGGCGGCGATCACCCCAAGGCGCAGGCGATTCGGCAGAGCGGCATCGACCCCGCACTCGCCAAGCCCGTGCTCGCCGGGCTGATCCGCCACCCTGGCGAGATTGCGCGGCACATCGAGGTGATTGGTGCGCTCAAATTCTCGGGCGGCGCACTCGGCGCGCTGTTCGCGGCGATGGTCGATGCAGTCGTTGCCGATCCGGCGCTTGATAGCGACGCCCTGCGTACCATATTGGCCACATCCGGTTTTGATCCGATCGTGCGCGATCTTCTCCGGGCCGATGCCACGCCCTATTCCTTCACGCGGAAGGAAATCGACCCGGATCGCGCACGCGCCGATCTGGACGAGGCAATCGCCATTCTGGCGGCCCGGCCCGAAGTCGATAGCGCATTGCAGGAGGCGACACTTGCGGCGATGCGCTTTGAAGATGGTGCATGGGAACGGCAGGCAGCGCTGGTGATTGAACGGCAGGCATTGGAAGCACGGCTTGCAAATCTGTGCCAAGCGAACGAAGACGACCGGACAGATGGGCGAACAACGGGGCTCGAGGATAGTTAATGGCGAAAGCGAATGCGGGCGGCGGCGAGGATACGATTGAAGTCGGCGATGCGCCGCTGATCGACCTGAACGACGCGTCGATCAAGAAGCTGGTCGCCCGCGCGAAGAAGCGTGGCTACATCACTTATGACCAGCTGAACGAGGCGCTGCCGCAGGAGCAGATGACCTCGGACCAGCTTGAAGACGTGATGTCCGCGCTCAACGAGATGGGCGTCAACATCGTCGAAAACGAAGACGTCGGCGAGGATGCCGAGGCCGACGACAAGGACGATGACGAAGTCGAATCGGTCGATTCGGCCGAGGAATCGGCGCCTGCGCTCGAAACCAAGAAGAAGGAAACGGTCGATCGCACCGACGATCCCGTGCGCATGTACCTGCGCGAGATGGGCGCGGTCGAGCTGCTCAGCCGCGAAGGCGAAATCGCGATCGCCAAGCGGATCGAGGCCGGCCGCGACACGATGATTCTGGGGCTGTGCGAAAGCCCGATCACTTTCAACGCGATCATCGACTGGTCGACTGCCCTGAACGAAGGCACGATGCAGCTGCGCGAGATCATCGATCTCGACGCGATGCTCTCGAAGGACCCGGCGCCCGAAAGCCTGACCGACGACGACAGCGGCGACGGCGAGATCAGCGAGAAGAACGCCGGCCCGTCGTTCAAGGCCGAAGAAGAGCCCGAGGAAGTTTCGGTCGACGACGATGACGAGGAGTCGATGACCGAGCGGCGCGCGCCGCGTCCTTCGGACGACGATGAGGAAGACAACACGCTCAGCCTCGCGCAGATGGAAGAGCAGCTGAAGCCGCAGGCGCTCGAAAAGTTCGCGTCGATCACCGCGCTGTACAAGAAATTTTCGAAGATGCAGGCCGGACGGCTCGACGCGATGGCGGCGGGCGGTGAATTGTCGGCAGCGGACGAGCGCAAATATCAGAAGCTGCGCGAAGAACTGACGGCGGAAGTCGAAAGCGTCCAGTTCCATCAGGCGAAGATCGAATATCTCGTCGACCAGCTTTACAGCTTCAACCGGCGCCTCACTGCGCTGGGCGGCCAGATGCTGCGGCTTGCCGAGCGCCACAAGGTCAGCCGCAAGGACTTCCTCGACCGCTATGTCGGCAACGAGCTCGACGAAAATTGGGTCGCGAGCGTCGCCGGCGTCGACAAGAAGTGGAAAGCTTTCGCCGAGAATGAGGGCGACGCGGTCGACCGCATCCGCGTGGAGATCAGCGAGATCAGCCAGGCGACCGGCATGAGCCTCGCCGAATTCCGCCGCATCGTGAACATGGTCCAGAAGGGCGAGCGCGAGGCGCGGATTGCCAAGAAGGAAATGGTCGAAGCGAACCTGCGCCTCGTGATCTCGATCGCGAAGAAATACACCAACCGCGGGCTACAGTTCCTGGACCTGATTCAGGAAGGCAACATCGGGCTGATGAAGGCGGTCGACAAGTTCGAGTATCGCCGCGGCTACAAGTTCAGCACCTATGCGACCTGGTGGATCCGGCAGGCGATCACGCGTTCGATCGCCGATCAGGCGCGCACGATCCGCATCCCGGTGCACATGATCGAAACGATCAACAAGCTGGTGCGGACCAGCCGCCAGTTCCTGCACGAGCAGGGCCGCGAGCCGACGCCCGAGGAAATGGCCGAGCGGCTGTCGATGCCGCTCGAAAAGGTCCGCAAGGTGATGAAGATCGCCAAGGAGCCGATCTCCCTCGAAACGCCGATCGGCGACGAGGAGGATTCGCATCTGGGCGACTTTATCGAGGACAAGAACGCCGTCATCCCGGTCGATGCGGCGATTCAGGCCAATTTGAAGGAAACCGTCACCCGCGTGCTCGCTAGCCTTACCCCGCGCGAGGAGCGCGTGCTGCGGATGCGCTTCGGTATCGGCATGAACACCGACCATACACTCGAAGAAGTCGGCCAGCAGTTCAGCGTGACCCGCGAACGCATCCGCCAGATCGAGGCGAAGGCGCTCAGGAAGCTCAAGCACCCGAGCCGGTCACGCAAGATGCGGTCGTTCCTCGATCAGTGATGGCCGGACCCACGTTGGTGGCCCGGGCAACCGGTTCTGCAGCGGCTATGACGGACGGGTGGCTGGCGGCGTCACCCGTTCGTGGTCACCGTGGTGACGGGGTGAACACGAAGCTGTCGAACAGCGAGCTTGAATCCCATGGCGTCTGCTTGCCGTTGGTCGCGCGGAACACCGCATTGCGGACGTTACGGAACATCGATTCGATCGGCTCGTCGCGCTTGGCCATTTCAGCGACAAGCGCGAGCGCGAACGGGCTGTTGGTCCCATTTCCGTCGGCGGCCGTCTGGCCGGGGGCGGTCGAATAGGCGATGTAACTCCCGTTCGGCGCTTCCATACGTGCCAGACCGCGGTCGCCAGCACGAAATTGGCGCGTCAGCGGCATGTTGCGGCAGGCATCGAGGATGACGATGCTGGTCGAAACCCCGGCTTGTGCCATCTGCCGGATCACCGTGTCGGCGGACACGCCGTCCAGATCGACGTCGGCCTCGGTTTCGAGCGCGGCGTCAACCGGGATCAGATAGTTCGCGCCATGCGACTGGACACCATGTCCCGCGTAGTAGAACAGACCCGTCGACTGTTTCCCCGCGGCCAGCAGGCGCTGACCGAAGCGCGCAATTGCCGACTTCAGCGCGCGTTGATTCGCGTTCGTTACGACTTCTACTGAAAAACCTGCCCGTTGCAGGGCCTGGGCGACGAGCTGGGCATCGCGAACCGGATTTGCCAGCGCACCCATGCCGCCCGTGTACTGCGAGTTGCCGACAACCAGCGCATATCGCGGGCCTCCGACGACGGGAGGGCGTGACACGCTGACCACGGGCGTTGCAACGGGCCTTGCAACTGGCGACGAAACGGCGGGCTCGACGGGAACCGGCGGCTGGACGCCATTTGCAGCGGTCGTGGTCGTGGCGGTGACTGGCGGCGGGTCCGCAAGCTTCCAGCTGACCATCCTGCGGTGGACGCCGACGGTCGGTTTGCCTTGGACGTCCAGCGCGGGTGCGAAGCGCGCACGTAAGGTGACGACCGCACAGGTCCTCTCATCAAGGTCGGTCCTGCCGCTTGAGCGTATGATATCGCAGCGCTGGACCCGGCCATCGACGCCGACAGTGACCGCAAACTGGACGACTCCCTCAGCGCCCTCGCGCTTCGCCCTTTCCGGATAATCTTCCGAGTTGATCCAAATCGAGCTGTTCAGCGGCTTTGGCGGCGTGCCCGAGCCAACCCCCTGAGCTGCCAGCGGTTGTGACAATGCCACCATCAGAGAACAGCACGCCAGCACCCGTCCTGCAATCGCCGCCAATCGCTTCATTTCGCCCCTCAAGCTGTCCAATCAGATTAACGGATCAGGTCGGCTTGCACCAGAGTTCGATCCGCTTCAGCCCCTTGTCGAACGTCAGCCGCGAACAATCCGGCATCGCAGCGCGCGGGATGGTCATGCTGAAGATCGGCGGGCGCCCCTTGGCCGTGGCAGTCACCACGACTTCGGAAGGATCTTCGATCCGGTCGGCGTCCTTGATTTCCTCGCCGCGCCCGGCTGCGTCGATCCGGTCGCGCACCCGCACCGCAATCTTCGTGAAGCTGAGCGGTCCGAATTTGAACGGCCGCGCCAGCGTCATCAGCCGTACCGGTCGCTTGATGCCGAACAGGATTTCAACGTCCCAGCTCGGCCCGCCCAGCTGCCCGCCATAAGCCTTGGCGATCGCAGCCCCGGCTGCCGCCGATGCAATCGGATAGGCGCCGGGATCATCGAGATCGAAAGCGGCGTAAAGCCCGAAGCCTTCTTCGCGATAGCTCGTGCCGCTGCCGCTGTTGGCGCTGCCAAACAGCGAGAAGTCATGGCGCTGCGTCGCAGCCTCGGTTGGGCCGAAAACCAGCGTGACGCGCGATTGCGGCAGGCCCCACGGGCCAATCGTTCCATCGCCGGGCACGGGGGGCGCGGTCGGAAACCAGAGCGCCCGCCCCTTCTGCTTCGCGCCGCCAACGGTAAAATCGACGGGACGATTTTTGCCTTCGAACTCGCGACGCCCGGCGACGTTCAGATTGGCGCGACCGACCAATATCGCTGGCTTCAGGCCAAGCCGATCCGCTGAGGCCACGTTGATGACAAGGCGGTCCGGGCCAGCCGACAACACGCGCAAGCTGACCGGCTGTCCTTCGATGGTTGCGGCAACATCCGTGCCAGGGGAAGTGACGAGTTCGCTTGATACGGGGACCTCTGCCGGCGTCGGGGCACTCGCTGCGCCGATCAACAGGGCGATTGTCGCCCGCACTGCCGCACGTCTCGATTGCACCACCCGAAGGTCCCTCCATTGCTCCCGAACGATGTCGCTGCCGCGCTTTGGCTGAACCGGAGCCGAACAAGCGTGCTGCTTGCTGCGTGTGATCCCGGTCGCGACGCGACCGCCTCGGATGGGCTCGTTCCGGCACCGGGTTGTCGGCAGTAAACACGTCATAAACCCCGTCTTTACGCGCTTCGGTATAACCCTCACTCCACAAGGGCGCTCGGGCGGCTTGAAACGGCTCGATTTTTTTAAAGGTGGCGTAGCAACATGGCTCTCGATCCGGCGTTTTCGGCGCATTTCGGCCCCGGCTGGAGCATGCTCGTCGGCCTCGTCGACAGCGATGGCAGCGCGCACCACGCGACCTGCAGCCGACTCGCCCGACCGGGCGCGCTCGCGCGCGATGTGACCGATGCCGTCCATGCGCTCGGGATGCTTTACGGGCGCCAGCCCGGCGTGGTCGATCACGCGGCCGCGCGTAACCGCCACGGCGAATGTGCCGGCTGGTTCGACGCCGCCGTCGATGGCTTTGCCGCCGAACGCGCGCTGCTTGCCAAGCTTGCGTCCGCCGCGGGTCCGCTGCCGTCGACGCCGGGCCAGGCCGAATCGGAAGCGACGATTCTCGCACAGCGGCACGCGCTCGACACGCTCGCCCAGTCCGACCGTGACGGCTGCGCGGTCGGGGCCGCAGTCGCGCTCGTGCTCGATTGGACCGCCGTCCGCGTCGTGCTCGAAACCGCCGCCGAACGGCTCGGCATCGATTGCCGCGCCTGCACGTTACCGTTGGCCGAGGATACCGCAACCATGGTTGCCGCCGTCGGCGAGCGGCCCGCTGCCGAACGCGCCATGGCGTTCGGCGCGCAGCAGGTGCTCGCGCAGCATCGCGGGCTGTGGGACCTGCTCGAAGCACGCGCGATCGCCCGCAACCACGCCTGAGACTTCGCTGCACGTGGCGGCGCTTGTGCTGCGCCCGCCAAAGCCGCTATGCCAAACCCGATATTCGAAAACGGGGATGGCCATGAAGCGCTTTGAAGGCACCGCCAACTATGTTGCGACCGATGATCTGAAAGTCGCGGTCAACGCCGCCGTCACGCTGCGCCGACCGCTGCTGGTGAAGGGCGAACCCGGCACCGGCAAGACCGTCCTCGCCCACGAAATCGCCAAGGCCGTCGGCGCCGAGCTGATCGAATGGAACATCAAATCGACCACCAAGGCGCAACAGGGCCTGTATGAATATGACGCGGTCGCTCGGCTCCGCGACGGCCAGCTCGGCGACGAACGCGTCCACGACATTGCCAACTACATCCGCCGTGGCAAATTGTGGGAAGCCTTCACGCGCGACAAGGCGCCCGTGCTGCTGATCGACGAGATCGACAAGGCCGACATCGAATTTCCGAACGACCTGCTGCAAGAGCTCGATCGGATGGAATTCCACGTTTACGAAACCAAGGAAACGGTGCGCGCGGTCGAACGACCGATCGTCGTCATTACCTCGAACAACGAAAAGGAACTGCCCGACGCGTTCCTGCGCCGCTGCTTCTTCCACTACATCAAATTCCCCGACCGCGACACGATGCAGGCGATCATCGACGTCCACTTTCCCGGCATCCAGAAGCTGTTGGTCAGCCGCGCGATGGACATCTTCTACGACGTGCGCGAAGTGCCGGGCCTGAAGAAAAAGCCGTCGACCAGCGAGCTGCTCGACTGGCTCAAGCTCTTGCTGCACGAGGACATGCCGCTCGAAGTGTTGCAGAACCGCGATCCGACCAAGGCGATCCCGCCGCTGCACGGCGCACTGCTGAAGAACGAACAGGACGTGATGCTGTTCGAACGGCTCGCCTTCATGGCCAAGCGGCAGCAGAACAAGGGGTGAGCGAGCAGCCGCCGGGCGCCACGCGGTTCGCCCGTGTCCGCGCCCGGCTCGAAGCGGCGCAGCCGACCGCCGGTTGGCAGGGGGGGCTATACGAATTCTGCCTGTTCGGGTTTAAACAGGGTTGGGCCTGCCTGTTCGGCGCGCTGATGCTTGCGCTGCTGCTGGGCACTTTCCTGTTCTATCCAAAGGACATGCCGCTTGCGCGCTATGATTTTCTGACGCTGGCGGCGCTGACGATCCAGATCGGCATGATCGCGTTCCGGCTCGAATCGCTTGGCGAGGCCAAGGTGATCCTCGCGTTCCACGTAATCGGCACGGTGATGGAACTGTTCAAGACGAGCGCGGGGTCGTGGATCTATCCCGAGCCCGGTGTGCTGAAGATCGGCGCAGTGCCGTTGTTCTCGGGCTTCATGTATGCTGCCGTCGGCAGCTATATCGCGCGCGTGTGGCGGATATTCCGGTTCCGCTACACACACTATCCGCCGCGCTGGGCGAGCTATGCGCTGGCGGTCGCGATCTATGTCAATTTCTTCGCCCACCATTGGCTGCCGGATATTCGCCTGGGCTTGTTTGCCGCAACCGGGCTGCTGTTCTGGCGGACGCGCGTCTATTTCACGCCGTTTCGCAAGGCGCGCTGGATGCCGCTGTTGCTGGGCTGGTTTCTGGTCGCCGTCTTCATCTGGCTGGCTGAAAACCTCGGCACGCTCTCGCATGCATGGCTGTATCCGGCACAGCGCAATGGCTGGACTCTGGTGTCGCCCGAAAAGCTCGGGGCCTGGTATCTGCTCATGATCATCTCGTTCGTTCTGGTCGCCGCACTCCACGAGCGAAACGAGGACGATCGAGCACCGCGTGAGCCCGCGAGCTGACCCTACCGCCGGCGTCGTGGGTGCAGCGCCTGATCGCGCGACAGCGCTCGCATCAGCACGTCGCGCCAACGGCGATACCCTGCTTCGTTGGGGTGCAGGCCGTCATTGAAATAGCCCGCGATCTGCGCGCCCTGCGCATCGACGAACACCGGATAGAGATCGAGAAAACGGACATAACTCGAATAGGGTGGCCGACCGACGATGTCGGCCAGCCGCTCATTCACCGGTCGCACGACGTCGCGGTTACGCGGCTCCTCGTTGCTGGGCAGCAGCGACTGGAGCATGATCCGCGCGTTCGGTTTGCGCGCGTGGACTGCATCGACAATCGCGATCACGCCAGCGACGATGCTGTCGCTAGCCGGCGGCTCGGCGCCCCAGCTGTTGTTGATGCCCGCCATGACCATCACATAGTCGGGGTCGAGCGCAGGCGGATCGAGTTCGCCGAGACCTCCCTCCGCCCTGGGCAACAGCCGATGCAGGATATGCTCGGTCCGGTCGCCCGAAATGCCGAGGTTTAGCGCCTTGTAAGCAGGATCGGCGCCGGCGAAGCTTTCGTCCCAAACGGCGCGGCCATTGCGCTGGCCCGCAACCCAGGGATTGGCGCCGAGCAGCCAGAAATCGGTAATCGAATCACCGATGAAGACGAGCCGGTAACTCGGCAGGCTCGCCGTGTTGGCGAGCGTTGCGGCGATCGTGCGCTGGCGCTCCTGCCAATAATCGATCCGCTCGATCGGCTGCGCGGCCTTGAAGTCGCGCGGTGTCGCTGCCGTCGGTGCTGCGGTGATCGCAAGGGCCGCGGCCGCGCGCCACCAAAAGCCGGATCGATCGTGCATTGCTTGCGTTCCTTCAGCGGCGCCAGGCCACCGCCATCGGGCGAGCGCGGCGCGCTGGCAAGTCCCTGATGCACCCGGCCGACCGGCAAAAAAGTCCGCCGATTAACCAAGTCGGCCAACGCTTCGGCTACGCGACCCGGTGCAACGTGGGGAAATGCGATTGCCCGTACCGATTCTTGCAATATGTGCGCTGCTGGCGACGGCGCCGGCATCGGCTTCGTTGCTTGATTATGTCGGCGAATGCGTGCCGTTCGCGCGGGCGGCGTCGGGCATCCAGATCTATGGCGATGCCTGGACGTGGTGGGATCGGGCGGAGGGGCGCTATGCCCGCGGCGAGACGCCCCGCGTCGGCAGCGTCATCGTGTTCGCGCGCTCGCCCCGGCTTCAGCGCGGCCATGTCGCGGTCGTCAGCCGGATCGTCGACCGGCGCGTGCTGATGGTGACGCATGCCAATTGGTCGCGCCTGAACGGCGAGCGCGGGCATGTCGAGCAGGACGTGACGCTGACCGACGTATCGCCCGACAACGACTGGAGCGCGGTGAAAGTATGGTACCAGGGTGCGACCGGGCTCGGGTCGACGGTCTATCCCATCTATGGCTTCGTTTATGGAAAGCCGGCTTCGGGGCGCGGTGATCCGGCGCGTCCGGCGCGCGAAATGACGGGCGCCAAGCCCGACTATGTCGGCGCGCTGATCGACGCTTACCGCTGATGCGCGTTCAAGCTGCGAGGCTGGTCTGGCCGCGCATCATCGCAAGGCTCGCCTCAAGTGCTTCCTGCGAAATCGATTCCGCCCTCGGGCTAAGCGTATCGACATAGGCAAGCTCGTAATTGCCCCAGCGGCGGCCGTTGAAGCGCAGCGGTACGAACACTGTCTTGAGCGGCAAAAACTCCTCATGCCCCAGCGCCATGCAATAGCAGCTGAGCATCGCTGGCGCCTCGCTGGCCACCGCGCGGCCGGTTGCATCGTCGAGTCCCATATGACGGCGATTGCGCGACCAGGTATTGTTCCACTCGCGATCCGGCCCCTGCGGCTGTGACCGCAGCGTCAGGTGCGTCGGCAGATAGCCGTCGACATTGCTGATCACCGATCCGATCGACTTGTCGATCTCGCGCGTCACACGGTCGAGGATCGGGCGGATGTACCGGTCGGCGAAATCGCAGAAGCGGACATTGTGCTGGACCGGGTCGGTGCCCGGAATTGGGCGGTAATCGGTGTCAAAGACATCCGCCATGCCGATCTCGCCGCGCCGGATCGCGCGTTCCACCACATCGGTGATCTCGCGAGCGATTACCTTGGCGCGTTCGATCAGCGGCGTATCATCGATCGTGACGCCCGAATGCGCGAGCTGGTCGAGCATCAGGTTACAGGCGGATTCGAGTCCTTCGAGCCGTCCGCGCGCCTTGCGCAGCGCTCGCCCATTTTCGCGGGTCGCCCGCGCCGACAGTGCAAGCCCGTTTTGCGCAGCGGCGATGCTGCGCTGCATCTGGGCGCTGCTGGCGGCGATACCGTCGGTCTGTTCGTCAACGCGCGCGACGATCGTGCCAAGATCGGCGACGGTCGAGCGAATGACGCCGAAACGGTCGACCGCAGCCCGGCCCTGGGCAGCGCCATCGGTGACTTCGCGGGTGAAGGCATTGGCCTCCTCGGCAAGCGCGCCGACGGTGCGGTCGATCCGCTGAGTGGCATCGCGGGTATGCTGCGCCAGCCGTTTGACCTCATTGGCAACGACCGCGAAAGCGCTCCCCTGCCCGCCCGCGCGCGCGGCCTCAATTGCGGCGTTCAGCGCGAGCATATTGGTCTGCTGGGCAATGCCGCCGATCAATTGCGAAACTTGCTGCACTTGTTCGAGTGCTTCCGCCATGCGTGCCACGCGCGTGCTGAGCTGGACAATCCGTTCGGAAACATCGCCGAAGCCGCCGATCGCCTCGACGATGGCGGCAGTGCCCTGCGTCAGCTGGGTCTTCGCTCGTGCCGTCAGGGCGCGCGCCTCACCAATCGCGGTCGCGACGCTGGCATGGTCGCGTGCGAGCGCGTCGGCAACCGAGTCGAATTCGTCGAGATCGGCGATCGTGCGGTCGATCTGGTCGCTCGCGACCGCGACATGGCCGCCGACATCGGCGCATTCCATCACCAGTGCCCCGCACTGGCGCGCGACATCGACGATGACCGCCTCGATTCGTTCCGACTGATCCATCAGTGCGAGCGTCCCTCCAATCTCGGCGATAATCGGCCAAGGTAAATTCGTCCTTAAGGCGTAGGGACAGCCCGGATCGCGCGGAGGCGCCATTGCGCTACCGGACGGGCCGGGGCATGAATGGCGAATGTTTCTGAACTTCCTCGACGAGCTTCGCGCCGCTGGCATTCCGGCGAGCATGAAGGAGCATCTGATCCTGCTCGAAGCGCTGTCGGCGGAGGTGATCGATCGCACGCCCGAGGATTTCTATTACCTGTCGCGCGCGGTTTACGTGAAGGACGAAGGGCTGCTCGACAAGTTCGACCAGGTCTTCGCCAAGGTGTTTCGCGGCATCGCCGCCAGCTACGCTACCGAAGGCGCCGCCATTCCCGAGGACTGGCTGCGCGCGGTCGCCGAAAAATACCTGACGCCCGAGGAGATGGAAGCGATCAAGTCGCTTGGCTCGTGGGACGAGATCATGGCGACGCTGAAGGAACGCCTCGCCGAGCAGCAGGGCCGCCACCAGGGCGGCAACAAATGGGTCGGCACCGGCGGCACCTCGCCCTATGGCAATTCGGGCTACAACCCCGAAGGCGTGCGGATCGGCGGCGAGAGCAAGCACAAGCGCGCGCTGAAAGTGTGGGACCAGCGCGAGTTCCGCAATCTCGACAACACCCGCGAACTCGGCACGCGCAACATCAAGATCGCGCTGCGCCGCCTGCGTCGCTTCGCCCGCGAAGGCGCCGCCGACGAGCTCGACATCGACGCGACGATCGACGGCACCGCGCGGCAGGGCTGGCTCGACGTGGTGATGCGGCCCGAGCGGCACAATGCCGTCAAGCTGCTGCTGTTCCTCGACGTCGGCGGCTCGATGGACCCTTGGGTCAAGCTGTGCGAGGAGCTGTTCTCGGCGGCGACGACCGAGTTCAAGAACCTCGAATTCTTCTACTTCCACAATTGCCCCTATGAGGGCGTCTGGAAGGACAATCGGCGGCGGTTCAGCGAGCGCACGCCGATGTGGGACGTGCTCCACAAATATGGGCACGACTATAAGCTGGTGATCGTCGGCGATGCGTCGATGAGCCCCTATGAGATCACCCATCCGGGCGGTTCGGTTGAGCATTTCAATGAGGAATCGGGCGCGGTGTGGCTCCACCGGCTGACGACGACCTATCCGGCGACGGTGTGGCTCAACCCGATCCCCGCTGAGCAATGGGGCTATTCGCAGTCGATCCGCATCGTCCGCGAGCTGGTCGGCGATCGCATGTACCCGCTGACGCTCGTCGGGCTCGACGAAGCGATGCGCGAGCTGACCCGCAAGCGTTGAGGCCGGGTAGACGCGCTATTCCTGCCGCGCCAGTTCTGCGGCGATGCGGTTGCGTTCGTACACGCCTTTGACGAATCCTTTTTCCTTATACAGTGATTGCAGATAGATGAGGTCGGTTCGGGTCATCTCGGGGGGACGACCATTGCCGGTCGCTTCAAACAGCCCGAGGATGGTCGCCATTCTCGTCTGCCCCGTCGGCACCTGCGTCTGCGCAAGCCCGCGCATCGCCGCATAATCGGCAATTTGCCGGAGCGTCAGACCATAGGTCGCTTCACGATCGATGATCACGAAGGACGCATCGAGATATTGCGTGGTCACTTCGTCGATCAGCGATGCCGTGTGCGTTAGGAGCGTGCCTTCGCTGCCCACTTGCCGACCGCTTTCGTTGCGAAGCGAGGTCGTGCTCCATGCCCGCACCGGCGCGGTTGACCGTTCGAGCCGGTCGATATCCGCTGGCTCCATCCCGCCAAACCAGCCGGGCCCGCTTTTGCGGGCGTCACGGATAAAGCCACTCACGTCAGGGGCGATGACCAGCAGAAAATTGGTCAAGCAGCGCGGCGACTGATCGACCGGGATGCGCACCCGTCGGGCGATCTCGATGATCCGACGGCGGATAAGATCGCCATATTCACTGGCGATGCCGACCACCGTCGGGCAGAGCGGCTGGTGATATCGCGCGATTTGACCGACTTTGGGCGCGGTGATTTCACTGACGAAGCGCTGGATCGCTTTGCGATCGGTAACGCGGCGCGCCTCGACCACGACGTCGGCGGCGTTGGGAGCAGGTTTCTCCAGCTTGGCAGGCGCCTTCGCTTCGGAAGATGGCGCCGCTGCAGGTGCGGGTGGCGGGCGGTCCTGAGCGAGCCCGGGGCTCGATACCAGCAGGCAAAACAGCGCCGTCCAGCCACGTCCCCGCTGTCCCGCCATCGTGAGTGCCATGATGTTGCGTCGTTCCTGCATTTGGTCGCCTGTAATGGTTTCAGGAATCTTCGGAAGTTCTGCAAGCGCGCAAGGACCGATTTGTGGGCAGCGACGGCTGGCCTGACCTCAACGCGGCATTTTGACCGGCGTCAAAGTCGGCGGCACCATTCGGGTCGATAAAGGCGCCGATCCTAACGACCGGAGCCGTTCGATGACCCAGCTTTTCGACCAACCCTTCCTCGCGCTGGCCGCCGCCGCGGTCACGATTTTCGCACTGGTGCTCGGCTATGTCAGCCTCACCGATCGCGATTCCGCAGCAGACTCATCGGGCGCATAGCGCGCGACTCGCTTCGCCGCGCCGCTGATTCGTTCCGCCGCAAACCGGCAACCGCCCCGATTCACGCGAGTCGCGCGCTGTGCGATAGTGCGCGCGAGATTTCAGGAGACGCCGAAACGACATTCACAGCGGGGGGAAGATCATGAAGCAGGCTCGTGCGCGCCAGCGCCAATCGCATCGTGTTCGTAACGCTTCCGGGGCCGGGGCGCCTCCGCAACGCCCGCCGGTGACCCCGCCCCGGCCTAGCGAACGCAGCGCCATCCCCCTGCCTGACACCGCCGAACCGCTGGTCGAACGCGCGCCAATCAGTCGCCAGAGCCGCCGTCAGGAACGCCGCGCGCAAGCCAAGGCGGCGCGGCGGCGCGGGCCGGTGGTGACGCAACCACTCCCCACCTCGACGATCGCGGAGCATTTGGTGGCGCACCCGGTCGCGGTGGAGCCGCCCGCCCCACCCGCAGAACCAGTGGTCGCCGCGCTCGACGACCCGCAATTGACGCCGCTGCCGCGTCACCGCGCGCTGACGAAGCCGCGCAGTCGCGCGATGGTAATCCTCGACCGGCTGTTCCGCGGCCCGTTCCGTCGCCGCCGCCCGATCGATGCGCTGCCGCCGCTCGACCAGCTGCGTTCGCTGCGTGACGATCTGGCGCGGGTGCAGGGCACGATCGACCGGCTGCTCGATCAGGTGGCGCCGGCTTAACCCTGCCCCCGGTCGATCTCGGCAAATATCGCCTCGACGGCGACCCGCTCGTCAGCGGTCAGTTCGGGGCGCCAGACATCGAAGATCAGCACGACACGGTCCTGATCGCTGTCGTTCCAGGCCTCGTGCTCGATCGTGTCGTCAAAGATCAGCAGCTTGCCGACTTCCCATTCGCGCACCTCATTGCCAACGCGAAAGCCGCAGCCCGGCGGCACGACCAGCGGCAAATGACAGATCAGCCGAGTGTTGAGCATCCCGGTGTGTGCCGGGATGCGCGCGCCGCCCTTCAGCAGCGAGAACATGATTGTCGGCGCGCGCGTGGTGATGCGGCACAATGGCAACGCCCGCATCGCTGCATAGGTAACTGGTGCGCGGGCGACGTTCGCGGCAACGGCCTCACCATTTTCGTGCAGGTAGAGTGAGCTCCAGTCCGGATTGTCATTCAGCCCGTGGAATTCCTTGCGCGGGCTGTTGGGATCGGTGACCAGATAGGGCCGAAAGCCCGAACGATCGGCAAGGATACGGTCGAGCTCGGCACCAATTTCGGCGGTCTTTGCCTCCAGCGCGGGCACCCAGTCGAACTCTTCGCGCTCGTAGAATTGCCGTTGCGGCAATTCGGGAAAATAGAACATCTTGGGCTGCTGCTGATAAATCTGTTTTTCACCGAACAGCAGGTCGAGCGCGTGCTGAAAGCGGCGCGACCGCGGGATGGCAGCCGCTGCCAGCCCTGCTTCGAGCTGCCGGCGAAACGCCGTCGCAAAGCCTTGCGACGCATCGCGCGCACGCGCCACTTCGGCGGTCAGGTCGCCCGGCATCGCGCGCCCCTCGGCCAGCTTGACGGCCTGATCATAGAAACGCGTTGCCCCGCGGGGGTCGGCGAGCGCCGCGCGGGCATCGCCCTTGACGATCAGCGACCGGATGTTTTGCGGGTCGCTGGCAAGCACGCGTTCGGCCGCTTGCTCTGCCGCCGGCCAGTCGGCCATCCCGCGCGCCGCTATCGCCAGCATCAGCCAGATCTGGATGTTGCCGCGCGTGGCCGCCATCACCTGTTCGAGCAGGCGCCGAGCCTCGGCATGATTTCCAGCCTGCAGCGCAGTCGCGGCGGCATGCACCATCGCTTCGAGCCGGGCGCGATCGGTCATGCTGTGGCGTACCGATGGTATGCTTCGGACAGTTCGGCCCAGGCGGATTCATCGGGACCGGTTAGAGCATCGAGGTCACCCGGCGTGGCCGCCGCATCATCGACCCAGTCGCGCAGGCCCGGACCGCCGTTGATGACGTCGATCGCCAGCTTGCCGAATTCATATTCGTAAGGGAAATCGCGCCAGAGGTCGTAATCGGGCCGTAGCGACCGGATCGCCTTGAAGGCGAGCGCCTGCACGCGCCACGGCCTGAAGGCGGCGTGGTCATAGCGCGGGCCTTCGGCATGGATGTGAACGCCGTTGCACAACTGCCCGACATGCTTGTGGAAAGTCGGCTGGAACCAGATGTTGCGCAGCGTGCAGCCCGCCAGCCATTGGGGCGCGAGCCGCTGCATTTCGGCGATCACGGCGGCGGCATCGAGATCGGGGGCGCCGAACAGCTCGAGCGGGCGAGTGGTGCCGCGCCCCTCGGACAAGGTCGTCCCTTCGAGCATCACCGTGCCGGGATAAGCGCGCGCCATGTTGACGTTGGGGGCATTGGGGCTGGGATTGATCCAGACGCGATCGGCGGGCCAGCCGAAGCCGGGGGCGGCATCGGGTGCCCAGCCCTCCATCTCGATCACGCGGTAATCGACGTCGAGCTGGTAGTGATCGACGAACCAGTGGCCGATCTCGCCGAGCGTCAGCCCGTGGCGCATCGGCATCGGCCCCGCCCCGACGAAGCTTTCCCAGCCGGACAGCAGGGTGAGCCCCTCGACCGGGCGGCCGGCGGGATTGGGGCGATCGAGCACCCACACGGCCTTGCCGTGCTGGGCGGCAGCTTCGAGCACGTAAAGCAGCGTCGTGATGAAGGTGTAGATGCGCGTGCCGAGATCCTGCAGATCGACCAGCATCACGTCGAAGGTGCCCATTGACTGGCCGGTGGGGCGGCGGACTTCGCCGTACAGGCTGAAGACGGGAATGTTGTAGCGCGGGTCGGTGAAGTCAGGCGACTCCATCATATTGTCCTGCAAGTCACCGCGCACGCCGTGCTGCGGCCCGAACATCGCCGACACATTGAGACCGCAGGCGACGAGCGCATCGAGCGAATGGGTCAGGTCGGCAGTGACCGAAGCAGGATGCGCGAGCAGCGCGACGCGCTTCCCCTCCAGCGGCTTACGCAGTTCAGGGTCGGCGAGCAGGCGATCGATACCGAAGTTCATGACGGCTCAGGTGCCGGGAGGGTCGCGATAAAGCAATCCCGGTTGTGGAAATCGGGATTGCCGGGCGCATGGCCCAGTGCGAAATAATTCTTCGCGCCGTCGCGCGTTTCGATCACGGCACTCAGGCCCAATTGCCAGGCCGCGTCCGCAGGGAGGTCCCCTACCCGCCAGCGGGCCATCAGCGTGGTATCGAATTCGAACCAGATGAAGGGACGCAGCGGCTCGGTGTCGGCCCGGCGCATCGCGGCGCGGTAATCGTCGAAACGATAGGCCGCCCAGCGCTTCGATGGCGCCATGTTGAGCTCGACATAGGCCGGATCGCCCGCGACTCCGACAAAGGCTTCGAAGCAGCTATGCTGCCACAGCCCGTCGCTGAATCCAGGTGGCAGCGCGATCGGCCAGCGCACTTCCTCGCGTCGCCCGAGCGTGCGGAAACTGATCGAGAGAATGTCGTCGTGGCGGCGCACCAGCGCGACGATTTCGCGGATCGCGTCGCCCGGATTGCTGGGGTGCGGCCGCAGCCGGAAAGCGTGCGCTTGCGTCACTCTATGAAATCGCGCGCCGAATCGCTACATGCGCGGCATCCCATGGCAACGATACTCCCCTCCCCGCCGAAGATCGGCATGGTCTCGCTTGGCTGTCCCAAGAACCTCGTCGACAGCGAGCGCATCCTGACAAAGTTGCGCAGCGATGGCTATGCCCTGTCGGGCGACTATGCCGGCGCCGATGTCGTGCTCGTCAACACCTGCGGCTTTCTGGATTCCGCCAAGGAAGAGTCGCTCGAAGCGATCGGCGAGGCGCTGGCCGAAAATGGCCGCGTCATCGTCACCGGCTGCATGGGCAAGGAAGCGGAGCTGATTCGCGCCAAATTCCCAAACGTGCTCGCGGTGACCGGCGCGCATCAGTATGAGGAAGTCGTCGGTGCAGTCCACGAAGCCGCCCCGATGCCGCCGAGCGCGTTCCTCAATCTCGTGCCCGAAAGCGGGCTGAAGCTGACGCCGCGCCATTACAGCTATCTGAAGATCTCGGAAGGCTGCAACCACCGCTGCGCCTTCTGCATCATCCCGAGCTTGCGCGGCGATCTCGTCAGCCGCCGCCCCGATGCGATCCTGCGCGAAGCCGAAAAGCTCGTCGCGGCGGGCACGCGCGAATTGCTGGTGATCAGCCAGGACACCTCGGCGTACGGCGTCGACATCCGGCATCAGCCCCGCGAATGGCATGGCCGCGAGGTGCGCGCGCACATGACCGATCTGGCGCGCGAACTGGGGTCGCTGGGCGCATGGGTGCGGCTCCACTATGTCTATCCCTATCCGCATGTCGACCAGGTCATTCCGCTGATGGCCGAGGGGTTGATCACCCCCTATCTCGACATCCCGTTCCAGCACGCCAGCGCCAAGGTGCTCAAGCTGATGAAGCGCCCGGCGAACGAGGCCAAGGTGCTTGAGCGCATCCGCAACTGGCGCAGCATTGCCCCCGACATCGCGATCCGATCGACCTTCGTGGTCGGCTTCCCCGGCGAGACCGAGGATGACTTCGCCTATCTGATGGACTGGCTCGAGGAAGCGCAGCTCGACCGCGTCGGCGCGTTCCGCTTTGAGCCGGTCGAAGGCGCGGCGGCGAATGCCTTGCCCGATCCAGTGCCGGAGGATGTGAAGGAAGAACGCTACGCCCGGCTGATGGCGCTGACCGCGCGTATTTCGGCGGAGAAGCTCGCCGCGAAGGTCGGGCGGACATTGCCGGTGATCATCGACCTGGTCGACAACGAGACCGGCGGCGCGACCGGACGCAGCCAAGCCGACGCGCCCGAGATCGACGGCGAGGTCCATCTGCGCGACGCGGGGTACCTTGCGCCGGGTGACATCGTGCCCGTCGTCATCGAGGATGCCGACGAGCACGATCTCTACGGTGTACCGGTCGCTTAGGCCGTCTTGCCACGGCGCAGCAGGTCGAAGGCGATCAGATGCGTCGCCCCCGACAGGGCGACACCGAACATCGGGATCAGCGCAAGCGGCAGATAGCGGATCTGGATCATCGAAGCCGGGTCGCTAAGCGTGAAATAGAGCCCGGTGCCAACAGCGGTCACGAAATCGATCGAGCCGAAGATGTGCATCGCGGCATAGCGCCAGCGGGCGAAGGGCATTACGACGACGGCGACGGCGAGCAATCCCGCGATCAAATCGCCCCAGGCGGCGCGCTCGACAAACAGCGGCGGTAGCAGCCCGGCGGCGCCATAGCCGAAGAACAGGATCGCCGCGACGATCCGCCACGAATGGAACAGCGTCAGCCGCCGGATGCCGAAATTTTCGACCCACTCGCGGACGGCGGCGTTGGCGGCATAGGCCAAAGTCGGCAAGGTCACGCCGAGCACCACCAGCCCGGCAATCGCGCGCGGCGGCACCTGCGCGAGCAGGCCGGTGCTCGCGGCAATCGCGACAGCCCCACCCCACAGGGCCAGACCAGCGGCGACCAAACGATTGGATACAGAGCCTTGTAACGGTATCGAAGACATCGTTCTTCTCCTTCTATGAAAGTGTAATTACACTTTCTTCGCCAAAAAAAGGGCGACAGGTCGCCAAACTCACCCGGGGCCAAGCGTCGCCAGCGCTCGCCGCGTGGCCGACCAGCCATTGTCGTGCATCGGCGCGGTGAGTTCGGCTTGCAGCCCGTGCCAGATCGGTGTCGCGGCTGCGAATCGCGCCCGCCCAGCATCCGTCAGCGCCAGCGCCCGCGCACGCGCATCGCCT
This sequence comes from Sphingomonas sp. CCH10-B3, assembly GCF_001556185.1. Lineage (GTDB taxonomy): Bacteria > Pseudomonadota > Alphaproteobacteria > Sphingomonadales > Sphingomonadaceae > Sphingomonas > Sphingomonas aquatica. Next base: position 24,911 of record NZ_LSIJ01000019.1, on the reverse strand, counting down.
TCGACTGCCGATGACCGCAGCAACCCCGCCGCTTCGAGCGGCACCAGATTGCGCGTCAGCGTCGTCCGCTCCATCCCAAGGATATGGGCAAGGTCGCCGAGCGTGACCGGTTGCGGCTGATTCAGCGCGCCAAGAATGGTGAACTGGCCCGATGTAATCCCAAGTGGCTTAAATGCTGCATCATAGCGTCGCGCCACGCGCCGCGCCGCGCGCTGGACGTTGAGGCACACGCATTCGGCGCTGAGTTGCGTGGCGGGAATGAGATCGGTGTCAGCCATGCGCGGTAGATAGGTGCATTTACACATATCGTCAAGTCCACAATCAGGAGACGCTGCGTGCCTGCCCGCGCCACGCTGTCTGCAGACCGATGACGACCGCACTAGCGAGGATCACGGCCAACCACAGGTAGTAGCCGCTGTAGTGGCGCGTGACGATTTCGACCTTCGCGGTGGTGGTGGGAATCGTCGACCAGCGCATCGCTTCGACCAAAGTCGCTGCGGTCAACAGCAACGAAAGCGCGCCAAACCAGCGCGGCAAGCGCCATCGTAAGGCGACGAGCGCGGTCGGCACAGCGAGGTTCGCAAACCAGCCGATCGTCGGCACCATCCACCAGAACAGCCCGCCGAACACGAGCATCATCCAGCCTGGCATCCGCGCGGTGTCCGCCGCGTCGGTCTGGACCGCTGGCAGAGCGAGCGAGACCGCATAGCCCAGTACGATCGCCCAGACGATGATACGCCGCCGAGCCGCCGTCATCGCTCACCCGGCTCGGGCTTGATCCCATAGGGTTCGACCAGCTTCCAGACATGGTCGGGGATCATCGTCTTCATCCGGCGCGGATGGCTGCGGCGGAGGTGGAGCACGGTCTCGACCGCTTTCATCTCCAGTCGCGCGCGGGCGAATTCGAGACCACGCGGGCCGACCCTCGGCATCAGCCAGCCGAAAATGCGGCGCAGCGGCTTGGGCATCCGCCGCAGCGGCAGGCCGCCGGCCGCCAATTCGGTATTGACGATGAAGCCCTTGACCGGCCCCGCGCGCTTGCCATGGCTTTCGAGCGAGGCGGTTTCCAACTCGTCGCCCAGCAGGCCCACCAGCTCCTCGCCGCGCGCATTGCGGACGATCAGCCATTGCTGCCCCTGTCCCGCCATATAGCCGACCGTCACATCGGCGAGGACGTTGGTGTAATCGACGCAGGTCTTGCACGTCATCGGGAAGAAATCGGGCCGCAGATCGGCGAGCGGCAGTTGCAGGAACGGGATCGCCTTGTGCCGCCCGTCGGCGAAGCGCAGCTCGACATGATAATCGGCGCGAAATTCGAGATAGGTGATCGTTTCGGGCGCGTCCGACAGCAGCGCGAGAAATTCGTGGAAATGCGCGGTCGTCGTATTGTCCGAACACGGCGTGCCGATGACGTAGAGGCGGTCGAACCCCAGCTCGGCCTCGATCCGGCGGAGCGCGTAAACTTGGCACGGGATGCCGATCACCGCGATCCGCCGATGCCCCGCCGCGCGTGCGGGTTCGAGCAGCGCCAGCAGCGGCGCATAGCCCATCCGCATGCCGCGCACCTGCGCCATCCCCTCCGCCTTGGTGACGAGCACCGGCACCGGGCGCCATTTGTCTGCGGGGTCGGGCGCCATCGTCAGCACGGCATCGACCGCGCCCGTCTGCAGCAGCCGCTCGCCGAGGCGGCTGGTGATTCCGGTCCATTGCGCGCCCTCGCGCGGGCTCACGAGCCGCGCTTTGACCATGCGCTGGAACGGGCCGAAGAACAGCTCGTCGCCCTTCGCCGGATCGCGGGCGCGGCCGTGGACGCGCGCTTCCATTGCCGGATAATCGGGCTTGATGAACTGGCAGGCAGCGCCGCAGCGCTTGGGGTCGCTGCTGCGCGAAATGCCGCAGTCGGTGCAGAGGTCGCGGGGTGCGGCGGGGCCAAAGGCTGGCGCGGCGATGCCGGTCGAAGTATCCGATGCAGCCGTCATGCCGTCTCCTTGCTTGCCAATTATGGGCAGCGCCGCCGCGCGCGGTAAAGCAAATTCACACGCCACTGGCGCGCGGCGGACGAGTGGCTATGCTGGCCGACTTGTTGCTGACATCCGAGGACATTGATGACGCGCTTCCTGACTTTGCTCCCGGCCCTAGCCATCGCGCTCGCCCCGGCGGCGCTTCACGCGCAGGCAATCACGCCCGCCGAAGCCGCGCAGATCGACAGGATCGTCACCACCAGCCTCGCGCGCACCGGCGTCCCTTCCGCATCGGTCGCGATCGTGCGCGGCGGGCAGATCGTGTTCACCAAGGCCTGGGGAAAGCAATCGGAAACGCGCAAGATCGCCAGCCCCGACTTGCCCTATCAGATCGCCTCGGTTTCGAAGCAGTTCACGGCGGCGGCGCTGCTGCTGCTCGAGGATGACGGCAAGCTCAGCCTCGACGACAAGGTATCGAAATATCTCCCCGGCATTTCGGGCGGCGACAACATCGCGCTGCGTCAGCTACTCAGCCACACATCGGGGCTGCAGGATTATTGGCCGCAGGATTACAGCTTCGCCGACATGGCCAAGCCGACGACGCCGCAGGGCATCATCGATCGCTGGGCGAAAAAGCCGCTCGATTTCGAGCCTGGCACGCAGTGGCAATATTCGAACACCGGCTATGTCGTCGCGGGACTGATCATCGAGAAGGTCGCGGGCATGCCGTTGATGGATTTCCTCGACGCGCGCATCTTCAAGCCTTTGGGCATGAAGGCGATCGATCAGGACAAGGCGATCGGCCCGAATTATCCGCAAGGCTATCAGCGGTTCGCGCTGGGGCCGGTGCGAGTCGAGAAGCCCGCCGCGCCGGGCTGGCTCTATGCCGCCGGCGAATTGTCGATGACCGCGCGCGATCTCGCGAAATGGGACATCGCGCGGATCAACCGCAGCCTGCTGCCGCCCGACGACTGGGCAGCGCAGGAAACGCCGGTCAAGCTCCCCGATGGGACGACCAATGGCTATGGGCTCGGCGTGGTGACCGGCAATGCGAACGGCCTGCGCTATGTCGAACATTCGGGCGAGGCGGTCGGATTTCTGTCCGAAAACATCGTCTTTCCGGATCAGAAGGCAGCCGTCGTCGTTTTCGTGAATGGCGATTTCTCCGACGCCTACACCAACATCGCGCAGCAGATCACCAAGCTGGTGGTCCCGCCACAGGCCCAAAGCGCCGATGCGGCGACAACTGTGGCGGCGCGGAGACTGTTCGATCAGCTTCGCACCGGCACCCTGGACCGCAAGCTGCTGACCGATAACGCCAATTATTATTTCACGAACGTTGCGCTTGGCGATTACAAGACCAGCCTTGCCCCGCTCGGCACGCCCAAATCGTTCGAACTCGTGCGCAAGCCTCGCTTGCGCGGCGGCTTCATCAACCGCAATTACAAGGTTACCTATGCGACCCGCACACTCAACATCATCACCTATAGCGAGCCCGAGGCGCCCGGCCGGTTCGAACAATTTCTGGTGATGCCCGCCGAATGACCGATTTTGCTTCGCTGCTTCAGCCCGATCGCGGCCAGCCCGCGCGCACGATCGACGTCGTCTATCCCGATGATTTCGCCGGCTGGCTGAGCGCCCAGCCGCCGCGCGTCCGCGCGCTGCTCGCGGCGCAAAAAATCACCGGCAAGGCTGGCAATCGCGCGATTCTGCCCGGCGAAGCCGCCGAGGACTGGTCGGCGCTGCTGGTGTGCGACGAAGCCGAAAGCTCGCCGTGGCGGATTGCGTCGCAGGGCGAGGTGCTGCCCGAAGGAACTTATCGCCTGCGCGACGGTGCGATCGGTGCTGCCGGGCTCGGCTGGCTGCTCGCGCAGCACCGGTTCGATCGCTACCGCACGGGCGAACCGAGCGGACCACGCGTGCTGCTGTCGAGCGACCCGGCAAGGATCGGCGAGACGATCGCGCTGGCGGAAGCGACCGCCAAGGTGCGCGATTTGGTCAACACCGGCGCGTCGGACCTCGGCCCTGCCGAGCTCGAGGCCGAGGCGGAAGCGCTGGCGGCGCGGTTTGGCGCAACGACAACCGTCACGCGTGGCGATGCGCTTGCGACCGGCTATCCGATGATCCACACCGTCGGCCAGGCCGCTGCCCGTGAGCGCGCACCGCGGCTGATCGAGCTCGAATGGGGGCACCCCGACCATCCGCGCGTCGCGATCATCGGCAAGGGCGTGTGCTTCGACTCCGGCGGGCTCGACATCAAGCCGTCGGTGGGCATGCGGCTGATGAAGAAGGACATGGGCGGTGCAGCGCACGCATTGGCGCTCGCCGGGCTGGTGATGGGCGCCGGGCTGAAGGTGCGGCTGCATCTGCTGATCCCGGCGGTCGAAAATGCCATTTCCGGCAACGCTTTTCGCCCCGGCGATGTGCTGCGGACGCGCGCAGGCCTGACGGTCGAGAACACCAATACCGACGCCGAAGGGCGGCTGATCCTCGGCGATGCGATCACCAAGGCGGCTGAGAGCCACCCGGGCCTGATCCTCGACTTCGCGACGCTGACCGGGGCGGCGCGGGTGGCGCTGGGGCCCGATTTGCCGGCGACGTTCGCCAATGACGATGCGCTCGCCGATGCACTGCTGGCGGCGGGCACTGCCGTCCTCGACCCGCTCTGGCGGCTGCCGCTATGGGATGGCTATGACGAAATGCTGAAGTCCGACATCGCCGACATCGTCAATGCACCCGACGGCGGCTTTGCCGGGTCGATCACGGCGGCCCTGTTCCTGCGTCGCTTCGTGCCCGCAGGCGTACCCTGGGCACACCTCGATACCTTCGCCTGGCGCCCGACCGCCAAGCCTGCACGCCCCAAGGGCGGCGAGGCGCTGGGCTTGCGCGCCGCGTGGCAAGTCCTGCGCACGCGTTACGGCTGAGGGTGCCGTCCGTACCAAGACGGGATGGTTTAACGCGATGTAAAGCGCTGAATGCATTTCCGGCTAGGCTATGGCGACATAAGACATTATCGTCCCGCTGTTGACGTCTGAGTCCTAAGCGGTTCAGGCAATTAAGAACGACAAGGGGGGATATCGCCATGCCAGCCATCATCACGGGCACGCGCAGCCAGCAGTTTGCGCCGAATGGCGATATCGATGCGGACGGCGTCTTCGACCCCGGCGAACTGGTCCGCGTCATCCTGCGCATCACCAATAGCGGTGACCAGGACGCGACCGGCGTCAGCGCGAGCGACCCCTTCAACGGGACCACGCTGAACGCAGGCACGGTGCGCATCACCCCGATCGCCATAAACGAAAGCTTCAACATCACCGGCAACGTGCCGATCACTTTCACGGCAGCGCAATTGCTCGGCAATGATCTCGATCCGCTGGGCAATGCAGCAACCCTTCAGATCACGGCCGTCAGCGGCGCGACCAACGGGTCGATCGTCAACAACGGCAACGGCACCTTCACTTTCACGCCGACGACCGGGCTCGACATCGGCCAGACCGCAAGCTTCCAATATACGATCACCGATGCGGAAGGGCTGACCAACGTCACGGGCTTCAACGGCGTCGTGACGCTCAACGTGACCGACGTCATCTGGCACGTCGACAGCAACTATGCGGGTGCCAATGGTGCATCAGACGGGTCGTATCTGCGCCCCTTCACGTCGCTGACCGAACTCAATGGTGTGACCGGCGACGGCACGATCAACGACGACGTCGATTCGGCGAACGAAGCGATTTTCATCAACAATCGTGGGGCCAATTACGGCGCCGGGATCACGCTCGAAGCCGGGCAGCGGCTGTTCGGCGACGGTGCGGCAGTGACCGCCAATGGCACCGCGCTGGGGGTGAGCGCGAGCAATTCGACGATCAATTTTGGTGCTTCCAATGGCATCGTCCTTAACAGTGGCAATACGATCAGCGGGATCAGCCTGAACGGCACGGCAGCAGGCGGTACCGGCATCATCGATTCGGGTGCGAGCGTCGGCGCGCTGACGATCAGCGCCACCAGCGTGTCCGGCACCGGTCGCGCGCTCGCCATCCAAAATGGCGGCGCACTCAACGCGACGTTCGACACGCTCAGCTCGTCGGGGTCGAGCACGCAGGGCGTCGTCATCACCGGCGGCGCGACGGGCTCGCTTACGGCCAATTCGGGCAGCATCGTCAACGCGGGTACGGTCGGCTTCCAGATCGGTACGGCGACAGCATCGTCCGGCGGCAGTGTCGCGGTCAGCTATGGTGGCACGATCACCAATGCGACGGGTTCGGCAGTCAGCGTGCAAAACCACAGCAGCGGTGCGATCACCTTTTCGGGCAATATCAGCGATAATGCAGGTGGGTCGACCAGGCAGATCGAGATACAAAATAACAGCAGCGGCTCGATCAATTTCACCGGCGCAGTCAATGTTGGAACGACCAATGCGCAAGCAGTGGCTCTGCTGAACAATACCGGTGCGACGATCAACTTCAACACGACCGGAACTGGGCTCGACATTGCAACAACCAGCGGTCAAGGGTTCCTCGCGATTGGCGGCGGCACGGTCAATATCACCGGTGCTGGCAACACCGTCAGTACGGGTACCGGCACCGCCGTTACGATCCAGTCCACGACGATTGGCGGCAACGGCGTCAGGTTTGATGCCGTCAATTCGAATGGGGCAGCGAACGGCATTTTCCTCAATAGCACCGGTGCGGGCGCATTTACTGTTAGCGGCACCGGGGCCGCGAACTCTGGCGGGACGATCGCCAACTCGACGGCGCAGGGCATCGGGCTTGTCGCCACTGGCCCGATCAGCCTTACCGGAATTACGGTAACCGGGGGTGCTGGCAGCGGCATCGACGGCGCGTCGGTCAATGGCCTGACGCTGTCGGGCGTGACGATCAGCAACAACGGCAACGCCGCAAACGAACGCGGCGTCTATGTCAACGGGCTGACCGGCACGGCGACGATCACCGGATCGACCTTCAGCGGCAATGCCGATCATAATGTCAATCTGATCAACAACAGCGGCACGCTCAACCTGACGGTCACCAGTTCGAACTTCCGCAATTCGAACAATGCAACCACCGGCAATGACGGGCTGCTGCTCGAATCGAACGGCACTGCGACGACCACCGCGAGCATCACCGGATCGACCTTCGACAATAACCGCGGCGATCACTTCCAGTTCGCGACCAACGGCACCGGCGGCGCGGGCGGATCGCAGAACAACCTGACCTTCAGCGGCAACACGCTGACCACGAGCAATTCGGCGAACATCCTCGGCGGCGGCGTGACGATCAGCCCCTCGGGCGGTGACGATCTGGTCGCGGCGATCAACAACAACACGATCACCGGCACGGTGTCGGGCGCGGCGATCAACTTTGTCGGCGTGTCGACCGTTAGCGGCGGCAACGTTCAGGCGACGATCCAGGGCAATACCATCGGTACCGCGGGTGTCGCCAACTCGGGCACCTCGGGCGGTGCTTATGGCATCAATGCCGAACTCAACGGCAATGGCACGCTGACCACGCTCATCAACAATAACATCGTGCGCGAAATCAGCGGCAACTTCGGCATCGCCGTGCTGGCGCGCGCGGGCACCGGCACGGGCGGCACGCTGAATGCGACCGTCACGGGCAACACGGTCACCGCAACTGCCACCGCGGGCCTGATCAACGGCATTAATGCGACCGCTGGCGTGTCGACCGGCGGCGACCGCGAGACGCTGAACGCGCAGATTTCGGGCAATACGATTAGCGCCGGGTTGAGCACCAACATCCGCGTCCGCGCGCTGTCCAACACGACCAACAGCGGCCTCGCGACGTTCAATCTGCGCGGTTACACCGGCGGCGCGACCGACACAGTGGCTGTCGGCACTTATGTGAGCGGCCAGAATGGGGGCACGACCGCATCGGCGGCGCTGCTGGCCAATAACACCGCGTCCTTCAACAACACCCCCGGCGGTGCCGCGCCGACGCAGCCCGGCACACCCGCCTCACCGCTGCTGGCGGTGGTGCAACTGCCGCAGTCGGGCGCGGGCGACTTTGGCATCGCCAGCACGCCCGGGCTCCTCCCCTTCGGCCCGATCAAGATTGCGACCGGCTCGATCGCCGATCGCTTCGGGCTGTTCGGCGATGGCCCGACCAACGGCCACATCAGCGTCCAGCTCGACGATGAGGGCAATATCATCGGCCAGACGCTCGATCCCAATGCCTTTGACCTGCCCGCCGATCCGGCTGCGGTAGCGGCGCCCGAAGCTACCGCACCAAGCGCACCGACATCGTTCGACCTGACGCCGATCGCCGCGACCGAAACCGGCATTCTGACGCAGGCAGCACTTGATGCCATCGTCGCCGCCGCGATCGAGCGCTGGGTTGCCGCCGGGGTAACCGACGAGCAGCTCGCTGCGCTCCAGGCCGTGCGCTTCGAAGTCGCCGACATGCCGGGTATCTACCTCGGTCTAGCGTCGGCGCGCGGCATTCAGATCGACAGCGACGGCGCGGGCTTCCGCTGGTTCATCGACGCAACGCCGGGCGACGACGTCGAATTCGGCAGCACGAGCGCCGGGCTGCGCGGCCTGAACGAAATCACGGCATCGCGCATCGACTTGCTGACGGTGGTGCTCCACGAGCTGGGCCACGCGATCGGGCTTGAAGACACCTATCTGTCGAGCGACAGCAGCAACCTGCTCTATGGCTATATCAACCCGGGCGAGCGCCGCCTGCCCGCCCCCGGCCAGGCCGAAGGTGCGGTCCCCGGCAGCGTGACCGGCGAAGCCTTTGCGCTTGGCGCGACCGCCATCGGCACGCTCGCCGCCGGCCGCGCAGTCGAAATCCAGTTCGATTCGACCATCAATGCGCTCGGCAACCAGGTCATCACCAACCCGACCTCGGCCTCGACGATTACGGGCAGCAACTTCGCGACCGTTACCAGCAACACCCAGACGCTGACGATCGACACGCTGACGCTCGGCGGATCGGTGTTCATCGACACCAACCGCGACGGGCTGCAGAATAATGGCGAAGTCGGGCCGACCGGCGTCGCGCTGACGCTGTTTGCGGATACCAACGGCAACACCATTCTCGACGCTGGCGACACCCAGCTTGCAACCGGCACAACCGGCGCGAACGGCGTCTACAGCTTCGCGAACCTTGCCCCCGGCAACTACATCGTCCGGCTCGACGCTTCGAATTTCACTGGCGCTGGCGCGCTTAATGGCCGAATTTCGACAACCAGAGTAGTCGATCCGAACAATAACATCGCCGGTGACAGCAACGGCAGCGTGATTACGGGCGGCATTGTCTCGAACCAGATCATCACGCTCAGCTATAACAACGAGCCGACAGCGGGCACCGGCAACGACACCAACAACACGCTCGGCTTCGGTTTCTTCTCGCCCAGCGTCGGCGTCAATGATGCTGGCACGGTGAACGAGAATGCCACGACGTCGATCGCGATTCTGGCGAACGACAGCGATCCGGGCGGCACGCTGACGATCAACCAGATCAACGGCGTGACGATCGGTGCAGGCGGAACAGTAACGCTGGCATCGGGGGCCATCGTCACGCGCAATGCCAATAACACGCTGACTTATAACCCGAACGGCGTCTTCAACTACCTCATTCCACCTGCCACGGCGACGGCCACCGGCGCCGCCAACGGCAGTGCCATCGACAGCTTCACCTACACGCTCGTCGGCGGGGGTACTGCGACCGTCAACGTGACGGTCAACGGTGTTGATTCAGCGGGCGACCAGCTGCGCGGCGACGCGGGCAACAACACGCTGACCGGCACCAACAATGTCGATTTCTTCAACCTTTCGCAGGGCGGGAATGACACGGTATCGGGCGGCGCCAGCAACGACGCCTTCTATTTCGGCGCAGCGTTCAATGCCAGCGACACCGTTGACGGCGGGACCGGCACCAACGACCAGATCGCGCTGCAAGGCAGTTACAGCTACAACTTCGGCGCCAGCCAGTTGAGCAATGTCGAAGTGCTCGCGCTGCTGTCGAGCACCGTCAACACCTATGGCGGCGGCAGTGGCACGCCGTACAGCTACAATCTGGTGATGAACGACGGCAATGTCGCTGCGGGCCAGGAACTCGTCATTTATGCCAGCAGCCTTGCGGCAAATGAAAGCTTCCAGCTCAACGCCTCGTCCGAGACCAATGGGTCCTACCGCGTCTATGCCGGACGCGGCGCCGACACGATTGCCACGGGCGCGGGCAACGACGGCATTTACTTCGGCCCCGGCGCCTTCGATTCGAACACCGACACGGTCAATGGCGGCGCGGGGACCAACGATCAAGTCGCCCTGGACGGGAACTACACCACCACCTTTTTCGGCGTGACTTTCCAGAATGTCGAAGTGTTGGCGCTGCTCCGCGGCGTCGTCGGCGATCTGGCGAATTACAACCTGACCTTTGTCGATGCCGTTGTCGGGGCCGGCCAGACTTTCACCATTCACGCGCTGCCCGTGGCGACCAACCTGATTCTCAATGCCTCGGCCGAAACCAATGGCAATTACAGCATCATTGGCGGCTATGGGGACGACACGATCACGACCGGGGCGGGCGCCGATACACTCTTTGGCGGCGTGGGAGCGGATATCCTGACCGGCGGGGCCGGAGCGGACATCTATCGCTACACCATCGGCGGCGAATCTTCGGGCGCCGCGTTCGACCGCATCAACGGCTTTGTGTCGGGCGTCGACCGGATCGACACGTTCAACACGATCACGGCGATCGACGCGACCGTTACGTCGGGCGCGCTGTCGACGGCGACATTCGATGCCGATCTGGCGGCGGCGCTGGGGCCGGCACAGCTGGGCGCGAACCATGCGGTGCTGTTCACGCCGACGTCGGGCACGCTGGCCGGAACGACCTTCCTTGTCGTCGATGGCGATGGGACTGCGGGCTATACGCTCAACGTCGATCTGGTGATCCAGCTGAGCAACCCGCCGGCATCAATCGCCACCACCGATTTCATCTGAGGGCATTCGGCGGCGGCGGTATCACGCCGCCGCCGTCATCTGGCGCTGTCCGCTTGGGTCGGCCAATCAGGCGCGTTTGCGAAGTGTTGGATCCGAATGCGGATGCGGCAAACGCCATTCGCTGTAATCCGAAGGTTCGAACGGTCGCCAGCCGTTGAGATCGCGGACAAGCGGCAGGCCACACCCGCGACATTCGCTACGCATGTTGACCGAATCGTTCCACACTCGTCGACGATTGGGACTATGCTGGCCGACCAGGCACCGGACCGCTTGAATCATGGCTGACCTCCTGTTCCGAACGCTCGCGGTCCTTAAAGTCCAAAGATGACAGGCGTGCGCGCGCGTCGCGAAAAAGGGGCTGATCGACGTTAAGTCGGCCTAATCGCGCGGCGATTCACGCAGATAGGGGGCCATCGCCGCAAGATCGTCGGCCGCGGCCTCGGCGAGCCGGGCCTCCATCGCCCGATAGCGCGCGAGCACTGCGCGGCCCGTTGGCGAGACCCGCGCACCGCGCCCTGCCCCTCCCCCGGCTTGCGCTTCGACCAGCTTGTCGGTGAAGCAGCGGTTCATGCTGTCGACCAGTAACCATGTCCGGCGATAGCTCATGCCGAGCGCGCGACCGGCGGCCGAGATCGACCCGGTCTGCTCAATGGCTTCAAGCAGATCGGCCTTACCTGGGCCGAGCGCAGGCTCGTCGCCGCAGAAGAGCTGCGCTTTGAGCTTGAGTGGTCCGACACGCATGGTTCAGGCTAGTCGCAGCATGTGCGACGGCGCAAGATGGCGCGGCGCCAATAAGGGGGAGTGATGTCATGCCGCTTTATGAAATCGACGGGCATCGCCCGGTGCTCGACCCTGCCGGTGCCTGGGTCGCGCCGAGTGCCGATGTGATCGGCGACGTCCGCCTCGCCACCGACGCGAGCGTCTGGTTCGGCGCCGTGATCCGCGGCGACAACACGCCGATCATCGTCGGTCCCCGCAGCAATGTGCAGGAGGGCGCGATGCTGCATTCGGACCCCGGCGCGCCGCTGACGATCGGCAGCGACTGCACGATCGGCCATCATGCGATCCTGCACGGCTGCACGATCGGCGATCTGGTGCTGATCGGCATGGGCGCGATCGTGCTGAACCGGGCTGTCATCGGCGAAGGATCGATCGTCGGCGCGGGCGCACTGGTGACTGAGGGCAAGAGCTTTCCGCCGAACAGCCTGATCGTCGGCAGCCCCGCACGCGTGGTGCGCACGCTCGACGACGCCTCAGCGGCAATGCTGCGCATGTCGGCGCAGCATTATGTCGACAAGAGCCGTGCCTGTGCGACGGGGCTGAAGCGGATCGATTAGCTCCCCGCGAGCCAGGCTGCGGTTGCCGCGCGCAGCCGGTCGGCTGCCGATTTGCGCACCGCAATGGCCGTCAGCGCGCGCTTGGCCCCGCCGCGCGAGGCTTCGGGCAGGTTTTTCTCGGCGAAGGCCTGGATCTTGCCCGGCATCGCCGGATCGTTCGACCGGCTCCCCAGCGCGACGATAAAGCCCGCGCGCGTGCTCGTCTCCAGCAGGCTGTTGACGAGATCGAGATTAGCGACCGCGAAGTCGAACGCCATGTCCGGGTGGCGCCCGGCAATCGCGCCGAGCAGTTCGGCCTTTTGTGGCGCGGTGAAATCATTTGCCTTGATCAGGTCGAGCGCCCGCGCCGCCAGTGCATCGTCGCGCGCCGTGCCCAGCAGCCGGATATAGCCGTTTTTCGCAACCGGATTGTTGGTCGACTTGGCGATTGACAGCAGCGCATCCCATTCGGCGGGCGTCGCGTTGACGGCATAGGTGGTCAGGATCGGCTGGCGGATCGCGGGCGGGATCGCAGTGGGATCGGTCGCCAGCGCCGCCACATAGCGCCGCGCCTGCGCGGCGACATCGGGATCGCCCGCCAGGCCGAGCCGCGACACCAGTGTCTCGCGCAGATTGGTCACAATCGCCGGCTCGTCGGCCTTGGCCGTGAAACCAACGCGCGCCATCACCGGGGCGAGCAGCTTGATCGTCCGTGCGCGCAGCGGCGCCTCGAGGTCGGTCTGCGCGAACAACCCAGCCAGCCCGCCGATGTCGTCGGCGATCATGTCCCATTCGAGTGGATTGGCGTCAGGCGTCACCGCACCGACGAGTTCGAAATAGCGCGCGAGACTCTGGTCACCCGAGGCCGCCAGCGCGAAATCATCGCCAAGCGTGCCGAGCCGGTCGGCGACCGCCAGCCGCGAATAGTCGCGCACCAGCGCTGCATGGGCCGCATCGTCGTACTTCACCCGGGCATAGCTGCCCTTGCCGAGATTGGCGACGACGGTGCCACAGCCCGCGACCGTCATCGTCTGGGGCGTCTCCGACTTCACAAAGGTCTGGGTCGGCGTGCCGCCCAGCGTCGCGACGGTGAGTGGCACCTGCCAGCGCTGCGGCACCTTGGACGCGGCATCGAGCCCGAACCGCGACTGCGCCAGCGTGACATTGGTCTTGCCGCCGCTGCACGTCACGCCCGACACCGTGATCAGCGGCACGCCGCCTTGCAGCGTGAAATCGCGCGCGAAACTCTTGACCGGCATATTCGATGTCGCTTCGAGCTCGGCCCAAAGCTGATCGGTTTCGGTGTTCCCATATTTATACTTCGCCATGTAGCGGCGGATGCCGGCGCGGAAGGGATCGGCGCCGAGCGTCGATTCGATCATGCCGATGACGGCCTGGCCCTTTTGATAGGTGATACTATCGAACGCCTCGCCAATCTGGTCGACGGTTTCGACCTTGCGAACGATGGGATGCGTCGCGGCGGTCGAATCTGCGCCAAGTGCGGCTTCGCGGTCGTTCGACACCGCCGTCTCGCGCGCGAACCATTCGGGGTTGAGATCGCCGCTGGCCTTGTTTTCCATCCACGAGGCAAAACCCTCGTTGAGCCAGAGATCGTCCCACCAGCGCATCGTCACCAGATTTCCGAACCACTGGTGCGCCACTTCATGCGCTACGGTGACGAAAATCCCCTGCTTGCCGCTGACGGTGGCGCGCTTGGGATCGTAAAGCACGGTCGGCTCGAAATAGAAGATCGCCCCCCAATTCTCCATCGCGCCGAAGAATTGCGACGACCCCGGCCCGGCGACCATGTCGAGCTTGGGCAGCGGATAGGGCTGGCCGAAATAATCGTTGTAATAGCTCAACAGCCGCTTTGCCGAAGCAAGTGCATAATCACCCTGATCGACGACGCCGCGCCGGGTGATGATGCCGATTTCGGTCTTGCCGGCCATCACCGTCTTGCGCTCGACATCGCCCATGCCGAGGAACAGCAAATAGCTCGACATCACCGGCGATTCGGCAAAGCTGAATAGCTGACGCCCATCGGCGAGCCGCGACACGGTGGCCGGCATGTTCGAATAGGCAAGCTGCTTGGCCGGCGCGACTGCCGATAGCTTGAACTTGGCCTTGAACGCCGGTTCGTCGAACATCGGCGCGAAGCGGCGCGCGTCGGGCGCCTCGAATTGCGTCGCGAGCATCCGCGCTGCCGAGCCGTCAGGATTCTTGTAGTCGATCGCAAAAAAGCCCGCGGCCGTATCGTTGATCGTACCCGACCAGACGAACCCCAGGCTATGCGTGCCGGGCTTGAGCGGCGCGGGTGCGGTCAGCGTGATTTGCTGGCTCGCCGCATCAAGCTTGAACGGCACTGGCTTGCCATCGATGGTCGCGCGCGTGATCTTGAGGTCAGCGGCGTTGAGCGTCACCGTGCGCACTGCCTGTTTCGCCGTCACCGTAATCGTCTCGAGCCCGGTGAAGGTCTTGGCGGCCGCATTGGGATCGACCCGGATGTCATAGCGGACCGGGACCACCGAAGTCGGCAACTGCCCCGCAGCCAGCGCGGGAGCCGCAACCGTCACCATGAGACCGGCAAGACCCAGGCGCTGCACCAACGACATCATGGTAAGTCTCCGCAATTAAATTTCTCCGGCTCCTGCCGCAATTTGGCGGTTGAAGCAATTGCCGACCGCTGGACAGAATATTCGGTTGCGCTATGAAACGAACATGAGCCTGCCACCTTTATTCGACCGCCTGCGCCTGCCCGTGATCGGGTCGCCGCTGTTCATCATCTCGGGTCCCGAACTCGTCATTGCCCAGTGCAAGGCGGGGATCGTCGGCTCCTTCCCCGCGCTCAATGCGCGGCCGCAGGCGCTGCTCGACGAATGGCTCCATCGCATCACCGAAGAGCTTTCGGCATGGAACCGCGACAATCCCGATCGCCCCGCCGCGCCCTTCGCCGTCAACCAGATCGTCCACCGCTCGAACGACCGGCTTGAGGCCGATCTGGCGACCTGCGCGAAGTGGCAAGTGCCGATCATCATCACCTCGCTCGGCGCGCGCGAGGATCTCAACACCGCCGTGCATGGCTGGGGCGGCATCACGCTGCACGACATCATCGACGATCGCTTCGCCCGCAAGGCGATCGAAAAGGGCGCCGATGGGCTGATCGCGGTTGCAGCCGGCGCCGGTGGCCATGCCGGTCGCCTCTCGCCCTTCGCGCTGATCCAGGAAATCCGCCAGTGGTTCGACGGTCCGCTGGCGCTGTCGGGCTCGATCGCCAATGGCGGCGCGGTGCTGGCGGCGCAAGCGATGGGCGCCGACCTTGCCTATATCGGCTCGGCCTTCATCGCGACCGAGGAGGCGAACGCCCAGCCCGCCTATAAGGAATCGATCGTCGCGTCGAAGGCCGCCGACATCGTCTATTCGAACCTGTTTACCGGCGTGCACGGCAATTATCTGCGCAGCTCGATCGAAGCCGCCGGGCTCGATCCCGACAACCTGCCCGAGGGCGATCTGAGCACGATGAACTTCGGCGGCAATGCCGGGGCCAAGGCATGGCGCGACATCTGGGGATCAGGCCAGGGCATCGGCGTCGTCGATCACGTCGGCACGGTCGCGGAAATGGTCGAGCGGATCGCGGGCGAATATCGCGCGGCGCAAGCGCGGCTGGGCGTGGCGGAGGCTGTGGCGGCTTAGGTCTGATCGCGCTCGGTCTAGTGTCTGAATTTGGTGGGAGGCGGACGGGCAGCGTCAACCCGCATTTGCGCCTGATGTATAGAATCTACTTTAGCCCATCGCCCCGTGCTTGACACGGGGCGACGGGGGACTTTGAGCGGCGTTGCGTACGCAATGAACGTCTGTCGCTCAGGCGAAAGCTGCCGTCCGACCGACCCCTAAATCGACACCGCCAGCCGTTCCAGAATCGCGCGCGCCGGGCTTTCCGTCGGCGTGCCCAGCTGATCCGCATCGAGCCGGGCAGTGCGGCGGAACAGATCGATGCTCGCTCGCACCAGCGCCCGCGTCTGCGGTGGCATCGATGCAATCACTTCAGGATCGGAATGCGGCGGCGCCCCCAGCCTTCGCGACGGATCGAGCGCGTCGGTCCGGCTCATTTCGCCGGCATCCACCGCGCGCTGGGTGAGCAGCCAGGCAATCACGTGCATCAGCCGCGTCGTGACTTTCAGTGACTCGCACGAATAGGCCACGCGCTCCATTGGCCCGAGCGCCTCGCGATCCTCGCGACCGCCTTCGTCGAAATAGGCGCGCGCCTCGTCGGCGAGCAGCATCGCCTCGACGTATAGCGCGTCGACCAGCCGCCGGTGCAGCCGAGAACTGACCTGTTCCGTCCCCATCGCTCTGTGCTGCCAGAAACCGATCGCAAGGGAAATGCGGCGACTCAAGCCGACCGTCCCAAAGCGGCGCGATCAGGCGATTATATCGGGGATAAGTTGATCCTCGAGCAGACTGATCTCGTCGCGCAGTCGCAATTTGCGCTTTTTCAACCGCGCGAGCTGGAGTTGATCGGTCGAATTCTGCTCGAACAGCGCCGCGATCGCCGCATCGAGGTCGCGATGCTCGATCTTCAGGATTTCGATCCGCTTTGCGATCTGGCGATCGTCCATGACCCCGTCTCTAGCGTTCAGCTCGTGCCGCTCCCCGCGCCATAGCAAAACTGCGCGCCGAGGCGAGCCCCATCATGCAGATTATCGCGTGATTCGGCGCGTCCGTCGCACGCCGGGTGAAATGCCCGCGACACCGCCAGCCATCTGTGATTTATTGATCCACCCGCTCGTTGTCGGGCGGCTATTCAGGAAAGGAAGTCCTCTCCATGCTCAGCAACCATCAAGCAACATTGGCGGCAAAGCACGCGACACTCGATCAGCGCATTGCGCTCGAATCCCAGCGGCCCCTACCCGATGCGATGGTGATTGCGCAACTGAAGAAGCAGAAGCTCAAGATCAAGGAAGAGCTCGCCGCGCACTAGGCGCGCCGCCAAACCGCACCGGCGCCGCGCGCCAAGCGTCGACGCCGGTGTGGTCTCAGATGACTGGCAGGATCGGCTTGACGAACACCGGCGGCTTGGCATTGCCGCTGACCGGCTTGCGCGCGAGCACAGGATCGATCGGATGATCGAACGCGACGCCGATGCGGCCCGCCACGCTCCACGCCACCCGGCCCGGAATCCAGCCAATCCCACGCACGTCGAGTTCAACAGCCGTGCCTTGTGCGATCGGATCAGACACTTCGGCCATCAGCCCGCCGGCCGAAAGATTGCGGATGCGCACCTGGCGCACGACTTCACGCTGCGCGCTCTGCCGAAACTGGGCGACCAGAAACAGGCTGTCGCGCGACTGATTGCGCTTGTGCGCATTGTCTTCGCTCCAACCCTCTTGATCCGGATTTTGCCCGACGTGATCCATGCTTGCCTACCCGACCTCGCTAGGGGAATTTCGGTGGGAAGCTAACAGGCAAGGGGTATCAATTTACTTAAAATGCCGTGGCCGGCGGGGTCGCGTCAGTCCTCGCGCGAGACCTTTTCGTTGCGCTCGTGGCGCTCCTGCGCCTCGACGGTCATCGTTGCGATCGGGCGAGCTTCGAGCCGGGCGAGCGAGATCGGCTCGCCGGTGACTTCGCAATAGCCATATTCGCCTTCTTCGATCCGGCGCAGCGCAGCATCGATTTTCGAGATCAGCTTGCGCTGGCGGTCGCGGGTGCGCAGTTCGATCGACCAGTCGGTCTCGCTCGATGCGCGGTCGGTCAGGTCGGCCTCGCGCAGGCTTTCGGTCTGGAGCTGCGACAGCGTGCCCTGTGCCTCGAGCAGGATCGCGTCCTTCCATTGTAGCAGCTTGGTGCGGAAATAGTCGAGCTGGCGGGGATTCATAAAAGGTTCGGAAGCGCTCGGCCGATAACCGTCGCCACCATCATTGGCCGGGATCGGCCCGGTCTTTTCGGGTTCGTCGATGCGGTTCACCTGCGATGCCATCCCCACTCTCCTACGCAAACCAAGCCTTGTGGCCCTTGCCCCTCGAGCGCGCCTATAGCCACACATGCAGCGAGCGACAAGCGAGCCTTTGGTCGAAAATCGCGGTCTTTCGGCGCTTTGCACCTAGTCGCCGCGGGAGGAACGCTCGCGCGGCGGCCAGCCTGGTTTAGTTCCCGGCGGCATGGCCGGTAACTTAATGACAAATCGGCATAATGATTAACAAATGGCGCAGGTCAGCCGCGTTCAACCCACGATTTCGTGCCAATAAGATACGTTAACCAATTTATTCCGCCCATTGTAGTCACCATGAGCCTTAGGGGAGATCAAATCATGGTTAACGTTGTTGAACTTAACGCTTTGTTCTGCACTTTGCGAGATGAGCAGCAAACCAGTTGACCGTGCCCTTGATCGCACGATCGGCCGGAAAATTTGAAAGAGTGTAGCAATGTCTGTGCGGATGGCTCTGGCGAAACTTTGTGCTTGCGCATGCGGGGGCGCGGTTGTTGGCGGCGGTGCGGTGCACGTCACCGAATCGGCCAAGCCGCGCGCAGCCTATGTCAAGCACACCAAGCGGATCGTTCGCACGACTGTCGCGCGTCAAGGCAGGCAAGTGCGCCGCGTCGTGACGCGCACCACCGCAACCTGCCCACCCGCCACGGTCCAGATCGCCAGCCAGCCGATCCCGCTGCCCCCGCCCTATGCGGCGTCGAGCGGCGACTTCCCGGTTTCGGGCGGTGGCGGCGGCGTGGCCCCGGTGATTATTGGCGGCAGCGGCGGCTTTGGCGGCGGCTTCGGCGGCTTCTTCGCGGGCGGATTCTTCGGTGGCGGCGGCGGCAGCAGCGGCGTTGTAATCTCGTCGAACGGCGGCGGCACGTCGAGCGCGAGCAGCACGAGCAGCGGCGCGACGTCGTCGAGCACCAGCTCGGGCACTTCGAGCGGCACCAGCTCGGGCACTTCGAGCGGGACCAGCTCAGGCACCTCCAGCGGCATCAGCATCATCATCTCCTCGACCTCGAGCACCGGCGGCTCGGGCGGCTCCTCCACCTCATCGTCGACCTCGTCGGGCGGCAGCGGCGGGTCGTCGACGTCGTCGGGGAATGTTTCGAGCACGTCGTCGACCGGCGGCTCGTCGACGGGCGGTTCGTCGTCGTCGACCTCATCGGGCGAAGTCTCCAGCACCTCGTCGAGCGGCGAAGTGTCGAGCACGTCGTCCACCGGCGGCTCTTCGACTTCGACCGGTGGCTCCTCGACCTCAACCGGCGGTTCGTCGACCTCGACAGGTGGGTCCTCGACCTCAACCGGCGGATCGTCGACCTCGACATCGACCGGTGGCTCGTCGTCGTCGGGCAATGTCTCCTCGGCCTCGTCGGGCGACGTCAGCAGCTCGACCTCGTCGTCGAGTGCATCCAGCGCCAGCAGCGCGTCGAGCGCCAGCTCCTCGGGCTCGTCGTCGATGGGCTCGTCGAGCGTCGGCTTCAGCACCAGCGCCTCGGGCTCGACTTCGGCCAGCGGCAGCACCGGTTCGTCGGGTTCGGCAAGCGGTAGCACGTCGTCGGCATCGTCGGCGTCGAGCGCGTCGTCGGGCAGCACCGGCAGCTCGGGGTCGAGCGGCACGCCGACGCCGGTTCCGGCACCGCCGATGGTGCTGCTGTTCGGCGCCGCCGCCGCCGCGCTGGTCGCGCGCAAGCGGCTCGCCAAGCGTCCGGACGCCGCCGTAGCCGCATAAGCTTGCGTCGCGGCAAGGCCCTCGCCATAGCGCGGGGGCCATGCACGACATCCGATTGATCCGCGAAAATCCCGAAGGCTTCGACGCGCAGCTCGCGCGCCGGGGCCTTCCCGCGCAAGCGACCGCCCTCGCCGCGCTCGACGAACGCCGCCGAATGCTGGCCACCGAAATGCAGGCGATTCAGGCGCGCCGCAACGATGCCTCCAAGCTGATCGGCGCGGCGATGGCCAAGGGCGACAAGGACGGTGCCGAGGCGCTGAAGGCCGAGGTCGCCGCGCTCAAGGACCGCCTGCCCACGCTTGAGGCGGAAGAGAAAGAGGCGACGACGGCGCTGAAGGCTGCGCTTGAGATCATCCCCAATCTGCCCGCCGCCGACGTGCCCGATGGCGCGGGCGAGGAAGAAAATGTCGAAGTCGCCCGCTGGGGCACGCCGCGCGCCTTCGACTTCACGCCCAGGGAACATGCCGACCTGGCGCCAGCGCTCGGCATGGATTTCGAGACCGGCACGCGGCTGTCGGGCGCGCGATTCACTTTCCTGCGCGGCGACATGGCCCGCCTCCACCGCGCGCTCGGCCAGTTCATGCTCGACGTCCAGACGCGCGAGCATGGCTATCAGGAATGCAACCCGCCGGTGCTCGTCAAGGACGAGGCGATGTACGGCACGGATAAGTTGCCGAAGTTTGCCGAGGATAGTTTCCGCACAACCGACGACCGCTGGCTCATCCCCACCAGCGAAGTTTCGCTCACCGCCAGCGTCATGGGCGAACTGCTCGACGAAAGCGCCCTGCCGATGCGCCTGACCGCGCTCACCCTGTGCTTCCGCTCGGAGGCGGGCGCGGCGGGGCGCGACACTCGCGGGTTCATCCGCCAGCACCAGTTCGAGAAATGCGAGCTCGTCAGCATCGTGCGCCCCGAGGACAGCGAGGCCGAGCACGACCGCATGACTCGCGCGGCGGAAACCATCCTCGAACGGCTGGACCTGCCCTATCGCAAGCTGCTGCTGTGCACCGGCGACATGGGTTTTGGCGCGCGCAAGACCTATGACCTCGAAGTCTGGCTGCCCGGCCAGGGCCAGTTCCGCGAGATCAGCTCCTGCTCGAACACCGGCGATTTCCAGGCGCGGCGGATGAACACCCGCTACCGTGTGGCTGGCGAGCAGAAGAAGACCGAGTTCGTCCACACGCTCAACGGCTCCGGCCTCGCGGTCGGGCGGACGCTGGTGGCGGTGATCGAAAATTACCAGAACGACGACGGCAGCGTCACCGTACCCGACGCATTGCTCCCCTATATGGGTGGTCTGACCCGGCTGGAGCCCAAAGCCTGATGCGCATTCTCCTCACCAATGACGATGGCTATTATGCACCCGGCCTCAAGGTGTTGGAGGCAATTGCTGCCACCCTGTCCGATGATGTCTGGATCGTCGCGCCCGCCGATGAGCAATCGGGCGCGGGCCATTCGCTGACGCTCACGCGCCCGATCCGCGTGCGCAAACATGGCGACAAGCGCTATGCCGTTGCGGGTACGCCGACCGACGCGGTGATGATGGCGCTCGCCAAGATCATGAAGGACACGCCGCCCGACCTCATCCTGTCGGGCGTCAACCGCGGCGCCAACCTCGCCGAGGATGTCACTTATTCGGGTACGGTATCGGCAGCCATGGAAGGCGCACTCGCAGGCGTCCGCTCGATCGCGCTCAGTCAGGCTTATGCGCGCGAAGGCATGGGCGATGTCGTCCCGTTCGAAGCTGCCAGCGTTTGGGGCGAACGCGTGCTGCGCCCGCTGCTCGACGCGCCGCTCGCACCGCGGACGCTCGTCAACATCAATTTCCCGGCGCTGGCTGCCGACCGGGTGCTGGGCGTGCGCGTCGTCGACCAAGGGCTGCGCGATTATGGGCGATTGCAGATCGTCAGCAATCGCGATCCACGCGGTTATGAATATCACTGGTTCGCGCTCGGGCCGTCGATCGAGACGCCCGCGCATTCGACCGATGTCGAGGCCATCGCCGACGGTTACATTTCGGTGACGCCGCTCCATCTCGACCTGACACATCGTGAATCGCTCGATATGCTGACGGCGGCGTATCGTTGACGAAGGTGGCTTGAAATGCGCGGGTGGTGGGGATTGCTGGCGCTGGCGGCACTGGCTTCGGCCTGCGTCCCGCCCCCGATCGAGCGCGCCAGCGACTATCCGCCCGACCGTCGCCCCACACTGCCGCCGCCGCAGATCGAATCCGACACCCGCATCCCCGCCCCGCCGCGCCCGGCCTGGGAAGCGCGCCCCGTCACGCCCGACGCGGTCGAAATTCCGGCGAGCGAATATGTCGTCGTCCCCGGCGATACGCTACGCGCCATCGCCAACCGCACCGGCGCGGGGACCGAGGCGATCGGCGACGCCAACGGCCTGATCCCGCCCTACACCGTCTATGTCGGCCAGCGACTGCGGATTCCGGCGGGCCGCTATCACCTCGTGCGCCCGGGCGAGACCGGCATTGCCATTGCCCGCGCTTATGGCGTGCCCTGGGCACAGATCGTCGCGGTCAACAATCTTGTCGAGCCCTATGTGCTGCGCGCCGGGCGACGGATCATCATTCCGCGCACCGCCAGCAATCCGCCGAGCGCCGCCGAACGCGCGGCGGCGTTTCACCTCGACATCGACGACATCGTGACCGGCAGCGAGCCAGCGCTCGGCCCCAACAAGCGCCCGGCGCCGGCGTCATCCTCGCCGACGCGGATCCTGCCGCCCGACGCCGCCATCGCCGCGCCGCCGCGCCGGACGGGCGGCTTCGTCTGGCCCGTGAGCGGCACCGTCGTGCGCCGCTTCGGCCCCGGCGGCACCGGCGAGCGCATGGACGGAATCAAGATCGCAGCCCGGACCGGCACGCCGGTGCTCGCCGCTGCCGACGGCGTGGTGCTCTATGTCGGCGACGGCGTACCGGGGCTCGGCAGCCTGGTGATGGTCCGGCACAGCGATGGCTGGGTCAGCGTATACGGGCACAACAGCCAATTGCTCGTGCAGCGCGGCCAGTCGGTGCGGCGTGGGCAGGCTGTTGCGCTGTCGGGCGCCAGCGGCACGGCCGACCGGCCCGAATTGCATTTCGAACTGCGCAAGGGGCGAACGCCCGTCGACCCGCTGACCCAGCTTCCGCCGCGCTGAGATTGCGCGAGCGCGGCACTTTCCTCTAAGCGACCGGCATGTCCAATTACGCTTCCGATCTGCTCCGCCTGCTCGACAGCCGCGGCTATATCCACCAGCTGACCGACGCGCACGGGCTCGATGCGCTTGCGGCAAAACAGGTCGTGCCCGGCTATATCGGCTTCGACGCGACCGCGCCGTCGCTCCACATCGGCAGCCTCGTCCAGATCATGATGCTGCGGCGGCTGCAACAGGCCGGGCACAAGCCGATCGTGCTGATGGGCGGCGGGACGACGAAGGTTGGTGATCCATCGGGCAAGGACGAGAGCCGCAAGCTGCTCGACGACGCCGCGATTGCCGCCAACATCGCCTCGATCCGAACGGTGTTTGAGCGCTTCCTGACGTTCGGCGACGGCCCGAGCGATGCGGTGCTGCTCAACAACGCCGACTGGCTCGACGCGATTGCCTATATCCCGTTCCTGCGCGACATCGGGCGGCATTTCACGATCAACCGAATGCTCGCGTTCGATTCGGTCAAGCTGCGGCTCGACCGCGAACAGCCGCTGACCTTCCTCGAATTCAACTACATGATTCTGCAGGCCTATGACTTCATGGAGCTGTCGCGCCGTGCCGGCTGCCGGTTGCAGATGGGCGGGTCGGACCAATGGGGCAATATCGTCAACGGGATCGAGCTTGCGCGCCGCGTCGACGGCACCGAAGTGTTCGGGATCACGACGCCGCTGATCACCACCGCCGATGGCGCCAAGATGGGCAAGACCGCGAGCGGTGCGGTGTGGCTGAACGAGGATCAGCTGTCCGCCTATGATTACTGGCAGTTCTGGCGCAACACCGACGACCGCGACGTCGGCCGTTTCCTGCGGCTGTTCACCGACCTGCCGCTCGACGAGATCGCCCGGCTCGAAGCGCTGGAAGGCGCGGAGATCAACGCCGCCAAGATCGCGCTCGCCGATGCGGCAACCGCGATGTGCCGCGGGGAAGCCGCTGCTGCCGAAGCATCCGAGACCGCGCGCAAGATGTTCGAGGAAGGCAGTGCGGGTGGCGCCCTGCCGACGCACGTGGTCGAAGGCGGCAGAATCGCGCTGGTCGATGCGCTGGTCGCGCTGGGCTTTGCGGCATCGAAGGGCGAAGCGCGGCGGCTGATCAAGGGCGGCGGCGCGCGCATCGTCCGCCTGTCGGCCGGCAAAAAGAACCACGGGCTGCTGGTCGCTACACAATAAGTTGTAGTCAATTTCGCATTAGCGCTTTCTCTACCCCTGCCATTTACCCGGGACTGCGAGCGTGCGGGGGGCACGATACAGGGATGGCGATGATGGCAGGCGCTTCGGCCGCCGCGTACCGGGACGAACGCACCACCGGTCGCGACGAGGTTCATTACCGGGCACGCGCGATCGGCCCCGACGCGCGACCGCTGCAGCTGGTGATCGTCAATATCTCGGCGCTCGGGCTGATGGCGCGCTGCGACGGCGATTTTCGCGAAGGTGAACGGTTGCACATCACGCTGCCGGTGGTCGGTGTCGTCTCCGCGCAGGTGCGCTGGTCGCTGGGTGGCCGGATCGGCTGCGAACTCGACCGGATGATCGAACTCGCCGACTATTACGAACTGCTCGCAGCGATGCTCAAGCCGCGCTGATCAGCCCGACCGCAGCAGCGCCACCCCGGCATCGCGTTCGAACAGATACAGCGCCAGCCGCGCCGCCTGGCCGCGCTCGCCCGCCAGCCCGCCGTCGCGATCGATCAGCAGGCGGGTGTCGTCATGCGCGATCGGCAGCAGCTCGCCGAGCATCTCGGGGCTCGCAAGCCGGAACTGCGC
>NZ_LSIJ01000018.1 GCF_001556185.1 Sphingomonas sp. CCH10-B3 | reverse complement strand
CCCCCCCACCGGCCGCCGCCCGCCCCTACCCCGTCTTCAAAACCACTTGCGGCGTCGCTTCGACCGGCGCCACGTCATCGCGCCGCCGCAGATAGGGCGCGACCAAATTGCGCGCGCGGAACCATTCCTGGCGTTCGGGACTCAAAGTCTCGAAATTGCCGATCACGCGGCGGCACTCGGGGCTCTTGCACTGGCAGATCATGTGCCAGTTCGATTGCGTCAGCGTCGTCGAATAATCCCAGGTAATTTCATCGCCCGGCACGATCGGCCTGATCGCGACCAGCACCACGCCGTCATCGGTGAAGCGCAGCCCGGCGTTGGGTGAGCAGCTATGGTTGATCAGGTCGTCGATGCGGTTTGACGGCCCCATGTAATGTTCGGGCGTCACTTGCACGAAGCGGTCGCCCTGCCCGCGCATGACGCTGGGCACCTGATCGGCGCGAAAGCGGCGGCCAGTGAATTTCACGATCGCATCGCCCTCGGCGAACTCGACGGCGGCATAGACCGCCTTGCCGAGATGGTTCTCGCCGACCGAGAACAGATTGGCGGCGGGGCGATAGGCATCGAGCACATAGAAGCGCCCGTTGCGGAAGCCGAGCGAGCGCAGCGGGTTGATGGTGGCGAGGCCGATCATGAACCAAACGCTCGCGTGGCAGGCGACCTCGACGAAGATATAGGCATAGCCGGCGAGATTGATGTCCTCGCTGCGCGCGGCAACAATCAGCGTCGCCAGGTCACCGATCGTCCAAAGCCCCCAGGCGGGCGAGCGTTCGCGCGTGCGGTCCTGTGCCACGCTTTCCCAGGTCGGCCAGAAACTGACCGGGACGGCTGCGACCACCAGCATATGCGCCCAGAAGGCCGATCGGAACGCGACCCACAACAGCAGCGCGCCGAGGCAGGCAATCATGCAGATCGTCTCGCTGCGTGTCGGCGGGCTCCACGCCGATTGCCGCCAGATGCCGATCGTGACGACCAGACAGGCAACCGATGATACGAGGAAGACGATGCTCTGTGCAGCACCCGGATTGACGGCGGCATAGGTGCTTGCCTCGACCAGCGTCGCCGAACTCCAGATCAGCCATGAAGCGCGGTTGGGCTGCACGAGCTGGCGCCGAAGCCCCGTCAGATAGACGAGATACCCCGTGAAATTGGCCGCAACGGCAAGCAGGAACCAGAGCGTAATCGGCACCACCATCAGCATTATGGTTAACGTCGATTACCCTATCGCCCGACTCACGTCCACAAAAAGCTAGGATTCACCGCGAGTCGCGCGCAATCTGCCGATACGCGCCCCGATCAGCGCGCACAGCCAGGCGGCGAACTGGCATTGAAGGGTGCGTCACCGCTTGATTCAGGATGCTCGCCGGGGGCATGGCAGCAGCGACGGCGCCGAACGCGCGGCAGGGAATGGTGGCAGCAGTGACGATCGACAAAGTCTATCTGACCGCCGACGCGCTGCTCGCCGATTCCTTTCGTTTGGGGGTCGCGGTGCTCGACAGCGGCTTTGCGCCGACGCATCTCGTCGGCATCTGGCGTGGCGGCGCGCCGGTCGGGATCGCGGTGCAGGAATTGCTCGCCTATCACGGCGTCGATTGCGATCACATCGCCGTGCGCACCTCATCCTACACCGGTATCGACCAGCAGGACCCCGACGTGCGCGTCTATGCGCTCGGCTATCTGATCGACACGCTCGGGCCGGACGACCGGTTGCTCGTGATCGACGATGTGTTCGATAGCGGCCGCAGCATCCGCGCCTTTCTGCGCGAACTCGCCGCGCGCTGCCGGTACAACATGCCGCGCGAAATCCGCATCGCCACCGTTTACTACAAGCCGACCCGTAACCAGACCGATCTGGTTCCCGACTTCTATGTTCACAGCACCGATGCCTGGCTGGTCTTCCCGCACGAGATCAACGGGCTGAAGATCGACGAAATCCGTCGCAGCAAACCCGAAGCGCCGATCATTCTGCGCGAAGAGGAAAGACCATGATCGACTTTGCCACCCCTGCCGATCGTGCAGCCTTCATCGCTGCGCTGCCCAAGGCCGAGCTGCATTTGCATATCGAAGGGTCACTCGAGCCCGAGCTGATGTTTGCGCTGGCGCAGCGCAACGGCGTGGCGATTCCGTTCGCCTCGGCCGAAGCGGTCCGCGCGGCCTATGATTTTTCGAACCTGCAGGATTTTCTCGACATTTATTATCAGGGCATGGCGGTGCTGCTGACCGAGCAGGATTTCTTCGACCTGACCGCTGCCTATCTCGACCGCGCCTATGCCGATGGCGTGCGGCACGTCGAGATTTTCTTCGACCCCCAGGGCCATACCGAGCGCGGGGTCGCTTTCGACACGGTGATCGGCGGCATCACCCGCGCGCTGGCGGACGGAGAGGCGCGGCTGGGCATCACCTCGAAGCTGATCATGTGCTTCCTTCGCCATCTGAGCGAGGCCGAAGCCGAGGCGACGCTCGATCAGGCGCTCCTCCATCTCGGCAAGATCGCGGGCGTCGGTCTCGACTCGTCCGAACTGGGGCACCCGCCCGCGAAGTTCGCGCGTGTTTTCGCGCGCGCCCGCAGCCTGGGCCTCAAGCTCGTCGCCCATGCTGGCGAGGAGGGTCCGGCCGCCTATGTCCACGAAGCGCTCGACCTGCTCGGCGTCGACCGGATCGATCACGGCAACCGCTCGCTCGACGACCCCGCGCTGGTTGCGCGGCTGGCTGCGGCGGGCATGTGCCTGACTGTCTGTCCGCTGTCGAACCTGAAGCTGTGCGTGGTCGACGATATCGCCGCGCATCCGCTGAAGACGATGCTCGACGCGGGGCTCGCCGCGACCGTCAATTCGGACGATCCCGCCTATTTCGGCGGCTATGTGAATGCCAACTACCGGGCCGTTGCCGATGCGCTCGATCTGTCGCGCGACGATCTGGTGCGGCTGGCGCGCAACAGCTTCACCGGATCATTTCTGAGCCCTGCCGAACAGGCAGCCCATCTCGCCGCGATTGATCGCTACGCCGCTGCCTGATGCCGCAGTGGCCATGAACCTGTCGAGGAGACGTCGATGCCTCTCATGACACTCGCCCTCGCGGCGGCGGTTGCCGCGCAGCAAGCACCCGATGAACCGGGCCCCGATGATGTCGTCGTCGTTGTCCGCCGCAAGAATCAATGCGTCGTCAAACGCGCCGACAAGGTGCTGAGCAAAGAGGAATTTCACGAACGATCGAAGCTTTGGGCGGCGGGAGGCACCGCCCGCGTGTTCCTGCACAGCGATGCCAGCCTGCAATGCCGGTTGAAGATCGTGCATCAACTTGCCGAGTGGGACGTCCGCAATGTCGAGTTCGTCGATCCGGCCCGGCGCCCGGCCGCGCCCGAACCGCTGGCCCCCTTGGCCGCGCCGTCGCAACCGCTGGTCCGTGACAGCATCCCGCGCCCCGCCGCCAGCGAGTCCGACCGCGCAGACCCCGGCGGCGTCGAAATGAGCCCGTACAAGCGACAGCTCAATGCCGGGCTGGCCGCGCGACTGATTGCCAAGGGCGATTGCGCCGGCGCGATGAAGCTGGTGCTCGAGGCCGGCGACCTCGACGCTGCGGCCAAGGTCGCCGAAATCTGCCGCAAGAAATAGCAGCGCCCGGCGCGCCCCGTCAGCGCCCGACCGACGTGTAGGTAAAACCTGCCCGCTCGGCTTCGGCGATCGGGTAAATGTTGCGCAGGTCGACCATCACCGGTGCCGCCATCGTCCGCGCCAGCCGCTTCAAGTCGAGCGCGCGGAAAATGTCCCATTCGGTCACGATCGCCACGACATCGGCGCCCTCGGCAGCTTCATAGGCATCGTTCGCCAGCTCGATCTCGGGCATCATCGCCTTGGCATGCGTCATGCCTTCGGGGTCATAGGCGCGGATTTTTGCCCCGGCGTCGATCAGGCTCTGGACGATCGCCAAGCTGGGCGCGTCGCGCATGTCATCGGTGTTGGGCTTGAAGGTCAGCCCCAGGATTGCGACGGTCTTGCCCTTGGCATCGCCGCCGAGCGCGTTGATCACCTTGCGGCCCATCGCGCGCTTGCGGCTGTCGTTGACCTTCACCACGGCCTCGACAATGCGGACGGGCGATTCATAATCCTCGGCGGTCTTCAGCAACGCGAGCGTGTCCTTGGGGAAGCACGACCCGCCATAGCCGGGCCCGGCGTGCAGGAACTTGCTGCCGATGCGGTTGTCGAGCCCGATCCCGCGTGACACATCCTGCACATTGGCACCGACCGCTTCGCACAGATCAGCGATTTCGTTGATGAACGTGATCTTGGTCGCCAGAAAGGCGTTGGCGGCATATTTGATCAGTTCGGCCGTCCGCCGCCCGGTGAACAGGATCGGGCTCTCGTTCAGGAACAGCGGGCGATAGATTTCGCGCATCACCACTTGTGCGCGCGCATCGTCGGTGCCGATCACGATCCGGTCCGGGCGCTTGAAATCGCCGATGGCAGCACCTTCGCGCAGGAATTCGGGATTGGAAACGACCGCCACGTCAAGCTCGGGCCGGGCTTCGCGCAAAATTGCCTCGACCTTGTCACCGGTGCCGACCGGCACGGTCGATTTGGTGACGACGACGGTCGGCCCGGTGATAGCAGCGGCAATCTCGCGCGTTGCTTCAAAGACGTAAGTGAGGTCGGCATGGCCGTCGCCGCGGCGCGACGGCGTGCCGACCGCGATGAAGATGGCATCAGCGCCGGCCACACCCGCCTTCAGATCGGTCGTGAACGTCAGCCGCCCCGCCGCGACATTGGCCGCGACCAGTGCGTCGAGCCCCGGTTCGTAGATCGGCATCCGTCCAGCTTCGAGCGCTTCGATCTTGCTCGCGTCCTTGTCGACGCAGATCACATCATGGCCGAAATCCGAAAAACATGCCCCCGAAACCAGGCCGACATAGCCCGAACCGATCATCGTAATCCGCATCGAAAGCCCTCATCCCTCCCGGCACGCCGTGCCCGAAGCGCCTGCATCTAGCGCAAACGCGACCGATTGCCAGTGGCCGTAAGCGGAGCGCCGGACCGGTGCCGTCAGAAGAACAGCTTGCGTACCGACAGCCGGACCGACCGGCCAAGCGGATCCTGATAGGCAGGCTGGTAAGCGATCGGCGTTGCGCCGGTCTGGTCGGTGACGCGCTGGCGCTGGTTGAGCAAATTGTCGACCGCGATCGACACCCGCATCCCGCGCATCCAGCGATATTTCTTCAGCAGCTCAAGCCGCTGCGTCAAATCAGCGAACAGCCGCAGGTTGACGGTCGTCAGGCTGCCGAAATCGAGCGTCTGACCGGTGCCGCCAAGGCTGCCGTTGACGCGGGTCGCGCTCTGCCAATTCGCCGACAACCGTACGCCGATACCATTGTTGTTATACCCCGCCTGCGCCTCCAGCTCGTGGCGCGGCACCCCGGCCCCGCTGCTGACCGTATCGCCGTTCAGCAGGTCGAGCACCGGCCCCGCGCCGCCGATCCGCACCTGCTCGGTCAGCCGCCAAGTGTGGTAGAAAGCGAGATTGATCCGGCCGCCAGCTTGTGCGGCACCGCCGCCGCCGCCAC
>NZ_LSIJ01000017.1 GCF_001556185.1 Sphingomonas sp. CCH10-B3 | reverse complement strand
GTCGCTGTCACGGCCGGCCAGTCGATCCCGGTCGCGAGCCTGCCGCAACTCGTGTTCACGCCCGCCGCTAATGCGAACGGCACCGGCTATGCGAGCTTCACCTTCCAGGTGCAGGACGATGGCGGCACCGCGAATGGCGGTGTCGACCTCGACGCGAGTGCAAACACGCTCGCTTTCAACGTCACCTCGGTAAACGATGCGCCCAGTTTCGTGGCGGGGGCCACCACGTCGCTGGTCTGGGGCTCATCCTCGACGTCGGGCACCGCCGGTAATCTCGATGCGCTTCAACCCTCGCTGTCGGCTGACGGCAACATCGTGGTGTTTCGCAGCCGGTCGAACAATCTCGGGCCGGGGGGCGGCAGCAACTACGACATTTTTGCCAAAAATTTGACAACCGGTGTCGTCACGCTCGTTTCGGCGGACGCTGCGGGCAATCCGTCGGGCGGGGCCGACGCGCCGAGCATCTCGCCGGACGGTCGCTACGTGCTGTTCAACAGCGGCAACGCATTCGGCATCCCTGGCGACAACAATGGCGGTCGACAGGACGTATTCCTGAAGGATTTGTTGACCGGAGCGCTGACTCGCGTCTCGCAAACTCAGGCCGGTGTCGGCGGCAATTTCGCGAGCAACCAGGCAACCTGGTCGGGCGACGGGACCCGGGTGTCGTTCGCGACCGACGGGGACAGCCTGTTCGGCTATGGTGGTGACGGCCCGAATGACACGGCAGTCGTCACGCTGGCGACCGGCGCGATCGTCAACGCCGCAACCACCGCGGGCGGGGAGCGCGGCAATGGCCAAGATCTGCAGGGGTATTTCGCCGCGGGCAATGCCGATCTGGTCACTTTCTATGGCGATTCGACCAACCTCGTCACCGGCGACACCAACGGCGCTTTCGACATCTTCCTGAAGAACCTCGCAACCGGCGCCATCGTCCGCGTCTCGACCGCGACCGGCGGGGGGCAAGCCAATGGGGCGAGCAGTTTCACACCGCCCTTCTTCCAACCGGCGGGCGCGCCGATTTCGGCCGATGGCAATCTGATCGTCTTCCAAAGCGACGCGACCAATCTGGTGACGGGCGACACCAACGCCACCACCGACATTTTCGTGAAGAACATCGCGACCGATACGACGACGCGCGTATCGACCGCCAGCGACGGCAGTCAGGCGAACGGCGCGAGCAGCTATGCCACCATCTCGTCCGATGGGCGCTATGTCGCGTTCCAGAGCGACGCCAGCAACCTCGTCGCCGGTGACACCAACGGTGTAACGGACGTGTTCGTCAAGGATCTCCAGACGGGCACGATCACGCGCGTTTCGGTCAATGCAGCGGGCGGACAGCTCACGAGCGCCAGCGTCAATCCGGTCTGGTCGGCCGACGGTTCGACGCTTGCCTTCACGACCACGTCGGCGATTGCGGGCGGCGACAACAACGGGCGTCCCGACGTTTATGTGATCCGGCCGAACGTGGCGAGCTATGTCGAAAACGGCGCCGCCGTCCCGGTCATCACCGGCACGCTGACGGCGTCCGATAGCGACAGCGCCAATTATGCGAACGGGATGCTGACGGCGGCGATCACCGCTGGCTTGGTCGCGGGCGATACGCTCAGCCTGTCGGGCACCGGCATCAGCGTGAGCGGCAACGATGTGTCGTATAATGCGGTGGTCGTCGGCACCCTGACCTCAACTGCGACCAGCCTGTCGATCGCGCTCAATGCATCGGCCGACGATGCGGCCGTGCAGGCATTGGCGCAGGCAGTGCGCTTCGCCAGCACGAGCGAATCGCCGACCAGCGCCGTGCGCACCGTTACCTTCACGCTGGTCGACGGTGGCGGCACCGCCGATGGCGGCAGCGATACGGCGAGCTTCACGCGCTCCGTCAATGTGGCGGCGGCGAACGACGCCCCGGCGGGCAGCAACGCCACGCTGACGATCGTCGAGGACACGGCGCGCACGCTGACGTCGGCAGACTTCGGGTTCAGCGATGTCGACGGCAACAGCCTGCTCGCTGTCACGATCATAACCCTGCCGAGCGCGGGCGCGCTGACGCTGAACGGCATCGCCGTCACGGTGGGCCAGTCGATCCCGGTCGCGAGCTTGCCGCAACTGGTATTCACGCCTGCCGCCAATGCCAATGGCAACGGCTATGCGAGCTTCACCTTCCAGGTGCAGGATGACGGTGGTACGGCGGGCGGCGGCGTCGATCTCGACGCCAGCCCGAACACGATCACTTTCGATGTCGCGGCGGTCAACGACGCGCCATCGGGCACCGACGCGACGCTGACGATCAATGAAGACACGCCGCGTACGCTGACGGCGGCGGACTTCGGGTTCTCCGACACCGACGGCAACAACCTGCTCGCTGTCACGATCAC
>NZ_LSIJ01000016.1 GCF_001556185.1 Sphingomonas sp. CCH10-B3 | reverse complement strand
CCCGCACTCCGCTAATTTACGCCGCGACCTGTGCCAAATGTTCTGACGACGGACACAGGAGTAACTTTCAATGAACGCCACCCGTATTCTCTGGGGTCAGGTCATCGCCGTCATCAGCGTCACATTGCTTGGTATCTGGTCTGCCACCCAATGGACGGCCCACGCCCTTGCGTACCAACCTGAGCTCGGCCAGCCTTGGTTCTGGCTGGGACCTTGGCCAATCTACCCGCCCTACGCCTTCTTCTGGTGGTGGTTTGCGTTCGACGCCTATGCACCACAGATCTTCCAGACCGGCGCATTCATCGCGGTCTCGGGTGCCATGGCCGCCATAGTCATCGCGATCGCCATGTCGGTGTGGCGCGCGCGGGAGGAGAAGCAGTCAGAGACCTACGGTTCCGCGCGCTGGGCGACCGACAAGGAAATCCGCAAGGCTGGCCTCCTGAAGCAGGACGGCGTGGTGATCGGCTCGCACAAGAACCGGTATCTGCGGCACAATGGTCCCGAACATATTCTCTGCTTTGCGCCGACCCGTTCCGGCAAAGGCGTGGGTCTCGTCATCCCGTCGCTGCTCGCTTGGCCGGGCAGCTGCATCGTCCATGATATCAAGGGCGAGAACTGGGATCTGACGGCGGGCTTTCGCGCCCGACACGGCCGCGTCCTGCTGTTCGATCCGACCAACCCCGCATCCAACCCCTACAATCCGCTGCTCGAAGTCCGGAAGGGCGATTGGGAGGTACGTGACGCCCAGAACATCGCAGACATATTGATCGACCCCGAAGGGTCATTGGAAAAGCGCACGCATTGGGAGAAGACCAGCCACTCGCTACTCGTCGGCACCATCCTGCACGTCCTCTATGCCGAGAAGGACAAGTCGCTGGCCGGGGTCGCTGGCTTCCTTTCCGATCCGCGTCGTTCGATAGAAACCACGCTGCACCGGATGAAGACGACCCCGCACCTCGGCAAAGATGGTGTTCACCCCGTTGTGGCTGCCGCCGCGCAGGAACTGCTGAACAAGTCTGACAATGAGAGGTCTGGCGTCCTGTCGACGGCCATGTCATTCCTCGGCCTCTACCGCGACCCTGTGATTGCGCAGGTCACCGGAGCCTCGGACTGGCGCATCACCGATCTTGTCGATTCAGCGGCACCTGTGTCGCTCTATCTGGTCATTCCTCCTTCCGATATCAGCCGGACCAAGCCGCTCGTCCGCCTGATGCTCAATCAGATCGGGCGCCGCTTGACCGAAGAGCTCAAGGCCAAGGGTCGCCAGCAGCGCGTGATGTTCATGCTCGACGAATTCCCGGCTCTGGGGCGGCTAGACTTCTTCGAAAGCGCCCTGGCCTTTGTTGCGGGCTATGGGATCAAGGCATTTCTGATTGCGCAGTCGCTCAACCAGATTGAGAAAGCCTACGGATCGAACAACGCCATTCTCGACAATTGCCATGTCCGCGTCGCGTTCGCGGCCAATGATGACAATACCGCCAGCCGCGTTTCCAATGCGCTCGGCACCGCCACCCAGATGCGGGCAATGAAGAATTATGCCGGGCATCGCCTCTCGCCATGGCTCGGCCATATCATGGTCTCACGTACTGAGACCGCGAGGCCGTTGCTGACCCCCGGCGAAGTTCAGCAGTTTTCTGAGCACGAGGAGATTGTTCTGGTGGCCAGCACTCCGCCGATACGCGCGGAAAAGGCAAAATACTTTCTCGACCCAAGGTTTCGCGCGCGTCTTCTACCCGCACCCACCCCGAAACCGCTGCACCCGAAAAAACGGCCAAAGGACGACTGGTCTGTGCTCGCACCCATTGCGGCACCGCAGCCGACTAAACCAGCCAAGGCAGAAGAGAAATGCTCCGAACAGCCGCCAGTTGATCAGCCAAAGCCGGGTGTGCCGTCAGCTGCTGATCGGGCCAAATCAGAAAATGATACGGCGAACTCCGGGATCAGGCGAGAACCCGAACTGGGCGAACATGAGGATGTCGTTCCCGTCCCCGAGCCACCGGTCAACGAGTTCGATCTTGATCGCGATGCGCCCGAGGATGACGCAGCCAGGGCGAAACGGGAAGCTGATCGCACAATGAACCGCAATGCCCGCAATGCATCGCTCGACCCCGATGACGGCATCGACCTGTGAGGAAGAAGCCCCACAGCAAACAAACCTTCCGGCTCGATATCGAACTGGCCAAATTGCTGGAGGAACGCGCTCATGCCCGCGGCGTCTCGCGCACCGAAGTGGTGGAGGCGGCGTTGATGTCTCTGCTGCAGTCCGATCAGGATGAACGGATGGAAGCCGCTCTGGCGAGACGGCTCGATCGTCTGTCGCGGCAATTGGATCGGCTCGAATGGCATGTGGAATTGACGAACGAAGCGATCGGCCTGTTCGTGCGCTTCTGGCTCACCAGCAATCCGCCGCTGCCTGATGCCGCGATGAAGGCGGCGCAGGCGATGGGCAAGAAGAGGTGGCACGGATTTGTGGAATCACTCTCGCGGCGCATGGAGGCGGGACCAAAGCTGCGGGATGAAGTCGAACTTGGGAAGTCCGACGCATCAATCAGCTGACCAGGGAGATCGCCCTCAGCTTCATCAACACGCCAATCCCTGTCATGCAAACTCAAAGGCGCATTACCTGAAAACTGCCGGCTTGAGAATCGGAGCGCCGGGGCTCCGTGCATCATGACTGTTGCGTGCCCCCCCCGTCGATCTGCCTCTCAAGCCTCTCTTTGTTGGGAATCAGATCGGCGATGGAGAATTGATCCAGATGCCGGGCAAATGACTCCAAAGCGCCTGTCAATACATGCCGTAACCCGCAGACTGGGGTGACAACGCAAGTGTTGGTTGCCGGGTCGAAACATTCAACGAACGTCCCTGTATCTTCCATGGTCCGGACAATGACGCCCACATTCAATTCGGCAGGCGGGAGCGCCAGCTTGAGACCGCCGCTGCGGCCCCGCACGCTTTCGACAAAACCTTCGGCGGTGAGCCGCTGAGCCACCTTCATCAGGTGGTTCTTCGAAATGCCATAGGCGCTGGCAATGTCGGCGATGGAATGATGGCCGTCTTTCACCGCCAAAAACATCAGCGTGCGCAGGGCATAATCGGTTTGAAGCGAGAGTCTCATAAAAGATGCATATCATATATTGCATTTAACCGCCAACCGCCTAAACGATGCATATGAAATACCTCTTAATCGAGTCGAGACTGTGACGGGGTCAGAGCATGTCGCGCAAGTGCGCGCTCGCAAGATGGCTGACGCGCTGGCCTGCGGGATCGATGACGCATTCATTTCCCAGCTCGTAGAGCAATTTTACGGAGCTATTCGGGCTGATGACATGCTCGGCCCGATATTTGGTGCAAAGGTCAGCGACTGGCCGCATCATCTGGCGCGGATGAAGGATTTCTGGGCCTCGATCATGCTGGAATCGGGTCGTTTCAGTGGCAATCCCATGCGCAAGCACACGGCTATCGGTGGGCTTGATGCAGAGCATTTTGCGCGGTGGCAGTCTTTATGGGACGTGACACTCACCCGGATCGCACCGAACGAGGAAGTGGCAAACCGCTTTCGCGACGCGGCGCGGCGCATTGGCGAAAGCCTGCTGACCGGCATTCTGATTGATCGCGGCGGACTGACCGCGATTCGCGCAAAGGTGCTTGCCTGATGTCTGAACCCTATGCCTCATCCCCCATCTTCGACGAGCAGACTTTGCCCGATGCGCTGCGCAACGATCATCGCACCAAAACCGGGACGTGGGGCCTGCTGCGCGTCCTGGAAGGCGAAGTCCGGCTGATCTTCACCGAGCCGCTTACGGAACACCGTGTCACGCCGGATGTCCGTCGTCAGAACATTTGGCACAGGTCGCGGCGTAAATTAGCGGAGTGCGGG
>NZ_LSIJ01000015.1 GCF_001556185.1 Sphingomonas sp. CCH10-B3 | reverse complement strand
CGCCCGGCCAGCCGCAAACGGTGTCGTTGATGATGTCGAGGGCCCACCCCCCGGCCCCCTCCCGCAAGCGGGAGGGGGGAGTAGTTACCCCCCGCGCTTGATCGTCTCGCGCGCGACGATCAGCTGCTGGATCTGGCTGGTGCCTTCGTAGATGCGGAACAGCCTGACGTCGCGGTACAGCCGCTCGATGCCGTAATCGGCGATGTATCCCGCGCCGCCATAGATCTGCACCGCGCGGTCGGCGACACGGCCGACCATTTCGCTGGCAAACAGCTTCGCGGCCGAGGATTCGAGCACGACATCCTGACCGGCGTCCTTGGCGGCCGCCGTCTCCAGCACCAGCGCGCGCGCGGCGAGCGCCTCGGTCTTCGAATCCGCGATCATCGCCTGGATCAGCTGATGCTCGCTGATTGCTTTCCCGAACTGTTTGCGCTCGCTGGCATAAGCGACGCAGTCGGCGATCAGCCGCTCGGCCACGCCGACGCACACCGCCGAGATGTGCAGCCGACCGCGATCGAGCACGCGCATCGCGATCTTGAAGCCTTCGCCTTCGGCCCCCAGCCGGTTCGCCGCGGGCACGGGCACGTCGTCAAAATTGACGTCAGCGACCTTTGCGCCCTTCTGCCCCATCTTCTTTTCGGGATGGCCGATCGACATGCCGGGCAGGTCGCGCGGGACGAGGAAAGCGGAAACGCCGCGCGCGCCGGGTTCCTCGCCGGTGCGGGCCATGACGGTGAACAGGTCGGCCTTGTCGGCATTGGTGATGTATCGCTTGGTGCCGCTCAGCCGATAGACATCGCCGTCCTTGACCGCGCGCGTCTTCACCGCGCCTGAGTCGCTGCCGACATCGGGTTCGGTCAGCGCAAAGCTGGTGACGATCTCGCCGCTCGCGATGCGCGGCAGCCAGAGCGCTTTCTGCTCGGGCGTGCCGGCCATCACCAACCCTTGGCTGCCGATGCCGACATTGGTGCCGAAGGTCGAGCGGAAGGCAGG
Organism: Sphingomonas sp. CCH10-B3; assembly: GCF_001556185.1. Lineage (GTDB taxonomy): Bacteria > Pseudomonadota > Alphaproteobacteria > Sphingomonadales > Sphingomonadaceae > Sphingomonas > Sphingomonas aquatica. The sequence goes on along the minus strand of NZ_LSIJ01000015.1, from coordinate 13,868 downwards.
CGTGGTGCGCCCCAGCTCGATCGCAACCTTGCATTCCTCGAGCATCGTCAGCCCGAGGCCGCCATATTCCTCGGCGATCGACAGGCCGTAGAGGCCAAGCTCGCGCATTTCGCGCACGATATCATCGGGAATCGCATCGTCCTGCTCGACTTGCGCCTCAAGCGGGCGGAGGCGTTCGCTGACGAAACGGCGCACTGTGCCGATCAACTGGTCGAAGGTTTCCTGATCGAGCGCCATTGCCTGCACTGCCTCTCCTGTTTGCGCCGTCGTAATCGGCGGCGCGGCTGGCTGCAAGCCAGACCCGAAATTCGAAAGCCTTCGATTGACCGCCCGCATCTGCATACTATGCTGCCCAAAAACACAGAGGAGAGGCTATGCGCTTCGCAGGAAAACGCGCCGTGGTAACCGGCGGCGCATCGGGTATCGGCCGTGCCACCGCGCTGCGGCTGGTCCGCGAGGGCGCCGACGTGTTGATCGGTGACGTCGACGAAGCGCAGGGGCGCGAGATTGCCGAAACCTCCAATGGCCGCATCCGTTTCCAGCGCTGCAATGTCTGCGAGGCCAGCGAGATTGAAGCGCTGATGGTGGCCGCCGATGCGGGTGGCGGCATCGATGTTCTGTTCAACAACGCAGGGGCAGGCGGGGCGCGCGCCAGGATCGACGAGATCAGCCCGGACGAATGGGACTTTACGCAAAACCTGCTGCTGCGGTCGGTCGCGCTCGGCATTCGCTATGCCGCCCCGCTGATGGCGGCGCGCGGCGGCGGCGCGATCGTCAACACCGCCTCGATTGCCGCGCTCCAGACCGGCGCCGCACCGACCGCCTATTCGGTCGCGAAGGCGGGCGTGCTGCACCTGACGCATCTCGCCGCTGCGGATCTTTCGCGGCACAGGATTCGCGTGAATGCGGTCTGTCCGGGCTTCATCACCACCAACATCTTCACCAGCGCGATGGAAATCGACGGCAGCGCGCGCGATCAGGCCAATGCCGCGATCGCCGGGATTGCCGCCGCAGCGCAACCGGTGCAGCGCGCCGGGTCACCCGACGACATTGCCGCTGCCGTCGCCTACCTCGCCAGCGACGACGCCGCGTTCGTGACCGGCACGCACATCACCATCGATGGCGGGATGACGCTTGGTCCGCGTCACAGTTGGGACCCCAATGTGCCGTCGCTCTTTGCCATGCTCGAGGCTTTCAAGAAGTGAGCGAAACCGTGCCAGCCGTGTCGCCAGCCCGCAAGGTTTCGCTGCGCAGCCGCTGGTCGTTCGGGTTCGGATCGGTCGCCTATGGCATCAAGGACAGCGGCTTCGCGACCTTCCTGCTGCTGTTCTACAATCAGGTCGTCGGCCTGCCGGCAGCGGCGGTGGGGGGCGTGATCGCGGCAGTGCTGGTGGTCGAGGCCTTTGCCGATCCGATTGTCGGCTTCCTGTCCGATCACACACGGGGGCGCTGGGGGCGTCGGCATCCGTGGATGTACGGCTCTGCCTTGCCGATCGCGCTCGGTTGGCTGTTGCTGTGGAACCCGCCAGAGGGATGGTCGCAGTCGGCGCTGCTCGGCTATCTGTTCGGTACCGCTTTACTTGTCCGGCTGGCGCTGTCCGCGTTTGAAATTCCTTCGGCGGCGATGGGGCCGGAACTGAGCGCCGATTATGACGAGCGCACACGGCTGTTTTCCTACCGCTATTTGTTCGCCTGGGGTGGTGGGCTGGCGATGCTGTCGCTGACCTATGCCATATTCCTTGTCCCTGATGCATCGCACCCGGTGGGGTTGCAGAATGCCGACGGCTATGGGCGAATGGCGCTGTTCGGCGCAGTGGCCATGTTTGTCGCGATCATCGGTTCGTCGATCGGGTTGCATCCGGAGATCAGGAACCTGCCGCGCTACGAATCGACGGGCGAGACAGCGGCAGAGCATTTCCGTGCCTTCGCGCAGACAGTGCGCAACAAGGGCTTTATCATCCTGATGATCGCAGGCGTGTTCGCCTACACCGCGCAGGGCATGTCGTTCGCGCTGTCAAACTATATGTACCAGTTCGTCTGGGGCTTCAAAGGCGCGGATTATCAGTGGCTGACACTGGCGCTGTTCATCGGCGCGACGCTTGCCTTCATCATTGCCCCGCGCGCGACGCGCAGCGGCGACAAGCACCGCATCGGCGCTGCCTTTGCGATTGCCAATGCCGTGCTGATCACCAGCCCCTATGCCCTGCGGCTGCTCGGGCTGTTTCCGTCGATGGACTCGCCGATCGCGCTGCCGCTGCTGCTCACGATCTTTACGCTCAACACCGCATGCGGCGTGTCTTCCTTCATCATCGGCGCTGCGATGCTCTCGGATGTGGTCGAGGAATCGGAAATGCGCACCGGCCGCCGATCTGAAGGCGTGTTCTTTGCGGGCAGCTTCTTCGTGCAGAAGCTTGTCGGCGGGCTCGGTACGCTAATGGCGGGTACCATTCTCGCCATCGCCGCTTTCCCGGCCGCAGCGGTGCCGGGGTCGGTATCGTCCGAGACCATCAACCGGCTGATTCTGGTATTCGCCGGCGCGATGATCCTGTTCTACGGGCTTGGTGCCTTTGCTTATTCGCGCTTCCCGTTCGGCCGCGCGGAGCATCAGGCCCGACTCGCCAAAATGGGCGTTGCGGCAACCGAATAGCGCGGATCCCCGCCGATTTCGGCGAGCTTGCTGCATCGCCGCAGCAAGTCATCGCCCGGTTCCAACCGTTCGTCCCGAAAGCCGCCGTTCATCGTGGCGAAAGGGTTTCCCCGGCCGCTTGCCTCTGCTTTGTAACACTCAACAGTGTTCAGGCGACCTTGGGGGGTCCATGACAATCAAGACGCTCGCAGCGCGATTCGCGCTGGTGTTTTCCTGCATCCTGATGACATCGGTCCCTGCCATGGCGCGCGGTCTGCAGTGCGTGCCGTTCGCCCGCGAAGTGTCGGGCATCGAAATCCGCGGCAATGCTTACACCTGGTGGGATCAGGCGGCCGGTCGCTATGCGCGCGGCCACGCGCCGAAGGTTGGCGCGGTGCTCGCCTTTGCCGCGACGGCGAAGATGCGCAACGGCCATGTCGCGATGGTCAGCGAAATCGTCAGCGACCGCGAAGTGCTGCTGACCCATGCCAACTGGTCGACTCGCGGCGGCATCGAACGCAATGTCCGCGCCGTCGATGTGTCGGAGGCAGGCGACTGGAGCCGGGTGCGCGTCTGGTTCGGGCCGATGCGCGGGCTCGGCACCACCACCTATCCGATCAAGGGCTTCATCTACCGCGACGGCGCCGATCAGCCCTTGGGTGAAGCGACCGAGATCGCGACCAGGAGCACCGGCGGACGCGGCATCTCGACTCTGGTCGCGATCGAGGACTGAGCGTCGGCTTCAGGCCTTGCCGGGCGTGAATGTCAGCGCGACGCCATTCATGCAATAACGCTTGCCGGTCGGGCGCGGTCCGTCATCGAACACATGGCCCAGATGCCCGCCGCAGCGGCGGCAATGAACTTCGACGCGCTCGAACCCGAGCAGCGTGTCGGTCTTGGTGCGGACCGCATCCTTCAGCGGCATCCAGAAGCTCGGCCAGCCCGTGCCACTGTCATATTTCGTCCGCGACGAAAACAGCGGCAGCGCGCAGCCTGCGCATGCGAAGATGCCGGCGCGATGCTCCTTCAGGAGCGGGCTGCTGCCGGGATATTCGGTCGCCTCATGCCGTAGCGTGCGATAGGCGGCGGGGCTCAGCTTCTTGCGCCACGCGGCGTCGGTCAGCTGATATTCGAACTTTTCGGCAGCTTCGGCGCGCTGGCCACGGCCGCTGAACAAGGCAATCGCGCCCGCACTGATCGCGGCGAACGAGAGGAATTGGCGTCGGTCGGTCATGTCGATCCCCATCTGTGGATTACCGCCTCTATTCGTTGGCGGCGATGCACTAGTTACGGGGGCGACCGCCGATTGGATTTCAGTAGCGGCTGATTTCGACCGGCAGCTTGCGATAGCCATGGACGAAGCAGCCTTTCACGCGGACCGGTTCGCCCACGACGTTCGCGCGCATCCGTCGCTTGGCCATTTCCTCGAGCAGCACCGCGATCTGCAGTTCGGCAAGGCGGGCGCCGACGCAGCGGTGGATCCCGTGACCGAAAGCGAGGTGGCGGCGCGCATTGGGCCGATCGACCACGATTTTGTCGGCATCGTCGCCGAAGATGCTGCGGTCGCGATTGGCCGACAGATACCAGAGCGCAAGCTTGTCGCCCGCCTTGATCTGCTGCCCTTCGAGCACGGTGTCCTGCGTGGCCGTGCGGCGCATGTGCGCCAGCGGGGTCTGCCAGCGGATGATGTCCTGCACTGCATTGGGGATCAGCGAGGGATCGGCCTCTAGCTTCGCACGCTCGTCCGGGAACAGGTCAAGGCCGTAAGCGGCAGCGCTCATCGAATTGCGCGTGGTGTCGTTGCCGCCGACGATCAGCAGGATCAGATTGCCGAGGAATTCCCACTGGTCCATTTCCGACATCGCGTCCGAATGGATCATCATTGAAATCAGGTCCGGCGTCGGCTCCTTGCCAATCTTCGCCTGCCACAGCCTGCCGAAATAGGCAGCGCATTCGTGCATATGCTCGAGCCGCTCGAGCCGCTTTTCCTGATCCTTGAACAATTCATGTCGCCGGCCCAGTCGGACCAGAAGGTCAGCTTGCGGCGATCCTCCCATGGGAAGTCGAACAGGATCGCGAGCATCTGCGTCGTCAGTTCGATCGAGACGCGGTCGACCCAGTCGAATTCCTCACCCCAGGGCAGCGAATCGAGAATTTCGGCCGAGCGCGTGCGGATGTTGTCGGTCATCCGCACCATTTCGCTCGGCGTGAAGGCGGGCGCGACGGTGCGGCGCTGGCCGGTGTGCTTGGGCCGGTCCATTGCGATGAACATCGGCGTCTTGACGGCACCGGGCAGATTCTCGTCGAAGTCGGCAAGGGTAATGCCGCCCGCTTCCGACGAGTAGAGATCGGGCAGCGATTCGACCTCGATGATCGGCTTGTAGGTCGAAATCGACCAATAGGCGCCGTAATCGCTGGCGGGCACATAATGAACCGGAGACTCGGCCCGCAGCTGGGCAAAGGGTTCCTGCCAACGGTCTTCGCTATAAAGTTCGCCGCGGCTGACGTCGAGCGGATCGACGATCTTCCCCGGTGCTGCATCCTGCGCAAGTGTCGCCACGCTCGCCTCTCCCTTATGGGTTCGTTATGCGGCTAAGACACTACCAACTGACATCCGTGTCAATAGGCGTTGCGCTCAGCGGCGGGCGAAACGCGTCATCAGCCCTTTACGCCCGCTACCCGATTTGAGCACGCCGCGCCGGAACGCGCCCGCGCCGATCCAGATCGTGATCGCCACCCACAATGCCTGCCACGCCAGCGCCAGCAGATGCGGCCAGATCTCGGGCCGGTTGGCGGCGCGCGCGGCCATCGCAAAGGGTGAGCTCAGCGGAAATATCTCGGCGAAGATCGCGATCGTGCTGCCGGGGTCAGCGGCGGCGGCAGACGCGAGCCCGAACATTGCCATCTGGACGATCGTGATCGGCAGCGACAGCATCTGGATTTCGCGCATCGTCTGCGCCTGTGCGCCGACGCTGAGGAACACGGCGCCCAGCAGCATATAGGCCATGGTGAAATAGCCGCAGAACAGCAGCACGAAGACGGGCACGCCGATCGCCGGGGCAATCTCGGTGAGCGCGGCGCCGCCGGCGGGCAGGAACCGCCCGATCTGGCTGAGCAATGTCCCCCAGAAAGTGACGAAAAGCACCGCCACGCCGAACATGCCGAGCAATTTGCCGAGGAATACCGATTCGAGCGGGACGGCAGCGGCGAGAATTTCGATCACCTTGTTGCTGCGCTCCTCGGCCATGGTCCCGACCGCCTGACCCGACAGGAACAGCGTCAGGAAGAAGATGCCGGTGACGGCAAGGAACGCCGACTGGTTGCGGCCCGATCGCGATGCCTTTTTGCGGACGATCGAGGTTTTGGTGGCGACGCTCAACGGCTTGTCGCCGACTGCCTTGTCGCGCAGTGCCGTATCGGCGAGCGTTTCGAGATAATCCGCCGATCGCGATCCTTGCGCGCCGTAAAGGATCTCCGGGTGGTCGAGCGGGCCATAAAGCACCGCCGATACTTCGATATCGCGGCCTTCAAATGCTGCACGCGCTTGCGCAGCCGGATCACCCTGCGGGGCCTCGATCGCTAGCGGTGGCGGTGCGTCGCTGCGACGGAAAATGGTCCGCAGCCGCTTGTCGGCGGCGATCAGCGATTGGCCGCGATCAGCGTCGGCGATGGCAATGATCTGAACCTTGCCGCCTGCGCCGCGCGCCAGCGTCGCGCCGCCCAACCCACCGACGACGCCGAAACCGATCATGATCAGCGGCGACAGCAGGAACAGCAGGAACAGGGGTGTGAACACCGTCGCGGTAAAATCGCGCCGCGCGATCGTCAGCGTCTGGCGGATCAGGCGCGCGCTGTTGCCCGACTTTTTTTCACGGGCCGTGCTCATGCCGCCGCCTCCAGCGCGTCGCGACCGACGATGCGCACGAACGCGTCGTGCAGGCTGGGGCGCTCGATCGACAGCCCCGAAATGCCGTGACCGGCCTCGATCAATTGCATCAGCAAAGCCTCTATCCCGGCGTCGGGCATGGTGAAGGTCCAGCCGTCATGGCTGCGTTCGGCGTCCGCGGGCAGCAGCGCGCGCAGGCCGTCGCCTTCATGGTGCGGCACATAATGCGCCTTGAACGGCAGCGTGCCGCGCGCTTCGGCAACGGTGCCTTCGAACCGGCGCTTGCCGCCCGCGATGATGGCGAGCCGGTCGCACAGCCGCTCGGCATGGCCCATGATATGCGTGGAGAAGAGCACCGTCGCGCCGCGATCGCGCTCGGCGCGGATCAGCGTTTCGAGCCGCTCCTGATTGACCGGGTCGAGGCCTGAGAATGGCTCGTCGAGCACCAGCAGCTCGGGTTCATGGACGACCGAGCCGCAGAGCTGGACGAGCTGGGCCATGCCTTTCGACAATTTGCGAATCTTGGTGTCCCCGGCATGGCCGAGCCCGGCGGCTTCGAGCAGCCCGTCGGCGCGCTTGCGCCCGATCTTGAGGTCGAGTCCGCGCAGCGCGCCCATGAAGGCAATCGCCTCGCGTGCTTTCATTGCGGGATAGAGCCCGCGCTCCTCCGGCAGATAGCCGACATGGTCGCTCGCCTCGCGCGGGATCGCCCGGTCGAGCAGCGTGCGACTGCCTTCGTCGGGCTCGATAATGCCGAGCAGCATCCGCAAGGTCGTGGTCTTGCCGGCGCCATTGGGGCCAAGCACGCCATAGATCATGCCCTTGGGCACCGCGATATCGACGCCGTCGACCACGCGCCGATCGCCGAAGCGCTTGACGAGGCCAGTGGCGCTGATCGCCAGATTGCTACGCAAACCAATCCCCTCAAAAACTTGTTCGTCCGGACGGACGGGGTAGGGAAGGCCTATGCCCTTCCACAAGGGCCGTTGGTAGCGGGCAAGGATGAACAAAGACAAGCCATTCGGCGAGCGGTTGAAAGCGAAAGCGGCCGAGCTTGGCTTTGTCGCGTGCGGGATTGCGCGTGCCGATGCGGCCCCGCGCACGGGCGAGCGGCTGCGCGCGTGGCTCGACGAGGGCATGCACGGTGACATGATCTGGATGGAAGCGCGCGCGGGTGAGCGCGCGTCCCCCGCCGGCCTGTGGCCCGACGTGCGCAGCGTGATCGCGCTCGGCATGAGCTATGCGCCGGGCGTGGACCCGCTCGCGCTCGCCGCGGTTTCCGACCGTGCCCGGATCTCGGTCTACGCACAGGGCGGCGATTATCACGATGTCGTCAAGCGGGCGCTGAAGGCGCTGGCACGGTGGATCGTGGCCGAGGCAGGCGGCGACCTGAAGGTTTTCGTCGATACTGCCCCGGTGATGGAAAAGCCGCTCGCCGCAGCAGCGGGGCTCGGCTGGCAGGGCAAGCACAGCAATCTCGTCAGCCGCGTATCCGGCAGCTGGCTGTTCCTCGGCGCGATCTACACGACGCTCGATCTCGACGCTGATACGCCCGGACGCGACCGTTGCGGATCGTGCGATGCTTGCCAGCGGGCCTGCCCGACCGATGCCTTTCCGGCGCCTTATCGGCTCGATGCGCGGCGCTGCATTTCCTATCTGACAATCGAGCACAGGGGTCCGATTCCGCTCGAATTGCGCGAAGGTATCGGCAACCGCGTCTATGGCTGCGACGATTGTCTGGCGGTGTGCCCGTGGAACAAATTCGCCGTCAGCGCCGCTGCCAATCGTGCTTTCCTGCCGCGTGCCGAATTGACCGCCCCCGCGCTCGCCGATCTGCTGGCGCTCGACGATGCGGGTTTTCGCGAAATATTTGCAGGCTCGCCGATCAAGCGCATCGGGCGCGAGCGGATGGTGCGCAATGCCGCCATCGCAGCGGGCAACAGCGGCGATCCGGCACTGGCCGATCGCTTGCGCGCGCTCGCCGACGACCCGTCTGAGGTAGTGCGCGATGCGGCCAGTTGGGCGCTCGGCCGGTTACTTGCCGCCGCCGCGCCGGGTGAGCGCGGCAACGCATGACGCGCGATCGATCGGGCTGCCGTTGGTCTGGCGCGCATCGACATAAGTGACGACGGGCGCGCTCGATCCCTTGGGATAGAGATAGGCATCGAGCACGCAGATGCCGCTCGCGAACTGGAGCTTGCGCGCGGCGCCTTCGGTAACCTCGGCATCGGGCTTGCCGAACAATGCGACCAGCCCGCGCTCGCTCTGGCCGAGCACGCGTTCCAGCCCGACGCGGGGCAGTGGCGCGCTCGGGATCGGCACCGGCGCCGCGCGCACCGCAGGCGGTGTGGCACTGGTGGTCGAACAACCGGCGACGGTCAGCGCCAGCGTCGCCACGGCAAGGCGGGATCTCGACAATTTCATGCGCGCCTTAGCAGCACGCCCGGCAGCAAACGGCAACCCCGCCGCGATGCGCCCGCCGCGCGCCGGTTGCGGATTGTCGTGCAGGGCGATAGGCGGCGTGCACGCAATCTTCAGGAGACCGCCGTGACCGCACCCAGCCACGATCCCACGCTCGACGTCGTCGCGATCGGCAACGCCATCGTCGACGTGCTCGCGCATGCCGACGATGATTTCATCGCTGCCGAAGGCATGACCAAGGGGTCGATGCAGCTGATGTTCTCGCCTGCCGAGGCCGATGCGCTTTATGCCAAGATGGGTCCCGGGACCGAGGCGAGCGGCGGGTCGGCCGCCAACACCGTTGCGGGCATCGCGGCGCTGGGCGGCAAGACCGGCTTCATTGGCCAGGTCGCGAAGGACCAGCTGGGCGAAGTCTTCGCGCACGATATCCGCGCGACCGGCGTCGTGTTCGACACGCCCGCGCGCGATGGCGAACCCTCGACCGCGCGCTGCCTGATCCTCGTGACGCCCGACGGACAGCGGACGATGAACACCTTCCTCGGCGCGTCGCAGTTCCTGCCCGCCCATGCGCTCGACCGCAGCCTGATCGAATCGGGCGCGATCCTCTATCTCGAAGGCTATCTCTGGGACCCTGAAGAACCGCGGGCGGCGATGCGCGCCGCCATCGACTTCGCCCGGGCGGCGGGGCGCAAGGTCGCCTTCACCGTGTCCGACGTGTTCTGCATCTCGCGCCACGGTGACGATTTCCGCCAGCTGCTGGCGGACGGCTTGATCGACATCCTGTTCGCCAACGAGAACGAGCTGCTGGCGCTCGCCAATGAGGAGGATTTCCAGCAGGCGCTGCTCCGCATCGCCGCGCAGGTGCCGCTGCTGGTCGTCACCCGCAGCGAGAAGGGCGCACTCGCCATCCGCACGGGCGAGACCGCGACGGTCGCCGCCGAACCGATCGAGCGCGTCGTCGACACGACGGGTGCGGGCGATCTTTTCGCCGCTGGCTTCCTCCACGGTCAGGCGCGCGGGATGAGCCTGGTCGATTCACTGCGCATCGGTGCGATCTGCGCCGCCGAGATCATCAGCCATGTCGGCGCACGACCGATGGTCGATTTGAAGGCGCTGGTGGCGGAAAAGCTCGGCGCGGCCGTCGCCTGACCGGATCGGCAAGCGCGCAAAAAAAGGGCCGGAGGAGCGATCCTCCGGCCCTTTTCTGTGGCATGGTCGGTGACCGAAATCAGATGTTCGGCGCGATCGGCTCGCGATCGTCACCGGGTGTCACCTCGACGATGCCGCGCCCGAGATGGCTCGCACCGCGCCCATAGGCGAAATAGGCAATGATGCCGATCACGGCCCAGATGAAGAACACCAGAATCGCCTGCCACGGGAGGTTCGCGAACAGGAAGATGCAGCCGAAAATGGTCGCCGGTCCGACCACGACGAGCAGCGGCGTGCGGAACGTCCGTGGTGCGTTAGGCGCGGTCCGGCGCAGGATCATCACGCAGATCGCGACCATCATGAACGCATAGAGCGTCCCGGCATTGGCCCAGTCGGCAAGCTGCCCCACGGGGAAGAAGGCCGCGCCGATGGCGACGACCACGCCCGTTACCATCGTGACGATATGCGGCGTCTTCCACTTCGGATGGACCGTGCTCAGTCGTTCGGGCAGCAGGCCGTCGCGCGCCATCACGAAGAAGATGCGCGTCTGGCCGTACATCAGGATCAGGATCACCGACGGCAGCGCAAATCCGGCGGCATAGCCCAGCGCATTGCCGACCTGCGACCAGCCGATCGTGCGCAGCACATGGGCCAGCGCTTCGTTCGAGCAGACCAGCGCTTCCTTATACTGCGGCAGCGCGCACTGGCGGGCGAGCTCTTCCGATCCGGTCGGGAACGGGATTCCGTTCGGCCCCATGATCGGCTGGCCGCCGATCGTGCCGATCGCCCCGGCGGCGACCAGAATGTAGAAGACGGTGCAAAACAGCAGCGAGCCGATCAGGCCGATCGGGACATTGACTTGCGGATTCTTGGTTTCCTCGGCTGCCGTCGAAACGGCGTCGAAGCCGACATAGGCAAAGAAGATCGTGGCCGCAGCCCCAACCGCGCCAACACCCGTGCCGAAGCCGCCGAACACGCCGGCGGGCAGGAACGGATTGAAACGTTCGGCGCTGAACTGATCGCTCGGCAAGGTGAGCGCGATGAACGCGGTGAGCGCGGTCACCTTGATCAGCACCAGAACGGCGTTGACGCGCGCGCTCTCGGTGGTGCCGATCATCAGCAACCATGTGATCAAGCCCGCGATCAGCACCGCCGGCAAGTTGATGAACCCGCCCGGTGCGCCGCCCAGCGCCAGCGGGGCGCTTGCCAGATAGGCGGGTAGCTTGATCCCAAGTGTCTGGTCGAGGAATGTACCGCTGAAGTAACCCGACCAGCCAACGCAGACCGCGCTGGCGGCAACGGCATATTCCAGCACCAGCGCCCAGCCGACGGTCCAGGCCAGAAATTCGCCCATCGATGCATAGGTATAGGTGTAGGCTGACCCGGCGACGGGCACCATCGCCGCAATTTCAGCGTAACAAAGCGCCGCAACGATGCAGATGACCCCGGCAATCGCAAAGGCGAGCATCAGGCCCGGCCCGGCCTTTTGCGCCCCTGCCGCGGTCAGCACGAAAATGCCGGTACCGATGACGCAGCCAATGCCGAACAGGGTAAGCTGAAACCAGCCGAGTGTGCGGTGCAGCGATTTCTTTTCGGCTGTGGCCAGAATCGCGTCGAGCGGCTTGATGCGCCAATCCATCCAGTCAATTCCCCTTTTGCGGCGGCTTTTGCCGCCTCAGCAAAGTCCGCGACCGTAAACCCAAATCCGTCGCGTACAATCCCCTATCGCATCAGCATCGGCCCGAGCGGTTGCCCGGCGAAGATGTGGACGTGGAGATGCGGTACTTCCTGATGCGCGTTCATCCCGGTGTTGGCGAGCAGGCGGTATCCCGGCGCGACCAGCCCCGCCGCGCGCGCGACTTCGCCGACTGCGCGCACGAACCCGGCAATCTCGACATCGCTCGCGCGGGCGCTGAAGTCGTCCCACGACACATAGGCACCGCGCGGGATCACGAGGAGATGCGTCGGCGCCTGTGGGTTGATGTCGTGGAAGGCGACCGCGAAATCGTCCTCATACACCCGCCGCGAGGGGATTTCGTCGCGCAGGATCTTGGCGAAGATATTCTGGTCGTCATAGGGCTGGGTGGCGTCGATCGGCATGGGGTGCTCCAAGTCCCCCTCCCGCTTGCCGGAGGGGCTAGGGGTGGGGATGGCCTGACTATCGCTCGCGTAGTAGGCCCACCCCCGACCCCTCCCGCAAGCGGGGGGTCAAGTCTTCCGAGCGGCCTTCTCATCAATCCCCGACACGCCTTCGCGGCGGCGCATTTCGGCGCGGATATCGTCGAGGCTCAGCCCCGCATCGGCGAGCAGCACCAGCAGGTGAAACATCAGATCGGTCGCCTCGCCGACCAGCGCCGCGCGATCGTCGCCGAGCGAGGCGATGACGGTTTCAACCGCTTCCTCGCCGACTTTCTGCGCGATCTTGGCGCGCCCGGCGGCGAACAGCTTGGCGGTGTAGCTCGTCGCAGGGTCGGCGCCGCGGCGGCTGCGGATCACCGATTCGAGCGTAGCGATAAAGTCTTCGGCCATTGGCTTGGGCTGGCCCAGCCGCCCGCGCGCGTCAATCCTTCGCGGCGTCGCGCGCCTTGGCGAAGCGTCGGCGAAGCGCGCGGCGGACGAACCACACGCCTGCCGCCGCCATCACGAAAAGCGCGATGTCCGACAATTCCGGCGCGGTGCGCGGGTGGGCAACGCCCGAATGGGCAGTGACGGCGGTGAGTTCCAGCATTGCGGCCTTCTACCGACGTTCCGTTAAAACTCTTTCGTCATGCTGAACTTGGTTCAGCATCCAACGTGGCACACGCCCGCCCGGTACCGGTGGCACGTTGGACCCTGAAACGAGTTCAGGGTGACGCATAGAGCGTTGCGAGCGATGGTCTCACGCTGCGACCGGCGTGCGCACTGGCACCCCAGCCGCCGCCAGCGCGCGGTGGGCGTCGGCGATGCTCGCTTCCCCGAAGTGGAAGATCGATGCGGCGAGGACGGCGCTCGCATGCCCTTCGGTAATCCCCGCGACCAGATCGCCCAGCCAACCGACGCCGCCGCTCGCCACGACCGGCACGCGCACCTGATCGGCGATCGTGCGGATCAGCGCGAGGTCATAGCCGCCGCGCGTGCCGTCGCGGTCCATCGACGTCACCAGCAATTCGCCAGCGCCAAGCCCGGCGAGTCGCAGCGCGTGTTCCACCGCGTCGATGCCGGTCGCGCGCCGCCCGCCATGGGTGAAGACTTCCCAGCGCCCCTCGGCGACTTGTCGCGCATCGACCGAGGCGACGCAGCACTGGCTGCCGAAGCGATCGGCAATGTCGGCGACGACCTCGGGCCGCGCGACGGCGGCGCTGTTGACCGCGACCTTGTCGGCCCCGGCGAGCAGCAGCGCGCGCGCATCCTCGGCGCTCCGCACCCCGCCCCCGACCGTGAGCGGCATGAAGCAGACTTCAGCCGTCCGGCGGACGACATCGATGATCGTCCCGCGTGCTTCGTGGCTCGCGGTGATGTCGAGGAAGCACAGCTCGTCCGCGCCCGCCGCGTCATAGGCCCGCGCCTGTTCTACCGGATCGCCCGCATCGCGCAGATCGACGAAATTGACGCCCTTGACGACGCGGCCATTGGCAACGTCGAGGCAGGGGATGACGCGCGCGCGGACGGTCATGGGGCAAACCCCTCCCCTTTAGGAGCTTCGCCGCTGTCCCGTCCCCCGGACGGGACCAAGAGCGGCGAAGCTGGGCAGGGGGTGGGGCGTGTCTCACAGAGCGCGACCCCGGTGGTGAGGCCCCACCCCAACCC
>NZ_LSIJ01000014.1 GCF_001556185.1 Sphingomonas sp. CCH10-B3 | reverse complement strand
CCGCCGTTGCCAACGGGCCGCCGAGCCCGGACCCTTCGACCAGTTCGAGTCCGCGCGCGATCACGTCATCGGCGTCGGCGCCGTCGACCGCCTTGACATACGCCGTGTTGACCATTCCCAGCCGCAGGTCGGGGGTCCGATACCACATCGGCATCGGCGCTGCTTCGATCAGGCCGGTCAGCGCGTCGAACGCGGCATGGACTTGGGCGGCTTCCTCGCGCAAGCGCGTGATCGCCCCTGCGCTTTCGGTAGTATCGAATATCCACAGCAGGACGCCGCCCGCCAACCCCAGTTCGCGGGCCGCGCGCTGTCCTTCGATCCGCAGCGAGCGCGCGCCGCCGATCGGGCGGACGAGCCGCGCAAAAGGGCGCCCGACGCGCTGCAGCGAGGCGATCTCCTCCACCAATGCCGCAAGATCATCAGCCGCCAGCCCGCTGTCGCCAGCCGCAAGGTCACTCACGAACCGCACTGGCGCGGCCAGCCCCAGCCAGTCGGCCAGGCGTTGCGGCATCTCGATCCGGCCATCGGCATGGACAACCGCTGCCAGCACTGGCGCGGACGCAATCAGCGCCCCCAGCCGCTCGGCGCTATTTCTGGCTGCCCGGTGGGCGCCGCGCAGCGCCAGTCCGGTGTACAGCGCCGAGACCGCGCCTGCGATCAGCGCGGCGAGCGTCGCACCGACGAGGAGTGCGGTGAGAGGAGCAAGCGTGATCATGGCGCCATTGGACGCGGCGGCAAGGCAGTCATGGCTTGCTGTAGAACAGCAGTTGCGCGGCTGGGAAGCGCCTCGCACCCGTTAATCGCAAAAGAGCCCCCGCCGCAGCGCGACAGGGGCTCTTGCAATCGTCGGCGGCCGAAGCCGACCAAGATCAGTAACGATAGTGATCGGGCTTGAACGGACCCTCGGTCGGCACGCCGATATAATCGGCCTGCTTCTGGCTGAGCTTGGTCAGCTTGACGCCGAGCTTTTCGAGGTGAAGCGCCGCGACCTTTTCGTCGAGGTGCTTGGGCAGCACATAGACCTCGTTCTGGTACTGATCGGCCTTGGTGAACAGCTCGATCTGCGCCAGCGTCTGGTTGGTGAAGCTCGCCGACATCACGAACGACGGGTGGCCGGTCGCGTTGCCCAGGTTCACCAGCCGGCCCTTCGACAGGATGATGATCTGCTTGCCGTCGGGGAACTCGACCAGGTCGACCTGCGGCTTCACTTCGGTCCACTTGTAGTTCGACAGTGCCGAAATCTGGATCTCGCTGTCGAAGTGGCCGATGTTGCAGACGATCGCCATGTTCTTCATCGCGCGCATGTGATCGGCGGTGATGACATCGGCGTTGCCGGTCGCAGTGACGAAAATGTCCGAACGCTCGACGGCTTCCTCCATCGTCACGACTTCAAAGCCTTCCATCGCCGCCTGCAACGCGCAGATCGGGTCGATTTCGGTGACGAGCACGCGCGCGCCGCCGTTGCGGAGCGACTGCGCCGAGCCCTTGCCGACGTCGCCGAAGCCGGCGACCGTCGCGACCTTGCCCGCGAGCATCACGTCGGTGCCGCGACGGATCGCGTCGACCAGCGATTCCTTGCAGCCATAAAGGTTGTCGAACTTCGACTTGGTGACGCTGTCGTTGACGTTGATCGCCGGGAACGGCAGCTCGCCCTTCTTGGCGATGGCGTAGAGGCGGTGAACGCCGGTGGTGGTCTCTTCCGACACGCCCTTGATGTTCTTGACGGTCTCGGTGAGGTAGCCGGGCTTGCGCGCGATGAATTCCTTCACGGCGCGCTGCATTTCGACTTCTTCCTCATTCTCGGGCTCGGCGAACGAATGGCCGGCTTCGAGCTTGGCGCCCCACAGCGCGAACATCGTCGCGTCGCCGCCGTCGTCGAGGATCATGTTGGCGGTCTGGCCGTTGCCATCATCCCAGTCGAAGATCGAGCCGACATAGTTCCAATAGTCAGCGAGGCTCTCGCCCTTGATCGCGAACACCGGCACGCCGGTGGCGGCGATCGCGGCGGCGGCATGGTCCTGCGTCGAGAAGATGTTGCACGTCGCCCAGCGGACCTGCGCGCCCAGCGCGGTCAGCGTTTCGATCAGCACCGCGGTCTGGATCGTCATGTGCAGCGAACCGGTGATGCGCGCACCGGTCAGCGGCTTCGACGCGCCGAACTCTTCGCGCAGCGCCATCAGGCCGGGCATTTCGGTTTCGGCGATGTTGATTTCCTTGCGGCCGAAATCGGCAAGGCTGATGTCGGCAACGACATAATCGTTCGGGCGATCGAGGACGGTGGCCACGCAAAATCTCCTGAGTCTGGGTCTTCATGGCAAGCACGAACGCCGCCAGCTTGAGCGCCCATAGCCGCGCCAAAGCGCCAAATCAAATATAAAGATGTCTTTATATGCGTAGTCGTTTCAGGCGTGGCCGGCCTGCACCGACAGCAAGCGCGGGTCGATCCCCGCCGCGGCCATGCCCGCGTTCCAGCGTTCGGCAGCGGGCACATCGAAGATCAGCGCCGGATCGGCTTCAACCGAAAGCCAGCCGTGCCGCGTCATTTCCTCGTCGAGCTGACCCTCGCCCCATCCAGCATAGCCCAGCGCGACCAGCCACTGGCGCGGCCCCCTGCCCGCTGCAATCGCACGCAACACGTCGAGCGTCCCCGACAATGCCCAGCGCCCGGCGACATCGATCGTATCCTGCCCCGCCCAGTCGCGCGAATGAACAACGAAGCCGCGTCCGGGCTCGACCGGTCCGCCGACGCTGACCGCGCGGTCGGGGCAGGCGCTCGAGTCGATCGCCAGCTGGCCGAGCAGATCGTGGAGGCCGAGTCCCCTGATCTCGCTGCCGATGCCGATGCCGAGCGCCCCTTCCGAATCATGCGCGCACATCGCGATCACCGCATGGTCGAAGCGCGGATCGCCGATACCCGGCATCGCAAGCAGGAATTGGCCGGTCAGGTAGCAGGGATCGTTCATAACTCGACCTTATAAAGTGGCAGCATGCCCGCGAAACCGCCGATCGTCTCGATTATCGTCCCCGCTTATGGGCTTGCCCATCTTGTCGGCCAGACCATCGAGTCGATTCTTGCGCAAACCTATCCGCATTGGGAAGCAATCATCGTCGATGACGGCGCGCCCGACGATGTCGAAAGCGCTGTGCAGCCCTATTTGTCGGACGTACGCTTCAAGCTGCTGAAGACCGACAATAGCGGGCTATCCACCGCGCGCAACCGCGCGATCGCGGTCGCCAGCGGCACGTTGATCGCGCTGCTCGACGGCGATGATCTGTACGAGCCGCGCTATCTGGAACTGATGACTCAGGCGATCCTTGCCGATCCCGGCCTGGGGTTCGTGACCTGCGACGCGACCTATTTCGGTGCGTCGCGGGTCGGGGAACGTTTTTCGGCGCATGTTCCGCAGGTCGATCCGATTTCGCTCGAACGGGTCCTGCGGCGCGACTTCAACGTCTTCATCGCCAGCCTGATCCGGCGCGAAGCGCTGGTCGAGGCGGGCGGGTTCGACACGGCGCTGCAATCGGCCGAAGATTTCGATCTTTGGATCAAGATCATCGAACGTGGCTGGCGCGCGGCCTATGTCAACGCGCCGCTATCGCGCTATCGGCGCCGCGCCGATTCGATGTCGGCCAATACCGCCAGGCTGCTGAGCGCGGTGATCAACGTCTATGCCAATGCGGAGATTCGACTCGCCGGACGCCCTGAAGCCGCCGTGGCGCGCGAAATGCGGACATCGGTCGAGCGTGAACTGGCCGTGATTGAAGGCGAAGCGCTTGTCTTGCGGGGCGAGGCGCGCGCAGGGCTCAAACGCTTGCGTGAAGGCGAGCCGTGGCGCCGCTCGCTCAAATGGTATGTTGCGATGCCGCTCTTGGCTGTCCCGGGCGTGGCTCGTCCCTTGCTTGCCGCGCGCGTACGCTTCAATCGCCAATTCTAGCGCTCCATGGCTATTGCTTAAGTGCCCGCTTTGCGCCGCGCGGCGGCTCGGCTAGAGCGCGCGCATCCACGGCAATTGGAGAATGGCCATGACGATCAAGGTTGGTGACAAGCTTCCCGAAGTGACGCTGATCAAGGCGACCGACGCAGGCCCCGACGCGGTCAGCAGCACCAGCTTCTTTGCCGGCCGCAAGGTCGCGCTGTTTTCGGTCCCCGGCGCGTTCACGCCGACCTGCTCGGCTAAGCACCTGCCCGGCTATATCGACAAGCTCGACGAGCTGAAGGCCAAGGGTGTCGACGAAGTCGCCTGCACGGCCGTCAACGACGCTTTCGTGCTCGGCGCGTGGAGCAAGACCAATGCCGCCGACGGCAAGGTCACGATGCTCGCCGACGGCAATGGCGATTTCGCCAAGGCAGTCGAGCTGACGATGGACGGATCGAAGTTCGGCCTCGGCCTGCGCGGTCAGCGCTATTCGATGCTGGTCGAGGACGGCGTCGTCACCCAGCTGAACGTCGAGGCACCGGGCGAGTTCAAGGTCAGCTCGGCCGAACATTTGCTCGAACAGCTCTGACTTCGGGAACACCGGCGGTCGCTTGGCGTTGACTGCATCTCTACCCCGAGGTGAAGGGACGCCAAGATGACCACCGATACCGATTACCCCAACGCGACTGATTTTTCGAAGAAGCCCGTCGGCAAGAACGGCGAGTCCGCCAATGATCTGGCGGACAATGTGTCGCAGGCGACGGGCATCGATCGGAACCTGATCAGTCGCGCGCAGGAAGCGATCGAGCAGGCTGTCGACACCACGGTCGCAGCCGTGAAGGAAAACCCCGTCGCCGCCGCTGCCATTGTCGGCGGCGTTGCGGCGGTTGCGGCCGGCGCTGCCTATGGCATCAGCAAGCTCGGCACTGCGGCTGGCGAAACCGCCCCCAAGTCGACCGGCGGCAAGTCGGGCAAGGGCAAGTAATCTGTACTACCGGCGCGGCGGTATGACGTCGCGCCGGTCCTTTTTCGGCGTGCCGCTTGTGTCGCGCTTGTCTTGCCAGCGTCGCATCGCTGGCTTAGCCCGCTGGCATGACCAACGCTTCCCAGATCGTCGCCGAACTCGACCGCCTCTACACGGCATCGGTCGAGCGGCTCCGTGCCGCGCTGTCGGCCTATCTTGCCGATGGCGCGCTCCCGCCGCCGGAGGCGCGGCATGACGGATCCTTCGCCTACCCCGAAATTCGCCTGAACTATAAGGGCGGACCCGATCGCCCCGCGCCGATGCGATCGTTCGGTCGGCTCGTGCAGCCGGGCCGATATGCGATCAGCGTCACCAAGCCCGCGACCTTTGCCGGTTATCTGACCGAGCAGCTGACGTTGCTGCTCGAGGATTACGACGTCGAGGTTGAAGCCGTCGCCGGGCGGCAGGAAATCCCCTTCCCCTATGTGCTCGATCCGGGCCATGCGGTGAGCCTCGACGAAGTATCGGCGCTCGAGCTGGCGCGGCATTTTCCTGCAACCGAGCTGGCCCATATCGGCGACGAAATCGCCGACGGGCAGTGGAAGGCGCCCGACGGGGTACGCCCGCTCGCGCTGTTCGACGGGCTGCGCACCGATTTCAGCCTCGCGCGCCTGCGCCATTACACCGGCACACCGCCCGAGCATGTCCAGCGCTTCGTCCTGTTCACCAACTATCATCGCTATGTCGATGAATTCGTGCGCTGGGCATGCGATCAGCTCGGCCCTGACTCACGCTATACGGCGGTGTCAGGCGCGGGCGGGATCGTGATCGAAGCGGGCGATGACCCCGACAAGCTGGTCACCGACAGCGCATGGCGAAGGCACCAGATGCCCGCCTACCACCTGATCGCGCCCGACCGAACCGGCATCACGCTCGTCAACATTGGCGTCGGGCCGTCGAATGCGAAGACGATCTGCGATCACTTGGCGGTTGTGCGGCCGGAAGCGTGGCTGATGATCGGTCATTGTGGCGGCCTGCGCCCCAGTCAGCGGATCGGCGATTACGTGCTCGCGCACGCCTATCTGCGCGACGACCATGTGCTTGATTCGGTGCTGCCGCCCGAAATCCCGATCCCGGCGATTGCCGAGGTGCAGCAGGCGATGGCGCGCGCGGCGGAGACGGTGTCGGGCCAGTCGGGCGACGAGCTCAAGCGCCGCTTGCGCACCGGCACAATCGTGACCACTGACGATCGCAACTGGGAATTGAGCTATTCCAAGTCGGCGCTGCGCTTTTCGCAATCGCGCGCGGTCGGCATCGACATGGAATCGGCGACGATTGCCGCGCAGGGTTATCGCTTCCGTGTTCCTTACGGCACGTTGCTGTGCGTGTCGGACAAGCCGCTCCACGGCGAACTGAAGCTTCCCGGTCAGGCCAACCGCTTCTACGAACGCGCGATTGCAGAGCATATGAAGATCGGCATCGAAGCCTGCGAAGAACTGCGCCGCGAAGGCGCCAAGCTGCACAGCCGCAAGCTGCGCGCATTCAACGAGCCGCCGTTCCGGTAGAGCCGCGTAGCGGGTCGAAAGGGCATCTTACACAAAGGCGCAAAGGCACGAAGAAGGGTCAGGCTTCTTTTCGTGGCTTCGCGTCTTTGTGTGAGAAAGAACTAAGCCTTCGGCGGGTCAGCGATCATTGCGGTGAAGCTCGCTTCAGCGGCCAGCACGCCATCCACTAGCGCGCGGCCGGCGAACTTGCACACGCTGGATCGCTTCTGGACGAATTCGACTTCAAGCTTGAGCAGACAGCCGGGCTCGACGGGCTTCCGGAATTTCGCGCCTTCGATCGCCATGAAATAGACGAGCTTGCCGCTCCCCGCGAGGCCCAGCGATTCGACCGCGAGCACGCCGGCGGCCTGCGCCAGCGCTTCGACGATCAGCACGCCCGGCATGATCGGCCGTCCCGGGAAATGCCCCTGAAAAAAGCCCTCGTTGATCGTCACTGCCTTGATCGCCGTGATCGACCGGTCGAGGTGAAGGGCCTCGACGCGGTCGACCAACAGCATCGGGTAGCGATGCGGCAGCGCCGCCATCACGCGCCCGATATCGAGCGTGATCGGCGCCGCTGCCATTTGGTCGCCGCTCACCGGATCAACGGCTCTGCGGCTGGGGCTTGGCGGGCGTGGTTGCGGGCTTGGCGGGGGCGGTGCCACCTGCAGCCGGCGCTTGCTGGTTCTGCTGCGGCGGCGTGATCGACACCGACGTCAGCGTCGCGTTCAGCTGCTGAAGCGCGGTTGCGGTGATGTCGTTGGCAGGATCGAAAGCGAGCAGCGAATTGCGCGGCACCACACTATCGCCCTTGCGCGCCTTGCGGATGCTTTCGGCGATCGGCAACAGCTTTTCGACGATCTGCGCCTGAACATATTGGCTGAGATACTGAATTTCCTGACGCGCATCGTCGAAGGCGCCCTTCGCCTGGTTCAGGTCATTCTGCGCCTTCTGCAAGGCATCGCGAGTCGCGTCGGGCACCGTGCCATCGGGCTTGGCGACCTTCTTTGCCGCTTCGACCTGCTCGTTCCAGGCCTTGACCGCGGCCTCAAGCTTGGTCTGCAGGTCACGCAGGCGCGCACCATATTTGGCTTCGAGCTGGGCGCTGCCGCTCTTGGCAGCGACGCTGTCCTTATAGAGTTGGTCGACGTCGACGACGAGCGTCGCCTGCGCAAAGGCAGCTTGCGGCAGCGCCAGCACGCCGACGGCAAAGGCGGCCGTGATCACGGCCTTGGTGAACTTGGTCTTCATCAGAATTGCGTCCCTACGTTGAAAGTAATGAGTTTGGTGTCTTCGCCGAACTGGCTGAGCAGTGCGTGCGCAAGGTCGATCCGCAGCGGGCCGAACGGTGAGTTCCAGTTCACACCGATACCGACCGAAAGGCGCGGGCTCGCCGAATTGCCGAGGAAACGTTCGAGGAAGGGTTCGATCGAACGTGTCGCAATCGGGTTGGGATCGGTCCCGACACACGCGCCGGTGGCATCGGGAATACCGGCTGGGCAGGTAGTCTCGAACGTGTTCTGCCCGTCGACAAAGGTGTAAAGCGGTGCGCCTCTCGCATCGAAAGCCGGACGGGTCAGCGGCAGCACGGTCGTTACGCCGTTGACGGTCTGCGTCGGAAAAACCGCCGTGGGCAGCGGCTGTTTCACGCCAAACAGCGCGCCGAAGTCGAGGTAGATCGATGGACGAAGGCCCAATTCGCGCGCGCCCGATCCAAGCGGCAGTTCGAGTTCGAGCCGTCCGAGATAATATGCCCGACCACCAAGCGCGTCGTCGACAATCTCGTTGCGCCCGTCGCGCAGCGTCTGGACGCCGGTCGTCGGGTCGGTCACGTAGAACAGGCGCTGCACGCGTGGGCCGACGCCGCGGATGTCGAAGCCGCGGAATTGCGGCTCGCCAAGGTAAAAGCGGTCGTTGATGCGGACCGCATCGATACCGGGGCCACGGCTGCCCTCAAGCGGCAGGATGTAGCCGCCTTCGAGCCCGACCGAGAAGATAAAGCCGCTGCCGACGTTCCAGAACTTCTTGCCCTCGAAACGCGTGCGAATGTAGCGCACATCACCACCGAGCCCGGCCAAATCGCCGCTCACCACCAGCCGTTGACCAGCGGTCGGACGAATTCGGCTGTTGAGGCTGTCATAAAGCAACGACACGCCGAGTGCCGAGGTCAGCCGGTTGCCGATCTGGTCGCAAAGATAACGCCCCGCCAGCAACGGATCGCACGCGCCGTTGGTAAAATAGGTCGCCGGGTCCAGACCCACCTCGTCATAGGTGAGCCCATAGCGCGCGGAGACCGACCAATATTCGGTCAGCGGCAGGCTCGCGCGAATCTGGAAGCCGGTCGAAACCTGCGTGTACGTCGTCTGGCGCGTGGTCCCGACGAAGTTGAACGCATTCAAATCGCGCCGGAAAAGATCGACGCCCAGACCGATGTTCTTGTCGAACAGATAGGGCTCGGTGAAGCCCAGTTCGACCTGTTTCGAATAGGTCGAATATTGCGCGCTTGCACGAAGTTCCTGGCCCAAGCCACGGAAGTTACGCTGCTTCACCGACGCCTGAACGATGAAGCGTTCAAGGCTTGAATAGCCGACCGACAGGTTGAGTTCGCCGGTCGCGCGCTCCTCGACGTCCGTGGTGAGCACGATGCGGTCGGGCGCCGATCCGGGCTTCTGCTTGATCTCGAGCTTGTCCTGAAAGAAGCCGAGCGAATTGATGCGGTCCTGCGATCGCTTGACGAGGAAGGTGTTGAAAGCATCGCCTTCCGACACGCGAATTTCGCGGCGGATCACCTTGTCCTTGGTCAGCGTATTGCCGTTGATGTCGATCCGCTCGACATAGGTACGCTGCGCTTGCGCGATGTGGAAATTGATCGACAGCAGCAGCTTGTCGGGATCGCGATCGAATTCGGGATTTACGTCGACGAAGGCATAGCCGAACAGGCCAGCGGTCTGGTTGATCGCGTCGACCGAATCCTCGACCTTCTTCGCATTGTACCAGTCGCCCTTCTTGGCAACCAGCGAGGCGGCAAGGCGCTTGTTGTCGAAATCGCGGATTTCGCTGTCGACCGTGATGTCGCCGAAGTGATAGCGCTTACCTTCTTCCACCACATAAGTGATGATGAAGTCTTTCTTGTCGGGCGTCAGTTCGGCGACGGCCGACGTCACCTTGAAGTCGGCATAGCCCTGCGTCAGGTAGAATTGGCGGAGCTTCTGCTGGTCATACGCCAGCCGATCCTGGTCATAGCTGGTGTTCGAGCTGAGCAGCGTCAGCAGGCTGGCCTGCTTGGTCGCCATCTGCGCGCGCACTTTCGCGTCTGAAAACACCTCGTTGCCGATGATGTTGATCTGGCGGACCTTGGATTTCGGGCCTTCGCTGATCTCAAAGATGATGTCGACGCGGTTCTGGTCGAGCGAGACCATCTTGGGCGCAACCGACGCGGCGAACCGCCCCTGGCGGCGATAAAGTTCGATGATGCGCGCCACATCCTGACGGACCGCCGTGCGGGTGAAAATCTGGCGGGGGGCGAGCTTGATCTCCTTGGTGATCTTGTCCGCCTTCAACCGCTTGTTCCCCTCAAGCAGCACGCGGTTGATGATCGGGTTTTCGCGCACGCGCACCACGATGTCGCCCGACACCGCACCGTCGATCGTCACATCGGCGAACAACTCGCTCGCCAGCAGGTCCTTGATCGCCTGGTCGAGCGTTTCGTTGCTGAAATTCGCACCGACCCGGAGCTTGGTGTACGACAGCACGGTCTCGGGCTCGATCCGCTGCGATCCCTCGACGCGCAGCGTGCGGATCACTCGTGCAGCAGGTGCAGCGGCGGGCGTGGCCTGTGCGGCAGGATCAGCCGCAGGCGGCGTCGGTGCCGCCGTCTGGGCAGCAGCCGCGATCGGCAATCCGGCGAGAATCGTGCTCGCCATCAGCCACGCAGCCGGGCGGGCGGCGGTGTTCGTCACAGAGGTTGCTCTCACTACTGCTCCCCAAAGGAAATATCGTCAGCCCCGTCCGGCTGCCACGCCCTGCCCGAAGCGCGTCAGCCGATCAACCCGGCCAGCTTGCTCCACAGCCCAAATGAGCCGAGATCATTGATCGTCACCATCAGCATTAGCGCGAGCACCGCGGCCAGCCCGCCGCGAAATGCCCATTCCATCACTTGTGAATCGACCGGTCGGCGTCGCACTGCCTCGATGGCGTAAAACAGCAGATGCCCGCCGTCGAGCACCGGCACGGGCAGCAGGTTCACTACCGCCAGATTGAGCGACACGAGCGCAATGAAGAAGACGAACGACGACGCACCGAGCGCGAACTGCTCACCTGAAACCTTGGCAATTTGTAACGGTCCGCCCAGCTCGCTCACGGGCCGCTTGCCCATCACGATCTGGCCGACGACCTCGCCCATCATGCCAACGATATCGCCGATCTTGCGCAACGCGACACCGGGCGCCGCGAGCGGGCTGACCGGTTCGAAATGCGCGCCGCGCGGATCAGTCGCAATGCCGAGCCGGCCAAGTTTGACGATATTGCCGAAGCGATCCTTTTCGACCCGCGTGGCAATGACGGCGACGGTCGACTGCGCCTGCCCGCCGCGTTCATAATCGATCGTCACCCGCTCGCCCGCACGGATCTGGACGAAGCGCACCATATCCTGGAACGAGTCGACCGGCCGGCCACCCAGCCCAGTAATCCGGTCGCCCGGTGCGAGCCCGGCTACCTGCGCCGGGCTGCCCGGCTCGATCTGGCCAACGACTGCCGAAGTGCGCAGCTCGCCGAACGCGATCGCAAAGCCCGCGAGGATCACCAGCGCGATCAGGAAATTGGTGAACGGCCCCGCTGCGACGATGATCGCGCGCTGCCACAACGGCTTGGCCTGGAAGGTCTTCGCGCGTTCTTCAGCGGGCAGCAGCAGCCAGTTGGGGTCGCTGCGGCTCGACGGGTCCATGTCGCCCGCGAATTTCACGAAACCGCCCAGCGGCAGCAGGCTGAACTTCCAGCGGGTACCGCGCTTGTCGGTGATGCCGAACAGCTCGCGCCCGAAGCCGATCGAGAATTCTTCGGCTTTCACCCCGAACAACCGGCCGGCCAGATAATGGCCAAGCTCGTGCAGGAACACGAGCGGCCCGATGACGAGCGCGAACGCAAGCAGAGTCTGCAAGAAGCCAGGCGACTGGATCAAACCACGCAATCCTTTACACGCTCGCCCGCCAGCCGCCGCGCTTCGGCATCGACCGCCAGCACGGCCTCAAGCGTTTCCGGCGGCGCCGGGTCATAGCCAGCCAGCGTATCGGCGACGATTGCGGCAATTTCAAGAAAGCCGATGCGCCCTTCGAGAAAGGCGGCAACCGCGATTTCGTTGGCGGCATTGAGGATCGCTGGGCGCGCACCACCCGCATCGAGTGCCTCGCGCGCCAGCCGGAGCGCCGGGAAGCGATCGAGATCAGGCGCTTCGAAATCGAGCCTTCCGATCGCGACCAGATCGAGCGGCGCCATCGGCGTTGCCATGCGATCGGGCCAAGCGAGGCAATAAGCGATCGGCACGCGCATGTCGCTCGGCCCGAGCTGGGCGAGGATCGACCCGTCGACATATTCGACCATCGAATGGATGATCGATTGCGGGTGGCAGATCACCTCGATCCGGTCGTTATCGACCGGGAACAGCCGCGCGGCCTCGATCAATTCGAGCCCCTTGTTCATCAGTGTCGCCGAATCGACGGAAATTTTCGCGCCCATCGTCCAGTTGGGGTGCGCGACGGCCTGCGCCGGCGTCATCGCGCGCATCTCCTCCGTCGTCTTGCAGCGGAACGGGCCGCCGCTCGCGGTCAGGATGATCCGCCGCACCGCATCGGGCCGCGCGAAATCGAAACACTGGTAAATGGCGTTGTGCTCGGAATCCGCGGGCAGCAGGATCGCGCCGGTCCGCGCCGCGGCAGCGAGGATGACGTCACCTGCCGACACCAGCGGCTCCTTGTTGGCGAGCACCACCGTGCCGCCCTGCTCGATTGCCGCCATCACCGGCTCAAGCCCCGCGCAGCCGACGATCGCCGCCATCGTCCAGTCGGCGCCCATCGCCGCTGTTTCGCACACCGCGCGCGCGCCGGCGGCAATCTCGATCCCCGTGCCCGCCAACGCCGCCTTGAGATCGGTATAGCAGCCTTCGTCGGCAACGACCGCGCGCTTGGCGTTGGTGCGGATCGCAGCAGCGGCCAGCTTGGCCACGTCACAATTGGCAGTCAGCGCGAACACGTCATATTTCTCGGGCTCGCGCTCGATCAGATCGAGCGTTGACCCGCCAATCGATCCGGTTGCCCCCAGGATCGTCACTGTCTTCATAACATCCATCCCCGAACATGCGGCAGCATCACCAGCAGGGCGGCCAGCGGCGCCACGGGCACCAGCCCGTCGAGCCGGTCGAGCAGACCGCCATGCCCCGGCAGCAATGTACCGCTATCTTTCACGCCTGCCCGGCGCTTGAGCCAGCTTTCGAACAAATCTCCACCTTGCGATGCTATCGCCAGCGCCGGTGTTGCAAGCGTTAGCCGCCACGGCAAGCCATATCCAGCATGGAGCGCCGCCGCCAACACTCCGGCCGCCGCAACCCCGCCGATCAGCCCGGCCCAGGTCTTGTTCGGGCTGATCGCAGGCGCAAGCCGCGGCCCGCCGAGCCAGCGTCCCGCGAAAAACGCGCCCATGTCGCACGCCCACACCAGCGCCAATGTCCAGAATCCGAACAACAGCCCGCGCGGTTCGTCGCGAATGAGGAGCAGCGCCAGCACCGGCAGCCCGGCGTAAAGCAGACCCGCCGCGCGCGCCGGCTCGCGCGACACGCCCAGGATGAACAGTGCGGCTCCAAGCACAAAGCCCAGCGCGCGAAAACTCGGTCCCGCCGCCCAAGGCGACATGATCGCAAGCGGCACCACCATCGCAAAGAGCATCAGCCGCCGATCGACCTCGCGCGCGCCAAGCAGCAGCGCCCATTCGCGCAACACGCCGAGCGCCAGCGCCGTGCACAGGATCCAGAAGGCCGCGCCGCCCAGCCACAGCCCGCCCAGCGCAACCGCAATCATCGCCGCGCCCGCCACCACGCGTGTGGCAAGTTCGGCTTGCCGGGCGCGCGGCGCGTCAGTCACAGCCCGCCGAAGCGCCGTTGCCGCTCCCCGAACTGCGCGACGGCAGCGGCAAAGGCGGCTTCATCGAAATCGGGCCAGAGCGTGTCGACGAACAGCAGTTCGGCATAGGCCGCCTGCCATAACAGGAAATTGGACAGCCGATATTCGCCCGACGTGCGGATCAGCAAGTCGAGCGGCGGCAGATCGTGCGTCTCGAGCAGCGCCTCGATCGCGTCGGCGTCGATTGCGTCGGCCGGCAGCGCGCCCGCCGCAACCCGCTCGGCCAGCGTGCGCGCCGCGCGTACCAGCTCGGCATGCGAACCATAGTTGAGGGCAATCACCAGCAGCGGGCCATCATTATCCGCCGTCCGCGCGAGCGCATTATCCACCAGCGCCACGACATCGCTCGAAAAACGGCGGTAATCCCCGATCACGCGCAAGCGGACATTGTCGCGCACCATTTCGTCGAGGTCAGCGCGGATGAAATGCTTGAGAAGCCCCATCAGGTCGCCGATTTCCTCGGCCGGGCGGCGCCAGTTCTCGGACGAGAAGGCGTAGAGTGTCAGCGCTTCGATCCCCAGCGCCCGGGCATGGCGCGTGATGCGGCGCACGGCCTCAACGCCCGCCTTGTGACCGGCGATGCGTGGCAGGAAGCGCTGCTTGGCCCAGCGGCCATTGCCATCCATGATGATCGCGACGTGGCGCGGCAGCTTGCCCCCGCCACTAGCAGCCGTGGCGCCGTCCGTCCCTTGCGCCGGGGCCGAGGCCGCGCTCACTTGCCGAGGATTTCCTTTTCCTTGGCAGCCGTCGCTGCGTCGATTTCGGCAATCGTCGCGTCGGTCAGCTTCTGCACCTCGGTCTCGTGGCGCTTGCGCTCGTCTTCGGAATAAACGCCCTTCTTTTCGTCGGTCTTCAGGCTTTCCATGCCGTCGCGGCGAACGTTGCGCACCGCGATGCGCGCCTTCTCGGCATATTGACCGGCAAGCTTCGCCAGCTCCTTGCGGCGCTCTTCGGTCAGATCGGGAATGGGGATGCGCAGCGTCTGCCCGTCGACGATCGGATTGAGGCCAAGGCCCGCCGACCGGATTGCCTTGTCGGCGGGGCCAACCGCCGACTTGTCCCAGACCTGCACCGACAGCAGCCGCGATTCGGGCGCCGACACGGTCGCCACCTGATTGAGCGGCATGTGCGATCCATAAAGTTCGACCGTCACCGGGTCGAGCAGCGACACGCTAGCGCGGCCCGTGCGCAGGCCGGTCAGGTCGCCCTTCAGCGCTTCGACCGCGCCGTGCATGCGGCGCTCCAGATCGGCCTTGTCATAAGCGGCCATGTTCAGTCCTCCGGTTCGTTGTGGACGATCGTCGATTGCCCGTCACCGCGCAGGACCGAGGCAAGATTGCCTTCCTGGCGGATGTTGAACACGACGATCGGAATATTGTTTTCACGGCACAACGCCACGGCGGCAGCGTCCATCACCTTCAGATTATCGGCGAGCACGCGACCGAAGCTGAGCGCTTCATAGCGGTGCGCGCCTTCGACCTTCTTGGGGTCGGCATCATAGACGCCGTCGACGCTGGTGCCCTTGAACAGCGCGTCGCAGCCCATTTCGGCAGCGCGCAGGGCAGCGGCAGTGTCGGTCGTGAAGAAGGGATTGCCTATATCCGTCGGCGCGCGATCCGGCCCTTTTCCATGTGCCGGATCGCGCGCCGACGGATATAGGGTTCGCAAACGCTCGCCATCGGGATCGCCGATTGCACCCGCGTCTCGACGCCGATCTTCTCAAGCGCATTCTGCACCGCGATCGCGTTCATCACGGTCGCCAGCATCCCCATATAGTCGGCGCTGGTCCGGTCGAAGCCCTTGGCGGCACCGGCAATCCCGCGAAAGATGTTGCCGCCGCCGACGACGAGGCACAGCTCATGCCCCGCAGCCTTGGCGGCCGCAACCTCGCCAGCGACACGGTCGACGGTCGCAGGGTCAATGCCGAACTGGCCCGATCCCATCAGGACTTCGCCCGACAGTTTGAGCAGGATGCGTTTGAAATGGGGGATCGTCATCGGCCGGTCTTGGGGTCCAACTGGGCGCTCGGGGCAGGAAAGTGGCGCGGACCTTATGCGCGCCCTTTCGCGAAGGGAAGGGCGGATGACATCACCGGCGGCGCTTTTTCGGACGGCGCCGTGCCGCCGGTCACCGCGCGCGGCAGTTTGAGATCAGGGCGATCGCTGGCCGCAAGGGCCGAACATGATGGCAAAAAACTGTCGCAACGCGGCTTATCGTTAGCGCCGTGACAAGGCTTGCGCCAAGCTCGTGCCTAGCTTCGATTGAGGGGAATCGGACATGCGCAAGCGATTGCTGAAGACGACGGCCATGGCGTCCGCAATGCTGGTGGCGGGATGCAACCCGCCGAGCACCACATCGACGCCGCCGGTCTCCGTCAGCCCGAGCCCTACGCCCACGCCAGCGCCGACACCGGCTCCCACGCCCGGACCGACTCCAGCGCCAACACCGACGCCAGCACCGACGCCGACGCCGACGCTCAGCTACGTCCCGGTCGACCAGACGAGCATCGACACACTCTTTTATTCACTCGATGTCTACAACGTGGAAACGCGCCAAGCCACTTATGACCCATGGACAAGCTTTTTCGGTTACACGTATCGACCGGGCGCTCAATCTTGGTCGACAAGCAATGCAACCTACACGCCAGCCGACATCTTTCAGAGCAACGCCGATTTCACGACCTACCGGACGCCGCCAATCGCAAGTGGTTTGCGATCCGACTATGATCGTTACATCTTCACGCTTTATCAACCGCTCATAGGCGCCAGTCGACTGGCATATGTCCGCCCGTTTCGGCGCACAGGCTTTGCTTATACGCTTGGTAACAACGCCCTGCTCATGTGGGGCGCAACCGGCGTGCCGACCTTAAAAGCCGACACATTCGACGGCACGCCGAGCTACGGTACTAAAGTCTACGGCGCCGCGCAGCTGGGGGTAGCGCCGACAAATCCATTCGATGAATATGATCTCGGCGCATCGACTGCCACCGTCAACGTCAACCCCGGCACCAATGTGGTCACTGTCTCTCTGACAATCATCGGCACCTCAAGGTTGACGGGTACAACCAGCAATTTCGGCACGGTCAGCGGATCGGCAACCCTGATCGCCAACCAATCAGTCGCCGATGCTAACGGCCGGCGCGTCGATCTCGACAAGAGCTTCACCGGGCAATGGACGAGCTCGACGCTGCAGGGATCATTGGTGACGACCAATCGCTTCGGTTTTGCAGGCATGTTCTTCGGGCCGCGCGGGCGGGAAATCGCGATCGCATTTGGGGCGCATACAAAGCTCGACAACAATTTTCGTGGACCGGAGTTTTTGGGCTTCGGTGTTATTGGTGGCGCCCAGCAATAACGACAGTAGATCGGCAGCAGAGAAAAGAAAAAGCCGCCCCTGCATCGTCGCAGGGGCGGCTTTTCAACGGACTGCTAACGTGTCAACTGCGGATCGAGTCACGCCGTCGGCTGCGGCACGCCTGAAGCGGCAGCGACTTCGGCGGCGAAGTCGCTGACTTCCTTCTCGATGCCTTCGCCAAGCTGGAAGCGGACATAGTCCTTCAGCACGATCGGCTTGCCGGCGGCCTTGGCAGCCTGATCGATGACTTCCTGGATCGACAGCTTGTCGTTGATGACAAAAGCCTGCGTCAGCAGCGCATTTTCGCGACGGAACTTGTCGACCGGACCATTGATGATCTTGGCGGCAATCTCTTCGGACTTGCCGGCAATCTTGTCGGCGTTCTTTTCGCGCGCGATCGCGGCTTCACGGGCAATGATGGCCGGATCGATGCCGTCGGCGGTCAGCGCGAGCGGGAAGGCCGCGGCAATGTGCATCGCGATCTGCTTGCCGAGGCCGGCGAGCGTGTCGTGGTCGGCTTCGCTTTCGAGCGCGACGAGCACGCCGATCTTGCCGAGGCCGGGCGCCTGCTGATTGTGGACATAGGAAATCACCGCGCCTGCACCGACTTCAAGCCGCTTGGCGCGCCGGATCGCCTGATTTTCGCCGATCGTCGCGATGTTGTTGGTCAGCACTTCATCGACGGTCTTGTCGCCGAGCGGGGCGGCCTTGATCGTATCGAGGTCGTCGCCGAGCTCAAGCACGACCGAGGTCACATCGCGCACGAACGTCTGGAACTGCTCGTTCTTGGCGACGAAATCGGTTTCGGAATTGATTTCGATGGCGGCGCCACGCGTGCCCGCGACTTCGACGCCGACCAGCCCCTCGGCGGCGGTCCGGCTCGACTTCTTGGCTGCCGCAGCAAGGCCCTTGGCGCGCAGCCAGTCCATCGCTGCGTCCATGTCGCCATTCGCTTCGGTGAGTGCCTTCTTGCAGTCCATCATGCCCGCGCCGCTCTTTTCGCGCAGATCCTTGACGGCAGCGGCTGTGATCTCGGCCATGGTATCAGTTCCTTTTATGCGTCGGATATGGATGCGGACGGGGCAAGGCCTGCGCCCTACCCCGCCCATATTTCAGTTCGGCGACAGCCTCAGGCGTCGAGCTGGCGCTCGCCCTCAAGCGCGGTTTCGGCATCGGTCGCGGCAGCGGCGTGCTCAGGGTCGGCAGCAGGGGTCGGCACTTCGAGCGCAACCTCGGGCAACGGCTCGTCCATCGCGCCGATGTCATTGCCGAAGCTCGCCTGGCGTTCCTGCCCGCCGCGCGTGGCGGCAATGGCGACCGCCTCGCAATAAAGGCGGATTGCCCGGCTCGCGTCGTCATTTGCCGGCACCGGGAAAGCGATGCCATCGGGCGAGACGTTCGAATCGAGGATCGCAACGACCGGGATGCCCAGCGTATTGGCTTCCTTGATCGCCAGTTCTTCCTTGTTGGCGTCGATCACGAACATCACGTCGGGGATGCCGCCCATGTCGCGGATGCCGCCGAGCGACAGTTCGAGCTTGTCGCGCTCGCGCGTCAGCTGGAGCACTTCCTTCTTGGTCAGGCCGGCGGTGTCGCCCGCAAGCTGCTCCTCAAGCGTCTTCAGCCGCTTGATCGAACCCGAGATCGTCTTCCAGTTGGTGAGCATGCCGCCCAGCCAGCGGTGATTGACGAAATGCTGGCCCGAACGCCGCGCCGCATCGGCGACGGCTTCCTGCGCCTGGCGCTTGGTGCCGACGAACAGCACCTTGCCGCCGCTCGCGGTCGAGGCAGCGACGAATTCCAGTGCGCGCGCGAACAGCGGCACCGTCTGCGACAGATCGAGGATGTGGACGCCGTTGCGATCGCCGAAAATATACGGCTTCATCTTCGGGTTCCAGCGGTGGGTCTGGTGACCGAAATGCGCGCCGGTCTCAAGCAATTGCTGCATCGTGACGACAGGTGCCGCCATAGGTAGGTTCCTTTCCGGTTGGTCCTCTGGGAAGCAGTCATCATTGGGCCAAGGCCCGCCGACACCGGTATGTGCGCTTCCCATGCGGGATTGAGGCGCGGCGCTTAGCTTAGCTGCGCTGATGAATCAAGGCTTGACATTGGTACATAGATAGAACATTAAGGGTTCAAATTTGAAACATGGAACCGATTCGCGACTAAGTCCTTGATACTGGTCGCGGGGGACAGGTTTCGCCAGATGGAAGGTTGGGCGATGATGGCATTGGTTGGCATGATCCTGTTCACCGCGGCGCTGGGCGTGGTCCTGCATGTAGTGGCATTGACGCTGTGGCCCGCCCTGCCCCGCATGGCCGCATTGCTTGCCAGCGACGATGCGCAGCTCCAGCCGATCGCCCCCCGCAGTATCCGCGCGGGATCGGTCATCGCCAATCGTGGGCGCCCAGTCGAGCGGCATCGGGCAATGGCGCTGGCGGCATAATGGCATTCGCCTGAGCCCACATGCTCGGGCTCAACAATTGCGATGCGTCGGCGGTAAAGCGCGGGAAGGCTATTGCGCGATGCCGAGCGCGTTCGGGCCACCGGCGCGGCCGATGATCGTCTCACCCGCCACGGCGCGCTGGCCGACGACAACCTGGCATGTGATGTCGTCCGGGAGATAAAGATCGACCCGGCTGCCGAAACGGATCAACCCGACGCGCTGGCCGCTGGCGACAATGTCACCCGGCTTGACGAAGGCGACGATGCGCCGCGAAACGAGACCGGCGATCTGCGTAAAGCCGATCCGGCGCCCGTCGCGCGCCTCGATCACGATATGCTGGCGTTCGTTTTCCTCGCTGGCCTTGTCGAATTCGGCATTGAGGAACTTGCCCGACAGGTAAATGACATGGCGGATCGTCCCGGCGATCGGCGTGCGGTTGATGTGAACATCAAACACGCTCATGTAGATCGAGACACGGACCAGTGCGGCGGCGCCCAATGCTGCCTCGCCTGCCATTTCTAGTGGCACCGGCACCCGCTCGATCATCGTGATCAGACCATCGGCCGGCGCCACGATCAGATCCGCTCCCTGCGGCGTAACGCGCACGGGATCGCGAAAAAACGCTGCCACCCAGATCGTGAGCCCGATCAGCGGCCAGGTGAGGAAATCCCAGAGGAAGAACGACAGAAAAGCAGCGGTTGCCGCGATCAGCACATATTTGCGGCCTTCGGGATGAATATCCGGAAGGCGCCAACTCGTGCTTGTCGCCCCCGACGGCGGCTGGTCGAGCGATCCCATCTGCCGAGCCTAGCCGCCCAGCTCCCGATATTCAACGCCCAAGCCCGCCGCGATACCGACATCAACGCGCGCCGCACCAATGCGGGTGCGCGCGCGCAAGTCAGGCAGTTGATCGCCACGCGCCTTCATCCTAGACGCATGGGCATATCCCTCCCCACAGGACAGAGCGAGCAATTGATGGCGAAGATCAAGGTGAAGACGCCGGTCGTGGAAATCGACGGCGACGAGATGACGCGGATCATCTGGCAATGGATCCGTGAGCGCCTGATTCTGCCCTATCTCGACATCGATCTCGATTATTACGACCTCGGCATCGAGCACCGCGACGCGACCGACGACCGGGTGACGGTCGAATCGGCGCGCGCGATCCAGAAATATGGCGTCGGCGTGAAGTGCGCGACGATCACCCCCGACGAGGCGCGCGTCGAGGAATTCGGCCTCAAGAAGATGTGGAAGTCGCCGAACGGCACGATCCGCAACATCCTGGGCGGCGTGGTGTTCCGCGAGCCGATCGTGATTTCGAACGTGCCGCGGTTGATCCCCGGCTGGACCAAGCCGATCGTCGTCGGCCGCCATGCCTTTGGCGACCAATATCGCGCGACCGATTTCCGCGTTCCCGGCCCCGGCAAGCTGCGGATGGTGTTCGAGGGCGACGACGGCACGGTCATCGATGAGGAAGTGTTCCAGTACCCGTCGGCAGGCGTCGCGCTGGCGATGTACAACCTCGACGATTCGATCCGCGATTTCGCGCGCGCGTCGATGCATTATGGCCTCAACCTCGGCTGGCCGGTGTATCTGTCGACCAAGAACACGATCCTCAAAGCCTATGATGGCCGATTCAAGGACATCTTCGCCGAAGTTTTCGAGAGCGAATTCAAGGACAAGTTCAAGGAAGCGGGCATCGTCTATGAGCATCGCCTGATCGACGACATGGTCGCCAGCGCGCTCAAATGGCACGGTGAATTCGTCTGGGCCTGCAAGAATTATGACGGCGACGTCCAGTCGGACCAGGTCGCACAGGGCTTCGGCTCGCTCGGGCTGATGACTTCGGTGCTGCTGACGCCCGACGGTAAGACAGTCGAAGCCGAAGCCGCGCACGGCACCGTGACGCGCCACTATCGCCAGCACCAGCAGGGCAAGGCGACCTCGACCAACCCGATCGCGTCGATCTTCGCCTGGACCGGCGGGCTCAAATATCGCGGCAAGTTCGACGGCACGCCCGACGTGACGGCGTTCGCCGAGACGCTCGAGCGGGTCTGCGTCGAAACGGTCGAAAACGGCCATATGACCAAGGATCTCGCGTTGCTGATCGGCCCCGAACAGGCGTGGATGACGACCGAGCAGTTCTTCGAGCAGGTGCGCGTCAATCTCGAAGCGGCGATGGGCGCGACTGCCGGCTGATCCCGCCGCGCCGCGTCGCTCGGCAATCGGCGACGCGGCGCAGCACCGCATCGAGCAGGCCAAGCTCTTGGAACAGAGCGAGCGTCGAGGGATGGACGGTTTCGCCGCCCTTTCGGCTGACAAGTCGTGCGCCGTGCGTTAGGCAAAGCCATGGCGCTGGAATTGAATAACACGGGCTTTTCCGACGCGCTTGTCATTCTTGGCGCGGCAGGGATCGTCATTCCGGCGTTCGCGCGCGCCAAGGTGAGCCCTGTCATCGGCTTTATCCTGGTCGGTGCGCTGGTAGGCCCGTCGGGGCTTGGCCGGCTGGTCGCGCACTATCCGTGGCTTTACAATTTCACGATCTCCGACCGCGAGGCGATCGAGCCGTTCGCCGAGTTCGGCATCGTGTTGCTGTTGTTCTCGATCGGGCTCGAGCTGTCGTTCAAGCGGCTGTGGAGCATGCGCGCCGATGTGTTCGGCGTGGGAGCCGCCGAACTGATCGGATCGGGGTTGATGATCGCGCTGGCGATACACCTGATCGGCCAGCCGTGGCCCGGCGCGATTGCGCTTGGCCTTGCGCTTGCGCTGTCGTCGACGGCGCTGGTGGTGCCGATCGTCGGCGCGCACAGCCCCGTCGGCCGCGCCGCGTTCGCGATGCTATTGTTCGAAGACCTCGCGCTAGTCCCGCTGCTGTTCGCGCTGGCCGCGCTCGCGCCCGGCCAGTCGGGCGGCGATGGCTGGGCGATCATGTCGCTGTTCGGCGGCGGACTGCTGACCGTCGCCGTGATGTTCGTCGGCGGACGTGTGCTGCTCCCCCGCTTGTTCGCGCAGGCCGCGCGTACCAAGAGCCCCGAGCTGTTCCTCGCCGCCGCGCTGCTGGTGGTGATCGTTGCCAGCCTTGCGACCAGTTCGGTCGGATTGTCGCCGATCGTCGGCGCGCTGCTCGCCGGGTTGCTGATCGCCGAGACCGATTACCGCAGCGAAGTCGAAGTGATCACCGAACCGTTCCGGGGCCTTGCGCTCGGCGTGTTCCTGATCACCGTCGGCATGGGACTCGACTTGCCGCAAATCCTGCAGAACTGGGGGGCGCTGCTGCTCGGCGTCGCCAGCGTGGTTGCGATCAAGGCGCTGGTGACGTTCGGCCTGCTGCGGCTGCGCGGCCAGCGCACGCCGGTTGCCGCCGAAACCGGCGTGCTGATGGCGAGCCCGTCCGAAACCACGCTGATCGTGCTTGGTGTCGCGGTGCAAGCGGGGCTGATCCTGCCGAGCACCGCCGGTTTCTGGCAGACGGTGACGGCGATCGGCCTGACGATCACGCCGCTGCTCGCGG
The DNA here is from genome assembly GCF_001556185.1 of Sphingomonas sp. CCH10-B3. GTDB lineage: Bacteria > Pseudomonadota > Alphaproteobacteria > Sphingomonadales > Sphingomonadaceae > Sphingomonas > Sphingomonas aquatica. The sequence goes on along the minus strand of NZ_LSIJ01000014.1, from coordinate 72,883 downwards.
CGCTCGGGCGGCTGTCGGCGAAGCTGATCGAGCGGCGCGAAGGCGGCGATGCGCCCGAAGCGCAGATCCCGACCGAAGGCCCCGGCACGGTCATCATCGGTTTCGGTCGCGTCGGGCATATGGTTGCGGAAATGCTGCAGGCGCATGGAAAACGCTTCGTCGCGGTGGAGGCCGACATCGACGCAGTTACAGCCGCGCGCAAGGACGGTTTTCCCGTCATCTACGGCGATGTCGCCCGGACCGAACTGGTCGACCGGCTCAATCTCGGCAAGGCCGACGCGCTGATCCTGACGATGGACGATCCGGTGCTGACGGTGCGGCTGACCCGACGCGTGCGCGGCTGGGTGCCCAATCTGGCGATCATCGCGCGCGCCCGCGATGTCGATCACGCCGCCGAGCTTTATGCCGCCGGTGCGACCGATGCGGTGCCGGAGACGCTCGAAAGCTCGCTCCAGCTCGCTGAGGCGGTCCTCGCCGACCTTGGCGTTGCGATCGGGCCAGTGATCGCGTCGATTCACGAGAAGCGCGACCAGTTGCGGCAGGAGATCAAGCTGGCGGCAGGGATCGACCGCACGCCGCGGCTGACCCGGACGACCGCCCGCCGCCCCTAGGCCTTTTGCCAGACCATCATCATCGCCCAGGGGACGCGCGCATAATGCGCCGCACGCTCGGGTGGGCCAGTGAAATCGGGCTCGTCGAATAGGCGCAGCTTCAGCCCGTGGCCCAGCAGTGCCTGCATGTAGAAACTCAACGGCCGGTGCCAGTTGTGGATGCGGATGCCGCGCCATTCGGCCCAATCGGCGCGTTCGCTCAGATAATCGTCGATCACGAAGCGGCGGCTGCCGTCGGGCATGTCGGTCCAGCCGGCATGGGCGCCCATGCCAGCGGTCGCGAAGCTCGACAGGTTAGCGATCAGCAACGTGCCGCCGGGCGCAAGCACGCGCACCATCTCGGCGATTGCCGCCGTCGCGTCGGGAATGTCGATCAGGCTCAAATAGCTGACGACCAGATCAAAGGCCGCGTCGGGGAAGTCGAGCGCCTCGGCGCGACCGAGTCGATAATCGCCCGCTGGGTCGCGGCGGCGGGCTTCGGCGATCAGTCCTTCGGTCGGGTCGATGCCGACTGCCCCGATCCCTCTGGCGCGCAGCATCCGGCAGAAGCGTCCCTCGCCGCAGCCGACATCGAGCGCGCGGGCGTGGCCATGTGCCGCCGCGAGCATCGGCGCGTCGAGCACATAGCGCCGCGTCTCGTCACCCCCGCCTGCCTGATCGGCGATCCAGGCAGCGGCCGATGCGTCCCATCCTGTCATGACGTCATGCGCCCCTCGCGCCGAAAATCGACCAGCAGACAAAGGCGGTGGCTGGGGCGCCAGGATTCGAACCTGGGAATGGCGGCACCAAAAGCCGCTGCCTTACCGCTTGGCGACGCCCCAACGCGAGCCGGTGCCCTTAAGCGAGCCTGCCGCGCGTGAAAAGCCCCCTCTTCGCCCGCATCGCTCAATCGAGCCGAACGTGCCAGCCATAGGGGTCAGGCGCGCGGCCGAGCTGGACATCGACGAGTGCTGACCGCAGCGCGCCGGTCACTTGCCCCGGGCCGCCGCTGCCGATCACGAAGCGATCGTCACCCAAGGTCATCGATCCGATCGAGGTAACCACGGCCGCGGTGCCGCAGGCGAAGGCCTCAACGAGTCGGCCACTGCGCGCATCATCGCGCGCCTGATCGATCGCATACGGCGCCTCGCGGACGGCAAGGCCACGGTCGCGCGCCAGCGTGATCAGCGAATCGCGCGTAATGCCGGGCAGGATCGTGCCGCCGAGCGGTGGCGTCAGCAGCGAGCCATCGTCGAACACGAAGAAGATGTTCATGCCGCCCAGTTCCTCGATCCAGCGGCGCTCGACTGCATCGAGGAACAGCACCTGATCGTGGCCGCGCCGCGTCGCTTCTGCCTGCGCGATCAGGCTGGCCGCGTAATTGCCACCACATTTCGCCGCGCCCGTTCCACCCGGAGCCGCGCGCGTATAATCGGTCGAAACCCACAGCGACACGGCGGGTGCCTCGCCCTTGAAATAGGCGCCGACCGATGAGGCAATCACGGCGAAAATATAGTCGGCGGACGGCTTCACGCCGAGGAACACTTCGCTCGCGATCATGAACGGGCGCAGATAGAGCGCACCGCCCGGCACGGTCGGAATCCACTCACGTTCGGCACGGACCAGCGCCTTTACCGCATCGACGAACATCGCCTCAGGCAGCGGCGCCATCGCCATGCGCTCGGCCGAGGCGCGGAAGCGCGCGGCATTGGCGTCGGGCCGGAACAGCGCGGTACCGCCGTCGTCGAGGCGGTACGCCTTCATGCCTTCAAAAATTTCCTGCGCATAATGCAGCACTGCTGTCGATGGATCGAACGACAAGGGCTGACGCGGGCCGATCGTCGCACTGTGCCAGCCCTGCCCCTCGCTATAGCGGATCGTGATCATGTGGTCGGTGAACACGCGTCCGAAACCAGGATTCTCGATGAGGCTGTCGCGCGCGTCGGCAGGCGTCGGCGCGGGGTGCTGCGCAATCGAAAAACGGGTCGCGCCGGGGGCGTCGCCTGCGGCTGAAGGGGTGTCAAGCATATGGGTCACCAGCGCGATTTTGTTCGGAAGGCTTGACCCCTTAGGCGAACCCGCCAATCTCGGCAACATGACCACCCCCGCTGCCTCTGCCCTGTTTCTGCGCGAAGCCGAAGTGCGGCGCGGGATCGAGCTGATGGTCTTCGGCCATGCTGCGCTGCTGCGGGCGATCGATGCGACGCTCGACGCGCATGGATTGGGGCGCGCGCACGCCCGGGCGCTCTATTTCATCGCGCGCAAGCCCGACCTGACGGTGACGCAATTGCTGGGTTTTCTCGGCGTGACCAAGCAATCGCTTGGGCGCGTGCTGACCGAGCTTGGCGAGCGCGCCCTGGTCGAGATCCGGCCCGGCGTGCAAGACCGACGCCAGCGGCTGTTGCGGCTCACCGACGCGGGCGCAGCGCTGGAAGGCGATTTGTTCGAACGCATGCGCAGCACGCTGGCGAGCGCCTATGCGAGCGCGGGGCAAGGCGCGGTCGGCGGGTTCTGGGCCGTGCTCGACGGGTTGATGTCGCCCGAGCAGAAAAGGTTGGTGGCGACGCTCGGCTAACGCGCCGCCGCCGCCATTTCAGCATTGCGCGCGGTGGCGGCTTCGAGCGTCTCGGTGAGCAGCCGGACCAGCGCAGCGTCGCGATCGAGCACATCCAGCCCCTTGCGCGTCGATCCGCCGGGGCTGGCGACGCGATCGGCGAGCACCGCCGGCGGCGCATCGGCCGCAGCCGCCAGCAGTGCCGACCCCTCGACCGTCGCGAGCGCGAGCCGTGCCGCCTGATCAGCAGGAATGCCGATCGCCGCCCCCGCAGCCGTCATCGCGTCGATATAGCGATAGAGGAACCCCGGCCCACTCCCCGCCAGCGCGGTGACGGCATCGAACAAATCGGGCGCGACCCATTCGACCAAGCCCAGCGGCGCCATTAGCGCGGCAACATCCGCCCGAACCGGTGCTGGGGCGGAGTCGCTGTGCAACGCCACTACGCCCTTGCCGATCCCGACCGGCAGATTGGGCATCGCCCGCACGATCGCCCCGGCACCGAAGCGCCGCGCAACGGCAGCTTCCTCCACCCCCGCCAAAATCGAAATCAGGAGCGGTACACCGGCGATTGCCGCGCCATGCCGTGCGGCGACCTCATCGATCTGCTGCGGCTTCATGGCCAGCAGTACCGCGTCGGGCAGCGGCCCTTCGGGAAAGGCGCGCCCCTGCGCCACCCCCGGTGGCAAGTCGCGGTCGGTGCGATTGGCGACCACCACATCCGCCGCTGCCAGCGTGCCGCTGGCCAGCCACTGGCGCAGCATGGCGCCCGCCATGTTGCCGCAGCCGACCAGCCAGAGGCGGCGGATCACGCGCCGACCGTCATGCTTCGCCCTGAGTTTCGGTGAGCGCCGCTGCAAGGGCGTCCTTTGGGCTCTTGCCGCCCCACAGCACGAACTGGAACACGGGGTAGAAGCGCTCGCACTCGTCGATCGCCGATTCGATCACCAGTTCGGCAGCGGCAAGCGACATTGTGCCACCGTCGCTGCCGTCGATCATCGCCGCGTGGCGATAGAGCAGGATGCCGCTCGTCGACCACAGTTCGAAATGGCCGACCCACAGCTGTTCGTTGATCAGCCCAATCGCTTCATAGATGGCGCTGCGGCGTTCGTCGGTAACGCGGATGTCGGGGAAAGCGAGGAACTGGAGGACGCTGTCCTCTTCGCGCCACAGCGCGCGCAGTTCATATTCGGTCCAGCTGCCCTTCACTTGGGCAACAATCTCGTCATCCTGGCGATCGAAATTCCAGCCATGCGCGGCGTAATAGCTTTCGAGCATGTCGATCGGCGCGGCGTCGTCGCGGTCGTCGTCCACTTCACTCAGCATCGGTCAACATGTCCTTAACTTCACTCGACCGCAGGCGTGGCAAGGCCGTCCGCGCGCGGCAAGAGCGATCGCGCGGGCTTGCCCCAGAAAGCTGTGGAAAAGGCGCTCAGCTGGCCGCGTTCGCAGCTTCGAGCGCGTCGAGCCGCGCGCGCAGCGCCTCGGCCTCATCGCGAGCGGCGGCGGCCATTGCCTTCACTGCTTCGAATTCGTCGCGGCTGACGAAATCGAGCCCGCCGATCCATTCGCGTGCATGCGCCTTCGCGCTTGCCTCGGCTTCGCGGCCCATGCCGGCAATCGTGCCGGCGGCGCCGTTGAGCAGCTTGGCAAGATCATCGAACAGGCGGTTTTCAGTTTGCATCTTGGTCGGGTCCCGGAAATTTCAATTGAGTATCTGGGTGCTCGATGCGCCGGGCGCAAGCGTTTCCGCCTGCGGGTTGAGCTGGTCGATCTGCCAGGTGAGATAGCCAGCGAACAGGATCCACGCCAGATATGGCAGCATCAGCGCCGCAGCCGCTGCCCGGATCCGCCCGAACAACAGCGTCGTCACCAGCGCGGCAATGAACATCGCGCCGATCACGATTTCGGCCAGCACCACGCGGTGCAGCCCGAAGAATATCGGCGACCAGGCAAGGTTGATCGCCAGCTGGACGAGGAAAGCGATAATCGCCTGCACCCGCCAGCTCGATCCCCGCGCATGAATGATCATGGCAAGCGCAATGCCTTGCAGGGCATAGAGGGTGGTCCAAGCCACCGGAAACGCCCAGTCGGGGGGCGTCAGCTCGGGCTTGGCAAGCGCTGCATACCAACGATTGGCCGAGCCGACCGAAACGCTGCGGGCGGACAGGAAGCCGAGCAGCAGGACAAATGGCACAGTCACCACCGCCCAGCGTAAAAAGGCCAGTCGCAACTGTCCCTTGGATGCAATTTCGCGCACATTACCCCCGTAAAGGCCGTTTCAGGCGATGGACGAGCCTGAGCCACCAAATCGACACGCTTATGACACGAACCGGGCGACCGAGCATCCGGATAATCGCCTATTGTTGCAGTGCGGGGTCGGGCGCAATTGCGGCGATCAGAAATTCCACATTGCCTTCCGGGCCGGTGATCGGGCTCGGCACTACGCCTGCGACGCGCCAGTCGAGGCTTTCGAGCCAGGCCGCGACCGATGCGCAAACGCGCGCGTGCACTGCCGTATCGCGGACGACACCACCGCGCCCGACTTCGTCGCGCCCGGCCTCGAACTGCGGCTTGATCAGCGCCAGCAACCTTGCACCGGGACGGGCAAAGCCGATTGGCACTGCCAGCACCTTGGCAAGGCCGATGAAGCTTGCATCACAGACGATCAGATCGACGGCCTCGGGAATATGCGCGGCCGTCAGCACCCGCGCGCTAGTCTGTTCGTGGACGATGACGCGAGGATCCTCGCGCAGCTTCCACGCGAGCTGGTTGGTGCCGCTGTCGACCGCATAGACGCGCGCGGCGCCGCGCGTCAGCAAGACATCGGTGAAGCCGCCGGTCGACGACCCCACGTCGATCGCGACCGCGCCCGTCACGTCCCAGCCGAAATGGTCGAGCCCGTGCGCGAGCTTGACGCCCCCGCGTGACACCCAGGGATGATCGCGGCCGCGCACGTCGATGGCGGCATCATCGGCAACCATCTGGCCCGGCTTGTCGATGCGCCTGGTGGCGACGAAGACGAGCCCCGCCATGACCAGCGCCTGCGCCCGTGCACGGCTTTCGGCGAGCCCGCGCTCGACGATCAGCTGATCGATCCTGACCTTCGCCATGCCCCCCTCCTGCGCGCGCGATCGCCTTGCCGCAAGCCGTCTTCGATTGGGCGCAACGCCTATTGCCGATGGATTTAATAGGAATAACCTCACTCCTGCGCGTTCAGTCGTCGTCCCCCTTGCGACCGATCGCCACAGGAGAAGGAACATGCGACAAGTCCCCTTTGATGACAGCAGTCCCCCCCTCGTTCTGACAGTTCCTGGGCTCGGCAGCTCGGGCCCCTCGCATTGGCAGACGTTGTGGGAAGAATCTCGCCTCGACACGGTCCGGGTCGAACTCGGCATGTGGCAAGGGCCGCACCGCAACGGCTGGGTCAGCAAGCTCGACCAGACGATCCGCGCGGTGGGTCAGCCGACGGTACTTGCCGCACACAGCCTGGGCGTGCTGGCGGTTGCGTGGTGGGCGGAACTGGCCGATCCTGCGATCACCAAGCGCGTCGTCGGTGCGCTGCTGGTCGCGCCGCCCGATGTCGACCGGCCCGACGCGCGCGCCGAACTACACAGCTTCCGCCCGGCGCCACAGCGAGGGCTGCCCTTTCCTTCGATCCTGGTTGCGAGCAGCGACGATCCGTGGATCGAAATCGACCGGGCGGCAGCGCTGGCGAGCAGTTGGGGCAGCCATTTTGTCAATGCCGGCGCACAAGGCCATCTGAATGCCGACAGCCGACTCGGCTGGTGGGCGGAAGGGCAGGAAATGCTTGAGCGTGTAATCGCGATCGGCACCCCGCGCCGTCGCCGTCCAGGCAAGCGCGCTGTGGTTGCGATCAACGCGACCGACGCCGCGCAATCCCATTATCTGGGCGAAGGGTGAGGAAACGGGCCGGGCGGCATAGCTGCCCGGCCCGAAAGCTTCGGCTCAGGCGCAATCAGCGCATTTGCCGCGGACTTCGATCACCGGACGTTCGGGAGCGAAGCCTGCCGCGACCGCTGCCGAACGGACCCCGCGCGACAATTTGTCGTCGTCGATATGGAGCGTCTGGCCGCAGTTGTCGCACACGAGGAAGATGCAATCGTGCAGGCAATCGGGATGCGCGTTGGCGACATAGGCGTTCGCGCTTTCGACTCGACGGGCAAGATTGGCGACCACGAAAAGGTCGAGAATGCGGTAGACACTGTTGGCTGCGACCCGCCGTCCCTGCATCTTCGACACCGCATCGGCAATGTCATAGGCCGATGCCGGTCGGTCGAAGCTCGACAGTGCCTCGAAGATGCTGGCGCGCATCGCCGTCCATTGCTCACCCGACCGCTCAAGCGTTGCCTGCGCAGCACTGGCCAGATCGGCGCCGTGATGTTCGTGATGAATATGATCGGCCATGCGTTCGAATTAAGCCTGCGCGGCCCCGTGAGCAAGCCGCGCGATGGCCGTCAGTTGCTCGCGCGGTGATTCAGATCATGTCCGAGCGCCAGCAGGCCCACGCCGACCAGCGTCCAGATCGTCTCGAGCTCGCCGTCGTGCGGCAAGGTGATCGCGCCCGCCATGACGCCCAGCCCGAACGATCCAATCGCGAGCGGCGTGACATAGCCGTGACGGAAGACGCCGCGCCCCAGCGCAACCGCGCCAAGCAGAATGGCAATCGACAAACCGATTTCATGGACAAGCGGATTGAGCAGCAGACCGCCCGCCGAAGCCGCCAGCGCGACCAGAACCGCGCTGGCAAAGCAATGCACAGCGCAAAGCCCGGACAAGCCAATCGCCCAGCGATCGAGCCCGGTCGGGGCGATCGGCAGCAGCGGACGGGAAGCAGCATAACCCATGATGTGCGCCATGTGGCACGTCACCGCACAAGTTACAACATATCATCGCGAGCGCGCCGATCATTTTTTGCGCGCCGTGGGATCGGCACCACGGTGGCGGCAGGCCACCGACCATCGGACAGGTGACGTGTCGCCATCATCCCGCTATGGCGCAGCGATGCTGATGCAAAGCGACAAGATTTCGCGCACTCGTCCACGGGCCATGGCGATCTGGCTGTTCGTCGTCGCCGCGATGATCGTCGCGATGGTCATGATCGGCGGGATTACCCGGCTGACCGAATCGGGGCTGTCGATCACCCAGTGGAAGCCGATCAGCGGCACCCTGCCCCCCATGACCGATGCGGCGTGGCAAGCCGAGTTCGATAATTACAAGAAGATCCCGGAATATACCCAGATCAACCGCGGCATGACGCTCGCCGGGTTCAAGGGGATTTTCTTCTGGGAATATGCCCACCGGCTGTTCGGCCGGCTGATCGGCATGGCCTTTGCGCTGCCGTTGCTGTGGTTCGCGGTGCGGCGCGCCATTCCGGCGGGCTATGGCTGGCGCCTCGTGGCGATTCTTGCGCTCGGGGGCCTGCAGGGAGCGATCGGCTGGTGGATGGTCGCCTCCGGCCAGTCGGTGCGCACCGATGTCAGCCATGTCCGACTGGCGGTACATCTGACCACCGCGCTGGGGCTGCTGGCCGGTGTCGTGTGGACGGCGCTCGACCTGCGCGCGCTGCACCTTGTGCCCTTCGCTCGACCGGCAGCGTGGCGACCGGTAGCGATTGCCGCACTTGTGCTGCTGTTCGCGCAGATCGTCTACGGGGCGTTCACGGCGGGACTCGATGCGGGCTATGCATTCGCAAGCTGGCCGCTGATGGGCGATGCCTGGTTCCCGGGCAGCACGCCGATGCTCGATCCCAGCTGGCGCAATCCCGTCGACAATCCGGTGGTGGTGCAGTTCATTCACCGCTGGCTGGCGTTCGCCGCTGCCGCCGCGCTCGGGCTGCTTGCCTGGCGCGCCTCGCACAGCGGCGCTCCTCGGGCGGCAATGCTCGTCGCTGGGCTGGTTATCCTTCAGATCGCACTCGGCATCGCAACCTTGCTGAGCGGCGTCTGGATCGTGATCGCGGTTGCCCATCAGGCCAATGCCGCGCTGCTGCTGGTCGCGACGGTTTGGGCAGCGCATGCGCTGGGACGGCGTGGCGCCGCGCGCTAGCGCCGTCATCGGCGCCCTGCCCTGGCTGCTCGCCGCCAGCGAAGTCCACGCCCGTTTCCTGCCCCCCGAGGGGCAGCCGCTGCGCCAGCTGCTGACCGAGGAGCGGATCGAGCCGAGCGGCACCCAGCGTTATGTCAGCGAACGCGAGATCGTCTTTACCCGCACTGCTTCCGGCTATCGCGCCGAGGTGATGGTTGTCAGCGAAAGCCATGCGGCGGGCGATGCGGGCGCGATGTTCGGCGCCGGAATTGCGGCGCTGAAGGGCCGGCCGATCCGCTTCGAGCTCAATCGTAACGGCGCAGTTGTCGCGATCGCCGACGAAGAAGCGCTCTGGTCGATATTCTGCGACGCGATCGAAGGCATGGTGCGCGGCAAGAGCGCGCTCGATGCGCAGCGCGCGCGCAACCTGCAGGCATTGGTCGCACCGTTTCGCACGATGCCACCCGAGCGGCGGCGTGCGCTGCTCGGGTCGATGATCAGTGCGCTCGTCGCCGGCCCGCTCGCTGACCGCCAGCCCGGCACGCGCGCGATAACGCTCCCGACGCGCGACCCGACGGGCAAGGTGACAACGCTTGCCGGGTCAGAAACCGTAACGATCAGCGAGGCCGCGCTCATGATCGACTCGGTCGCCGAAGGCGATGTCGCCCCCACCGCGCACCTGGCTATCGCGCGCCACGAGCGGATCGACGCGGCGCGCGGGTTGATCATCGAAACGCGCACCCGCCGGACCTCGACGATCGGCACCGGCGCGGACCGGCGACAGTCGGAAACGGTCGTCAGCAATGCGATTTCACTCAAGGTACTATAATACCCGTCAGCAAAAGCGCTGGATTGCTTGACTTTGGCGCCCATGCGTAGCAATGGGCTGCCACAGTCGCCGCTCCGCACCCGGGGCGGCGCATTTGTTTTAACGCGAAGAAGGTCCTGGCCCCATGAAGGCGCTGATGAAGACCACCAAGTCGGCCAAGCCGCACGAAGTGGAAAAGAAGTGGCATATCGTCGATGCCGATGGTCTGGTGGTCGGTCGCGCGGCGACGATCATCGCCAATGTCCTGCGCGGCAAGCACAAGCCGAGCTTCACCCCGCACGTCGATTGCGGTGACAATGTCATCGTCATCAACGCGGACAAGATCCGGTTCACCGGCAAGAAGCTGAAGGACAAGATCTATTACAAGCACACCGGCTATGCCGGCGGGATCAAGGGCATCAGCGCCGGCAAGGTGCTCGAAGGCCGCTTCCCCGAACGCGTGCTGGAAAAGGCCGTCGAGCGGATGATCCCGCGCGGGCCGCTGGGTCGCGACCAGATGCGCAACCTGCGCGTCTTCGCTGGCCCGAACCACCCGCACGAAGCCCAGAACCCGCAGGTGCTCGACATCGCGAGCATGAACCGCAAGAACAAGGTGGGCAACTAATGTCCGATAATCGTCAGTCGCTTTCCGATCTCGCCGACCTCGCGAACCAGCCGCGCGCAGCAGCGCCTGCTGCTGCAACGCTCGGCGACGTCATGCCCGCCAGCAACTCGGGTCCCGCGCCCGAACCTGCGCCGTTGCGCGAAGCTATCATCGACAAGCAGGGCCGCGCCTATGCGACCGGCCGCCGCAAGGACGCGGTCGCGCGCGTCTGGATCAAGCCCGGTTCGGGCAAGATCACGATCAACGGCCGCGATCAGGAAGTCTATTTCGCGCGCCCGACGCTGCGCCTCGTCATCAACCAGCCGTTCGGCGTTGCCGAGCGCGAAGGCCAGTATGACGTCGTCTGCACGGTCAAGGGCGGTGGCCTGTCGGGCCAGGCGGGCGCGGTCAAGCATGGCATCAGCCAGGCGTTGACTCGCTATGAGCCGGTGCTGCGCGCGCCGGTGAAGGCAGCAGGGTTCCTGACCCGCGACAGCCGCACCGTCGAGCGCAAGAAGTACGGCCGCGCCAAGGCCCGCCGCAGCTTCCAGTTCTCGAAGCGCTAAGGGTCAGGTGGTTCGGGATTGCGCCTGCAATGCCGAGCTTTGCTCAATATCAACGATAGCAAGGGCGGTCCAGCAGCGGGCCGCCCTTGTTCGTTGGCGGCGGCTCGGTCAGGATCGCGCGCATGGCCGCAACCGTGACCGAGCAGATGATCGCCTTCATCGAAGGCGTCGGCATTACAGTTACCGTCGGCGTGGTCCCGGACGATAGTTTTCTGCCGGGACTTATCGTCCGCCATGGCGGCATCGTCTATGATCCCGATCGCCTCGCCTATCCCGGCGACCTGCTCCACGAAGCCGGGCATATCGCGGTCAGCGATCCGGCGACGCGCCCCGACCTGTCCGTCGTGTCGACCGACCCCGGCGAAGAAATGGCCGCGATTGCATGGTCCTACGCCGCCGCGCGCGCGATCGGACTCGACCCGGCTGTAGTGTTTCATCCGAACGGCTATCGCGGCAGCGCGGCCGCGATTGTCGAGAATTTCGATGCTGGCCGCTATATCGGCGTCCCGATGCTCGAATGGTTCGGGATGGCCGCCGACAAGAACGAGGCTTCCTTGACCGGAGAGCCACGCTACCCTGCCATGCGCCGCTGGCTCCGCTAAGCCAGCTTGCGATCGCGCACGCAGATGATAGTCGTTTGGTCATGGCCGACAACGTCATCCAGATTACGCCGTTCATGCACGTCGCAGAGCTGGAGCCAGCGCTGAAATTCTTCGTCGACATTTTGGGCTTCGCGGTCGAATTCCAGCAGCCGGGCTATGCCTATGTCGCGCTCGAAGGTGCCGGCATCCGCATCCTGGAAAATCGCGACCCGAATGAGCGCGGCGTGCCGCATCGCGGCTTTACTTATTATGTCGACGTGCGCGATCTCGCCAAAATCCATGAGGCGATCGGGCCGCAACTCGCGATGTTGCCGCCGGGCGATGTCATGGGGCCAATCGACCAGCCCTATCGGCAGCGCGAATTGATGATCCGCGCGCCCGACGGCAATGTGATCGTGTTCGGTCAGGCCATTGCCTAAGCCATTGTTCGTACCTTCACGTCGACATCGCAGCCCGCCACGCGCAGTTCGTTGAACGAAGGCGGCGTGCTGCGGATCCGTGCCGACAAGGTGCCTGCGCCGATCAGCCGTATCCGCTGCGCACCAAGATCGACGATGCGATCGAACGGATCATGGACATGGCCCGATAGCACCGCGCGAACCCCCGCCATCGCCAGCCGTTCCAGCGCCGCTGCGCCGCCGCGCGTGTGCGCGGTGCCGCGCGTCCCGGCCTCGACCAGCGGGTGGTGCGCCGCGACGATAGTGAAGCAATCGCGTGCCAGTGCCTCGGCCTGCTGCACCGTTCCCGCCAGTTCGGCGCTACTGACATGCCCCTTCGACCAGTCGAGCCGCCACTGAAAGCGCGCGGTGGTGCGCAAAGGAACTATAGCGACGCCGGCAATCTCCAGCGGGCGTTCGACCAGTCGTTCGAACCGTCGATAGCGCGCATAGGGCTGAAGGAAGCGCGCGAACGGATTGAAATAGGGCAAATCGTGATTGCCGACTTCCACCGTTACCGGCCGCCCCAGGCTTTCGAGCCATCGGGAAGCGACGGCGAACTCGGCGTGACGCGCCCGCATCGTCAAATCGCCGGTCACCACCACTGCATCGGGCTGTTCTGCGCGCGTCGTTGCCACGAACCAGTCGATCGCGGCGCGATCCTCGGCGCCGAAATGGATGTCGCTGACATGGAACAGCGTCGCCATCACCCCACGCGCGTCTGCACGAACAGCGGCGCGGTGCGGCCAGCGCGAATCGTGACGTCGGGCGACAGCTTCACCGGTTCGCCGTCGAACAGCGCGAGTACCGGGCGCCGTTCGGCAGTACGCAGCGTGTGCGCACGCACCTCGTGCACCGCCGCTGCATTGATCCAGTCGCCCGTGATCCATTCCCAGCCGAGCGCCAATATCGTTCGCCAGTCGCGCGCATCGATCGCGGCGACGCGCAGCTTGTCGCGGTCCGCCTGCACGAACACTGCCTGTGCCTGGCGCGGCAGCCCATCGGCACCGATGACGCGAATACCGCGCCCAAAAGTGCGACGCCATGCATGCGCGACGGCGCGGAACATGGCGCGGATCCGGCCTGCGCGCACGGCTTCGCGCGCATGTGCCCAGTTCGCCGCCGGCCCCAGCAGCAAGCCGACAAAGGCATGCGCCTCCCCGGCCTCGACGACAGGCAAGGCGACGCGTGGCGCGTAGACATCCGCGCGATCGATGATGGTCAGCAAATCGGCATCCCCATGCAGCGTGCGGGCAAGCAGGTTCATTGTCCCGCCGGGCAGAATCAACACGGCACCGCGCCAGCAATCGAGCGTGCGGATCGCCGCATTGATCGTGCCGTCGCCGGCATAGAGAACGGCAAGCGTGACCCCGGCCTGATCCAGTTCATCGATGCTGGGCAATGGATCATCGGGAAAGTTGGTCACCCCGGCCTTGGTAAAGCCCCGCTCTTGAAGCCGCTGCAGCAGTGCGGCCTGCTGGTCGTCGCTCGTCGAGCCCGAGGCGGAATTCGTGATCAACCAGAATCTTGCCATAGCGCGCCCCAACGCGCGAACCCCGGTTTTGGGTCCGTGGGCGCCGATCAGGCCTTAAGCCCGTAGTCAGGATGATGCGAAGTGAATTTTGCTGTCGCGCGAATCGGTGTATCGGTGCGGCAACACTTGACCGAATCAGCGAGTGTTTTCGCCGGGATCGCCGGCTTGAATGGGTAGGAGCAGGACAAGATGCACTCACAATCGTCGACGCCGATGGGCCGGATCGCATTTGGCGTGGCTCTGTCGGTTTTTGCGTTGGCCGCATGCTCGCAGAAGCCGGCCGAAGAAACTGCCAGCACGCCGGCCGCTGAGCCCACTGCCGCTGCGGCGCCGGAAGCGACTGCCAACACGGCAGCACCCGCAGCCGCTCCCGCCGCTGGCGCAGTTGCCGCGGATAACACCGACACGCTGTCGGGCGCGAAGTTCGCTTCGTTCACGGGCGATGCTGCGAAGGGCGAGAAGGCCTTCATCGCGTGCAAGGTTTGCCATGCGCCCGACAAAAACATGATCGGCCCGATGCTGAAGGGGATCGTGGGTCGCGCGGCCGGCACGGTCGAAGGCTACACCTATTCGGCAGCCAACAAGAACAGCGGCATCACCTGGACGCCCGAAAAGCTGTTCCAGTATCTCGAAAAGCCGCAGCGCGTGGTTCCGGGCACCAAGATGACCTATCCGGGCATGCCCGACCCGCAGCAGCGCGCCGACACGATCGCTTATCTGTCGACGCTCAAGTAAGTCACTCGATCACGAACAGACGGGGCGGGCCTGGCGACAGGTCCGCCCTTTTTGCTGTCTGCCATCCGAGATGGCGAGGTGCGGCTCAGCCGAACGGACCGTTCAGCCGCACGATCACCAGATTGAGATAGCCGGTGAACGTCACCCAGCCGAGATAGGGCATGAACATCAGCGCCGCCGTGATCGACCAGCGCCAGCTGTGCACGACCAGCGCCAGCGCCGAAATCCAGAACAGGATCACTTCGACCTGCGACCAGTCGGGTCGGTGGAGGCGGTAGAACAACAGGCTCCACAATATGTTGAGGAAGCCCGAGGTCGCGAACAAGCCGATCAGCCAGTCACCTTCGCGCGTCGGCATCGCTCGCCAGCCGGTGACGACGGCAATCGCGGTGACTCCATAGACGATCATCCACACCAGCCCGAACACATCGTCGCGCGGCGCCCAGCGCGGCAGCACGAGCTGGTGATACCAAGCGTCGGGCAGCGCGATCGTCAGTCCCATGATCGCGACCAGCGCAGCCACCAAGCCGCCGACGACGATCGGGAACATCCAGAGGCGCGGCATTGGCTTCGACATGCTCAGGCAGTCAGCCCCAGCAAATGACCCATGTCCTTCACGAACACGCGCACATGCGCCATCGGCTCGGCGCGCACGAGTTCCTTGTTCATATAGGCCTGCCAGGTCAGCCGCTGCACGTCCTTGTCCTCGCAAATGGTGACAAAGCGCTCGCGGCGCTTGTCGCTGCGGTACCAGAAGTGCTGCATGATGCCGAGCACCCAGAAGACCCGGCCATGTGCGCGCATGAAGCGCTTGCGTGCCTGCCGCAGCGCGGCGGGCTTGCCGGTGGCGAGGAATTGGGTGACGGCTTCGGCGGCGAGGCGGCCGCAGCTCATTGCGTAGTATATCCCCTCGCCCGATGCCGGCGCGACGACGCCCGCTGCATCGCCTGCGACCACGACATCGCGGCCATTGTCCCAGCGCGACAAAGGCTTGAGCGGGATCGGCGCGCCTTCACGGCGGATCGTCTCACAGCCGGCCAGCCCGCTTTGCGCCCGCAGCCGCGCGCACGAGTCGCGCAGGGCAAAACCCTTGTTGGCGCTGCCGACGCCAATGCTCGCGGTCTCGCCGTGCGGGAACACCCAGCCGTAGAAATCGGGCGAGATCGCACCTTGATAGACGACATCGCAGCGTTCGGGCCGGAAATCATAATGTTCGGCGGGTGCGCGAACGATTTCATGATAGGCAAAGACGAATTTGGTGCGCGCGCCCTTGATCGCGTGCCGCGCGACGCCCGATCGCGCGCCGTCGCAGCCGATAACGGCACGCGTGCGGACGCGTTGCTCCTGCCCGCCGCGTGCTTCGGTGTAGACGATCACGGCAGTGCCGTCGGCGTCGCGCTCGATCCGGTCGAACGTGCCCGTGCGCCGCTCGGCCCCAGCCAGCGCCGCGCGCGCGCGCAGCCATTCGTCGAACACGTCGCGATCGACCATGCCGACGAAGCCGTCGCCGACCGGCATTTCGACCGCCTTTGCCGATGGCGCGATCATGCGCGCGGCGGTTGCCTTGGCGACCAGCAGGTGGTCGGGAATGTCGAAATCCTTGATCAGCCGGGGCGGAATGGCACCGCCGCACGGCTTGATCCTCCCTGCACGGTCGAGCAGCAGGACATGGTGGCCCGCCCGAGCCAGATCGGTCGCGGCAGTCGCGCCCGAGGGGCCGCCGCCAACCACGACGACATCGAAATCATGCTTCATGCCAAAGCCCTCCGTTGGCGGGCAATCGCCCCGCGCCCGACGCCCACGGCGAGCCATGCCGCCGCAAGAAACAATGCTCCTTCGCACGCGAAGACGAGCGTGAACGCAGGCGCATCGGCCTTTGCGACCGCGCGCGCGATGTCGACGCCGACCGCCCCGGTCAGCCCGCCAAGTCCGAAGGCGATTGCCTGCGCCGCGCCCCAGACGCCCATCCGCACGCCCTCGCGCTGCGGTCCGGCGGCGCCGGCAAGGCTCATCATCGCGCCGATCGCGGCGACGGCGAACACGCCATTGGCAAAGCCGAGCACCCAGATATTCGCCGTCAGCGGCCAGCCTGGCCCGGCACGCGCGGCAAGCCCCAACCCGACCAGCGCCAGCGCCGAGCCGACGCAGCCGCCGACGATCCAACGCCGCAGCACGCGCGGGCTGCCGCCGCCAAAGGCGCTCGCGCCGACGCCCACCAGAATCATGCCCAGCAGCACCCCGCTATGCTGCGTTCCCGAAAGCTGGGTCGACTGGCCCGGCGTCATGCCGAAAACGAGCCCGGCAAAGGGCTCGAGCACCAGATCCTGCATCGAATAAGCGAGCATCGCGAGAAAGACGAAGCCCGTGAAGTGGCGCGCCTCGGGTTCGGCGAGCATTTCGCGCACTGCCTCGACGAACGACTGCGTGGGTGGTGCGTCGGCGGCGGACGCGCTCGCCAGCGCCCTGCCTTCGACGCCCCACACGCCGATCAGCGAGACCAGGACCGCGCCGCCTGTAATGCCGCCCGCCACCAGCATGAGTCGCGCCGGGGTAAAGGGATCGATCAGCCGCCCGGCAACGCCTGCGGTAATGACGATGCCGACGATCATCATGATCCAGGTGATCGCAGCCGCCGCCGCGCGCCGTTCGGGCGCCGTCCGTGTTGCCAGCAGGGCGAGCAGCGACGTGCCTGCCGCGCCGACGCCCGCGCCGATGATCGTGAAGGCAAGGATTGCCATCGCAAAACCGAGCACGCTTCCGCGCCCGAGTTCGCCGAGCGATGCGACTGCCAGCATCGCCCCGCCCGCCAGCAACACCATGCCGCCGATGATCCACGGCGTGCGCCGGTGGCCGCGGTCGGAGCCATGCCCCCAAACGGGACGCGAGAGCTGCACGGCGTAATGCCATGCGACCAGCCCTGCAGGCACCGCTGCCGGCAGTCCATATTCAACCACCATCAGCCGGTTGAGCAGCGACGACGACAGCATCACGACCGCGCCGATCGAAAATTGCACCAGCCCCAGCCGGGCGATGCCGATCCAGCCGAGCGGCTTCATATCGGCAGCACGCCGCCAAGGCCCAGTGCCGAGGCAAGCATTCCCAGCACCGACAGCGTCGTGCCGGTCGCATTGTACCACGGCGTGTTGCCGACCGGATCGGCTAGCAGGCGGCGCATCAGCACCAGTTGCGCGACCAGCAACACCGTTACGATTGCTGCGGCGCCGAAATGATCGAGCTGGAACAGGATCGCGATCACCACTGCCTGCGGTACGGCCATCACCCAACAGGCGACGCGCGCCGCGCGGTCGATGCCGAGCGTGGCGGGGAGCGAGCGGATACCCATCGCGCGGTCGCCCTCGACCGCCTTGAAATCATTGAGCGTCATGATGCCATGCGCGCCGAGGCTGTAGAGCAGCAACACCGCGAGCACCGGCGCCGACGGCAGCCCGCCCGCCATCACGCTCGCACCGGTGAACCAGGTCAGGCCTTCATAGCTGATCGCGACCAGACCCGGCCCCCAGATGCCGCTCATCTTGGCGCGAAACGGCGGCGCGCTATAGGCCCAAGCAGCCGCCAGCGCGAGGCAGGTCGCGCCGAACACCCAAGGGCCTGCCAGCAGCGATGCAGCAGCCGACAGCAGCGAGCCGATAATGGCGATCCGCAGCCCCCAATTCCCCGCGATCCGCCCTGACGGGATCGGCCGGTCGGGTTGGTTGATCGCATCGACGTGCCGGTCGAACCAGTCGTTGATCGCCTGGCTGGTGCCGCACACCAAGGGGCCGGTCAGCAGGAAGCCGAGGATGATGAACGGCAGTCGCGGGCCCCATGCTTCGCCCGACGAGACGACGCCGCACATGAACGCCCAGATCGGCGGGAACCAGGTGATCGGCTTGAGCAATTCCACCACGTCGCGCAGCCGCGGCGGCGGCGCAAAGGCAAGCGTGGCGGAGCTTCGAGCCATAAGGTGAGGCTATGCCTGACAAACTCAAGCGTCAATCAAGATTGTCAGTATTTTTGGACAGTCGCTGTCCATTCACGCGACGGCAATGGCTGCCGTCGGCTTTCAGCCGTCAGCCGTCGTCGCCGACAAGATTGCCGAGTCCGTGGCGATGCAGCTTTGAATAGAGGCTCTGGCGGCTGACGCCAAGAATCTCGGCGGCCGAAGCGCGATTGTCCGAAGTGTGCGCAAGCGCCGCTTCGATGCACAGCCGTTCGATCAAATCGGTCGATTCGCGGACGATTTCCTTGAGCGACATGCGACCGACCAGATCGGTCAGCTGCTCGACCGAGCGGGGCAGCGGCTGGTCGCCCGTCGGCAGGTCGCGCAGCCGGCGACCGACCAGCCGGATCGTGAAGCCGAAGCAGCTACTGTCACCATAAGGCGCCGCGACTGCCGACACTTCGACTTCCTCGACGCCACCGTCGACTCCGCGCAGCACCGAGGCGACATTGCGTACCGCGCCGTGGTCGCGCAGCTGGCCGACGATCAGGTCGACGTCGACGCCGGGGCGCCCCAGCCAGCTGTCGAGCCGATTGCCGCGCGCCCGATCGAGCGACGGCAATTGCGCAAGTTCAATGAACGACGCATTGGCGGTCAGGATATTGAGCGCATTGTCGGTGAGGACAAAGGCGTCGGGCATCCGCTCGACGACATCGACCCAGGGGATGTCCCCGTCCGGTCGCTTCGGCTCGTCCTTTTCCTTCGCCGTGACGCGGACCAGCAACATCGCGGTCCGCGCCTGCCGAAACAGCCGCGCGGAGAGCATCATTTCGCCGTTGCCGCCGCGCAGCGGCAAAGTGATCGGCGCGACATCGTCGGCCGCTTCGGCGCCACCGAGATACGCGACAAAGGCTTCGCGATGATCGGGCGCCACGATCCCGCTGACCGGCTGATCGGTCAGCGTGCCGGGCTTGGCGCCAAGCACCCGGTGCGCCGCCGGATTGGCCTCGCGAATCCGCCTTGTCGCGGCATCGACGATCAACACGGGTTCAGTCGCCATATCGAACAACAGCCGGTACCGGGCCTCGGCCTGGCGCAGCCGCAGATAATCACGCTCAAGCGATTGCTGCGCCTGAAGCAACCGTTGCTGGAGCACGGCGGCATCGCGCATGTCGCGACCGATGGCGATCACCCGCCCCTCGCCCAGACCCACGGTCATGTACCTGACCGGAATGTCGCCACTCGTCGTCGGATGATTGATTTGCCGCCAGCGTCCGGCCACGCCGCGCGCGGCGTCGGCGAGCATCTCGGCTACCTTGATGCGGCTTTCGTCGGTGACGGTGTCGATCCAGGGTTTCCCGATCGCATCGGCAAAACCATGCGTTGCGAGCCCCGATTCGCTGATCGCGACGTCAAGCACCACTCCCGCGGCATCGAGCACGAACGCCAGATCGCCCGCCGACCCCAGCATCGACGCGACCATGCCCGGCGAAATCGCCTTGGGCAGGGCATCGGGCCGCTGGAACAGCCGGGGCTCAAAGGGGGTGACGTGCTTGTTCACTGGCGAACTGCTGCGCTCCTTCGCGAATCGAAGCTCACCCGCGTGCGAAATCCCTCCGGGATACCGCACCGACCAGCCGGCCGGCGACCTGAACCGCGATCCTGGCATCGGGCGCGGTGCCATCGGCGCCGACTTCGGTCGCGCGCGCAGGCGCCTCGACGAAAATCCTGCCCCCCCACCATCACGCAGACCTGCGGGTTCGCCGAAACACGCCGCACTGCCTCGATGAGCGAGGGAAGCGCGGCCATATGAGACTCGCACCCGACCGTCAATCCAACCAGATCGAACGGGTCTGCGGCGATCCGATCGAGCAGTTCGGACTCGCTCACATCGCCCAGCCGATCGGTGAACCAGCCCGAGCGTGCGAATATCTCGTCGAGCAGGATCGAGCCGAAGCTGTGCTGGTCGCCGGGCATCGGCGTGAACAACGCGCGCCAGCGCGGGCCGCTCCATGTCGCCGCTGGCAAATAGGCCGACAATTCGTGGACGATCTCCTGAAGACGCCACAGGCCCATCGTCACATCGACGAAATCGCAGACATCGTCTTCCCAATATCGGCCGAGCTGGCGCGCGGTCGGCGCAAGCAGATCGACAAGCACGGTATCAACCGGCACGCCGCGAGCGATCAGCGCTTCGATAAAGTCCATCAGCGCATCGGCTTCGGCCGAGAGGGTCAGCGGCGTGAATTCTTCGACATCGCGATCGGTGACGGCGCTCGCCGGGCCATCCGACGGCGCGTCGCCGCCGGTTACACCTGAAATGACCGGTGCCAGCGAGGCCGGCCGCGAGGCGACCAGCCGCGGAATGATTTCGGCTTCGATCATTGCCGACAGCGAGACGTCGCTTGGGTGCGCATGCGAAGATTTCGTTCCGATCTTGACCGCGTCACCCCAGAGCCGCACGCGCCGTACCGGCAATTGCCAACGCGAAACCGATGCGATCTGCGCACGCCCATAGGAAAACAGCGACGACATACCCGGCTCTCCTAGCCTGGTGAGATGGCAACATAGCCACGGCAGGGATCGTCATTTTTGACCCGCACCCCGTCGAGTCGAAAGGCTAGGCCTGTCGATACGATGTGACAATATCGAAATTTTCGGCTCGTCGCAAACTGTCCAAATTTATGGACGTTCGTTTCTATTGACACTTTGGACAGGGCGGGCCAGTCTGCGAGCGAGTGAAAGTCCATTGAGGACGCAAGAGCGATGCAGGCGCGGACATCAGCGACGGGAGGGGCGATCCAGCGGGAAACTGCGGGGCTCTATACTCCCGAGGAACGCCGCCGCCGCGATGCGAGTGTGTGGACACTCGTGCAGGGCGTGCTGGCGCCGGTGCAGTTCCTGATCTTTCTGGTCAGCCTCGCGCTGGTGCTGCGCTATCTTGCGACCGGCGAAGGTGCCGACGCTGCGACCGCATCGGTGATCGTCAAGACGGTTGCGCTCTACACGATCATGATCACCGGCTCGATCTGGGAAAAGGTCGTGTTCGGCAAATGGCTGTTCGCGCCGGCCTTCTTCTGGGAAGATGTCTTCTCGATGCTCGTGCTGGCGCTGCACACCGCCTATCTGGTGGCGCTCGGCTGGGGGCTGCTGGGCGAGCGCGCGCTGATGCTGCTCGCGCTGGCGGCCTATGTCACTTACGTCATCAACGCGGGGCAGTTCGTCTGGAAGCTGCGGATGGCGCGGCTGCAGGCGGCGACCGAGCCGCCGATGCGGGCGGTGGCGGCATGAGCGTGCTGACGCTCCCCGAGGCGCTGCGCCCCAGCACCCTGCCCGGCAGTGCCGCCGATTGCGCGCCGGTCCTGCGCGAGCGGGGCCAGCGCGAAGTCTTCTGCGGGCTGACCGGCATCATCTGGCTCCATCGCAAGCTGCAGGACGCCTTCTTCCTCGTCGTCGGCTCGCGCACCTGCGCGCATCTGCTGCAATCGGCAGCGGGGGTGATGGTGTTCGCGGAGCCGCGCTTCGGCACCGCAATCATCGAGGAACGCGACCTCGCCGGCATGGCCGATTGCCATGAGGAACTCGACCGCGTCGTCGCCGAACTGCTCGCGCGCCGTCCCGACATCAAGATGCTGTTCCTGGTCGGCTCGTGCCCGTCCGAAGTCATCAAGCTCGATCTGGCAAAGGCGGCGCAGCGGCTGTCGACGCGCCACCATCCGGTGGTTCGCATCGTGTCCTATTCGGGCAGCGGCATCGAGACGACCTTCACCGAAGGCGAGGATGCCTGCCTCGCCGCGCTCGTGCCGCAGCTTCCTGCTGCGCAACATGCTGCGCAGCAATTGCTGGTCGTCGGCACCCTGCCCGATATTGTCGAGGACCAGTTCGCGCGGCTGTTCGCCCAGCTCGGGATCGGTCCGGTCGCATTCCTGCCCGCGCGCCGGTCGGGCGCGCTGCCGGCCGTCGGTCCCGACACGCGCTACCTGCTCGCCCAGCCGTTCCTCGGCGACACCGCCCGCGCACTCGAGGATCGCGGCGCGGTGCGGCTCGACGCGCTGTTCCCGTTCGGCGTGATCGGCACCACCGACTGGTTCCGCGCCGCCGCCGCTGCGTTCGGAATCGACTCTCTGCACGTCGATGCGGTGCTGGCGCCCTATCAGGAGCGCGCCCGTCGCGCGATCGCCCATGCGGCGCAGCATCTGCGCGGCAAGAGCGTATTCTTTCTGCCCGACTCGCAGCTCGAAGTGCCGCTCGCACGCTTCCTTGCGCAGGAGCTGGGGATGACGCCGATCGAAGTCGGCACGCCCTATCTCCATCGCCGCCACCTCGCGCGCGAGCTCGAGCTGCTGCCGGTCGAAACGGTGATCAGCGAAGGCCAGCATCTCGAGCGCCAGCTCGACCGGGTGCGCGCCGCCAAGCCCGACCTCACCATCTGCGGCCTCGGCCTCGCCAATCCGCTCGAGGCCGAGGGGCTGACGACTAAATGGGCGATCGAGCTGGTGTTCTCGCCGATCCACGGCTTCGACCAGGCGGGCGACCTCGCCGAACTTTTCGCGCGGCCGCTGCGGCGCCGCGACGTGCTGAGGGTCTGATGCAGCTGACGGTCTGGACCTATGAGGGACCACCCCATGTCGGCGCGATGCGGATCGCGACCGCAATGGAAGGCGTGCATTACGTCCTCCATGCGCCGCAGGGCGATACCTATGCCGACTTGCTGTTCACGATGATTGAACGCTCGCAGAAGCGCCCCCCGGTCACCTACACGACCTTTCAGGCGCGTGACCTCGGCAAGGATACCGCCGAGCTGTTCCAGGCCGCCGCGCGCGATGCTTTCGAACGCTTCAACCCGCAGGCGATGATCGTCGGGGCGTCATGCACTGCCGAGCTGATCCAGGACGACCCCGCCGGCATGGCCGAGGCGATGCGCCTCCCCTGCCCGGTCATCCCGCTCGAACTGCCGAGCTACAGCCGCAAGGAAAATTGGGGCGCGGCCGAGACCTTCTACCAGATCGTTCGCCATCTCGCCGACCGCGAGCTGCGCCCGGCGCCGCGTGACGGTCGTCGCCCGCTGGCGAACTTGCTCGGCCCGACGGCGCTCGGTTTCCGCCACCGCGATGATGTGATCGAGATTACGCGGCTGCTGGCGACGCTGGGCATCGACCTCAATCTGGTCGCGCCGCGCGGAGCATCGCCTGCCGACATCGCGCGCATTGGTGCCGCCGATTTCAACATCTGCCTTTATCCCGAAATCGCCGACACGACCACGCGCTGGCTGGAAAAGACGTTCGGGCAGAAGTCCGTGCGGACGGTGCCGATCGGCCATGGCGCGACGCGCGATTTCATCGCCGAAGTCGCCGCACTGGCAGGCGTCGATCCGGCCAAGGCGCTCGGCACGTCAAACATGCCATGGTGGAGCCGGTCGGTCGACTCGACCTATCTGACTGCCAAGCGCGTGTTCATTTTCGGCGACGCGACGCACGCGATCGCTGCCGCCCGGGTTGCACAGGACGAGCTGGGTTTCACCGTCGTCGGCCTCGGCTGCTACAACCGCGAATTCGCGCGCGACATCCGCGATGCCGCCAAGCTCTACGGCGTCGAGCCGCTGATCACCGACGATTATCTCGCGGTCGAATCGGCGATCCAGGCGCTCCAGCCCGAACTGGTGCTCGGTACGCAGATGGAGCGCCACATCGCCAAGCGGCTCCGCATTCCCTGCGCGGTGATCTCGGCGCCGGTGCATGTGCAGGATTTTCCGGCGCGCTACTCGCCGCAAATGGGCTTCGAAGGCGCGAATGTGCTGTTCGACTCATGGGTCCATCCGCTGGTGATGGGGCTGGAGGAACATCTGCTGACGATGTTCCGCGACGATTTCGAGTTTTCGGACGCCGCTGGGGCGAGCCATCTGGGGCATGGGTCGTCGGCACCCGCCGCTCCGCAACCGTTCGTTTCGAGCGAAGTCGAGAAACAGGCCGCAAGCGGTGCGCAAAGTGTCTCGACGTCGCCCGACACGGACGGTTCGGTAGAGGTGCTGGTGGCCGCATCCGAGGTCGCTACTGGCTGGTCCGCCGAAGCCGAGCGCGAGCTGCAGAAAATCCCGTTCTTCGTGCGCGGCAAGGCGCGGCGGAATACCGAGAAATATGCCGCCGAAATGGGCCTGAGCGCGATCACGCTCGACACCCTCTATGACGCAAAGGCCCATTATGCGCGCTGAGGGCCCCATCTCCACAGCACCGGTGCGGGTCGTCGTCATTACGCTCGACAATCACTTGTCGGGCGCGTTCCAGCGGGCGCAGGCGGCGTTTGACCGCACGGGCTCCGGCGTGACGATCGGCTTCCACGCCGCCGCCGACTGGGACGACAAGCCCGGCGCGCTCGCCGCCGCCAATGCCGATATCGCCCGCGCCGACATCATCCTGTGCACGATGCTGTTCCTCGAAGACCATATCCGCGCGGTGCTGCCGGCCCTCGAAGCGCGGCGCGAGGCGTGCGACGCGCTGGTCGGCCTGATGTCGGCAGGCGAGATCGTCCGGCTGACGCGGATGGGCGATTACCGGATGGACAAGCCCGCTTCCGGTCCGCTCGCCCTGCTCAAGAAGCTGCGCGGCTCGGGCAAGCCGGGCACCAATTCGGGCGCGGGGCAGATGAAGATGCTGCGGCGGCTGCCCAAGCTGCTGCGCTTCATTCCCGGCACTGCGCAGGACGTGCGCGCCTATTTCCTGACGCTGCAATATTGGCTGGCGGGGTCCGACGACAATGTCGTCGACATGATCCGCGCGTTGATCGATCGTTATGCGAGTGGCGACCGCGCCGCGTTGCGCGGGACGATGAAAGCCGCCGCGCCGCGCGATTATCCTGAGGTCGGCGTCTATCACCCGCGCATGCCGGCGCGGATTTCGGCCAAGCTCGCCGACCTGCCGCCGAGCCGCGGCACCAAGGGCAGCGTCGGCCTGCTGATGCTGCGCTCCTATGTGCTCGCCAAGGATGCCGCGCATTACGACGGCGTGATCGCGGCACTGGAGGCCAAGGGGCTCAACGTGATCCCGGCGTTCGCTGGCGGGCTCGACGGGCGCCCGGCAATCGACGCGCTGTTCATGAAGGACGGCAAGGCGACGGTCGATGCGGTCGTCAACCTGACCGGCTTCAGCCTCGTCGGCGGCCCCGCCTACAACGACACGGCGGCGGCCGAAGCCGTGCTCGCCAAGCTCGACCGCCCCTATATCGCGGCGCATCCGGTCGAGTTCCAGACGCTTCAGGGCTGGGCGGCCAATTCGATGGGGCTGCTGCCGCTCGAATCGACGATGATGATCGCGATCCCCGAGCTTGACGGCGGCACCGTGCCGATGGTGTTCGGCGGGCGGTCGGACGGCAGCGACGCCCCCTGCACCGGCTGTGCGCGCGGCTGCACTTTTCCCGCGACCGGATCGGTCCGCGCGATGGAAAGCTGCCCCGAGCGCGCCGAGACGCTCGCGGCCCGCGTGCTGAAGCTGATCGAGTTGCGCCGCGCGCGCGAGGCCGAGCGCCGCGTCGCCATCGTGCTGTTCAACTTCCCGCCCAACGCGGGTGCGGCCGGCACCGCGCAGTTCCTGAGCGTGTTCGAATCGCTCCATGCCACGCTCCAGCGGCTCGATGCCGAGGGTTATGACGTCGAGGTGCCCGCGACCGTCGATGCCCTGCGTGACGCGATCCTCGCTGGCAACGCAGGCCGCTATGGCAGCGAAGCCAATGTCCACGCCCGTGTCAGCGCCGATACGATCGTCGCGCGCGAGACCTGGCTGAAGGAAATCGAGGCAAGCTGGGGGCCCGCCCCCGGCAAGCTCCAGTCGGACGGGAGCGCGGTGCAGATCCTCGGCGCGCGTTTCGGCAATGTCTTCGTCGGCATCCAGCCCGCGCTCGGCATCGAGGGCGATCCGATGCGGCTGCTGTTCGAGGGCCGCTTTGCGCCCACGCATGCCTTTGCCGCTTTCTATCGCTGGCTGAAGGAAGATTTCCGCGCGCATGCCGTGCTGCACTTCGGCACGCATGGCAGCCTCGAATTCATGCCCGGCAAGCAGACCGGGCTGACCGCGCAATGCTGGCCCGACCGGCTGATCGGCGACTTGCCCAACATCTATCTCTATGCCGCCAACAACCCGTCCGAAGGCGTGCTGGCCAAGCGGCGCTCGGGCGCGACGCTCGTCAGCTATCTTACGCCGGCGCTCACCAAATCGGGTGTGTACAAAGGGCTCGCCGACTTGAAGGCATCGGTCGATCGCTGGCGGTCGAGCCCGGCGGGCGATCCCGACACCGCGCTGCTCGCCGAGCTGATCGAGGCGCAGGCCGAAGCGCTCGACCTCGACGGGCGCGATGTCGCGGCCCTCGCCGCGCGCCTCTATGAAATCGAGCGCGAGCTGATCCCGCAGGGGCTGCATGTCGCCGGACGCGCCGCCAGCCGCGAAGAGCGGATCGACATGATCTTGGCGTCAGCCGAAAGCCGTGGCGAGCCGCTGTCGGTCGAGACCGCGGGCGCGCTGGTCGACGGCACGCTGCGCATCGACTCGCCGCTGCTCAAGGACATGGCCGCGCTCGACCGCGCGCTCGCCGCCAACCATGAACTCGACGGCATCGTCCGCGCGCTCGCGGGCCGCTACATCGCGCCGGTTGCCGGTGGCGACCTGCTGCGCTCGCCCGAGATCCTGCCGACCGGGCGCAACATCCATGGCTTCGACCCCTTCCGCTTGCCGAGCGCCTTTGCGGTGCAGGACGGCGCTGCACAGGCGCAGCGGCTGCTCGATCGCAGCCTCGCCGATGCGGGTCACCTGCCCGAAACCGTCGCGATGGTGCTGTGGGGCACCGACAATCTGAAGAGCGAAGGCGCGCAGATCGCGCAGGCGCTTGCGCTGATGGGCGCGCGCCCGCGCTTCGACAGCTACAACCGGCTGGCCGGCGCCGAGCTGGTGCCGCTTGCCGAACTTGGCCGCCCGCGCATCGACGTGATCGCAACGTTGTCGGGCGTGTTCCGCGACCTGCTCCCGCTGCAGACGCGGATGCTTGCCGAAGCCGCGCTGCTCGCCAGCGCCGCCGACGAGCCAGTCGAGCTGAACTTCATTCGCAAGCACAGCCTCGCGCATCAGGCGCAGCATGGCTGCGATCTCGACACGGCCGCGCTGCGGGTCTTCTCGAACGCGCAAGGGGCGTATGGCGCCAACGTCAATCTGATGATCGACGACGGCAGCTGGAGCGACCCCGACGAACTCGCCGACAGCTTCGAACGGCAAAAGGGCTATGCTTACGGCGTCAAGGGCGCGCCGGTCCGCCAGGCCGCGATCCTCGCCTCGGCACTCAAGACCGTCGACTGCGCTTACCAGAACATCGAAAGCGTCGAACTCGGCATCACCGCGATCGACCAATATGTCGATGCGCTCGGCGGCATCAGCCGCGCGGTGACGCGCGCCAAGGGCGGCGAAGCGGCGCCCGTCTATATCGGCGACCAGACGCAAGGGGCGGGCAAGGTCCGGTCCTTGCAGGAACAGGTCGCGCTGGAAACGCGCACGCGCATGCTCAACCCGGTGTGGACCGAAGGGCTGCTGCGGCACGGCTATGAAGGCGTGCGCGCGATCGAGGGTCACCTGACGACGACGCTCGGCTGGTCGGCAACCACCGGCGAAGTCGATCCCTGGGTCTATCAGCGCACCGCCGAAACCTATGTGCTCGATGCCGCGATGCGCGAGCGGCTCGCCGCGCTCAATCCCAAGGCCGCCGCGCGCGTCGCGGGGCGGCTGATCGAAGCTTCCGAACGTAATTTCTGGACCCCCGACGCGGCGACGCTCGCCGCACTCCATGCCGCCAGCGATGAACTCGAGGATCGTCTCGAGGGCATCGTCGCGGTGGCGGCATAAAGGAACGATAACGATGGCATTACTCGATCCCCCGACACGCGGCCTCGACGGCGAAGGCTCGGTTCAGGTCAAGCTCGACCCCGGCGACCGGATCGGCACCGCCAAGGTGATTGCGGTCTATGGCAAGGGCGGCATCGGCAAGTCGACGACCTCGTCGAACCTGTCGGCGGCCTTTTCGATGCTCGGCAAGCGCGTGCTGCAGATCGGCTGCGACCCCAAACACGACTCGACCTTCACGCTCACCAAGAAGCTGATGCCGACCGTCATCGACGTGCTCGAAACGGTCGAGTTCCACGCCGAGGAGCTGCGCCCCGAAGACTATATGTTCGAAGGCTATAACGGCGTGATGTGCGTCGAGGCGGGCGGCCCTCCGGCGGGCACCGGCTGCGGTGGCTATGTCGTCGGCCAGACGGTGAAGCTTCTGAAGCAGCATCACCTGCTCGAAGAAACCGACGTGGTGATCTTCGACGTGCTCGGCGACGTGGTGTGCGGCGGGTTCGCTGCCCCCTTGCAGCATGCCGAGCGCGCGGTGGTGGTGGCGGCAAACGATTTCGACTCGATTTTCGCCATGAACCGGATCGTCGCGGCGATCGGCGCCAAGGCCAAGAACTACGACGTGCGGATGGCGGGCGTCATCGCCAACCGCTCGGCCGCGACCGACGAGATCGACCGGTTCAACGCCGCGACCGGCCTCAAGCGGCTCGCCCATTTCCCCGATCTCGACGCGATCCGCCGCAGCCGGCTGAAGAAATGCACGCTGTTCGAAATGGAGCAGACGCCCGAAGTCGCGGCGGCCTGCGACGAGTATAAGCGGCTCGCGGCCACGCTATGGGCGGGCGCTCCGGCGCTCGACGCGAAGCCGATGAAGGACCGCGAGATCTTCGAATTTCTGGGGTTCGAATGACGACGACGGCGACATATTCGCGCTATCGCGGGCAGCTCGAAACCTATTTCGATCGCACCGCGAGCAAGGCCTGGGAACAGCTGACCAGCGACGCGCCGGTCAGCGGCATCCGCGCGACGGTGCGCGCGGGCCGCAATGAAATGCGCGACACCTTGCTGTCGTGGCTGCCCGCCGACCTGACCGGCAAGCGCGTGCTCGATGCCGGTTGCGGCACCGGCGCCTTCGCGGTCGAGGCAGCGATGCGCGGCGCCGACGTGGTGGCGATCGACGTCGCCGGCAGCCTGGTCGAGATCGCCCGCAAGCGCGCACCGAAGAAACTCAGCATCGACTGGCGCGTCGGCGACATGCACGACGCCGGCCTGGGCGAATTCGACCATGTCGTCGCAATGGACTCGCTGATCCACTATCCCGCGTTCGAGATGGTCGAGGTGCTCCGCAGCCTCGGCGAGCGGATGCGCGGATCGATGGTCTTCACCTTTGCGCCGCAGACGCCGCTGTTGATGCTGGCGCTCGGCATGGGGCGGCTGTTCCCGCGCAGCGACCGCTCGCCCGCGATCCTGCCGGTGCGCGAGCGACTGCTGCGCACGCTGATCACCAACGCGATGCCCGCCGCGACATTGGGCCGCGACCGCAAGGTGTCGGGCGGCTTCTACACCAGCCATGCGCTGGAGGTGCTGTCGGCATGAACAGCCGCACCGCCGCCTTCTGGACCAAGATGGGCACGCGGTTCCTGCCGTTTGCCGATGCGGCGACGACCGAATTGCCGCTCGGGCGACTGCTGCGGCTGTCGCTGTTCCAGGTGTCGATCGGCATGGCGTTCGTGCTGCTCAACTTCACGCTCAACCGAGTGATGATCGTCGAGCTCGGTGTGCCCGCGACGCTCGTCGCGGCGCTGGTCGCGCTGCCTCTGCTGTTCGCCCCCGCGCGTGCGCTGATCGGTTACAAGTCCGACAATCACGTGTCGGTGCTCGGCTGGCGGCGGGTGCCGTACATTTGGTTCGGGACGCTGCTGCAGTTCGGCGGGCTCGCGATCATGCCGTTCGCGCTACTGCTGATGACCGGACGTGGCGCGGTGGGCGGCTTCTGGGTGGGCGTGATCGGCGCCTCGGTCGCGTTCCTGCTGGTCGGGGCTGGCATGGCGACCGCGCAGACGGCGGGCCTGGCGCTCGCAACCGACCTGTCGCCGGCGGCCAAACGCCCGCGCGTGGTCGCGCTGCTCTATGTGATGCTGCTGATCGGCATGTTCGTCTTCTCGCTGATCTTCGGGCGGATCCTGAGCGGCGGCTTCGATCCCTATCGCCTCGTCGGCGTGATCCAGGGGACGGCGGTGGTGACGATGCTGCTCAACGTCATCGCGCTGTGGAAGCAGGAAGCGCGCGCGATCGGTGGCACCCGCCGCGTCGATACCGTCGATTTCGGCGACCAGTGGCGCCAGCTGATCGGCGAGCGCCGGATGCGCCGCCTGCTGATTGCGCTGGCGCTCGGCGCGGCGGGTTTTTCGATGCAGGACATCCTGCTTGAACCCTATGGCGGCCATGTTCTCGGCCTCAACGTCGGCCAGACGACCGCGCTGTCGGCGCTATGGTCGGCCGGCATGATCGCGGGCTTTGCCTATGCCGCGCGCGCGCTCGATCGGGCAGCCGATCCGCACCGGCTGGCGGGTATGGGCGTGCTGCTCGGTATTGCCGCCTTTGCGATTGTCGTCCTGTCCGCGCCGCTCGCCTCGGTGCCGCTGCTGTGCCTTGGCGCGACCGGCATTGGCCTGGGCGGGGGGCTGTTCACCGTCTGCACGCTGATTGCGGCGATGGGCCATGTTTCAACCGACAAGTCAGGCCTCGCGCTCGGCGCCTGGGGTGCCGTGCAGGCGACTGCGGGCGGCATCGCGATCCTGCTGTCGGGCGCCCTGCGCGACGGGTTCGACGCGCTGGCTACCAGCGGTCGGCTCGGCGTCGGGTTCGTCGATCCGGCAAGCGGCTATAGTTTCGTCTGGCATATCGAAATCGCCTTGTTGTTTGCGGCACTTATTGCCGTTGGTCCGCTGGCGCGGCGGACCGCCGAGAATGGTTCGCGTCGCGTAACCCCATTCACCGAACGTCTCGCCTGAGCGCCCAGAAAGAAGGATGGTCCGATGCATTTGACCCTCACCCAGCACATCGACGTGGCACTCGTTGTGCTCAACGCCTTTTTCCTCTTTTTCCTCGGGTTGGTGGTCTACCTCCGCCGCGAGGATCGCCGCGAAGGCTATCCGCTCGAACATGAGCTGACCGGCCGGCTCGAAGGCGAAGGCACCGCGCTGCTGCGCGCGCTGCCCAAGACGTTCCGCCTGCCCTTTGGCCGCGGCACCGTCTCGGTTCCCAACGGCAGCCGCGACGACTTCAAGGTTGCGGCTCGCCCGGCCGAGAATTTCGCGGGCGCGCCGCTGGTGCCGACCGGCAATCCGCTGGTCGATGGCGTCGGCCCGGCAGCTTATGCCAATCGCGCCAAGCACCCCGATCTCGATTGGGAAGGCCACCCCCGCATCGTGCCGATGCGCGTCGCCGAAGGCTTTACGGTCGAGCGCCGTGACGCTGATCCGCGTGGCTATACCGTCGTCGGCGTCGATGGCCGCACCGCTGGCAAGGTCACCGATCTCTGGATCGACCGCGCCGACCGCCTGATCCGCTATCTCGAAGTCGAAATCGACGGCGGCCGCCACGTGCTCGCGCCGATGTTCATGTCGAGCATCAGCCGGGCGACCGCGACCGTAACCGTCGATGCGATCACCGCGGCGCAGTTCGCCGATGCCCCCGGCATTGAAGGCACCGACGTGATCACGCTGTACGAAGAAGAACGCGTCCAGGCCTATTTCGGCGGCGGCTATCTCTATGCCACGCCAAGCCGTTCGGAGCCGATCCTGTGAGCGAATACGACAACGAGCCGATCCGCGGTCTGCCCGGGCTGTTGCCGCCGGGCGAGACGATCCTGTGGCAGGGATCGCCTGACTGGCGCGTGCTTGCCCGGACGGCGTTCCACACCGGTGCGGTCACTGCCTATTTCGGGGTGCTCGCGCTGGTGGCGCTGGCAGGCGGATCGATGCTCGGTGTCGGGATGACGTTGGTGGCGGGGATGGTCGGGGTCGCGCTGCTGCACCTGATCGCCTTCGGCACCGCCAAGACGACGATCTACACGATCACCAACCGGCGCATCGTCCTGCGTTTCGGCATGGCGATTCCGAAGTGCATCAACCTGCCGCTGCCACTGGTCGGGTCGATCGACCTGCGCGCCCGTGCACGCGGCACAGGCGATCTGCTGCTGCAACTGACCGGGCAGCAGCGGCTGGGCTATATCGCGCTGTGGCCGCACGCGCAGGGGTGGCATTTCAGCGCCCCCCGGCCGATGCTGCGCGCGGTCCCCGACATCGCCCGGGTCGGGATGATCGCCGCGCGCGCCACCCGCGCCGCGCAGGGTGACGGCGTCGTCAAGCCGGTCGCGACCATCGAAAGCCTGACAGTGACGCCGGTCGGCGCGGCGGTGGCGGCATGAGCATGGCGCATGACCATCGCAACATGCTGCCCAAGGGCGCATTGTTCCTCGCCTGCGGTCTGGTGCTGACCGCACTTGCGGCAACGACCGCCGCCCGTATCGCGCAACTGCCGCCTGCCGCCGTTCCGGCGACGGTGCGCGCAAACGAGAACGCCCGGGTCGTGATCACGCGCAGCCTGCGCTTCAGCGATCGGGCTGATGGCGCCGTCGTAATCGAGGATGTCGCCGCCGGGCGCGTCGCTGGCACGGTCGCGCCGTTCACCAAGAGCGGCTTCGTGCGCAGCGTGATGCGCGGCATGGCGCGCGACCGGCGGATGCGCGGTCTGGGCGCCGATGCGCCGTTCGAGCTGACGCTGTGGAGCGACGGCCAGCTTTCGCTCGTCGACTCGCTGACGGGCCGCGCGCTCGAACTCGGCGCCTTTGGCCCGACCAATCGCGACGCCTTCCTTGCCCTGCTGCAATCGCCGGAGGCCCGCTGATGCCGTTTCGCCGCACGATCTTCGACACACCATGCCGGATCGAAATCGATAACAGCGATGCCGCCTGCCATGCGCATGTCGAGCTTGCCGACGACCTGCCGATCTATCCCGGCGACCGCGTCCGCGTGCACGGCGAGCCGATCGTCGTCGGCTTCGGCGAAAGCGCGGTGTTCGACCGCGTCGCAACCGTGGAGCGCGCAACCACGATCGAGCGGCTGTGGACCAAGTTCGCCGGCCATTTCGAAATGACCGAACTCTACGAAGTCAGTTTTTCCCCCGGGAGGGCCGCATGAACGCGCCAGCAAAATTCCCCGCCATCCCTTCGGCCAAGGCGACCGACACCGAGTCGATGAAGATCGCCCAGCGCGAGACGGTGCTGAGCCCGCGCTTCTACACGACCGACTTCGCGGCCCTCGACCGCATCGACGTGACGAATGTGCGACGCGAATGGGACCAACTGATCGCAGAGATGCAGTCGGACCCCAACAAGCGCCACTTCACGCGCACCGAAGCGTTCGACGGCGTGATCGAAAGCCTGCCCGACGATCTCCGCGCCGAATTCGTCGATTTTCTGGTGAGTTCGCTGACGTCCGAATTCTCGGGCTGCATCCTTTATGCCGAAATCGCCAAGCGCGCGAAGAACCCCGATATCAAGCAACTCTTCAAGCTGCTGAGCCGCGACGAAAGCCGCCACGCCGGCTTCATCAACGATACGCTGAAAGACGCCGGCATCGGCGTGAACCTGTCGTTCCTGACCAAGACCAAGAAATACACCTATTTCAGGCCGAAGTTCATTTTCTACGCCGTCTATCTGTCGGAAAAGATCGGCTATGCGCGCTATATCGCGATCTATCGCCACCTCGCGCGGCACCCCGAGCTGCGCTTTCACCCGATCTTCAACTGGTTTGAACAATGGTGCAACGACGAGTTCCGCCACGGCGAGGCGTTCGCGCTGCTGATGCGCAACGATCCCAAGCTGTTGCAGGGTCACAACCGGCTGTGGATCAAGTTCTTCCTGATGGCGGTCTATGCGACCATGTATGTACGCGATCATAATCGCCCGTCGTTCCACGCCGCGCTCGGCGTCGATCCGACCGATTACGACTATCAGGTGTTCGACATATGCTCGGCAATCTCGCGCCAGGTGTTCCCGCTCACGCTCGACACTGACAGCACCGCGTTCCGCACCGGAATGGAGCGGATGCGGCGGATTTCGAACGCGATGGACGCAGCGACGGCGCAGGGCGGCATCATCGGCCGCGTCAAGAAACTCGCCCTGACGGCAGCGGCGGGTGCAACTTTCGTCCGGCTGCTCGCGATCCCGGCCAAGCGCAATGCGCTCCCCGCCAATGTTCGGCTGGTCCCGGCCTGGTGAGCGTTCCACCGCTCCTTTTCGCGCTGGCGGTGTGGTTCTTCGGCACGGCGGCCGTGGTCTGGCTCGACAGCCGCCCGCGCGAGACCTTTGCGGGCAGCTTCCGCGCGGCTGGTATCGTCGCCATTGCCGCCCTCATCGCAATCGTCGCGACGGCGGGCAGCCAGAGCTTCGTATCGGTCTACATTGCCTTTGCCGCCTCGATCGCGATCTGGGGATGGCACGAAATGGGATTTCTGATGGGTTTCGTCAGCGGCCCGCGTCGCGACCCCTGCCCGCCCGGCGCACGCGGCTGGGCGCGCTTCAAGGCAGCGACGGCCACGGTCATCCACCACGAGATCGCGCTCGCGGCGACCGTGCTGTTGCTGGTCGCATTGTGCTGGGGTCAGCCCAACCAGACTGCGCCGCTCGCCTTTGCGCTGCTGT
Source organism: Sphingomonas sp. CCH10-B3 (assembly GCF_001556185.1). Classification (GTDB taxonomy): domain Bacteria; phylum Pseudomonadota; class Alphaproteobacteria; order Sphingomonadales; family Sphingomonadaceae; genus Sphingomonas; species Sphingomonas aquatica. The sequence goes on along the minus strand of NZ_LSIJ01000014.1, from coordinate 37,890 downwards.
TCGGCATGCGGCTGTCGGCCAAGCTCAATCTCTATCTCGGCGTGCCGAGCCTGTCGGACGAGGTCTTCCCGGCGCATCTGGCCTATCTCAAGACCTATTTCCGCAAGGCGCGCTGCAACTGGCTGTTCCCCTTCTCAGTCGGTTTCGGGTCGCTCGCTACTTGGGGAGCGTGGGCCGCTGCGGCCGCGACCCGCGAGCCGGGCATGGCCGCCAGCTGGACGCTGATCGCCGGACTTGCCTTTCTGGGCGTCGTCGAGCACTTGCTGCTCGCATTGCCGATCCGGGACGCAATGATGTATCGCTGGGCATCGCTCCAGCCTGTTAGAGCAAAGACCATGAGCACGGAGCAGAGGTAAGATGGATTACGAGGCATATTTCGGCAGCCAGCTTGCCACGCTGAAGCAGGATGGGCGCTATCGCATTTTCGCCGAGCTTGAGCGTCGCGCCGGCAACTTCCCGCGCGCCCGCCATTACACGGGCGACGGCGTCGGCGAAGTGACCGTATGGTGCTCGAACGATTACCTCGGCATGGGCCAGCACCCGGCAGTGCTCGAAGCCATGCACCAAACGCTCGACGATTGCGGCGCGGGCGCGGGCGGCACCCGCAACATCAGCGGCACTTGCCACGCGCATGTCGAACTCGAAGCCGAACTCGCCGACCTGCACGGCAAGGAAGCCGCGCTGCTGTTCACTTCGGGCTATGTGTCCAACTGGGCGGCGCTGTCGACGCTCGCCGCGAAGCTGCCCGACTGTGTGGTGCTGTCCGACGCGCTTAATCATGCCTCGATGATCGAAGGCATCCGCCACAGCCGCGCCGAATGCATTCGCTTCAACCATAACGACTGGGAAGACCTCGACCGCAAGCTGGCCGCAATCGCGCCCGGTCGGGCCAAGCTGGTCGCGTTCGAAAGCGTCTATTCGATGGATGGCGACATCGCCCCGATCGAGCAAATCCTGGACGTGTGCGAAAAACATGGCGCGCTGAGCTACATCGACGAAGTGCACGCCGTCGGCCTTTATGGCCCACGCGGCGGCGGCATTGCCGAAGCCCGCGGCCTGATGGACCGCATCGACGTGATCGAAGGCACGCTCGGCAAGGCGTTCGGCGTGATGGGCGGCTATATCACGGGTTCGGCCAAGCTCGTCGATTTCGTGCGCAGCTTTGCGAGCGGTTTCATCTTCACGACCGCCCTGCCACCGGCGCTTGCCGCCGGCGCGACCGCGAGCATCCGCCATCTGAAGACCAGCCAGGTCGAACGCGCCCGTCACCAGGAGCGCGTCGCAACGGTGCGCCGCCGGCTGCACGCGATCGGCATTCCGACGCTGGAGAACCCCAGTCACATCATCCCGGTGATGGTCGGCGACGCCAAGAAGTGCAAGATGATCAGCGACTGGCTGCTCGACAACCACGGCATCTATGTCCAGCCGATCAACTATCCGACGGTGCCGGTCGGCACCGAGCGGCTGCGCATTACGCCCTCGCCGGTGCATTCGGACGCCGATATCGACAAGCTCGTCTCGGCGCTCAGCGAAATCTGGTCGATGTGCGAACTCGCGCGGAGTTCGATGGCGGCTTGATCCCGGGCTGAGGTCACGAGAAGCTCTATGGCGAGCCCAACCGTGACCTTCGCACCCAATCCGGTTTCGCAGCGACTCTCCGCCGCCGATGATTGCGCCTGATTTGCGGCCCGGTTAGCGTCCTCCCGGGGAGCGAAGCCGCGATGCCAACTCTGTTGCGATACCTGTTCCTGAGCCTGCTGCCGTTGGCGCTGGCTGGGCCGGCGCGCGCCGAATGGTGGCAGGCGCGCACCAGCCATTTCGTGCTCCACATCGACGACAGCGAACAGAATGCCCGCGATTTTGCGGTGCGGCTCGAACGGTTCGATGCGGCGCTTCGGACCCTATACGGCGTAGGCGATGACCCCGACCTGTTGTTGCGCCCGGTCACGGTTTATGTGCTGCGCTCGGGCGATTTTCAGGCGGCCTGCCGCTGCTATGGAGCCGTCGGGGTTTCCTATGCCCGGACCGCCGGCTCGTTCATCCTCTCGCTTTACGATCCCAAGGTCGACGCGAAAGCCACCGTCGGCGCGCTGAGTTCGCAGACCGTGCTGCTGCATGAATACAGTCACCAATTCATGGCCACCAATTTCACCGGCGCCTATCCCTATTGGTTTTCGGAAGGGTTCGCCGAATTCAACGCCAATGTCACGTTCGAGAGCGACGGATCGCTGCGGCTGGGTTATCCCGCCAATTATCGCGGAGAAGCGCTGCTGAAAGGCAGAGGCATCGCGATGAAGAACCTCCTCAGTCCTGAAAAATACGGGCTGCCGGATGATGAATCGCTGGTTTACGCACGCGGCTGGCTGCTGACCCATAATTTAGTGCTCAATCCGGCACGTTTGGGCCAGCTCAACGCCTACATCGCCGCCATCAATCAAGGCACGCCGAGCTATCAGGCAGCGCAACAGGCGTTCGGCGATCTGAAGAAGCTCGATGCCGAGCTCGATGCCTATATGCGCGGCAAATTGCCGTTGCTCACACTGCCGCCGCCCAAACAACCCATCGCTGTACAGGTGACGCGCCTGCCTGCGGGAGTTGCCGCCATGCAGCCCGTTTACACCACGTTTCGGGTCGGAATCAGTTCGGACGATCTGCACCCGTTTGCGCTGAAAGCCGCTGCCATCGGCCGCAAATATCCCGACGACGCGACCGTGCAGACCCAGCTAAGCGAGATCGAGCTGGTCGCCAATCGGCTTGATCAGGCCGATGCTGCCGCCGACCGGGCATTGGCGATCGCGCCCGACAGTATCGAGGCCCTCGTCAACAAGGGCCGGATCGCGGTCGCCCGTCTGCGCAAGAGCAAGAGCGCCGACGATGCCGCCTGGAAGACGGCGCGCAGCTGGTTCCTGACTGCCAATCGCAAGCAGCCGAACGCCGCAACCCCGCTCTATTTCTACTACCGCAGCTTCATCGCCGCCCATGCCAAGCCGACACCGGGCGCGGTGAAGGGATTGTCGCGAGCCGCCGTGCTGGCGCCCGACAGCGTCGACATAAAACTGTGGCTCGCGCGGCAGGAGCTGATCGACGGCGACCCCAAGCTGGCGCGCATGCTGCTCGCGCCACTGGCCTTTTCGCCGCATTACGGGCTGACCGAGAATGTCATGCGCAAGGCCATCGGCCTGATCGACGCCGGTAAGATCGACGAAGCCAAGACTATATTGTTCGGCAAGGACGACGACTAGGGCGCTTGGCCCTCAGCGCTAGGCCGCGACGGCCTGCCCCTCCAGCACGGCCTTCACTGCAGCCACTGCCTCCGCCGCCTTGTCGCCCTCAGGCCCGCCGCCCTGCGCCATGTCCGGGCGGCCGCCACCGCCCTGCCCGCCGAGCGCCGCAACGGCTGCGCGCAGCAGATCGACGGCGTTATGGCTGCCGGTCAGGTCTGCGCTCACCCCGACCGCGACCGAGGCGCGACCGTCGTTGACCGCGACGATCATTGCGATGCCCGACCCGATCCGCGCCTTGGCATCGTCGACCGCGCCGCGCAGCCCCTTGGGGTCGAGGCCGTCAACGACCTGCGCGAGGAAATTGACACCACCGACCTGCTCGGGGCCTGCCGGAGCCGCACCACCGCCGCCGCCAAGCGCCAGCGCTTTCTTCGCCTCGGCCAGTTCGCGCTCGAGCCGCCGCCGCTCCTCGACCAGCGCCGCAACGCGCGAAGGCACGTCGTCGGGCGCGGTGCGCAGTGCTGCTGCTGCCTCGCGCAGCTTCTCGTCACGATCGGCGAGCCACAGCCGCGCCGCTTCGCCCGTCAGTGCCTCGATCCGGCGGATGCCGCTCGACACCGCGCTTTCGCTGATGATCTTGAACAGCGCGATGTCGCCGAGCGCGGTCACATGCGTGCCGCCGCACAGCTCGACCGAATAGGATTGCTCGCCCGCGCCGCCCATGCTGAGCACGCGGACTTCGTCGCCATATTTCTCGCCGAACAGCGCCATCGCACCCGCCGCAATCGCGTCGTCAGGCGTCATCAGCCTCGTCGTCACTGGCGCATTGCCGCGAATCTCCCGATTCACATCGGCCTCGACCTGCGCGATTTCGGTCGGCGTCATCGCTTGCTGGTGCGAAAAGTCGAAGCGCAGCCGGTCGGGCGCGACGAGGCTGCCCTTCTGGCTGACGTGATGGCCGAGCCGTTCGCGCAGTGCGGCGTGCAACAGATGCGTCGCCGAATGGTTCGCGCGCACCTGCCCGCGTCGTGCAGTGTCGATCGCGAGCCGCACCTTGTCGCCGACCGCAACCGATCCGGCCTCGATCACGCCTTGATGCGCATGCAGCCGCCCGAGCGCCTTGGCAGTATCCTCGACGCGCACCGAAAGCCCGCCGTCCCCGCTGATCGTCCCGGCATCGCCCATCTGGCCACCGCTTTCGGCATAGAAAGGCGTCTGGTTGGTGAGAATGACGACGCTGTCCCCGGCGCTCGCCCGGTCGATCCGGGCTCCGTCCTTGACGATCGCGATCACTTGGCCCTCGCCCGTGTCGGCGGTGTAGCCGGTGAATTCGGTGCCGCCATGTTCCTCGGCGATATCGAACCAGACATCGTCGGCGGCGCGCTCGCCCGATCCCTTCCACGCGGCGCGTGCAGCGCGCTTCTGCTCGGCCATCGCGGTGTCGAAGCCCGCGCGATCGATGCCAAAGCCCTGCGCGCGCAAGGCATCCTCGGTCAGGTCATAAGGGAAGCCATAAGTGTCGTAGAGCTTGAACGCGGTTTCGCCCGGCAAGGTCGCGCCCGCCGCCATGCCCGCCGTCGCTTCGTCGAGCAGCTTGAGCCCGTTTTCGAGCGTGCGGCGGAAGCGCGTTTCCTCCTGCAGCAACGTCGCTTCGATCAGCGGCTGCGCGCGGACGAGCTCGGGATAGGCGGCACCCATCTCCGCCACCAGCGCGGGCACCAGCCGGTGCATCAGCGGCGACTTCGCCCCCAGGATATGGGCGTGCCGCATCGCGCGGCGCATGATCCGCCGCAGCACATAGCCGCGCCCTTCGTTCGCAGGCAGCACACCATCGGCGACGAGGAACCCCGCCGAGCGCAAGTGGTCGGCAATCACGCGGTGGCTCGCCTTGGTCGCTCCTTCGGCGGTGGTCCCGGTCAGCGCGCAGGAGGCGGCAATCAGCGCCTTGAAGGTGTCAGTGTCGTAATTGTCGTGCACGCCCTGCAGCACGGCGGCGACACGCTCGATCCCCATGCCGGTGTCGATCGACGGGCGCGGCAGCGGCGTGCGGCTGCCGTCGGCGGCCTGCTCGAACTGCATGAAGACCAGATTCCAGATCTCGACGAAGCGGTCGCCATCCTCATCGGGCGATCCGGGCGGGCCACCGGGAATGTGATCGCCGTGATCGTAGAAGATTTCCGAACACGGCCCGCACGGCCCAGTATCGCCCATCGACCAGAAATTGTCGTTGGTGGCGATGCGGATGATGCGCTCATCGGGCAAGCCCGCAATGCGCTTCCACAAGTCAAAGGCTTCGTCGTCGGTGTGATAGACCGTGACGGTCAGCCGGTTCGGGTCGATCCCCCATTCCTTGGTGATCAGGTTCCAGGCGAGCGTGATCGCGCGGTCCTTGAAATAATCACCGAACGAAAAATTGCCGAGCATTTCGAAGAAGGTATGGTGCCGCGCAGTATAGCCGACATTGTCGAGATCATTGTGCTTGCCGCCCGCGCGCACGCATTTCTGGCTCGACACCGCCGTCTGATAGGGGCGGCTTTCGAGGCCGGTGAACACATTCTTGAACGGCACCATGCCCGCGTTGACGAACATCAGCGTCGGATCGTTATGCGGCACCAAGGGTGCCGAGGCGACGCGCGCATGGCCTTCGCGTTCGAAATATTCGAGGAAGGAGCGGCGGATATCGTTGGTCGAGGTCATGCGCCCGATCTAGGGCGCGCGCGCGACTTGCTCAAGCGAAACGGTGGCGGCACGCATCAGGGCGCAGGTGCGGCGGGCGGCGGCACGTCAAGGATGCGGCGGGCGCTGATGATCTTCACGGGCGCGGCGATCATCTGGCCCTTCATCGCCCCTTCGCCCTTGGTCGGGTCGGTGGGCGCATTGAAGATCTGCACGACCACATCCTTGCCCTCGACGACATGGCCGAAAGCGGCATAGCCTTGGTTGTCGCCGCTCGCCTTGGGATCGGCATCGAGCGCGGGCTGATCGCCGAGCATGATCGAAAAATCGCCGGTCGCGGTGCCGGGGTCGTAACGCGCCATAGAGATCGTCCACGCCTTGTGGCTGATGCCGGTCTGCGTGGTCGGTTCATGCGCGATCGGTTTCAGGATGCGTTTGGGGTCGTTCTGGGTGCCGCCCTGCACCAAACCGTTCGGCTGATCGCCCCAGTTGAGCCGCAGCGCGCGGTAGAAAACCGTGTCGTCGAAGCGCTTCTGGTCGACATAAGCGACGAAATTCTCGGTCGTGATCGGCGCCCGCTTGTGGTCGAGCTCGAGCGTGATGACGCCGAACTCGGTGGTCAGCGCGACGCGGGCAATGTCGCCGATCGGCGCGGGCTTGGGCGGCGGCGGCGCCGGTTTTTTGCGCTGCGGCGCGGCTTGGGCGGTAGCAGCAAGCGCGAGCGGAAGGAGGGTCGACGCAAAGCAATCGACGAAGAAGCGACGAATGTTGGTGGCCGATGTCATGCGTCCGACCCTAGCAGCGTGTCGGCACTTGCCAAGCGGCGCTATTCCTCGACGCATCGTATCGCCTGTTTGAGCTGCAAAAGGTGATCGGGCGCAGCGCCTTGAGCGACTTCCACCGGTATCGAACCACTTTCGACCCGCGCCACCGACCATTGATCATCGCTGCCCCGAACAAGCGCCACATAGCCGCACAGAAAGGCTTGCTTCCGGGATTTGCCCGCATAATCGAGCGCGGCAAATATCCCCGGGGGGCCATTAGGCGGGTCGACATACCAAGTCAGTTTGGCGATGCGATGCTCGGGTGTCGCGCCAATCGCGGCACCCCGCTTTCGAACGTCGGCCTGCCAATCAGCGAGCGGATGCGATTGCTTCATCGGCCCGCTCAACAGGTTCCAAGATGCCGCGCCGTCGCCCCCTTCATAATCTGCGAGAAAGTCGAGGGCGATAGCCCGAACTGTCGATTCCGTCGCCGCATCGGGCGTGAAGGCGCGGCGCGGCGCGGCGGGTGCTGGGTCCGTGGGTTCGACGCAGCGGATCAACTGGACAAATCTGGCGGAGGTAGTCTTGCCGTCCTTCGCAGTGCCAAGCTGGCGCGTCGCTTCGTATTTTCCCCAGACTGGCGATTTCGCATCGCAGACCTGCCGAACAATGCCGGAAATTGCGGCTTGCGATTGGCGATCGTCGGCCTCGTACCCCATGAGCGTGATGCGAAACTCCGCCGCTCCGATCTCCTTAACTTCGACGGTCACTGCCGGTGCCTGCGGTGCGGCTTGCGCCATTGCCGTTGCGATCATCAGCGCCAGTGCCATCGACTTTCCTTCACCCCAGCGGCGCGTCGAGTGACTTGGGCGGTTCGCTGAACCACTGCGGCCCCGCCGGCGTCATGTGGAAGCAATCCTCGAGCCGCACGCCGAACTTGCCCGGCAGGTAGATGCCGGGCTCGTTCGAGAAACACATGCCTGGCGCGAGCTTCGTCGTCTCGCCGCGCACCAGATTGACGGGTTCATGCCCGTCGAGGCCGATGCCATGGCCGGTGCGGTGTGACAGGCCGGGGAGCTTGTAATCGGGGCCATAGCCCCAGGCGGCATATTGCCGCCGCACGGTGTCGTCGACCGATCCCGCCGCCGCGCCGACCTGCGCAGCTTTAAACGCGATTTGCTGGCCCGTCGCGACTTGATCCCACACCCGGCGCTGCTCGGCGCTTGGCGTGCCGTAAACGAAGGTGCGCGAGATGTCGGACTGATAGCCCTCGACCGAGCAGCCGCAGTCCATCAGCACGATCTGGCCGTCGCCCACCCGCTGCGGTGCGCGGCTGCCGTGCGGATAGGCGGCCGCTTCGCCGATCAGCACCAGCGCGAAGCCGGGGTCGCCGCCGAGCTTGGCGGTCGCGGCGTTCATCAGCGCGGCGATGTCGGCAGGCGTCATCCCCTTTTCGACGCGCGGCCAGGTCCAGCGATAGGCAGCGATGGTGATGTCGCTCGCCTTTTGCATGAGTGAGATTTCAGCCGCCGACTTGATCCCCCGGCACCCGCGCACGACCGGATTGGCCGACACGATCTGCGCCGCCGGGAGCGCGCGCGCAAGGCCGTCGGAAGCGAAGAAGCGCGCTGTTTCCTCGATCCCTATCGCGCCGGTCAGCTTGCGCTCCTTCAGCCACCCGGCGATCAGCGCGACCGGCGACTGGTCCTCCTGCCACACCCGCACCTCGGCCTCTACGCCAAGCGTCTGGCGGACCGACGGCTCCTCAAAGAAGGGCGTGACGATCAGCACCGGCCCGTCGACCGGCAGCACCGCCGCCGTCAGCCGCTCGCTCCGCCCCCAGCGCACGCCGGTAAAATAGACGAGGCTCGCCCCAGGCTCGATCAGCACCGCGTCGATGCGGTTCGCCTTCATCAGCTTTTGCGCACGGGCAAGCCGGGCGGCGCGTTCGGCAGCAGTGATCGGCTGCACGTCCGCCGTCATGCTGGTCAGCGCAGAAAGATCGGGCGCAGTGGCGCGCGCGGCGGCGCTCCACAGCAACGGTGCGGCAGCGGCACCGGCAATCAACATACGTCGGTCGATCGTCAGGCCTTGCTGCATGCGGCGCATCCTTTCGCTTTTTGCGTGCCCCAGCGATAGGGCGCTTGACCGGGGCGCCGCAATCCCCTTCGCTGGCGCGCAAGGATTGGGGAGTGAGCAATGGCCAAGCGGCTGACCTTGTACATCATGATTGGCCTCGTGCTCGGCCTGCTGACCGGCTGGGCGATCAACAGCGCGATCGCCGACGGCACGCCCGAAGCCACCGCGCGGCTCAAGGAGATCGCGGGCTGGTTCAAGATCGTCACCGACATCTTCCTGCGCCTCATCAAGATGATCATCGCGCCGCTTGTCTTTTCGACGCTCGTCGTCGGCATCGCGCATATGGGCGATACCGCAGCACTCGGGCGGATCGGCGCGCGGACGATGGGATGGTTCATCACCGCCTCGCTGATCTCGCTCAGCATGGGGTTGCTGCTGTTCCACGCGATCGAATGGATCGTCGATGCAGTCGCGCCGGGCCAGGGCTTCGGCTTCAAGCTGCCGCCACCGAGCGAAACCGTCGGCCTCGAGAAGTCGGCGTTCAGCCTGTCGAACTTCATCACCCATATCGTGCCGACCTCAATCGTCGATGCGATGGCGTCGAACGAGATCATCCAGATCGTCGTCTTCTCGATCTTCGCCGGCGTCGCACTGACCGCGATCGGCGAGCGCGGGCGCCCGATCGTCGCCGGCGCCGAAGCTCTGGCAGCGATGATGCTGCAGATCACCGATTATGTGATGCGCGCCGCCCCGCTTGCGGTGTTTGCCGCGATCACCGCGACGATCGCCGTCAATGGCTTGGGCATCATCGTGACGCTCGGGCTGTTCGTCGGCAGCTTCTATGTCGGGCTCGCCTTCTTGTGGCTGATCCTGTTCGCCGCCGCCTTCGCCTTCATCGGCCCGCGCGCCGGCACGCTGCTGCGCTATATCCGCGAGCCGATCCTGCTGGCTTTCTCGACCGCTTCGTCCGAAGCCGCCTATCCACGCACGTTGGAAGCGCTCGACCGGTTCGGCGTGCCCCCCAAGATCGCGAGCTTCGTGCTGCCGCTCGGCTATTCGTTCAATCTCGACGGGTCGATGATGTACATGACCTTCGCGACCTTGTTCATCGCCCGCGTCTACGGCATCGATTTGTCGATCGGGACGCAGATCGTGATGCTGCTGATCCTGATGGTGACGTCGAAGGGCATCGCCGGGGTGCCGCGCGCGTCGCTGGTGGTGATTGCCGCGGTGATGGGGCAGTTCGGCATTCCCGAAGCGGGGCTGCTGCTGATCCTGCCCGTCGACCAGTTCCTCGACATGGGGCGGTCGGGCACCAATGTCGTCGGCAATGCGGTGGCGACGGCGGTGGTGGCGCGCTGGGAAGGCCAGCTCGACGAGCCCGAGGAACCCGAGATCGAGCCGCCGCACGCGCCGTCAAAACACCCTGCCTAGCGGCGATCACGCATAGGCATAGGGGCCGCCCTTCGCGAGCGCAGTCTGGTAGGCCGGACGCGCATGCACCTTGGCGAGCCACGCGATCGTCGCGGGGCGCCGGCCATTGTCGAGCCCGCCACGGCTGCGGGCGGCTTCGAGCGGAAAGCTCATCATCACGTCGGCGGCGCTGATCTCGTCGCCCGCGAACCACGGGCGCTGGGCGAGTTCGCTTTCGATGTAATCGAGGTGATTGTCGATCATCGGCTGGATCCGCTTCATCGCCGTCTTGCCGAACAGCGGCACGCGGCTGAGCACTAGCTTGACGAGCAGCGGCGGCATTACCGACCCTTCGGCATAATGGAGGAAGAAGCGGTAGCGGAGCAGCGAATCGCGGTGCGCGCCCGGTCCGAAGCGGCCATCGGCCTTGGCGACGAGATACTCGACGATCGCGCCGGTCTCGGCGATCACTTGCCCGTCGTCCTCGATCACCGGTGACTTGCCGAGCGGATGGACCGCCTTCAATTCAGGCGGGGCGAGCATCGTCGCCTTGTTCCGTTCGTAGCGGCGGATCGCATAGGGCAGCTCGAGCTCTTCGAGCAGCCAGAGAATCCGTTGCGAGCGTGAATTTTCGAGGTGGTGGACGGTAATCGTCATGGCGGGTCTCCGGATAGTGGCGCCAGCTTGGCCGGGCATCACCACGTCTATTGTTCACCGATCCGTCCGTGTCGAGCGATCAGGAGGCTGATCTGAAGTCGCACGCCGATGACCGGGAGAATTTGATTCGCGCCGAGGCGCAGAGGGCGCGGGGAAAAAGGAGGAGTATTTGAGCAGCGCCGTCGCGCTGCCTCTACCACTCTTCTCCGCGCGCTCTGCGCCTCCGCGCGAACAATCCATCATCTGCTCATCGGCGCGCCCGAAAGGTGACAAAAGTGAAGACCATCGCAGGGGGGGCACATCCCCCAAAAACATGAAAGGCCCGCCGGGGGGAGGCGGGCCTTTCCAGTCGTGCGACGGGGGAGAATCGTCGCGGGGGAAGAAAAATCGAATGATGCCGATGGCCGCCGTCACATCTCGTCGTCGGCCTCATCGCCTTCGGGACCAGCCATCATTTCCTCGGCGACCTTGTCGGTGCGCGCACGGATCGCCTTTTCGAGTCGGTCGGCCATTTCGGGATTGTCGGTCAGATAGGTCTTGGCGTTCTCACGCCCCTGCCCGATCCGGACGCTGTCGTAGCTGAACCAGGCGCCCGATTTCTCGACGAGGCCAGCCTTGACGCCGAGATCGAGAATCTCGCCGATCTTGGAAATGCCCTGGCCGTACATGATGTCGAATTCGACCTGCTTGAACGGCGGCGCGACCTTGTTCTTGACGACCTTCACGCGCGTCGTGTTGCCGACAATGTCCTCGCGGTCCTTGATCTGCCCGGTGCGGCGGATGTCGAGGCGGACGCTGGCGTAGAATTTGAGCGCATTGCCGCCGGTCGTGGTCTCGGGGTTGCCATACATCACGCCGATCTTCATCCGCAGCTGGTTGATGAAGATGACCATGCAGCGCGAGCGGCTGATCGAACCGGTCAGTTTGCGCAAAGATTGCGACATCAGCCGTGCCTGCAGGCCGACATGGCTGTCGCCCATCTCACCCTCGATTTCGGCGCGCGGTACCAGGGCCGCGACCGAATCGACCACCAGCACGTCGATCGCGTTCGAGCGGACCAGCGTGTCGGTGATTTCGAGCGCCTGCTCGCCGGTGTCGGGCTGCGAAACGATCAATTCGTCGATGTTGACGCCCAGCTTCTTGGCATAGACCGGATCGAGCGCATGTTCGGCATCGACGAACGCCGCCGTCCCGCCATTCTTCTGCGCCTCGGCAATCACATGCAGCGCGAGCGTCGTCTTGCCCGAGCTTTCCGGCCCGTAGATTTCGATCACGCGACCGCGCGGCAACCCGCCGACACCCAGCGCAATGTCCAGCCCGAGCGACCCGGTCGAGATCGCCTCGACCTGCATTGTCGCCTTCGACCCGAGCTTCATTGCCGAGCCCTTGCCGAACGCGCGGTCGATCTGTGCCAGCGCGGCGTCGAGCGCCTTTTGCCGGTCGCTCGCGGCCCGATCGCCGCCCTTGTCGGAGGAAAGAGCCATATCGCTGTCGATAACCTTCAATTTGGCTGCCATTGTGATCCTCCTCGCTAGACCGAACACCGACCGCGTTCAATGCGTCGAGGAGTCTGTACCGCATCTGTTCCAAAAGAACAAGAGCGGAACACGATGGCACGGCAAAAAATCGGCCGACGTCGGCCGCGCGTCCTAGACTCAGATAATCGCCGAGAGTCCGCGCGATACCGCTTCCATCGTGAATGGCTTGGCGAGCACGGGTCGGTCGGCATGCGGGCCGTCGACACCGTCGCTGGCGCCGCCGCTGGCAAACAGAAACGGGATGCCCGCCGCCGCCAGTGCATCGGCAATCGGCGAGCTGGTCTCGCCGCCGCGCAGATTGACGTCGAGGATCGCCGCGTCGATGCCGCCTTGCGCGATCAGCGCGAGCGCCTCGGCGCAGCTGTCGGCCGGCCCGATCACGGTCTTGCCAAGCGCGCCGAGATAATCCTCCAGCATCATCGCGATCAGCGGTTCGTCTTCGACGATGAGGACGCTACGGGGCATAGCGCGCGCATAGTCGCTCGACGCCTAGCCGCCAAGCGTCATTTGGCGGCGAGCACGTCGCGGGTCGCCTCGGCAAGTTGCTGGACCGAAAAGGGCTTGGGGAGGAACGACACATTGTCGAGATCGATCGACCGGCGCAGCTGTTCCTCGGCATAGCCCGACATGAACAGGATCGGCAGGTCGGGATAGCGCTTGCGGGCATGGCCGACCATCGTCGGGCCATCCATCATCGGCATCACCACATCGGAAATCAGCAGGTCGGGGCGCGGCGCCGTCGCCAGCACTTCCAGCGCCGCCTCGCCATTTTCGGCCGTCAGCACGGTATAGCCCTGCCGGGTCAACGCGCGTTCGGCGACCGCGCGCACCATGTCCTCGTCCTCGACGAGCAGGATCGTTCCCGATCCCCACAGGTCGGCCGTCTTCGGCTTGGCCGCGTCGCCGCGTGCCGGCTTGTCGCCGCGCGCTGCCGCCTCGGCGCGGTGGACGGGCAGGTAGATGCTGAACGCCGCACCCTTCCCCGGAACCGAATCGGGGTAGATATAGCCACCCGATTGCTTGACGATGCCATAGACGGTCGACAGCCCCAGCCCGGTGCCCTTGCCCACTTCCTTGGTGGTGAAAAAGGGTTCGAAGATCTTCGGCAGAATGTCGGCCGGAATGCCGGTGCCGGTGTCGCTGACGCGCAGGCCGGTATAGTCGGCAACCGGCATCGTCTCGCTCGACAGCTTGTGCGCCACCGACAGCGCCTGCACTTCGGCGGCGGGGACAGCGAAGGTCTCGATCGTCAGCGTGCCGCCACCCTGCGGATTCTTGGCGAGCATGGCGTCGCGCGCGTTAACGGCAAGGTTCATCACCACTTGTTCGAGCTGGCCGGGGTCGGCGCGCACCGGCCCCAGATTGCGGCCATGCTTGACGGTGAGCGTGACAGTTTCGCCGAGCAGCCGCTTGAGCAGGTTCGACACTTCCGAAATCACATCGGGCAGCTGGAGGACTTGCGGACGCAAGGTCTGCTGGCGCGAAAAGGCGAGCAATTGCCGCGTCAGGCTGGCGGCGCGGTTTGAGTTGAGCCGGATCTGCTGGATGTCGTCATAATCGCCGTCGCCCGGCGCATGGCGCATCAGCATCAGGTCGCAGTGGCCGATGATGGCGGTCAGGATGTTGTTGAAATCATGCGCGACGCCGCCCGCAAGCTGTCCGACCGCCTGCATCTTGGTCGCCTGCGCCACTTCGCGCTTCAGGCGGCTTTCCTCGCCATTGTCTTTCAGGCTGAGCAGAACCGCCGCATCGCCGAAGCCGCGCGCGCCGGCGATCGACAGCACCACCGGCTCGTCGGGGCGATCGTGGAGCCGTACCGCGAGATCGCTCGCCTGCCCGCCGCCGCCCGCAAAGCGCCGCACCGCGTCGGCAACCGCCGCCTTGTCCTCGCGCACCACCAGATCGCCGGGATAAACCGGCACCGCGAGCGGATCGATGCGCGCGGCGCGGCGGAAGGCGGCATTCATTTCGATGAAGCGACCGTCGCGCGCCACCAGCGCAATCGCTGCCGGGATCAGCGCGACGAGGCCCTTCACATAATCGACACTGCCCGCATTGGCCGCTGCGACCGGCGGCGCATCGTCATCGACCAGCGCAATCAGCAACGGCGCGCTCTCGCCGTCGAGAAAGGGGATCTGCATGACGCGGATCGGCGTCCCGCCTCGCCCCTCGCGCTCGAAACGCACCAGCCCGTCGGCGTCGGTGGTCAGGAAGCGGCCAAAGTCGCGCCCGTCGACCGCGCCTTCCTCATGCCCCATCGCGCGCAGGCGGAACACGCGATTGGCGGCCTTGATCCGTCCTTCCGGATCGACGAGGCACAGCATCAGCCCCGCACCGGCGACGCGGTTGCCGATCGGCCCTGCAATCATTGCTTCGGCGCGCGCAGCAATGTCCATGCCCGCCGCGCCGCGAAAGCGCCACACGAGCATGTCGTCGCCATCGCCCGCCCGCGTGATCGACGCCGCGATCGGCCCGGTCGGGGTGCCGAGCCGCGCGACATCGCCACTGCCGTCGCGCCACGCCGCGCGCCCTGCGGCGGCAAGCGCGGCGACGCCGGGCTCGCCGATCGGCAGATTGGGTGGCGTCGGATAACCATCGAACTGCGCGCGATACGCCTGGTTCGCGCACACCAGCCGCCCGCCGCGATCGGTGACTGCAACCGCATCGGTGGAGGCATCGGCGAGCAGATAGGCGACCGACCAGTCGGTGTCGGGCGCCGCCGCCGCCGCCACCGGCTGCATCAACCGCGCGACAACGACGATGCCGCCGAGCACCAGCGCCGCCGCCAGGAAACCGGCTGCGACGACCATGTTGCCGATCGCGACCAGCACCACGATCGCGGCCGCGACCCCCGCGCTGCCCGCCACGAATGCAGCGGTACGGGCGGGTCGCGCAGAGCGATCGGCAACGGGGGACAGGCTGGCCATCACCCCGTCATGACTGCGCCGCGCCGCGCGTCAAGACCTGCGCCCGTCCAAGCCACGGCCCGATTGCCGAATAGCTGTTACCAGATGCGGACGCGCTGCTCGGGCGCGAGGTACATCTTCTGTCCCGACTGCGCTTTGAACGCCGCATACCAGGCGTCGATGTTGCGCACGGTCCACACCCGCTGCTCGGCGGGCGAGTGCGGATCGGTGAGCAGCCGGTTGCGCAAGTCATTGTCGCGGTGGCGGCGCTGCCACACCTGCGCGTAACCGAGGTAGAAGCGCTGGTCGCCGGTGAAGCCGTTGATCACCGGCGCGGGCTTGCCGCCGAGCGACTTGTGATAGGCATCGAGCGCGGCGGCGAGCCCGGCGAGATCGGCGGTATTCTCGCCCAGGGTCAGTCCGCCCTTCACATGGAAGCCGGGCAGCGGCTCATAGGCGTCATATTGCGCGACGAGCTGGTCAGTGCGCTTCTTGAAGGCGGCGACGTCGGCGGGCGTCCACCAGCTTGCGAGGCGGCCGTTGGGGTCGAACTTCGATCCCTGATCGTCGAAGTGATGGCTGATCTCATGACCGATGACGGCGCCGATGCCCCCGTAATTGACCGCCGGATCGGCCTTGGGGTCGAAGAACGGCGGCTGCAGGATCGCTGCGGGGAAGGTAATCGCGACCAGCGTCGGGTTCGCCTGCGCATTCACCGTCATCGGCGCCAGCCCCCATTCCCAGCGATAGACGGGCTTGCCGAGCTTGTTGATGTTGTAATTGTGCGCCCATTGGTTGGCGCGCAGCTGGTTGCCGAAGGCATCGTCGCGCTTCATCACCAGCGCCGAATAATCCCGCCACTGCGACGGATAGCCGATGCGCGGGGTGAAATTGGCGAGCTTGGCACGCGCCGCCGCCTTCGTCGCGGGCGACATCCAGTCGAGCTTCTCGATCCTCGCGCTCATCGCCGCGAGGATGTTCTTGACGAGCGTATCGGCCGCTGCCTTGGTTGCGGGCGGGAAATATTTGGCGACGTAGATTTTTGAGACTTCGTCGGTGACGGCAGCCGAGGTCCAGTTGACCGCGCGCTTCCACCGCAATTGCTGTTCGGGCGTGCCGCGCAGCTCGGTGCCGAAGAAAGCGAAGCTTTCCTTGTCGAAGCCGCTCGGCAGCACGGCGGCGAATTCGTCGAGCGAGCGGATCAGCAGCTGGTCCTTCAAAACCTCGATCGGCGCGTCGGCAACGACCTTGGCGATACCGGTGATCGCGCTCGGCTGGCCGACGACGACGGTGTCGACGGGCGTGCCGACGCCCTTCAGATAGGCCGCGAAGTCGAAGCCCGGCGCCAACTCGACGAGCTGGGCAACGCTCATCTTGTTGTAGGTCTTGTCGGCGTCGCGGCTCTGGATGTTGGTCCAGTGCGCCTGCGCGATCTGGGTTTCGAGGTCGACGATGGCCTTGGCGCGTGCGTCGGCATTCGATTCGCCCGCAAGCGTGAACATCCGCGCGATGTGGCCCTGATAGGCAGCCTTGGTCGCCTGCAGCTTGGCATCGGTGCTGAGGTAATAATCCCGGTTGGGCATCCCCAGCCCCGCCTGCCGCACGCTGACGGTGTAGCTATCGGGGTTCTTGGCGTCGGTCGACACGCCCGTGCCGAAGGGGACCGCGACGCCGTTCCGGTCGGCTTCGATCGCCAGTGCGAGGTAATCAGCCTTCGTCGATGCCGCCTTGATCCGCGCGAGCCACGGCTGGATCGGTGTCAGGCCCTTGGCCTCAATCGTCGCGGTGTCGAGATAGGCAGCATAGGCATTGCCGATCTTCGACGCCGGGTCCTTGGCAGCGGCTTCGAGCAGGCCGCGCGTGCGCATCTGCGACAGGTCGGCGAGCGTATCGAAGGCGCCGAAGCTTGGCTTGTCGTTCGGGATTTCGGTGCGCTTGACCCAGCCGCCATCGGCGAACGCGAAGAAATTGTCCCCCGGCGCAACCGAGCGGTCCATGCCGGTTTCGTCAAAGCCGAAGGTGCCGATTGTCGGCTTGTTCGCGGCGGGCTTGCCGGGCGCAGCGAACGCCATGCCGGCAACGATCCCGACAATGGCGGCGCCCGAAGCGACCGTGGCGATTGTTCTGCGGTGCATCATGCTCTCCCTGATTTTTGGGCGCTTTAGGCCCTGAAAGCAGGAAGGGGCGACACCCCCCGGCGCCGCCCCTTCCCTGTTCAACGATTTACCAGATCCGCACCCGCGCTTCGGGCGCCAGATACTGCTTGTCGCCCGGCTTGGCCTTGAAAGCGGCATACCACGGATCGAGATTGCGCACCGTCGCCGTGCGATATTCGCCGGGCGAGTGCGGATCGCTCAGCAATTGCGAGCGCAGCGCGGGTTCGCGGTATTTGGTCCGCCACACCTGCGCCCAGCCGAGGTAGAAGCGCTGGTCGCCGGTCATGCCATCGATCACCGGCGCGGGCTTGCCGCCCAGCGACTTGTGATAGGCGTCGAGCGCCACCGACAGACCGGCGAGATCGGCGATATTCTCGCCCAAGGTCAGCCCGCCCTGGATCTTCTGGCCCGGCAGCGGCTCATAGCCGTCATATTGTGCGACGAGCTGCGCGGTCAGCTTGTCGAACGCGGCGACATCGGCCGGCGTCCACCAGTCGGTGAGCTTGCCGGTCGGATCATATTTGCGGCCCTGATCGTCGAAATGATGGCTGATTTCATGCCCGATCACCGCGCCGATGCCGCCGTAATTGACCGCCGGATCGGCCTTCGCATCGAAGAACGGGGGCTGCAGGATCGCCGCGGGGAAGACGATCTCGTTCATCACCGGATTGGCATAGGCGTTGATCGTCATCGGCGTCATGAACCATTCGGTCCGGTCGATCGGCTTGCCGAGCTTGGCGATCCCGCGCGCATATTCGAAAGCATTGGCGCGTGCGATATTGCCGACCAGATCGTCGCGCTTGACCTCCAGCGCCGAATAATCGCGCCAGCGGCTGGGGTAGCCGATCTTGGGCGTGAACGACGCGAGCTTGGTCCGCGCCTTGACCTTGGTCTCGGGGCTCATCCAGGTCAGCTTGTCGATCCGCGCGCCCATCGCCGCGATGACATTCTTGACGAGCGTGTCGGCGGCCGCCTTGGTGGCGGGCGGAAAATAGCGCGCGACATATTGCTTGCCGATTTCCTCGCCGAGCGCGCCCGACGTGGCCGCAACGGCGCGCTTCCAGCGATCACGCTGCACCGCCTGGCCCGACAGGATCGGGCCATAGAAGCTGAAATTCGCGTCATCGATCGGCTTGGCGAGATAGCCCGCGTAGCTGCGCACCACGCGCAGCTTGGCATAATCGCGCAGCACCTCGATCGGCGTGTCGGCAAAGGCCTTGGCCTCGCCGGTGATCGCGCTCGGCTGGGCAACGATGAAATTCTGCTCGCCGGCGACGCCGAGCGCGGCGCGGATCGCGCCCCATGGCATTCCCGGCGCCTTGGCGTCGAAGTCCGCTGCCGACCATTTATTATACGTCTTGTCCGAATCGCGCGATTCGATCGCGGTCCAGTGCGCGGTCGCGAGCGACTTTTCGAATTCGAACACCGCCTTGGCGCGCGCTTCGGCATTGTCGCCTTCACCGATCAGGCCGAGCATCTTGGCGATATTGGCCTGATAGGCCGCGCGCACAGCGTCGAGCTTGGGGTCGGCCTTCACATAATAATCGCGGTTGGGCAGCGCGATGCCGCCCTGACCGACATTGACGATATAATGGTCGGGCGCCTTTTCATCCTGATTGACGAAGAAGCCGATCAGCCCGCCGACGCCCTGACGCTGGAGCTTGGCCATTTCGGTCGCGAGCGCGGTCTTGTCGGTGGCACCGTTCAAGGCGGCGAGCCACGGCTGGATCGGCGACACGCCCTTCGCGTCGATCGCTGCCTGATCCATGTAGCTGGCGTAAAAATCGCCGATCTTGCTGCCGGGCTTAGCGCTCGCTTCGTCGAGGATCGCCTTGGTCTGGGCAAGGCTGCGGTCCTGCAGCACGTTGAACATGCCATAAGCCGCACGGTCCGCCGGAATCTCGGTCTTGGTCAACCAGCCGCCGCCGGCAAAGCGGAAAAAGTCGTCGCCGGGTTTCACGCTGGGGTCCATGCCCGCGGTGTCGAAACCGAAGCTGCCGATTTCGGGCTTGGCTGCGGTCGCCTTGGCGGGCGGCGCGGCCGGCGCAGGCGCCCCCGATTTGGCAACGGCGATGCCGGCAATCGCGGCAGTGGCAAGCAAGGTCGTGACGATCAGCGACGGACGCATGGAATTTCCTTCTGCGATATAAGGCCCACGCGCAGTGTCATAACCAAACATCCGAACCGGTCAAATCGGTATCGAATGCAACCAGTATCGCAGGATACGGCGTTTGGGCGGGGTCGGTCAGCCGCGGTCGCGCAGGATGCGCGCGGCGTCGCGCTTCCAGTCGCGTTCCTTGATCGCGTCGCGCTTGTCGTGCGCCTGCTTGCCCCTGGCGAGCGCGAGTTCGACCTTCGCGCGCCCCCGGCTGTTGAAATAGATCGACAGCGGGACCAGCGTCATCCCCTGCCGCGCGACCGCGCCGTGCAGCTTGTTGATCTCGCGTTCGTGGAGCAGCAGCTTGCGCGGGCGCTTGGCTTCATGATTGTACCGGTTGCCGTGGCTGAATTCGGGAATGTTCGAATTGACCAGCCAGACCGCGCCTTCGTTCACTTCGGCATAGCTTTCGGCGATCGATCCTTCGCCGAAGCGGAGCGACTTCACTTCGGTACCGGTCAGCGCGATGCCGGCTTCGTACACCGTCTCGATCGCATAATCGAAACGCGCGCGCCGGTTCTCGGCGACGGTCTTCTGCTTGTCGAACGTGGCGGGCTTTGGACGCGGCATAAGGGACAGGCATGTAGGGAGGCGAAACGCTGAAGGAAAGCACATCCGCGCGGGCGGCCGCGATGGTTAAGCAATCGGCAACCGGCGCTGCGCTAAGATTCCGCCATGCCCGCTGCCTGGACATTCGAAACCGACCCTGCGCGCAAGCTGCTGCGGATCACGCTCAGCGGCACCTTTTCGGTCGCCGACGTCGAACAGATGGATCTGGAGCGCAAGGGCGCGATCGGCACGCTGAAGTGCGGCTTCAACGATCATAAAGTGCTGATCGACGTATCGCGCTGCGACTTGTCGACTCCTGACGTTGCCGAGGCCTTGCAGGCAGCGATCGGCAATCCGGTATTCCGCGCCGGCCAATGCGCGATGGTCGTGGCGAGCGCCCTCATCCGCATGCAGGCGCGTCGCGTGGTCAATCGCCCGGACATGCGCTTCTGCGCGAGCGTTGCGGAAGCGGAGGCTTGGCTGATCGGGGATCGTGCAGCCGCGGCTTGATCGGTCGGGATCGCGCCATTTATCGGCTTACACCCCCTCGCCAAACCGCCAACTGCAATGCCAAATGATGCAACATGCCGAGTTGGAACACCGCAATGTCAGCTTGACCGGTCGATCGCGCTCGCTAACTCTCCTCGCCAACAATCAGGAGGGGTTGCAATGATCAGGAAAATGTCGGCCGCAATGCTTGTTATCGCAGCGTCAAATGCAGATGCGCAGACAATTCCTGCCAGCGAAAACTTGCGAGTCAGCAGCCAAGAGCTGAGTGCTCTGCCGGCGGATCGCATCTTGCGCATCGAGGCCAATCTAGCGAATGTAATTGGCCGTTGGAAAGGCGTGCGCAGCTGCAACAAGGCGTCGCGGGTCCGCGGTGAGCTGGTGTCAGGCTTCGAGCGTTGGGTGGGCCAGCAGGTTAATGCACACCAAGGCCAGTTGATGCTACGAAATGGTTGGGGTGCGGCGAAATACACTTACTACAATGGCAAGAAACCTTGGCCGTCGAACGCAAAATATTGCTGGGGCAGCTTCCAGTCCGTGCCGGTCTTCATCGAGTTCCGCAAAATTTGAGGGGGCCTTGCGCTAGGCCAATCCCGCCCGCTCAAGCGCCGCGTCCACCGCACCTTGGCTCGCTTCGCTCAGCCGGGTCATCGGCAGGCGGAGCGCGGCGGGAAAGCCGGGGCGGACCTTGCTCATCGCGTATTTTACCGGGCCCGGCGACGCATCGGTGAACATCGCCAGATGCAGCGGGAACAGCAGATCGTGGAGCCGCAGCGCCTCGGCGCGGTCACCTGCTGCCCACGCGCGCTGGAAATCGGCGCAGAGGCGCGGCGCGACATTGGCGGTGACCGAAATCGTCCCCACGCCGCCCATCGCATTGAACGCCAGCGCCGTCTCATCATTGCCCGACAGCTGGATGAAGCCTTCCCCGCACGCCAGCCGTTGCTGCGTTACGCGGCCGAGGTTGCCGGTGGCGTCCTTGACCGCGACGAAGCTCGCCGGAAACGCCTGCACCAGCCGCGCCATCGTCTCGACCGCGATGTCGGTCACGGTGCGGCCAGGGACGTTATAGAGCATGATCGGCAAGTCGCAGCTTTCAGCGACCGCCTTGAAATGCTGGAAAATGCCTTCCTGCGACGGGCGATTGTAATAGGGCGGCACCATCAGCGCGGCGTCGGCGCCTGCTGCCTTGGCTGCCGCGATATTCTGGATGGCGACGCGGGTGTCGTTCGATCCGGCGCCCGCGATCACCGGCACACGCCCCGCCGCCTGATCGACGCAGACGCCCACGACATGAAAATGCTCGTCGGCGGACATCGTCGCGGCCTCGCCGGTAGTGCCGCAGGGCACCAGCGCGCTTGATCCTTTGGCGATCTGCCAGTCGATCAGATCGCGGTAAGCGGCCTCGTAGAAACTGCCATCGGCGGCAAAGGGCGTGACGAGCGCGGGGATGGAACCGGAAAACATGGGATAAAGCGCTCCACAGGATCGACAAACTGTCCCGATCGGCCAGCCGTGGGACGGAAATGTGAGGCGACAGATAGGATCGAATACCCTATCATGTCCACATGATCGCCGGGGCCTATAAATCGATGCTGCTGCTCGCCGCTGCCGGTGGGCTCGTCGGCGCGGGTGCGATCAGCCAGGACCAGCTCGACGCCTATCGTCAGCAGCTTCAGCAAATGCCGACATCGGATGCCATCGCCAGCGCGATCACCCAGTGGAAGCAAGTGCAGCAGTCCGACAGCTACAGCTTCGACACCTACGCCGAGTTCCTGCTCGCGCATCCCGGTTGGCCGGGAGAAGCGGCGCGCCGCAAAGCGGCCGAGCGCGCACTCGATACCGCAAGCTGGTCGCCCGGCGTGGCGGTCAGCTATTTCCGCAAATTCCCGCCGCTGACGGGGGCCGGCGGCGTGCGCTTTGCTCAGGCGCTTGCGTCGACCGGCCAGCCTGTTGAAGCCAATGCAGCAGCACGCGCGGCGTGGTTGCAGGGTACGCTGTCCCCCGCCGATGAAGCCGTGGTGCTGACCAGCTTTGCGAGCGCGCTGACTGCTGCCGATCATGACGCGCGGATGGATGCGTTGCTGTGGGCCGGCGCGACCACCTCGGCGCAGCGCCAATTGCCGCTGACCAGCGCCGACAAGCGCCCGCTGTTCGAAGCGCGGCTCGCGCTGCGCACGCGCGCGACCGACGCCGCCGACAAGCTCGCCTTGGTCGAGGGCCAGTTCGCGGGCGACCCGGGACTGATTGCCGACCGCGCCGTCTGGTTGCGCGCCAGCAATCGCTGGAATGAAGCCCGCGCGCTGCTGGCACGCCCGCACAGCTTTGCCGCACCGGTGCGCGATCCCGCCAACTGGTTTGAGCTGATGCTCACCAATGCGCGCGGCGCAGCCGCCGATGCGCAATATCAGACCGCGTTCGACATCGCGCGCCAGGTCGACGACGCCTATCCCGCCGGCACCGATGTCAGCACGCGCAGCTATGCCGAGCGCGACGCCTATACTGATCTGATGTGGCTGGCCGGGCAGACGGCGCTCAAGACGCTTGGCAAGCCCGGCGATGCGGCAGGACTGTTCGAGCGCTATGCCGGCGGTTCGGCGTCGCCGACCGTGCGGTCGAAGGGTCTCTACTGGGCCGGCCGTGCCGCCCTCGCGGCCAACCAGACCGCCCGCGCCAATGCGCTGTTCGAGCGGGCCGCGCGCTACCGCGACCAATTCTATGGCCAGCTCGCCAGCGAAAAGCTCGGTCGTGCCCTCACGCCACCCCCCGATGTCGCGCCACACCCCGTCGACAAGGCGGTGCGCGACGCATTCTACAATCGCGAGACGGTGCGCGCGGCACGCTATCTGGGCACGATCGGCGCACATCAGGATCAGACCGCTTTCGTCCGCCAGATCGCACTCGACGCCAAGTCGGACAGCGACCATGTCCTTGCGACCGAATTGTCGCGCTCGCTCGGCCGTCCCGATCTCGGCGTGATGGTGGGCAAGAGCGCGCTGCTCAACGGCCTGTCGGATTATGCCGCGACCGGCTATCCCAGCGTCAAGGTGCCCGAGGGCGCCGCCGATACCTGGACGATGATCCACGCGATCGCGCGGCAGGAAAGCCAGTTCGACCGCGCCGCCGTCAGCCGCGCAGGCGCCCGCGGGCTGATGCAGTTGATGCCCGGCACCGCCCGCCAGACCGCGTCGGGGCTCGGTCTCGCCTATGACAGCAGCGCGCTGACCGCCGATACCGATTACAACATCCAGCTCGGGTCGAGCTATTTCCAGAAGCTGTTCAATCTTTACGGCAGCTATCCGCTGGCAATCGCCGCGTACAATGCCGGCGGCGGCAATGTGAACAAATGGCTCGCGGCGAACGGCGATCCGCGCCAAGGCCAGATCGACATGATCGACTGGATCGAAGCGATCCCATTCAGCGAGACGCGCGGCTATGTCCAGCGCGTGCTCGAAAATGCGGTGGTTTACGACCTCCTCCACCCCGAGCGGAGCCGGTCGCAGGGGCAGGCGCGGCTGAGCTGGTATCTGGGCCGCAAGCCGGGCTAATCTCGCCCGCACCATGGACCAGCCAAACTACATCAGCCCAGCAGGCTATGCCGTCCTGCGCGCCGAATATGACCAGCTGCTTGGCGAAGAACGGCCGCGCATTGTCGATGTCGTGTCCTGGGCGGCGGGCAATGGCGACCGGTCGGAAAATGGCGACTATATCTATGGTCGCAAACGGCTGCGCGAAATCGACCGGCGCTTGGGGTGGCTGGCACGGCGCATGAAAGCGGCCAAGGTGATCGATCCGGCGCAGGCACCCGACAAGGGGCGCATCTGGTTCGGGGCGACGGTGACGATTGCCGACGCCGACGACAATCAGCGCGTGCTGACCTTGCTCGGCGATGACGAAGCCGATGCGGGCGTCGGCAAGGTCGGCTGGAGCGCACCGATCGCCCGGGCGCTGCGCGGCGCGTCGGTCGGCGACACGCGGCGCGTTACTCTGCCCGGTGGGGTATGCGATTATGAAGTGCTCGCAATAACCTATCCGGATTGATCCGCTTGCGCCCAAGCGAGTCAGTGCTGCGGCGGGCTGCGCGCGACCGGGCCGCCGATCCACGCGCGCGATGCTAAGCTGTTGAGCGACCGGCATTGTGCGCCGGTCGGGTAGCGTGGGGTGAACGGCGATGCGCCGGGTATTTGTGAGCGGCAAGGTGCAGCATGTCGGCTATCGCGACTGGATCGTGCGCCGGGCCGGGGAATTACGGCTGTCGGGCTGGGTCCGCAATCTGAACGACGGTCGCGTCGAAATTCTCGTCGCGGGCGATGACGACGCCACCGACGCGCTGATCGACGCCGCCCGCCAGGGCCCGCCCCGCGCGCGCGTCGACCATGTCGAAGCGCACGCCGCCGACGAACGCCAGCCGAAGGGATTTACCAAGCGGTTTACGGCGTGAGCAGCGACAGAAGCCGTTGCCCAGGACAGGTGCCAGATCAGACCGGCGGATGTTGCAGGATTTAATCGTTTCAACGATTTGAGGCCTCATGGGTCGCAACCGATAGACCTTGCATTTTTCTGATCCGACTGTTTACCCCTTGTTGAACGAGAGGGGAGCGGATGAAACATCTGATTAGCCTGATTGATGGAACTTCTGTGTCTGCTGCAACGGGAGGCACGAGAGCACCTTTTTCCAATGTCTTCCAGATCAACTGCCTGATCGATCAGTCCGATTCAGAGCCGGGAAGTTCGGAGGCTGCTGCGCAAATCGTGTTCTACTCTTCTGGGATTGCCTCACTGCCCGACGAGGCATCGGCCTTCGATGCAATGACTGGCAATACGATCAAGTCTCAGATCATCGAGCAGTACATCAACATTTGCAGCAACTTTGATTTTGAGAGTCGCGCTGATAAAATTTACCTTTTTGGCTATTCGAGGGGCGCTATGGCGGCTCGAGCGCTGGCCGGACTGATTTCTGAATTTGGGCTGTTACTGCCTCAGCAAATGCATGAGTTACCCGCTATCATCGATGCGTGGGAACAGGGCCTCGGCGACCAAGACATCGCTGAGGACATCAGAATAAAATCAGTCGACATTGAATTTGTGGGCCTTTTTGACTCGGTCATGGGCGGCATTCCCGAAATTGGCGTGTTCAATCCCATAAAGTTTAAGAACCACACTTTGCCACGTAGTTGTAAAGTGGCGATACATCTACTTGCGATCGACGAAGACCGTTCTTTGTTTGCTCCGGTCTTTTGGGATGCAAAAACAACGGATCAGCAAGTGCTACGGCAAATCTGGATGCCGGGCACCCATGGCGACGTTGGCGGTTCGGGCGCTAGAATTTGGGGCGTCACAGCGCTGACGACCATGGTCCATTACATCGAGACATATACGTCGCTGCGGATTTTCCAAGAAGAATTGTCGGACCAATATGCCATGGCAAGGCAGCAAATTGGTGGAAGCGGGCTCGTCATCTCACAAGTCTCCAGTGAACTACTGAAGATGATGCGTGGGTCACAGGCTGCGCGTACCTTTCAAAAAATCGGCGGCGCCCGGGCCAAGTCGGCCCATCATTTCTACCACCCGATCTGCGCTCGACTTCACGGTCGTGCCGTCAGGTACAAAGGGCACGACAACTGGCGATTTTGGAAGAGAGACGTTTTCGATAAATACGAGTGGAGCAAGCTCGAATCCGCTGATGATCTGTTAGAGGTAACAGATAGGATCTTTTCAGTAAGACGACGAAAAAAAGCATCTAACGCGTCAGCTTCTTATACGCCAGCCGCGTAGGCCGATCCGCCGCATCGCCCAGCCTGCGCCGCTTGTCCTCTTCATACGACTCGAAGTTCCCCTCGAACCACTCAACGTGGCTGTTCCCTTCGAACGCAAGGATATGCGTCGCCAACCGATCGAGAAAGAAGCGGTCGTGGCTGATCACCACCGCGCAGCCGGCGAAGCTCTCCAAAGCCTCTTCCAGCGCACGCAGCGTTTCGACGTCGAGGTCGTTGGTCGGTTCGTCGAGCAGCAGCACGTTGCCGCCCTCCTTCAGCATCTTCGCCATGTGGACGCGGTTGCGTTCGCCGCCTGAAAGCTGGCCGACTTTCTTCTGCTGGTCCTGCCCCTTGAAGTTGAACGCGCCGACATAGGCGCGCGTGCCGAGTTCCTGCTTGCCGAAGCGGAACACGTCGAGCCCGTCCGAAATCTCTTCCCAGACATTCTTGTTGGGATCGAGATCATCGCGGCTCTGGTCGACATAGCCGAGCTTCACGGTCTGGCCGATTTCGATCGTGCCGGAATCGGGCTGTTCCTGCCCGGTGATGAGCTTGAACAGCGTCGATTTGCCCGCGCCGTTTGGCCCGATAACGCCGACGATGCCGCCCGGCGGCAGCGTGAAGTTCAGATTTTCGAACAGCAGCTTGTCGCCATAGGCCTTGGTCAGGCCCTGCGCCTCGATCACCTTGCCGCCCAGCCGCTCGGGGATCTGGATGAGGATCTGGGCCTTGCCGACGCTGCGGTTTTCCTGCGCCGCCACCAGTTCGTCGAACGCCTTGATACGCGCCTTCGACTTGGTCTGGCGCGCCTTGGGCGTCTGCCGGATCCAGGCGAGCTCGTCCTGGATCGCCTTCTGCCGACCAGCTTCCTCGCGCTCTTCCTGCTCCAGCCGCTTGGCCTTCTTTTCGAGATAGCCCGAATAGTTGCTCTCGTAGGTGTAATAGCGCCCGCGATCGAGCTCGAGCACCCAGTTGACGACATTGTCGAGGAAATAGCGGTCGTGGGTGACGAGAATGACGTTGCCGGCATATTCCTTCAGGTAGTTTTCGAGCCAGGCGACGCTTTCGGCATCGAGGTGGTTGGTCGGTTCGTCGAGCAGCAGGATGTCGGGCTTTTCGAGCAGCAGTTTGCACAGAGCCACGCGACGTCTTTCGCCGCCCGACAGATTGTCGACCGAGGCATCGCCCGGCGGGCAGCGCAGTGCTTCCATCGCCTGTTCGAGCTGGCTGTCGAGGCTCCAACCGTCGGCCGCGTCGATCTTGGCCTGAAGGTCGCCCATTTCCTCCATCAGCGCGTCGAAATCGGTGTCGTCCTGCGGGTCGCCCATTTCAGCGGAGATGGCGTTGAAACGCTCGACCATCGCCGCAATCGGCCCGGCGCCGTCGCGGACGTTGCCGATCACGTCCTTGCTCGGGTCGAGCTGCGGTTCCTGCGGCAGATAGCCGACCTTGACTCCCTCGGCTGGCCAGGCTTCGCCAGTGAAATCCTTGTCGATGCCGCCCATGATCTTCATGAGCGTCGATTTGCCCGAACCGTTGGGGCCGATAATCGCGATCTTGGCGCTCGGCAGGAATTGCAGATGGATGTTGTTGAGCACCGGCTTGGCGGCGCCCGGAAAGGTCTTGGTCAAGCCCTTCATCACATAGGTATATTGAACGGCCATGGCCGACGATCTCCGTCGCTTGCGTCTTGGGGAATTTCGGTCGCGGACATAGCCGCGCCCCTGCCGCTTGGCAACGCGGCGCGGCGGGGTCAGGCGCGGGTGATGCTGATCCGGCTGCGGTCGTGAGCCGCGTCGATGGTGATGAGATCGCCGGCCTGCGTCTCGACGGGATCGTCGAAGCGGTGAAAGCGCAGCCCCCAGTTCGACCACGCCCCATTGGGCGGATTTTCGTAGCTGATCCCCGGGGCGAGGTCGAGCCGCAGCCATTGCACGACGCCATCGATGCGCCCGCCGCCCGATTGCATCATTCGCGTCCCGCGCTCGGGTGGTTGCCGCGATGGCATGGCGAGATCGAAGGCGAACAGGTCGATCGGCTCGCTGCGCAACTGCACATCCGGGTCGTCGGCCTTGATGCTGATCACCGGTGGTCTCAACCGATTGAACGGCGCGAGATCGAAGCCGTCGAGATGGTCGAGCGCAGCGCGCAAGGGACTGTGATCGGTCGCGAGCGCCACGCAGACGGTTGCCCGTGCGGGAATGACGACGGGATCGGGCACACATAGCGCGC
Source organism: Sphingomonas sp. CCH10-B3 (assembly GCF_001556185.1). Classification (GTDB taxonomy): domain Bacteria; phylum Pseudomonadota; class Alphaproteobacteria; order Sphingomonadales; family Sphingomonadaceae; genus Sphingomonas; species Sphingomonas aquatica. Next base: position 9,275 of record NZ_LSIJ01000014.1, on the reverse strand, counting down.
GCAGGGCATGTTCATGCGAGGGCAGCACACCTTCGCTCAACACATTGTCGGCTATGATTTCGGAAATGAGAATGTCGGCGCGGCCGCCGATATCGGCTTCGGTCAGCCGGGTCGAATGGCGATTGAACAGCGTGATCTGCCGGTTCATGCCATTGGCGACCAGCACGCCCCGCGCGGCCTGCGCGACGAGCCGGTTGGCTTCGCACGTCACCACATGCGCGGCGCCTGCCCGCACGGCGTGCATCGCCAGGATGCCGCTGCCCGTCCCGATCTCGAGCACCCGCGCCCCCGGCCGTGCGGCGAGCGCGCGGGCAATGGCATCGGCATAGGCGCGATTGCGCGGCAGGTCGCTCAGGATCGAAAAATGCCAGCCGGGGATCTGGCGCAGCATCAGGCTGCGTGCCCGCGCCGCGACATTGGCATCGGCGCCGGCGATGATCTCCTCGCACAAGTCGATCATTTCATCGAAGCGCTGCGCCTCCAGCATCATCTCCGCGATGCGCAGCAACGCCAGCGGGTCCCCCTTTGATTTCGCACGGAGCTGGTCGATGTATTTCAGGGGATCGATCATCAAGCGCCTTTTTGTCGCAGCGCCTGCCGACCGCAACCGTCCGCGCCTTGGCACAGGCAAAGGATCGCACCAAGCGATTGCATCCTGACGCGACCGGGCTAGGCTGGCGTCATGACCCTGCGCCCCCTGCTGGCGGCCGCTGCCGCCCTCGCCCTGCCCTTTGCACCGCAGCCCGCCGCCGCGCAGCGTGCCGCGCCGCCGCCGTCGCCCGTTCTTGATCCTCAGGTCGCGGTGCTGCGCGATGCCGCACTGAAGGACGAGGTCGCCTATGACATCGTCGAAGGACTGACCACCGAAGTCGGCCCGCGCATGGCTGGCACCGAGGCCGAAGCGCGTGCGCGCACCTGGGGCCTCGCCAAGCTGAAGGCGCTGGGCTTCAAGAATGTGCGTGTCGAAACCACGATGATGCGCACCTGGGTGCGCGGCGTCGAGACCGCCGAAGTCGTCAGCCCCTTCCCGCAAAAGCTGCGGCTGACGGCGCTTGGCGGATCGGGCGCGACACCGCCCGAGGGCATCACTGCCGAAATCGTCTATTTCCCCAGCTTCGCCGATCTCCAGCGCGCGCCCGACGGCAGCCTCAAGGGCAAGATCGCCTTCGTCTCCAACGCGATGGTCGCGACGCAGGACGGGTCGAGCTATGGCACGTTCGGTGCGGCGCGTTTCGTCGGCCCCAATCTGGCGGCCAAGAAGGGTGCGGTCGCGATGGTGATCCGCTCGATCGGCAGCGATCACGGACGCGGGCCGCACACCGGCCAGACGAACTTCGAAAAGGGCGTGACGCCGATTCCGGCGGCGGCACTCTCGACCTCCGACGCCGACAATCTCAGCCGCATGGTCAAGCGTGGCAAGCCGATTACGCTCCACCTCACGCTGACTCCGCGCGATCTGGGCATGACCGAGACGGGTAACGTCATTGGCGAAGTGCCCGGCACCGATCCCGCGGCCGGCATCATCGTCGTCGGCGGGCATCTCGACAGCTGGGATCTTGGCACCGGCGCAATTGACGACGGCGCAGGGATTGCGATCACCGCCGCCGCCGCCAAGCGGTTGCTCGACGGCCCCGCGCCGCGCCGGACGATCCGGGTGGTGTGGTTCGGCGATGAGGAAACCGGCGGCGCCGGAGCGGAAGCCTATTTCAACGCGCACAAGGGCGAGCATCATGTCCTTGCCGCCGAAGCCGATTTCGGCGCCGACCGGGCATGGCGCGTTGCCTTCAAGCTACCGCCCGCAGCGAATGCCATCGCCGACCGGGTCTATGCCGCGCTCGCGCCGCTCGGCATCGTGCGCTCGCGCGATGCCGCAGGCGGCGGCGCCGATATCGGGCCGCTGGTGCGTGCGGGCGTGCCGGTGATCGACATCAATCAAACGGGCACGCGCTATTTCGACTATCACCATACGCCTGAGGATACGCTCGAGCGCATCGATCCCGTACAGCTTGCACAAAATGTCGCGGCATGGACGGCCATGCTGGCCGTCGTCGCCAACGCGCCCGAGGAGCTCGCGCCTGCTCCGGCAAAATAAGCGATTGATCCGGAACAAAAGCGGCAAGCGCCGGTTTGACGTTGAGCTTGGCGGCAGCCGGACTTTGAGCGCATGCGTCGCCCCGGGTCATGCAGGCCGATAGCGCTATCGTAAGGGAGCAGAATATGAAGAAGTTCGTCATCGCCGCCACTGCCGCCATCGGCCTAATCGGTCTGTCCGCCTGCAATCGCTCGCCCGAAGGCGCCGCGATCGAAAACAGCGCCGACGCGATGGCCGACAATATGGAAATGAAGGCCGACAACATGGACGCGATGGCCGACAGCTCGTCGAACGCGATGGCCGCCGACATGATGGAAAACAAGGCCGACGCGATGGAAGCCAAGGCTGACAATGTTCGCGATCAGGGCGATGCCATGGCCGACAATGCCGACGCCATGGCCGCGAACCGCGCCGACAAGAAGTAATCGCTTCGACGCTTGACCGCCGTCGTTGGGGGGCGTTTCCGACACCGGAAGCGCCCCTTTCGCGTTGCCCGGCAGATCGACGGTCGTCAGGACTCGTTCGGCAGCCAGAGCGTGGCGCGCAGCCCCGGCGCATTGTCGCCGATCACCAGCCGACCGCCGTGGGCAACGGCGATGGCCGACACCAGATTGAGCCCGAGGCCGTGGCCGCCGCGCGTGCGGCTTGCCTCCAGCCGGACAAAGCGCTGGACGACCCGCTCGCGATCGGCTTCGGGCACGCCGGGGCCATCATCGGCGACGACCAGTTCAACACCGTCGGGCGCACGATCGGCAATCAGCATGATGGCGGTGCCGACCGGCGTGTGGCGTTGGGCATTGTCGAGCAGGTTGATCAGCGCCTGCGCGATCAACTGGCGATCGCCGCGGACCGTCAGCCCTGGCTGAACGCGCTGCGTCAGCGTGCGACCGCCATCTGTCACGGCGGGGGCAAAGCTTTCCGACAGATCCTCGACCAGCGACGAGACGTTGATCGTCCCGAAGCTGCGCGCCAATGACCCGCCCTCCACTTCCGAGATGCGCAGGATCGCGCTGAACAGCCGCAGCAATTCGTCGCTCTGGCGCAGGGCTCGGTCGAGCGCTTCGCGCTGCTGCACGGGGTCGGGCGCGCCATTCTGCGCAAGCTCGATCTCCACACGCAGCCGGGCGAGCGGCGTGCGCAAATCATGCGCGACATCGCTCGAAATCTGGCGAAGATTCTCGAGCAGCATCGTAATCCGGTCGAGCATCGCGTTGAGCGCGCCGCCCAGCCGATCGAATTCGTCGCCGCGCGCGCTGAGCGGCACGCGCCGATCGATATTGCCGCCTGCGATCTCGAGCGCTGTTGCAACCATCGCCTCGAGCCGTCGCTGGAGGTAGCCGCCGAGCATCAGCGCGCCAACCGCGCCAACGATGATCGCGATCGCGAAGGCGACAAGACACAGCGTCAGAATCGTGCGATCGACCTGCTCGATCGCATGATTATCAAGCGCAACCGCCAGCCGCAGCCCCGGTGCGACATCGGTGGACAGCAGCCGTGCGGGGACGATCGCACCATCGCTGTCGCGCACCGCAATCTGGTGCTGGCCCATTGCCGGGGGGCGGATCGGCAGTGTTCCGGCAATGCGCGTGCCGCGAACGTCGAACAGCGCGTAGCTGAAGCTGTTGCTGCCGCCGCCCGCTTCGCGCGCGTTGATCGACCGGATGAGATGATCCAGTCCTTCGCGACGATATTCGTCGCTCAGTTCCAGGGCTTCGACACGAATGCCTTCGTCCTGCTGGCGGCTGATTTCGGAATCGGCGGCGAAATACACGGCAATGCCAAGCGCGGCGATCGTCAGCGCATAGACCGTCGCATAGAGCAAGGCCATCCGATACGCCGCGCTGGCGCGCCAGCTAAGCTTCTTGCGATGCGGCATCGTCAGTGCGCGACCGACGCGCAGGCAATCCTACTCATCGGTCCGCATGCGATAGCCGACTCCGCGCAAGGTCTGGATCGGATCGCTGTCGAAGCCTTCGTTGATCTTCGACCGCAATCGGCTGAGATGGCTCTCGACGATGTTGGTCTGCGGGTCGAAGTGGAAGCCCCAGACCATTTCGAGGAACATCGTCCGCGTGACGACCTTGCCCGCATGGCGCAGCAATTGTTCGAGCAGCGCAAATTCGCGGGGCTGCAGGTGGATTTCGCGCCCGTCGCGGCGCACTTCGCGCTTGATGAGATCCATCTCGATACCGGCAACCGCCAGCCGGGTCGGCGAATCGCTGATCGGCGGGCGCCGCATGAGCGCCGCCAGCCGTGCCGCGAGTTCGGGGAATGCGAACGGCTTGACGAGGTAATCGTCCGCCCCCGCTTCCAGCCCCGCGACCCGGTCCATGATGCCGCCAAGCGCCGTCAGCATCAGCACGGGGGTGCTGATCCCTGCCGCCCGCCAACGCTGGACGACTTCGGTTCCCTCCAGCCCGGGCAGCATCCGGTCGATCACCGCAACGTCGAACGGCTCGCCGCCACCCAGCCGCAAGGCCGCGTCGCCGGTTTCAACCCGCACGACATGATGGCCCAGCTCGACTAATCCCTGATCGACGAGCCGGGCGGTATCGTCATCATCTTCGGCCAACAGCACACGCATATCGCGTTGTTACATCAGCTTCGGACGACTTCCCAACATTTAATCCCAATGTAGATGAACGGCATGTTTTCGCGTGCGATGTCGTCCGCGGCTCGCCACCGCTGCGTCTCAGGCAAGACGCAGCGGCCGCGCGCATGCACCTCAAACAAAATCCGCAACAGTGAGCGATGCCGGCGGGGTGACGAGCTGGATCACATAATCCTGACCCGCCTGATAGCCGGCAACGCCATTGGCATCGACCACCAGGAAGGTTTGGCCCGCAAGATCGCCGCCATCGGCCTGGAACAGCACCGCATGGTTCGCCGCGAGCTGCCCCGCCCCGATCACGGACGTCAGGTTGGCGTCGAAGCTCGCGGTCGAGAGCGCCCCCGCCCCCACCGTCGCATCGACGCCCGTGACCGCAAAGTTGAAGTCGAACCGGTCGGCGCCCGACACGAAGCCCGTGACCCGGTCGTAAGTCGCCCCCGTCGACTGACTGACCGCATCATAGACGAAGGTGTCGGCCCCGACGCCGCCGTTCAGCACATCCGCGCCGCCACCGCCGAAGATCCGGTCATTGCCGGCACCGGTCGTGATCGTTTCGTTGCCGCTGCCGCCGGTGATGATCAGATTGCCGTCGGTCTCCGCCGTCGCATCGAGCGTAAAGCCGGTTTCGACCGCCAGCCCGAACACCGTGAAGGTCTGGCCCGCGCCGACCAGATCATCGGCCAGCGTGATGTTGTAATTGGCCAGATCGCCCGTTACCCCGCGCAGCAACGCCAGCACTTCGACATTCTGGAGCTGTGTGCTGCTGATCGTCGCGGTGTAATTGCCGTCGAGCGCGACCTGGTCGTTAGTCCCCGCACCGCCATTGATAAAATCGCTCGCGCCGAACCGGTTGGGGCCGAAGTAGAAGCCGTCATTGCCGGCACCACCAGTCAGATTGTCGACGCCAAGCCCGCCATAGATGCGGAAGGTCCCGTTCGTTTCGGCCGAGCCATTGAAGGTGAGGTTATTGCCCGCGCCCAAATTGGTGCCGAAGATCACCAGTTCCTTGCCCGCTGCGACATTGGCGTCGATCGTGGTGATGTTGTAGCCGAACCCGGCACCCGGCAGGACCGCGATCACTTCGACATCATTGGTCGAGTTGGTCCCCAGCGTCAGCCCGCCATAATTGCCCTGCAGGCCGATCTGGTCGTTATTGCCCCCGCCGCCCTGGACATTGTCATTGGCATCGAACGTCGCGCCGAAGAAGAAGGCGTCGTTGCCGTCGCCGCCCAACGCCGTGTCGTTGCCGCCCTGGCTAAGGTCGATGAAGTCGTCGGTGGGCCTGCCGTTGACCGTGTCATCGCCGTTGCCGCCACCGAGTTGATCGTCGGGACTGTCGACGCCGTTGATTGTCACCGTCACTGTCGCCGTGCCGCCGCCCGTCAGCCCATAAGTGAAGCTGTCGGTGGTGCTGGTGTTGGTCGCCCCGGTTGCTGCCGCCGTTGCGGCGCCGATCAGCCCGGCGAACCGCCCGTTCGGGTTGTAGCTGATCGTGCCATCGGCATTGAGCGTCGCGGTTGCGCCGGAAGCGAGCGTGATCGCCACCCCGACCGTCGCCGCCGCGCCATTGATGGTGGCGACGCTCAGCGGATCATTTTCCGCATCGCTATCGTTGGCGAGCACGCTGATCGCGACAGTCGCATTCTCGTCGACGGTATTCGTCGGATCGTTCGCGGCGACCGCAGGATCGTTGACCGGCGTGACGTTGAAGGTGAGCGTGTTGGGGCTTGCGTCGAGATTGACCCCGCCGTTCGCGGTGCCGCCATTGTCCTGCACCTGGAAGGTGAAGCTCGCATAGCCATTGCCGTTCGCATTAGCTGCGGGCGTGAACACCAGTTGCGGCAGGCTCGCGACCGGGATCGACTGGCCCGCCGTAACGGCCGCGCCATTCAGCCTCAGGCTGCCCGCGCCCGGCAGTGTTGTGATGACCACCGCCGTAAAGCTGTTGCCGTCGACATCACTGAACCCGAAGTCGGCCGCCGCCAGCGTGCGCGGTGTGTCCTCCATAATTGTCAGCGTCGCATCGGTGCCCGACGGGGCGTCGCTGACCGCCGTGATGGTGATCGGCACGCTCGCGCTCGCCTGCAGCGCACCGCCCGCGCCGGTGTTGCCGCCGTCGTCAACGCTGACCGAGAAGGTCGTGCCAGCAGGTGGCATATCGGTGTTCGCCGTGAAGCTGATCGCACTGGTCGCGTCGCTGGCGAGCAGTGCATTGAGCTGCGCCAGCGTGCCGCTCACCACCAACGATCCAGTGCCATTGCCGCTGACGATCGTCGCGCCGCTGGTCCCGGTGGTCACGTTGAGCACACCGTATCCGACGCTGAGCGTCGCGGTGAGCACGCCGGTGCCCGCATCGACATCGGCGATGACAACGCCGCCCTTCAGGCTGAGCGCCACCTGCTCGGTCGCCTGAAAGGCAGGCGGCCCGAATACCTGCGCCCTGACGTCGATGTCGCTGGTATTGCTGCCGCCCCCCGCGCTGGCGTCTGCCCACGTCACCACAAAGCCGCCGCTCGGCAGCGCGGTGACCTGCGGGTTGCCTTGGTCACCGGCGGTGGTGCTATTGACCAGAATTTCACTGCCCACCCGCGCGCCGCTCACGCCGAACACTTGCGCCTTGACGGCTGCAAAGTTCGTGTCGCCACCCGCGCCGCCGACGCCGAGGCTGTTGTCCACCCAAGTCACCACAAAGCCGCCGCTCGACAGCGCGGTGATCTGCGGGGTGTCCTGATTATTGGCGGTGGCGGTGTTGACCAGGATTTCACTGCCCACTGGCGTGCCATTGGCCGCGAACACCTGCGCCTTGGCAGCGGTGCTGCTCGTGTCGCCGCCCGCGCCCCCGACGCCGAGGCTACCATCGGCCCACGTCACCACAAAGCCGCCGTTCGCCAGCGCGGTGATTTGCGGATTGTCCTGACTATTGGTGGTGGCGGTGTTGACGAGTATCTCACCGCCAACCGGCGCGCCGCCTGCTGCGTACACCTGCGCCTTGATGGCATAGTTGCTCGCATCGCCGCCCGCGCCACCGGCTCCTGCACTGAAGTCATTCCACGTCACGACAAAGCCGCCATTCGACAGTGCGGTGATTTCGGGGAATGCCTGATCACTCGCGATAGCCGTGTTCACCAGAATCTCGCCGCCCACAGGCGCGCCGCCAACCGTGAACACCTGCGCCTTGACCGCAGCACCACTTGTATCGCCGCCGGCGCCGCCGGCACCGCCGCTTTCGTCATTCCACGTGACCACGAAGCCGCCGTTCGACAGCGCCGTAATCTGCGAGCTGCTCTGACTGCCCATCGTGGCGGCGTTGACCAGAATTTCGCTGCCCACCGGCGCGCCGCTGGCCCCGAACACCTGCGCCTTGACCGCAGCGCCGCTCGTGTCGCCGCCGGCGCCGCCGACGCCCTCGCTGAGGTCCGTCCACGTTACCACAAAGCCGCCGTTCGACAGCGCGGCAATTTGCGGCACGCCCTGAAAACCGGCGGTGGCGGTGTTGACCAGAATTTCGCTGCCAACCGGCGCGCCGCCTGCCGCAAAAACCTGAGCCCTGACTGCAGAGCTGCTGCCGTCGCCGCCCCCGTTACCGCCGCCGCTCCCGTCCAGCCACGTCACCACGAAACCGCCGTTCGACAGCGCGGTGATCTGCTGCGCGAACTGATCGCCCGCGGTGGCGGTGTTGACCCGGATTTCGCTGCCCAATGGCGTGAACGCCCCGCCGCCCGGCACGATCGTTACCGTCGGTGCGTCATTGACCGGCGTCACATCGAAGCTGAGCGTATTCGGGCTCTGGTCGAGATCGACGCCACCACCCATAGTGCCGCCATTGTCCTGCACCTGAAAGGTGAAGCTCGCATAGCCATTGCCGTTCGCATTGGCGGCAGGGGTGAACACCAGTTGTGGCAGGTTCGCGACCGGAATCGACTGGCCGGCGGTGACTGCCACGCCATTCAGCGTCAGGCTGCCCGCGGCCGGCAAGGTCGTGATCGTCACCGCCGCGAAGCTGTCGCCGTCGATATCGCTGAACCCGAAATCCGCCGCCGTCAGCGTGCGCGGCGTGTCCTCCAGAATCGTCAGCGTGGCGTTGGCGCCTGCGGGTGCCTGATGCACATCGTCATTGGTGATCGTCACCGTCGCCTGCGTGTTGCCCAGGATCAGCCCGCTGGTCGGATTGGTGATGTTGACGAAGAAGGTCTCATTGCCTTCGAACAGCGTGTCGCCATTGATGGCGAAGTCGATGCCAAAGGTCAGGACATTGCCAGCGACCGGCACGGTGCCCGCCAAGCCGACATAATCGACGCCTTCGGTTGCGGTCCCGTTCGCGGTCGCCAGATCGAACGAGAAGGCGCCCAGCCCGCCGGTCCGGGTGAAGGCCACCCGCGCGAAGCTCTGACCCGAATCGCCTTCAACGATCGTTACCCCGGCAATGCTCAACGTGCCCGCGACATCGTCGTTGGTGATGGTCGCGGTCGCCGCCCCGGTGCCGATCACGGCACCGGTCGGATTCGACAGCGCAACGGTGAAGGTCTCGTCGCCCTCGACCAGGTAATCGCCGACGACGCTGAACGGAATCGT
>NZ_LSIJ01000013.1 GCF_001556185.1 Sphingomonas sp. CCH10-B3 | reverse complement strand
TGCGGGGGTGAGGGGGGCGGGCGCGGGCGTTGTGATTGGCAGCTTGTGGTGGATTCCTGCCGTACAGCTTTTGGGAAGCCCAATGGCGATAGCTACCCTTCGATCGCGCTGCGCCCCCACGGCAGCAGTCGACCCAGGGGCGACCGATCTAGAGGTCACCGAAATGGTGGTTTCTGCCGAGAGCCGCCGTTTGTGACCCTCTGAAGGGTCAATTCGATCGGTTCAAAATATTCTAAGTCAATCAAGGTAGAGATCTTTCTCATTGTCGCTTGGTGCAAACGGACGTCGAAAGCGGCTCATCCTGAATGCAGTTTGCTTTCGCTTCCGTTCGGCATGACCAGTCCTTGCCAATACGATCGCATTGCATCTGTGCCATCGTAATCGTGTGACCCTTGGCCCTTGCACCGCCGGCTGCGGCAAGGTCGGCACATACGCCAGCCGTTCGCTCTTTGAGGCCGGCATCGGCCAGTCGTCGGGCGACCGGTTCGTCCGATGCCTTTGGCGCGAGCAGCGCATCGGGCACAATCAGCGGACGTGACTGGCGAACCCATGTTGATATCGTAGAGGGATTGGCCAAGGCAGCCTGCGCTTGGGGGGCGTATTTGCTGCCGGGGTAGGCATCGACAAAGCGTTGAAAGCTATCACAGGTTTTCGTCGTCGCCGCAGGGATCGCCGCCCATGCAGCTTCTTCCTTTGCATCAGGCACCATGTCGGCGACGTAGTCATATGCCTGCTTCAAGCCGCCAGCAGTAATAATGACAGCGGCAAGTGTGGTGATAAAGGCGACGGCGCAACGCCGATAGAACACGGTGATCGCACTGGCTGGTGGCGGATCGAGCCCAGCAGCCTTGTTTTGCGCCGCAATCACGATGTCGCGCAGAAATCGATCGCCGACTGCCAGCCGCAGTACGAAATTACTCGGCCCGAATTGCCATGGCTTCAACGGATACTGTCTGGCATGAGCAATTTCCGGCGGCAACGGTTCGCCATCAAGCATGACAAACATCGCGCGCCCACGATTGACACACGCCGCAGCAAGGGTGCGATAACGTTCGGCTTCCGCGTCGATCGCCGCCGTGCTCCAGCACATAACCACGGCTTCGGCATCAAGCACGTCTTCGGCCTGCTGCGTCCAAGCGGGATCGTTCGGCGCGGTCGCAAACAACCGCGGTTCCAGTCGTTCGTTTAGCAACGCTTCGGTCAGGCGCTCACCGCGCGCCCGATCGGTCGGCAGGGCAGCGACGGCGATCATCGCGGGGTCTGTGCCGCTGCGGCGAGCGCGCGCGCCTCAACGAGGAAATGGGCATCGCTCGGCAGCAGCAAGCCGCGCCGTTCAATGTCGTCCAACTGATCGACAACATCCTGCCACCGCACCCCTTGTGCATCCATGGAGGCGAGCCTCCAAAGACTAACCCAGACATCGCGCTGCGCCTGTGCCGAGCCGGGGTCGCGTTCGGCGAGGCGGCGGCGTATCGCCAGCCCCTCCTCAAATGCGGCCAGTGCGCCGGGGCGATCCCCCGCCAATAGGCGGACGTCACCAACCCGTTCGAGGCTCAGGGAAACATCGCGCTGCGCCTGTGCCGAGCCGGGGTCGCGTTCGGCGAGGCGGCGGCGTATCGCCAGCCCCTCCTCAAATGCGGCCAGTGCGCCGGGGCGATCCCCCGCCAATAGGCGGACGTCACCAACCCGTTCGAGGCTCACGGAAACATCGCGCTGCGCCTGTGCCGAGCCGGGGTCGCGTTCGGCGAGGCGGCGCGCAATCGTTAGCCCGTCCTCAAATGCTGCCAGTGCGCCGGGGCGATCCCCCGCCAATAGGCGGACGTCACCAACCTTGTTGAGGCTCACCCAAACATCGCGCTGCGCCTGTGCCGAGCCGGGGTCGCGTTCGGCGAGGCGGCGCGCAATCGTTAGCCCCTCCTCAAATGCGGCCAGTGCGCCGGGGCGATCCCCCGCCAATAGGCGGACGTCACCGATTTCGTTAAGCGCAACGCTTCGGGCTCGGTCGTCGGGCGAGGTCGCGAGGCTCTGCTGCGCGGCGCGTACGGCGTCGCTGCTGCGCCCGGCAGTGCTATACAGGCGCGTCAGCTCAACCCAGTCCCAATGTTCGCGGGGATCATTGGCAACGACAGCCTCGTATTCAGCAATACAAGCGTCGGTGGTTTCCTCGCCACGGGCACGCTTTTGCAGATACAGCACGGCACCATCGCGGCGATCGGTGGCGGTGCGCAACTTCTGCATCTGCGCCAGCACCGCCTTGGCTTCCTGCCAATTGTCCCTGCCGCCGGCGTTGAACAGCCGCAGGACTCGGGCCCCCTCTGGCGTTTGCAGCAAACGGTCGGCGGTCGACAGCAGGATCGATCGTTCGCGCGCATAGTCGGCATCGCGCGCAGCGAGCTCGGCGGTAGAGGCCAGCTTGGCGTTGGCGTTTTCAATCGTCAGGCGGTCGATCTCGGCTTGCCGCGCCGCGCGTTCGCGTACCGCCCGCACATTGCTGCGTGCCTGCTCTGTCTGCAACACCGCAATCTGCGCATCGCGGGAGGCAATGTCACGGTCGCGCGCGATGAGTGCGGCACTCGCCTGGCGCACCAGCGCCGCCACACGCGCCTTGTCTTGGTAGACCAGCATCGCTGTCTGGTTGAGAGTGTCAGCGGATCGTGGTGGCGACACCAAGGCTGACGATTGAGGCAGGGCCAGAGCTAGAGCAGGCGTGGGCATGAGCGCGGGCAACAACAGCATCAGGCGAAATTGATACATTGTTCCCCCCTGTGCCGCGGCAATCGATTGGACAGTCCGCGGCACATTAATACGACTTTTTCGGGACAAGTCACCTGCCGGCGAAGGTACGCAATGACCTGCTCCCCAGAAATCATGCCATTGGTAAGTTAGCTCGTCAGATGGAGACGAGTGATGCGGCGAGGCTGATTTACCGAGGATCAGATCATTGGGGTGCAGCGCGAGCATGAGGCTGGTGTGAAGACGGCCGAGCTGTGCCATAAGCACTGGATCAGCGATGCCACCTTCTACAACTGGAAATCGAAACACGGCAGGTTTCAGGAACGCCGATCACTGCCTCGAAAGACCGACATTGGGGCGAAAGCTGCCCAAACCCTAACCGTCACCCCGGCCTTGTGCCGGGGCCCACGGTGCAGCCGGGCGATGCGCTAAAGGCTCTGGCGGGATCGCGTGGGGGGCGGTGGGCCCCGGTACGAGGCCGGGGTGACGGTTGGGGGAAGAGGCAGCCCGCTTCGGCTTGGCTGCGCGTTGGCGGGCGATGGGCTGACCCGGTTGCACAAAAAGCGAAAGGGCCGGGGGATTGCTCCCTCGGCCCTTTGCTGTGGTCGGTAGGTTCGTGGGGGGCACGGTCCCGGCAAAGCCGGGACTCGTCGGTCGGGTTCGGCGATGCCAACCCGCCGGCCGCTTCCGATTTTGTGTCCGGGGCAGCTTTCGCTGCCCCGGTCCAAAATCAGAAGTCCATGCCGCCCATGCCGCCCATGCCGCCGCCCATCGCGGGGGCGGGCTTGTCTTCGGGAAGCTCGCTCACCGCTGCTTCGGTGGTGATGAGCAGACCGGCAACCGAGGCGGCGTTCTGCAGCGCAGTGCGCACGACCTTGGTCGGATCGATCACGCCGGCCGTCACCAGATTTTCATAGGTGTCGGTCGACGCGTTGAAGCCGAACGACGTGTCGGTCTGGTCGAGCAGCTTGCCCGACACAACCGCACCGTCATGGCCGGCGTTGGTCGCGATCTGGCGGACCAGCGCGGTCAGCGACTTGCGGATGATGTCGACACCGCGGGTCTGGTCTTCGTTCGCGCCGGTGACGCCGTCGAGCGCCTTCGTCGCATAGAGCAGCGCGGTACCGCCGCCAGGGACGATGCCTTCCTCGACAGCCGCGCGGGTTGCGTGCAGCGCGTCGTCGACCCGGTCCTTGCGCTCCTTCACTTCGACTTCCGACGCACCGCCGACCTTGATCACGGCCACGCCGCCAGCGAGCTTGGCGAGACGCTCCTGCAGCTTCTCACGGTCGTAATCGCTGGTGGTATTTTCGATCTGCTGGCGGATCGCATCGGTGCGGCCCTTGATCGCTTCGGCATCACCCGCGCCATCGACGATGGTGGTGTTGTCCTTGTCGATGGTGACGCGCTTGGCCTGGCCGAGCATGCCGAGCGTGACGCTCTCAAGCTTGATGCCGAGGTCTTCCGAGATCATCTCGCCCTTGGTCAGGATCGCGATGTCTTCGAGCATCGCCTTGCGGCGATCGCCAAAGCCCGGGGCCTTGACCGCTGCGACCTTCAGGCCGCCGCGCAGCTTGTTGACGACGAGCGTTGCGAGCGCTTCGCCTTCGATGTCCTCGGCAATGATCAGCAGCGGGCGACCCGACTGCACAACCGCTTCGAGGATCGGCAGCATCGCCTGCAGGTTCGACAGCTTCTTTTCGTGGATCAGGATGTACGGGTCGTTGAGTTCGACCTGCATCTTTTCCGGGTTGGTGATGAAATAGGGCGAGAGGTAGCCGCGGTCGAACTGCATGCCTTCGACGACATCGAGTTCGAACTCGAGGCCCTTGGCTTCCTCGACGGTGATCACACCTTCCTTGCCGACCTTTTCCATCGCCTCGGCGATTTTCTCGCCGACTTCACGGTCGCCATTGGCTGAGATGATGCCGACCTGGGCGATTTCGCTCGACCCGGCGACGGGCTTCGAACGCGCCTTCACGTCCTCGACGACCTTGGCGACGGCGAGATCGATGCCGCGCTTCAGGTCCATCGGGTTCATGCCGGCGGCCACCGACTTCATGCCTTCGCGCACGATCGCCTGAGCGAGCACGGTCGCGGTGGTGGTGCCGTCGCCGGCGACGTCGTTGGTCTTCGAGGCAACCTCGCGGACCATCTGCGCGCCCATGTTCTCGAACTTGTCCTTCAGTTCGATTTCCTTGGCGACCGTCACGCCGTCCTTGGTGATGCGGGGCGCGCCGAAGCTCTTGTCGATCACGACGTTGCGACCCTTCGGCCCCAGCGTGACCTTCACTGCATCGGCGAGAATGTCGACGCCGCGCAGAATGCGCTCACGAGCGTCACGCGAAAACTTTACGTCCTTCGCTGCCATGTTGAATGTTCCTCTTGTCTCAAATGATTGGAAATCTGCGGTGAGGTCGCGGCGTCAGCCGACGATCCTCGGCCCGTCGGGTTCAGCCAACAATGCCCAGAATGTCCGATTCCTTCATGATCAGCAGGTCTTCGCCGCCGACCTTGACCTCGGTGCCCGACCACTTGCCGAACAGGATCTTGTCGCCTGCCTTCACGTCGAGCGGGGTGATCGCGCCGTCATCGCCACGGATGCCGGTGCCGACCGAGACGACTTCGCCTTCCTGCGGCTTTTCCTTGGCGGTGTCGGGGATGATGATGCCGCCCGCGGTCTTTTCTTCAGCCTCGACGCGGCGAACGAGCACGCGGTCGTGGAGTGGACGAAAGTTCATGCGCTCCATCCTTTGTTAAAAAGGGTTGATTAATGCTACTGGCACTCACCCCCGGCGAGTGCCAACAACGCGCATATGTGTATCCGTTCATCGGGCGTCAAGGGTCGATCGATGTCGCGTTCGGCAATCAAACCACGTTCTTGATCCCGTGTTGCAGGGATAAGACGGCTCGGCTAGGGAGCGATGACGTGCGAAAAATCGGGAGCATGACGACGTGAAATTGCTGCGAGGCGCCTGGAAGCTGTTGGTCGGCATCAAGGATGCGCTGGTGCTGGTCGCCATGCTCTTATTCTTCGGCGCGCTATTCGCCGGGCTGGCGGCGCGGCCCAACCGGGCGGCAGTGAAGGACGGCGCGCTTGTGCTGGCGCTTGACGGGTCGATCGTCGAACAGCCGGCGCCGCCGCAGCTCGATTTCGGTGGCGGCAGCGCCCCGCGCGAATATCGCCTGCGCGACGTGATCCGGGTGCTCGACGAAGCCAAGGGCGACGCGCGGGTGAAGGCGGTTGTCCTCGATCTCGATTCCTTCGCGGGCGGTCTGCCCGCCGCGCTCAACGAAGTCGGCGCCGCGATCGGTCGGGTACGCGCAAGCGGCAAGCCAGTGCTTGCTTACGCCACGGCTTATTCGGACAGCAGCTACCGGCTTGCCGCCAATGCCAGCGAAATCTGGATGCACCCGATGGGCGGCACGCTGTTCAGCGGCCCCGGCGGCTCGCGGCTTTATTACAAGGGGCTGATCGACAAGCTCGGCGTGACCGTGAATGTGTTCCGCGTCGGCAAGTTCAAGTCGTTCGTCGAACCCTATACCCGCACCGATGAATCGCCCGAATCGAAGGAAGCGAGCACGGCACTCTACGGTGCGATCGCGGCCGACTGGCGCGAGACGGTCGCCAAGGCGCGGCCCAAGGCGCAGGTGGCAGGCTATCTCACAAACCCGGCGCAGCTGATCACTGCCACCAAGGGCGACATTGCCAAGGCCAATCTGGCGGCCGGGCTGATCGACAAGCTTGGCGACCGCGCCGACTTCGACAAGCGCGTCGCCGCCGTGGCGGGCGAAGCGCCGGCCAAGAGCAATGCCGGCTTCGCGGCGATCAAATACAGCACCTATCTCGATGCGCATCCGCTGCCGACGACGGGCGATGCGATCGGCATCGTCACGGTCGCGGGCGACATCGTCGACGGCAAGGCTGATCCGGGCACCGCCGGCGGCGATACGATCGCGGCGCTGGTGCGTGACGGGCTGAAGAACAAGTCGCTGAAGGCCTTGGTGGTGCGTGTCGATTCGCCCGGCGGCTCGGCGCTCGCGTCGGAGACCATCCGGCGTGCGATTCTGGAAGCCAAGGCGAAGAAGCTGCCGGTCGTGGTGTCGATGGGCTCGGTGGCGGCATCGGGTGGCTATTGGGTGGCAACGGCGGGCGATACGATCTTTGCCGAACCCAATACGATTACAGGGTCGATCGGCATTTTCGGCATCATCCCGAGTTTCGAGAAGACGCTCGACAAGCTCGGTATCAGCGCCGACGGGGTGAAGACCACGCCACTGTCGGGGCAGCCCGATGTGGTCGGCGGGCTGAACGACGAGGTCAGCACGATCCTGCAAGCCGGGATCGAACATGGCTATGCCCAGTTCATCGACCGCGTCGCCAAGGCGCGCAAGAAGACGCCCGAACAGGTCGACGCGATTGCGCAGGGCCGCGTCTGGGATGGCGGCACGGCGCGGCAGATCGGCCTTGTCGACCGGTTCGGCAATCTTCAGGACGCGGTCAACGAAGCCGCCAAGCGCGCGGGCCTTGATCCCAAGAAGGTCCATGCCGAATATCTCGAAAAGGCGCCCGATCGCTGGACCAAGCTGCTGAACGATCTGCTGCGCAAGGACGAGGAAGAAAAGGGTGACGCGGGCGACGCCTTCAGCCGCATCGCCGCCGAGCGGCGCGCGGTGTTCGCGCAGGCGCTGGGCGACGTGAAGCGGCTTGCGGGTGGTGCTGCAATCCAGGCGCGCTGCCTGGAATGTGCCGCACTTCGGCCTGCCCATCCGTCTGCCGCCGACCAGTCGCTGCTCGCGCTGCTGCTCGCGCGGGTCGGCCTGTGATCGTCGGCCTGTGATCGCAATCCGTGCGGCGCGGCCCGAGGATGCCGCCGCGATTGCCGCCATCTACGCGCCGCATGTATTGACCGGCACCGCGACCTTCGAGGTCGAGGCGCCCGATGCGCGCCAGATGCGCGCCCGCATGGCCGCGTCCGACGGGCTCTATCCGTGGCTGGTCGCGACGACGGGTGGGGACGATGACGGTGAGGGCGGCGGCGTGCTCGCCTATGCCTATGCCACGCGGTTCCGTGATCGACCGGCTTATCGCTACACGGTCGAAACGACGATCTATGTC
This sequence comes from Sphingomonas sp. CCH10-B3, assembly GCF_001556185.1. Taxonomy (GTDB): domain Bacteria; phylum Pseudomonadota; class Alphaproteobacteria; order Sphingomonadales; family Sphingomonadaceae; genus Sphingomonas; species Sphingomonas aquatica. Next base: position 79,953 of record NZ_LSIJ01000013.1, on the reverse strand, counting down.
AGTGCGGCCACGCAGGGGCAGGGCGTCGGACGGCTGCTCTACCAATCGCTGGTCGATACCTTGCGCGTTCAGGGCTTTACGCAGGCGGTTGCCGGGATCGCGCTGCCCAATGATTATTCGATCCGCCTGCACGAATCGGTCGGCTTCCGCCGCGCCGGCGTCTATCGTGAGGTCGGCTACAAGCACGAGCAGTGGATCGACGTGGGTTTCTGGCAGCGCGAACTGCATGAACCGAGCGTGCCGCCGGTCGAGCCGCGGCCCTTCACTGACGTTGGCGTCGTGCGCGGCTGATGCGCGTTATCGGCTGTCTTGGGTTGGCGGCGTTGCTGTTGGCGGCGGCGTCACCCGCGCAGGCCGAGGACGATGGTCAGGCTTGGGCGCAATTGCTGGTTCAGGGCCCCATCAAGGGCGATGTGATCTTCTGGGCCGAAGCGCAGACGCGCCTGACCGATGCCACGCGCGCGACTCAGATCCTGCTTCGTCCGGCAATCGGCGTCCGACTGGCGCGCGATACGACGGCGCATGTCGGTTATGTCTATGTCCACACCGATTCCGCGAACGGTGCGGCCACCAATGAGCATCGGCTGTGGCAGCAATTGAGCTTTCCGATCCTGCGCAATTCGCGCGGGCTGTATGTCTGGGGTCGTTCGCGGATCGAGCAGCGCATGGTCGAAGGGCGGCGTGACACCGGCGTGCGGCTGCGCCAGTTCGTGCGCGCGCAGATGCCGCTCCGGCGCGGTGCCAAGCTGTCGGGCGTCGTGTTTGTCGAGGGCTTTTATGCAGCCAACAGCACCGATTGGGGCGCGCGCGCCGGGTTCGATCAGGTTCGCACCTTCGCTGGCGTCTCGATTCCGCTGAACAAGCAAGTCAATCTCGAGCCCGGCTATCTCAACCAGACCATCTTTCGGATCGGCCCGGACCGGGTCAATCACGTCGCCAGCCTGAACCTGTTCGTGCGGCTCTAGGCCTCAGGCGCGCGATAGGCGGGCAGCGCGAGCTTCCAGCGGATCGCCGCCGCCCGGAGCGCAAAGCCAGCCGCGGCGCTGGCGCCGGCCGCGATTTCAGCGGGCACCCCCAAGGTAACGAGCGTCACATAGCTGCCGGCGCTGAGCGCGGCGGCGGTCACGTAGATTTCGGGTCGCATGATGATCGACGGCTCGCCTGCCAGCACGTCGCGGATGATGCCGCCGACGCAGGCCGACATCACCCCCATCAGCGCGGCGGGAACGACGGGCACGCCATAGGACAGTGCCTTGGCGGCGCCATAAACGGCATAGGCGGCCAGCCCGACTGCGTCGAACCAGTCGAGCGCAGTCCCGCGCCACCAGCGTTCGGGCGTGACGTAGATCAGAAAGGCGATAACGAGGCAGGTGGCTGCCGCCCGGCTGTCCTGCATCCAGAACACCGGCGCGCCGATCAGCACGTCGCGGATCGTACCGCCGCCGACGCCCGTCACCAGCGCGAAAAAGGCGAGCGTCACCATCGTCTGCCCGCGCCGCGCCGCCGCCAGCGCGCCTGAGGCCGCGAACACCGCCAGCCCCGCCGGGGGCAGCATCGCGGCAACGATAGCGGGGCTGGGGCGCGGGGCAACTGCGCGCGATATTTGCGCAATCGCCCGCGTAACGTCCTTGACGCCGCTGCCGCGATCGTTAGGGCGGTCGATGGGCCACGCGGTCCCAACGCCGCGCGTGCTCTCTGTAAGGAGAGACTGACATGACTGATTCTGCTGCGATCGACGCCACCACTGCGTCTGCGCCCGAAAAACCCACCACTAAGCCCGACCGTCCCTATTTCTCGTCGGGGCCGTGCGCCAAGCCACCGGGCTGGGACGCCGCCAAGCTCGCGACCGGATCGCTCGGCCGTTCGCACCGCTCGAAGATCGGCAAGGCGCGGCTGCAACATGCGATCGACCTGACCCGCAAGGTGCTGCGCGTGCCCGACACGCACCGGATCGGCATCGTGCCGGCGTCGGACACCGGCGCCTATGAAATGGCGATGTGGACGATGCTCGGCGCGCGCCCCGTCACCGCGCTGGCGTGGGAAAGCTTCGGCGAAGGCTGGGTGACCGATGCCGCCAAGCAGCTGAAGCTCGACCCCAACATCATCCGCGCCGATTATGGCGCGCTGCCCGATCTCGGCGCGGTCGACTGGCGCCACGACGTGCTGTTCACCTGGAACGGCACCACCAGCGGCGTGCGCGTGCCGGACGGCGACTGGATTGCCGACGACCGCGAGGGGCTGAGCTTCAACGACGCGACCTCGGCGGTGTTCGCTTACGACATGCCGTGGGACAAGCTCGATGTGACGACCTTCTCGTGGCAAAAGGTGCTGGGCGGCGAGGGCGCGCATGGCGTGATCATCCTCGGGCCGCGCGCCGTCGAGCGGCTGACCAGCTACACCCCAGTCTGGCCGCTGCCGAAGATCTTCCGGCTGGTGTCGAAGGGCGCGCTGACCGAGGGCATTTTCAAGGGCGAGACGATCAACACGCCGTCGATGCTTGCGGTCGAGGACGTGATCTTCGCGCTCGAATGGGCCGAAGCGCTGGGTGGGCTCGACGGCCTGATCGCGCGGTCGGATGCCAATGCGGCCGCGCTCGACAAGATCGTGGCCGAGCGCGACTGGCTCGGCCATCTCGCTGCCGATCCGGCGACGCGGTCGAAGACCAGCGTTTGCCTGACGGTCGAGGGAGCCGACGAAGCGCTGATCAAGCGCATGGCCGGGGCGCTCGAAGCCGAAGCGGCGGCGTTCGACGTCGCGGGCTATCGCGACGCGCCGCCGGGACTTCGCATCTGGTGCGGCGCGACGGTCGACACCGCCGATGTCGAAGCGCTCGGGCCGTGGCTCGACTGGGCCTACGCGACGGCGCGCGCCGTTTAGCTTCCGTCATTCCCGCGAAGGCGGGAACCCATACCCACTACCGTCAGCGATTATGGATCCCCGCCTGCGCGGGGATGACGGTTCCTTAGAAAGGTTCACCCATGCCCAAAGTCCTCATCTCCGACAAAATGGACCCCAACGCCGCCGCCATCTTCCGTGCGCGTGGTGTCGAGGTCGACGAAATTACCGGCCAGACGCCCGAAGAGCTGATGGCGATCATCGGCCAGTATGACGGCCTCGCGATCCGCAGCTCGACCAAGGTGACCAAGGCGATCCTCGAGCACGCGACCAACCTGAAAGTGATCGGCCGCGCCGGGATCGGCGTCGACAACGTCGACATCCCCGCCGCCAGCGCCAAGGGCGTGGTGGTGATGAACACCCCGTTCGGCAATTCGATCACCACTGCCGAGCATGCGATCGCGCTGATGTTCGCGCTCGCCCGCCAATTGCCCGAGGCCGATGCGTCGACACAGGCCGGCAAGTGGGAAAAGAACCGCTTCATGGGCGTCGAGCTGACCAGCAAGACGCTGGGCCTCATCGGCGCGGGCAATATCGGCTCGATCGTCGCCGACCGGGCGCTGGGCCTCAAGATGAAGGTGATCGCCTATGATCCCTTCCTCACCCCCGAACGCGCGCTCGAAATGGGTGTGGAGAAAGTGACGCTCGACGATCTGCTCGCGCGCGCCGATTTCATCACGCTCCACACCCCGCTGACCGACCAGACCCGCAACATCCTGTCGGCGGAAAATCTGGCGAAGACCAAGAAGGGGGTGCGCATCATCAATTGCGCGCGCGGCGGGCTGATCGACGAAGCGGCGCTGAAGGCGGGGCTCGACTCGGGGCATATCGCGGGCGCCGCGCTCGACGTGTTCGCGACCGAACCCGCGAAGGAATCGCCGCTGTTCGGCACGCCGGGCTTCGTCTCGACGCCGCACCTCGGCGCGTCGACCACCGAAGCGCAGGTCAATGTCGCGCTTCAGGTTGCCGAGCAGATGGCCGATTTCCTCGTGACCGGCGGCATCACCAACGCGCTCAATGTGCCGTCGCTGTCGGCGGAGGAAGCGCCCAAGCTGAAGCCGTACATGGCGCTGGCTGAAAAGCTCGGTTCGCTGGTGGGGCAGCTCGCCCATGGCGCGCTGTCGGGCATTTCGGTCGAAGTCGAGGGCGCCGCCGCGCAGCTCAACCAGAAGCCGATCACCTCGGCCGTGCTCGCGGGCATGATGCGCGTCCATTCGGATATCGTGAACATGGTCAACGCGCCGTTCCTGGCGAAGGAACGCGGGCTCGACGTGCGCGAAATCCGCCACGACCGCGAAGGTGATTACCACACGCTGGTGCGCGTGACAGTGAAGACCGAAGCCGGCGACAAGTCGGTCGCGGGCACCCTGTTCGGCGACGCCGCGCCGCGCCTCGTCGAGCTGTTCGGCATCAAGGTCGAGGCCGATCTGGTCGGCCATATGCTCTATGTCGTCAACGAGGACGCGCCGGGCTTCATCGGGCGGCTCGGGACGCTGCTCGGCACGCAGGGAGTGAACATCGGCACCTTCCACCTCGGCCGCCGCTCGGCGGGTGGCGAAGCGATCGTGCTGCTGTCGGTCGACGAGGCCGTGACCCCCGACCTGATCGCGCAGGTCCGCGCGCTGCCCGGCGTGAAGACGGTGATGGCGCTGGCGTTTTGATATGCTTACTAGCCCTCTCCCCTCCGGGGAGAGGGTTGGGAGAGGGGCCATGCAGCAAGACCCGACATTGTTGGAGCGGGCCAAGGCGATGCGCAAGTCGCCATCGCCCATAGAGCAGAGACTGTGGTACGAGCTTCGTGCCAAGCGTTTCGATCGCATCAAGTTCAACCGACAGGTCATCATCGGTCCCTATATTACGGATTTTGCATGCCGTTCGCGTAAGCTGGTCATCGAACTTGACGGGGATACGCATGCGGGCAACGAGGTCTATGACGCGCAGCGAACGATCTGGCTGGAAGCTAAGGGGTATCGGGTGATCAGATTCACCAATCAGGAGGTGGCATTTAATCTTGAAGGGGTGCTCGCCGCAATCGGCATCGCGTGTGGCGCCCCTCTCCCAAACCCTCTCCCCGAAGGGGAGAGGGCTTAAGGTGACCTCCTCGCTCCTGCCCGAAGGCTTTCACGATCGCCTGCCACCGTTTGCCGATGCCGCTGCCTCGCTCGAGGCGCGGCTCCTCGGCGCGGCGTTCGCGCATGGTTATGAGCGCGTCGATCCGCCGCTGGTCGAGTTCTTCGAAGGGCTTGCCCGGCGGCTGAAGGCGTCGCGGACGATCGACGCGGTGCGCTATGTCGATCCGGTGTCGCAGCGCACGCTCGCGATCCGGCCCGATATCACCGCGCAGGTCGGGCGGATCGCGGCGACGCGGATGGCTCACCATCCGCGTCCGGTGCGGCTGTCCTATGCCGGGCAAGTGCTCAAACTGCGCGCTGCCGAACTCGATCCCGAGCGCGAGATGCGGCAGATCGGCTGCGAGCTGATCGGGCTCGACAGCGTCGCGGCCGCGCGCGAGATCGTCGGCGTGGCGGTCGAGGCGTTGCAGGCAGCCGGGATTGCCGGGCTGTCGATCGACTTCACGCTGCCCGACCTGGTCGACACGCTGGCGGCGGGGCCGCTGCCGGTGGCGGCGGACCGGATCGAGCGGCTGAAGGATCGCCTCGACGCGAAGGACGCGGGTGGCGTTGCGGCAATCGACGCGCGTTATCTGCCGCTGATCGAAGCGGCAGGGCCGTTCGCGGCCGCGCACGACCGGCTCTGCGCGTTCGATGTCGGCGGCGCGTTGCGATCACGGCTCGACGGGCTGTGGAAGATCGCCGAGGCGCTCGATGGCCGGATTGCGATGACGCTCGACCCGACCGAGCGGCATGGTTTCGAATATCAGAGCTGGATCGGCTTTTCGATTTTCGCGTCGGGCGTGCGCGGCGAAATCGGCCGCGGCGGCAGCTACACCGTGATGCACGAGGGCGGCGCCGAGGAGCCCGCGATCGGCTTCTCGCTCTACCCCGATGCGATCGTCGATGGCGGCTTGAGCGTGCCCGATCGGCGGCGGCTGTTCGTGCCGATCGGCACCGATCCGGCGCTGGCGGCAGCGATGCGCGCCGAGGGCTGGGTGACGGTCGCGCAGCTGGCCGTGGGCGATAGCCCCGAAGCGCAGCTGTGCACGCATGTGCTGACGGGGGGCGAAGCGCGCCTGGTTTAGGCGCCCGGCAAATAAGGGCGCAGCGTTGATCCGCTCGTGCTGGTGAACAGGCCAGCCTCAAGGCGACCGGAACCAATAAACATGAGCCGACGCTCGCGCGGGGCAGATATCTAGTCCTTGGGCACAACCTTCAAGTCATGGGCGATGTAAAGCAGCACTTCGGTCGGGCCAGTCAGCGCCCATTGCACTGGCCGCGCCAGATCACTGACTTCGACCGCGTAATCAGGCCCGAACTGCTTGGCCGCCGCGTTGGCATCGGCGGCAATCGCAGCCAGAATCTGGCCGCGGTACTGGCTGGGATCGATGATCGACACGCCCGGCTCGCCCTGCTGTTCGATGACCGCTCGGCCTGACAGCGGCACGGCCTTGACGAAGGCATTGAGCCGATCGAGCGCGGCAAAGGCGTTGCCGTCGGCAAGCGGCGTCTTGATGACGAACTCCACTTCCTCGGCATCGTCGCGGTCGGAGTCCTTGTCGAACTTCAGCTTGTCCGCGAAATTGGCGAGAGTCAGCGGTTGAATGACGCTGTCGCCATAGGCCAGCTGCACCGACTGTTTCTGGCCGAGCGCAATCGCGTTGCGGACGGTCGCCAGAATTTCCTGCCGCCGCTGCGCCTTGTCGCGGGCGTCGCCATAGACCGTCACGCGCTGCACCGCGAAATCGGCGCGCCGCTTGATGCCGATCCCTGAAGTTTGCGCAGTGGCTTCGGCGCGGCGCAAGCTGCCGGTGACGACGACTTCCTCCTGCGCCAGTGCGGGAGCGGCAAGGGCGCAACCCAGTATGGCAGCGAGCAGCGGTTTCGGCATCTTCATCTCCCACGATGATGTGCGCGAAAAGTTGGACCCTCGGCGCGCGCCTGTCTAGAGCGACGGTTTCGATTCAACGAGGAACAGGCTTTGGCAAACGTCGCCGTGATCGGTGCCCAATGGGGCGATGAGGGCAAGGGCAAGATCGTCGACTGGCTGGCCGAGCGCGCCGATGTCGTCGTGCGCTTTCAGGGCGGGCATAATGCCGGGCACACACTCGTGGTTGGCGACAAGACCTACAAGCTCTCGCTGCTCCCCTCGGGTATCGTGCGCGGCACGCCGAGCGTGATCGGTAATGGCGTCGTGCTCGATCCGTGGCATTTGCGCGATGAAGTCGCCAAGCTGCGCGGGCAGGGGGTCGACATCACCCCCGACACGCTGATGATCGCCGATAATTGCGCGCTGATCCTGCCCTTCCACCGCGATCTCGATGCGCTGCGCGAGGATGCGAGCGGCGCGGGCAAGATCGGCACGACGCGGCGCGGCATTGGTCCGGCCTATGAGGACAAGGTCGGCCGCCGCGCGATCCGGGTGTGCGATCTCGCGCATCTCGACGATCTCGGGCCGCAGCTCGACCGGTTGACGGCGCATCACGACGCGCTGCGTGCGGGCTTCGGCGAGCCGCCGATCGATCGCACCGCGCTGGTCGAGCAACTGCGTGAGATTGCCGGTTTCGTGCTGCCGTTCGTGCGACCGGTGTGGCGCGATCTCAACGAAGCGCGGCGCGCGGGCAAGCGCATCCTGTTCGAAGGCGCGCAGGGCGTGCTACTCGATGTCGACCACGGCACTTATCCCTTCGTCACCTCGTCGAACACGATCGCGGGGACGGCGTCGGGCGGGTCGGGACTGGGGCCGAGCGCAGTCGGCTTCGTGCTGGGGATCGCCAAAGCCTACACCACGCGGGTCGGATCGGGGCCGTTCCCGACCGAGCTCGAGAATGAAATTGGCGAGCGGCTCGGCACGCGCGGGCATGAGTTCGGCACTGTAACCGGACGCAAGCGGCGCTGCGGCTGGTTCGATGCAGTGCTGGTGCGGCAATCGGCGGCGGTGAGCGGCATCACCGGCATCGCGCTGACCAAGCTCGACGTGCTCGACGGGTTCGACACGGTGAGCATCTGCACGGGCTATCGGCTGGGCGATCGTGTGCTCGATTATTTTCCGGCGCATGCGGCCGAACAGACCGCGGTCGAGCCGATTTACGAAACACTGCCGGGCTGGCACGAAACCACGGCTGGCGCGCGCAGCTGGGCCGATTTGCCAGCGGCGGCGATCAAGTACATCAAGCGCGTCGAAGAGCTGATCCGCTGCCCGGTCGCGCTGGTCTCGACGAGTCCCGAGCGCGAAGACACGATCTTGGTCCGCGATCCGTTCGCGGATTGATCGCGTCCCCGCGCGGGGCGGACAACGCCGTTACTTGGGCGCCATCGGCGAGCTGGGGGGCGTGCCCGTCCCCAGCGGGGTTGTCGTGCCGGTCGGGGGCGTGCCGCCGTTGATCGGCGGCGTCGTGCCGGTCGTCGGGGTATTGGTGGTCGGCGACGTGGTCGACGGCACCTGACCCGGCATTGGATCGGGCGATGTCGGCGACGTGCTATTGCCCATCGGATCGGTGCTGTTGCCCGTCATCGGGTCGGGCGTCGGCGTGGGACTCGGGGTCGGCGTCGGCGCGGGTTGCGATTGCGAGGTCGGCGGCGTCTTGGACTTCGGCTTGGTGGGGGTGGTCTGGGCCAGCGCGATGCTCGATGCACCCAGCCCGATCAGCCCGACCATCAACTTGATACGCATGGGATAGTCTCCGGTTGACGCGCTGCCGCTTCGTCGACAGCGCTCTGGGAGACCAATCGCCAGAGCGGGCGCCGGGTCGCAGGCACGCCCCACGGACTGCCGCCGATTACGCCCGTTTCATCGGATATTATAAAGACTTATGCGGTTATCCGCATTGCCCGCGATGCCGCAGCTTGTGATCGGCGAGTACCAGCGCGACCATGGCTTCAACTACTGGCGTGCCACGGATGCCGACGCAGGGGTCGTGGCGACCTTTGGTCATGATTTCGGTCGCCTCGCCGTCGCGGGTGATCGTTTCGACCGGCGTCAGGATCGAACTCGTGGGCTTGAAGGCGACGCGGACGCGGATCGGCTGCCCGGTCGAAATGCCGCCCGCGATGCCGCCGGCGTGATTGGCGAGAAATTCGGGACCATCGGTGCCGGGGTGCCCCGGACGCATCGCATCGGCATTGTCTTCGCCGCGCAGGAGCGCCGCGCCGAAGCCTTCGCCGATCTCGACCCCCTTGACGGCGTTGATGCTCATGCACGCACTCGCGAGATCGGCGTCGAGCTTGGCGTAAAGCGGCGCGCCCCAGCCAGGCGGCACGCCCACCGCCTCGCACGCGATTACCGCGCCGAGCGACGACCCGGCCTTGCGCGCCTCATCGACCAGCGTTTCCCAGCGGAGCGCGGCCGTGGCGTCGGGGCAGAAGAAGGGATTGGCGTCGATCTCGTCGCCGTCGAAATTGGCCGGGTCGATCGCGTCGCCGCCGATCGCCTCGACCCAGGCGCGGATCGACACTTCGGGGATGACGAGACGCGCAACAGCGCCCGCCGCGACACGCATCGCCGTCTCGCGTGCCGACGACCGCCCGCCGCCGCGATAGTCGCGAAAGCCGTATTTGGCGTCATAGGCATAATCGGCATGGCCGGGGCGATAGGCCTTGGCGACGTCCGAATAATCCTTCGATCTTTGGTCGACATTGTCGATCAGCAGCGAAATCGGCGTGCCGGTGGTGCGGCCTTCGAACACGCCCGACAGGATGCGCACGACATCGGGCTCCTGCCGCTGCGTCGTGAAGCGGCTGGTGCCGGGACGGCGCTTGTCGAGGAAGGGCTGGATATCGGCTTCGGACAGCACAATGCCCGGCGGGCAGCCATCGACGACCGCCCCGATCGCCGGGCCGTGACTTTCACCCCAGGTCGTGAAGCGGAACAAATGGCCGAAGCTGTTGTGGCTCATGCGAGCGTGATATCCGGCGCGTCCTCCGCCTTCATGCCGACGACATGATAGCCGGCGTCGACGTGGTGCGTCTCGCCCGTCACGCCGTTCGACAGGTCGCTGAGCAGGTAGAGCCCGGCGCCGCCGACATCCTCGATCGTCACGTTGCGCTTGAGCGGCGAGTTATATTCGTTCCACTTCAGGATCAGCCGGAAATCGCCGATGCCGCTCGCCGCCAGCGTCTTGATCGGACCCGCCGAAATCGCATTGACGCGAATGTTGTCGCGGCCCAGATCGACCGCCAGATATTGCACGCTCGTCTCGAGCGCGGCCTTGGCGACGCCCATGACATTGTAATGCGGGATCACCTTTTCGGCGCCGTAATAGCTGAGCGTCAGCAGGGCGCCGCCGTCGGGCATCATGGCGCTCGCGCGCTTGGCGACCGCGACGAACGAATAGACGCTGATGTTCATCGTCATCAGGAAATTGTCGAGGCTGGTGTCGACATAGCCGCCGCGCAGCTCATTCTTGTCCGAAAAGCCGATCGCGTGGACGACGAAGTCGAGCTTGCCCCAGCGCGTGTTCAGCGCATCGAACAGCGCATCGAGCGACGCCATGTCGCTGACGTCGCAATCGAACAGATTCTGCGAACCGAGGCTTTCGGCGAGCGGGCGCACCCGCTTTTCCATAGCCTCGCCCTGATAGGAAAAAGCGAGTTCGGCGCCGTGCTCGTGCAGCTTCTTGGCGATACCCCATGCCAGCGAACGATCATTGGCGAGCCCCATGATGAGCCCCCGCTTGCCTGCCATCAATCCCGTCACGCGCCCTGCAACTCCCCGTCCGTGTCGTCGCTTCCTACTCCCTGTTCATCGGCTTCCGCCAGTGCTGCGTTCAATTGCGCACCGACAACCAGACCGAATCCCACCAGAAAGAAGAAGATGAGCGCAATCATCACGCCCGCCAGACTGCCATAGGTCAGGTCGTAATTGGTCAGGCGGGCAAGGATCGTCGGCAGCAGCGCGGTAACGCCTAACCACCACAGCGCGGTGAACACTGCGCCGGGCCACTTCGGCGCGCGGCTGTCGCGATATTGCGGCGGAGTGAGCGAATAGAACAGCATATAGAGCGCGCCGAACAACGCCGCCGCTGGCGCAAGCCGCGACACCGATACGATCGTCGCTGCGCTTTTGGCGAACGGCATCGCGCGGACAATGAACTGCTCGGCCGCCACCAGCGTCACCTGAAAGCTGAAGGCGATCAGCGCGAGCAACAGCGACACCAGCACCAGCGCGATCGACCAGATGCGATAATGCCAGAACGGCCGCACCGATTTGACGCCGTAAGCGCGGCGCAGGATGTCGCGGATCGTCTCGACAAAGCTTGCCGTGGTCCACAGCCCGACCGCCGCGCCGAACCACAGCAGCGACCCCGATCGCGCGGCGAGCACGTCGGCGATCGGCGTCTGCAGCACGCCGGCCACTTGCGGCGGCACGTTGCGCAGGAACAGATCGACCGTGCGCAGGCCTTCATCGGTGCGGCCGACCAGCCGCGCCACCGCTGCCGCCACGATGAAGAAGGGAAACAGCGCGACCAGCGACAGATAGGCGAGGTTGCCTGCGTGGATGAAGCCGTCGCTGAACACGCCGACGATGACCCGGCGGCCGACTTCGCGGACGTAGCTGCCGGGCGCCATGAAGGCGAGGTGGCGGTTGAGCTTCAGCCCCCGGCCCGGTTGGCGGCGGCGCGCTTCGGGCGAGGTGGGCGAGAATTCCTTCACGAAAAAAAAACAGCGATCAGATGTCGAACTTGCCGCGCGGATGATGCTTGTCGCGCCCCGGCCAGTTCTGGACGAATTCGACCAGCGCATCGTCGCCTACGGGCAGATCGACCATCAGGGTCACGAGCTGATCACCGCGCGAGCCGGTCTTGCCGTGAAAGCCGCGCCCTTTCAGCCGCAGCACCTTGCCCGAACTCGACCCCGCCGGGATCGTCAGCATTACGGCGCCCGACACCGTCGGCACGCGCACGCTCGCGCCCAGCACGGCTTCGGCAAGGCTGACGGGCAGGTCGAGCCGCACGTCATCGCCATCGCGCGTGAAGAAGCGGTGCGGCTGAATTTCGACTGTCACGATCGCGTCGCCGGGGCCGCCAGGGCCGGGATCGCCCTTGCCCGACAGCCGCATCTGCGTGCCCGTTTCGACGCCGGCGGGCAGCTTCAGGTCGATCGTCTTGCCGTCGGCCAGCGTGATCCGCTGCGGCGTTAGACAGGCAGCGTCGGCAAACGGCACCGACAGGCGATAGGGGCGATTGGCCCCCTTCGGCTGGGGTCCGCGCCGCCCGAACCCGCCGGAAAAGCCGCCGCCAGCCCGGCGGCCGCCGAACAATCCTTCGAAAATGTCGCTGAAATCGCCCGCGTCGCCGCCCATGTCGAAGCCGCCGGCGCCCGGCGAAAAGCCGCCGTTGTTGGGTGTGGGGCCTTGGCGGAAACCAAAGCCCGCCGGATTGCCGTCGCCGTCAATCTCGCCGCGATCAAAGCGCGCGCGCTTGTCCTTGTCGGACAACAGGTCATAGGCATTGGTGACGCGCGAAAACCGTTCCGCCGCCTTCGGATTATCCTTGTTGCGGTCGGGGTGGAGCTCCTTAGCGAGCTTGCGATAGGCCTTTTTGATGTCGGCTTCGCTTGCCCCGCGCGCCACGCCCAGAATTTGATAGGGGTCCGCCATCACGCTCCCGTTGCTTGACTGGCGCCTATGTGGGCGATTGGGCGGGCGAGCGCAAATGCCTGCGTCAATTTCTTGATGGCGCGACCCTCTCGCGCGCAAAAGGTGACGCGCGATCGGCCAGCCGCTAAAGCCCGCCACATGACTGATCCCTTTATCCTGTTCGATACCTGGTATGCCGAAGCGCGCGCCAGCGAGATCAACGATTCGAATGCGATGGCGCTGGCGACCAGCGATGCCGACGGGCGGCTGGGGCTGCGGATGGTGCTGCTGAAGGGCCATGGGCCGGACGGTTTCGTGTTCTACACCAATCAGCAAAGCCGCAAGGCCGGGGACTTGTCTGCCAATCCGCGGGCGGCCTTGCTGTTCCACTGGAAATCGCTGCGGCGCCAGATTCGTATCGAAGGCCCGGTGTCGACGGTAAGCGACGCCGAGGCCGATGCCTATTTCGCGACGCGCAGCCGCGATTCGCGGCTTGGTGCCTGGGCGAGCGACCAGTCGCGTCCGCTCGATGCGCGCAGCACCTTCGAAGCGCGCTTTGCCGAGATGCAGGCGCGGTTTGAGGGCGGCGACGTGCCGCGCCCGCCGCACTGGTCGGGCTATCGCGTGACACCCGAACGAATCGAATTCTGGCAGGACCGTGAACACCGGCTGCACGAGCGGCGGCTGTTCACCCGTGACGGCGATGGCTGGACCGAAGGGTTGCTTTATCCGTGAGCGCGCCGACGCATCATGACGACCGTGCGGCCCGCCAGGCAGAAGTGGGCGCGATTACGCAGCGTGCCGCGATCGCCAGCGTGGCGACGGCGACGGTGCTGCTCGGGGTGAAGGGATGGGCGGCGTTCCACACCGGATCGGTGGCGCTGCTCGCGTCGCTGGCCGACAGCGGGCTCGATTTGATCGCGTCGCTGACGACCTTGTTCGGCGTCCGGCTGGCGGCCCAACCGGCGGATCATGACCACCGCTTCGGCCACGGCAAGGCCGAGGCGCTGGTCGCGCTGGTCCAGGTGGCGCTGATTGCGGCCTCTGCCTTTGCGATTTGCTGGCGCGCGGTTGAGCAGTTGATGGGGGCGCAGCCGATCGAGGACATCCGCTTCGGCATTGGCGCCTCGATGGTGGCGATGCTCGCGACGGTGCTGCTGATTGCCTATCAGCGCCATGTGATTGCGCGCACCGGATCGGTCGCGATCAAGACCGACCGGATGCATTATGAATCCGATCTGATGATCAACGCCGCAGTCGTCATCGCGCTGGTCCTTGAGGCGCAGCTAGGGCTAAACGGTGCCGATGCGCTGTTCGGCATCGGCATCGCGATCTGGCTGTTGTGGGGTGCCTGGCGTGGTTCGACCGAGGCGATCAACCAGCTGATGGACAAGGAATGGCCCGAAGCGAAGCGCCGCCGCTTCGTCGAGGTTGCAAGCCGCCATCCCGAACTGAAGGGCCTGCACGACCTGCGCACGCGAACCAGCGGCGCGACCGATTTCGTCCAGTTCCACATGTGGATGGATCCCAAGATGACGGTCGCCGAGGCGCATGACGTGGTCGAGGACATCGAGCGGCGGCTGGCGCTCGAGTTTCCGGGCACCGAAATCCTGATTCACATCGACCCCGAGGGAAAGGTCGATCACCCCGGCAATCCGCTGGTCGAGGCCGACGAAATCGCCAAGCTGAGGAGCACCGCTGCATGACCCGCCTGCCGATCGTTCAGATCGATGCTTTCGCGGACCGGCCCTTCAGCGGCAATCCGGCAGCGGTGATGCCGCTCGACGCGTGGCTCGACGATGAGGTCCTGCAAGCGATCGCGCTGGAGAACAACCTGAGCGAGACGGCGTTTCTGGTGAAGGATGCGACTGGTGCCGCCGATTACGAGCTGCGCTGGTTCACGCCCGCCGCCGAAGTCGTGCTGTGCGGCCATGCGACGCTCGCAAGCGGGCATTATCTGCTGGCAGGTGATCCGGCGCGCGAGCGAGTGACGTTCCGCACGCGCAAGGCCGGGGCGTTGTCGGTGGCGCGAGCGGGCGCGGGCTATGAGCTCGGCTTGCCGGCGTGGGTGCCGGTGCCCAAGCCGCTGCCGGAGATTGTCGCGGCGCTCGGGATCGAGGGCGAGTCTTCGACGCTCTGGCACGCATCGGGCTATCCGCTGATCGTTGTCGATCGCGCGGCGGTGGTGCGGGGATTGAAGCCCGATCTGGGCGCGCTCGCCAAGCTCGGCCCGCTGGTCGCGATCGTCAGCGCGCCGGGCGATGACAGCGACGTGATCAGCCGCGTCTTCACGCCTTACTATGACATCCCCGAAGACCCTGTGACGGGTTCGGCCCACGCCGTGCTGACGCCCTATTGGGCCGATCGGCTGGGGCGCGACAGCTTCACCGCGTTTCAGGCATCGAAGCGCGGTGGGCGGCTGACCTGTCGGCTCGACGGCGACCGCGTGGTGTTGGGCGGAAGCTGCGTGACGGTGATCGAAGGGATGTTTTTGCTGTAAGGTGTCGCGCGGCTCGCCTGCTCACGCCCCCGTCGCAAACGCGCCGCGCACTTTGCCCACCGCATCGCGATACGGCGCCCTGATCGCGTCGATGTCGGCGGCATAGTCGCCGGTCGGGTGGAAAACGCCGGCGATCCGGATCGTGCGGGTGCCATAGTCGAGTACCGTCAGGATGATCGGCACCTTCGCCTGCACGGCGATGTGATAGAAACCGGTTTTCCACTCGCGCGTCAGGCTGCGCGTGCCTTCAGGCGGGATCGCGAGGATCATCTTGTCGGCGGCGGCAAAGGCATCGGCCATGACGCGCACGACATCGTTGCTGGCGCTGCGGTCGATCGGCACGCAGCCGAGCCATAATATGATGCGCCCGAACGGCCCGGTGGTCAGGCTCTTCTTGCCCATCCAGCGCAGGCCGACGCGGTAATAGCCCGCCGCCATGAGCATATTGAGCCCGTCCCAGTTGGAGGTGTGCGGCGCGGCAAGCAGCACGGCCTTGGGCAGCGCTGGCCAGTCACCGCGCATTTTCCAGCCACCGAGCCCCAGAAAGACGGTGCATAGCCAGCGGAGCATTTCCGCGCCGATCCCGCGATAGGGTCCCGGTCGGGCGCGCCGTGCCGCCGCTGTGTCGTCCATGCACTCGCTCCCCCCAAGTCGAGGCAGCCTAGCAGCAAAAGAGATTGGGGGTGGACTTATTGTGTGCGAACGCCGCGCAATAAAATGGGGGCCGGCATTGCTGCCAGCCCCCTGTCGCCGGACTTCAGCACCGCGACTTCCGCAGCTTTCGCTGCCTGCTCGCGCCACCTGGTTTCGGCGGCATGCACGGCCCCACCGCGGGGGGCGTTGAGCCGCACGTGACCGCTCCCGTTCGATCGGCCGGAGATGCCATCCCGGGCTTGCACCCGTTCCGCCATCCGCCGGTTGGTCGGCCGTGAACGACCGGCACATCTTCCACGCTAGCGCGCTTCCGTCGTGCCTTGGACGCCGGTTCTTTCCTGCCTGAGTCGCGCGTCGCAAGCGACGCTGCCCCTCATTCGGTCCGATCGACCTCCCGCCGGGATCCTTGCGCGGTTTGCCGAAGCCACCTGCGCCGGTTTTCCTGACCTAAGTCGCTGGTCTTTCAGAGGTTTCCCGTCCGTCCGACCCGCTGCTTACAGTTGGATGGTGTCACCGAAACCGAGTCGCATCAAGGGCAATCGGGGGGCGAGCGCCTGTGAATAACGTGGATATCGTGGAGCGAATTGTCGCGGCTGTGCGCCGACTGGTCGCTTCGATGCGATGCCAATGCCGCCTTGTTGTTTCAGGTTCATGAAACCGCCGCCACAAAGTGCGCGTTACGATCGCGTTCTTAACCTGAAGCAGGAGCTTGTAATGCGTAATGTACTGATGGTGATCGCAGCAGCCGGGCTGATCGTGCCACCGGCGGCAATGAGCTTTCCGGTGAAGGCCGAGGCGAAGAAGAAGAAATATCGCGCCTACACCTATCGTCGCAATGGCCGCACCTATTGCCGCCACTCGGACGGCACCACCGGCCTGCTTGTCGGCGGCGTCGGTGGCGCAGTGGTCGGCAACTCGATCGACAATGGCGGGCTGCTCGGCACCGCGCTGGGCGCAGTTGGCGGGGCGCTGGCCGGTCGTGCGGTCGACCGCACGATCACCGCGGACAAGCGCTGCCGATAAAGCTGTCGGAGGCGTGAACCCGTTGTTGTTTCGGGTTCACGCAACTGCGCCGGTCCTGAGCCGTTGAGGCAGGACCAACCACCACAGGAGAATTCCAATGCGCAAAGCCATGATGGCGCTGGCGGCCATGTCCGCGATTGCGGGAACGATGCCCGCCGTCGCGCAGGATTATCGCAACGATCAACGCTGGCAGGACCGACGCGAGGCGCGCGAGGAATATCGCGAGGATCGCCGCGAAGCACGTGACGATTACCGCGATGCCCGCCGCGATTGGCGACAGTATCGCCGCTACGACTATAACCGCCCGCCGCCGGGCGCGCGCGGCTATTACGCCGACCAATATTACCGCGACGGTCGCTATTATCAGCCGCGCCGCTTGAGCCGCAACGACCGGCTCTATCGCGGGCGCGACGGGCGTTATTATTGCCGCCGTTCGGATGGCACGACCGGGCTGATCGTCGGTGGTGCGGCGGGCGGTCTGCTCGGCAACGTCATTGCGCCGGGCGGTTCGAAGACGCTCGGTACGGTGCTCGGCGCAATCGGTGGCGGGCTGATCGGCAATTCGGTCGATCGCAACAACATCACCTGCCGCTGACGCGCGCTGGTCAGCAACCGCGTAACGAAGGGCCTAGCGGCAACGCCGGGCCCTTTTACTTCACAGGATGCCGAAGCCCAGCCAGAGGCGGACGCAGCCGACGATGATGACGAAGATGTTGAAGTTGCGCCCCGACTGGTGGCGCGAAAACATCCCGACAACGGCCCCGATGATCGCGATCGGAATCGACAGCCAGTTGAGCGCCCCGAGCAGGGGAATGAAACCGACCAGCGCAATCGGAAGGGCAACCAGACCGATCAGGATCGAAATGATGTTGAGCATAGCCCTTCCTTAGCCGATTGCCGAGTGTATTACAATACTAATGCGCTCGGGTCCGCCACGCTTCCTTAACCGTCTTGCGGCATGAACGAGCGCCATGTGGATCCGTTTCCCTTCGCTCGCCGCGACCCTGTTGGTTGCCGCGATCACGTTGCCGCTGGCCGCTTGCGGCGGCGCGAGCGGCGACAACAGCCTCGATGCGCTCGATGCCGAACTCAGCGACGGGAACGCCCAGAGCAACGTGCGTGACCCGGCACTGACGAGCGCGCTTCACGACCAGATCATGGTCGATCCCAATCTCGCCAGCCAGTCGAACCGCGACGCTATCCGCCCGCCGAGCCAGCCCTATGCCGCGCCGGTGCCGAATGCGAAGGGCGCGACGGTGGCGGGCGACGTCCGTGTAAGCGAAGCGACCAAGACCGCGCCGGCCCCCCGGAGCGACTGCCCCAATTGCAAGGCGCAGCGCGACTCGATGACGCTCGGCGGACTCGCCGCACGCCAGGGCGACAAGCGCACCGCCGCTTGCGCTGCCGATGTCAGCTATTCGACGCGCTGGTCGCTGCGGTTGCCCGCCGACCTGCCGCTTTATCCCGATGCGCATGTTGTCGAGGCGGCAGGCACTGGCGACAATGGCTGCGCGCTGCGGGTCGTCAGCTTCACCAGTCGCGCGTCGGTGCAAAGCGTGATCGACTTCTATTACACGCGCGCAACCAACGCAGGCTATTCGGCTGACCATCAGGCCGATGCCGAAGGTCATGTTCTGGCGGGTACGCGCAGGGCCGATGCCTATGCAGTGTTCGTGTCGAAGGCGCGCGACGGCGGGACGCAGGTCGATCTGGTCGCCAACAACGGGCGCTAAGGTTCCCAAAGCGCGCGGTTCGCGCTAGGCGCGGGCATGGTCAATCTTTTCCTCGTGATGGCAGGCGGCGCGATCGGCGCGGGCGCGCGCTACCTCGTCGGGCTGGCGGTCGCGGGCGCGCGCTACCCTTGGGGCACCTTCGCCGTGAACATCGCGGGGGCGCTGGCGATGGGTCTGCTCGCCGGTATCATCGCCAAGGGGATCGCGGGCGAGCCCGCGCGGCTGTTGCTCGGCGTCGGCGTGCTCGGTGGTTTCACGACTTTTTCTGCCTTTTCGCTCGAGCTGGTGACGATGGCCGAGCGCGGCGCGATGCTGAGCGCGATCGGCTATGCGCTCGCCTCGGTGATCGGCTCGGTGCTGGCGCTCGCCGCCGGCCTCGTGGCCGTCAGGGCGATCGCATGAGCGAGGTCCGCCAGTTCACCGTCTCGGCCGAGGATGACGGCATCCGGCTCGACCGCTGGTTCAAGCGGCATCTCGAGGACACCAGCTTCACCACCGTTGCGAAGTGGGCGCGCACTGGCCAGCTGCGCGTGGACGGCGCGCGCGCGACGCCGGGCGACCGGCTGGTCGCGGGGCAAGTGCTGCGGCTGCCGCCTGCCGAGCCGATCCGCAGCGACGCGCCGCCGAAGCGCGAACGCGCGCCGATCAGCGCCGATCAGGCCGCCTTCATCCAGGAAATGGTGATCCACAAAGACGCGCAGGCGATCGTGCTCAACAAGCCGCCCGGCCTCGCGACGCAAGGAGGGACCAAGACCACCGAGCATATCGATGCGCTGCTCGACGGCGTGCAGTTCGAAAGCGAGGGGCGGCCGAAGCTCGTCCACCGGCTCGACAAGGATACGTCGGGCGTGCTGCTGGTCGCGCGAAATGCGCGGGCGGCTGGGTTCTTCGCCAAGAGCTTCTCCAGCCGCACTGCGCGCAAGGTCTATTGGGCGCTCGTCGTCGGCGTGCCGCGGATCGACGACGGTATGATCGAGCTGCCGATCGCCAAGCAGCCCGGCACCGGCGGCGAGAAGATGCACGTCGACGAAGCCGAGGGCGCCGCCGCGCGCACCCGCTACCGCGTGATCGAGCGCGCGGGCAACCGCGCCGCCTGGGTCGAGCTGCAACCCTTCACCGGGCGCACGCACCAGCTGCGCGTGCACATGGCGGCGATCGGCCATCCGATCGTCGGTGACGGCAAATATGGCGGGCAGGCGGCGTTCCTGACCGGAGGTGTCAGCCGCAAGATGCATTTGCACGCCCGGCGGCTGCGGATCGACCATCCCGACGGCGGGCAGATCGACGTCGGCGCCGAGCTGCCGCCGCATTTCCGCGAAAGTCTGGGGCTGCTTGGCTTCGAGGAGCGCCAGGGCGATCTGCTGCCGCTCGACGAGCCCAAGTTCAGCGAAACGCCCGAAGGCAAACGCCGCGCCGCCGCTGCCATTGCCAAGTCGCGGCGGCAGGAGCGCAAGGGCGAACGGCGCGGGCGAACGCGGGCTGCGCCGCCGCCGAAGCGCTGACGCCGCCGCGCACTGCTTACGGATTTGACGCCTGCGCGCCGTGCTGACAAAGCATGGATGCCGCCGGGCTTCGCCAAGCACCACGGCGCTATCAAATAGATATAAGTTAACCGAGAAATCTTTTCTGAAAGTTAGTTCATGGCCGCAAAAGCATTTTGCCTGATTACGTCGAGCATCGAAGGAAAGGGCGCGTACGGCGTCCGCACCGATACCGACGAGAATGTCTATTTCCCTGTCAGCGTCGCCGAGGGTGCCGAACTCGAAGAATTCGAAGACGTCGAGGCGATCCTCGTCAAGAACGACCGGCCCGAACCGGTCTGGAAAGCCATCAAGGTCCGCCGCCCGAGCGACGACGCCTAGCGATCGTCGCCGGGGCGCGGCGCTTTATTTCTCTTCGGCTGCCGGCAGTTCTGGGCGGTCGGCGACGGCGGCAGGAGTCGGTGCTGCGGGCGCGCGGCACCCTTTGCTGAGGCCAAGGCCCTTCAGATAGGCGCGGCGGACCGATCCGGCATAGGCGGCGGCCTCGGCCCGGCGCTGCGCCTTGTCGGCCCCGGTGATGACGCGGACTAGGCCAAGGCCCGGGATGAGGGTGTTGACGGCGGCCTTGGTCGCGGCCGAGGCGATATAGGCACCTTCGCCCTTTTTCTTGCCTTCGACGTCGACATCGTCGCCGAGCGCGGCATTCAGCGTGCGGATCTGGTCGGCGATCTGCGCACAGGTCCGCGTACCATCGGCGCTATAGGGTGCCGAGGCGGCCAGCAGCAACGCTTCGGGGATTTTGTCCTCCTTGATGCGGGTGTCGCGCAGCGGCTGACTGGCGGCGCGGCCGACGCTATTGTCCTTCGACTGCTGCTGGGCAGGCGCGGACGTGAGCGCCGCCGAAAGAGCGATCAGCGCCATGACGCTGGCAGAAGCCGTAACCCGCATCTTGAGTCTCCCTTGCTAAGAAGCATCGCCACCTTAGGGCGGTGCCGGAACGATGTCGAAGCGCTTCAAGGGTCGAACTGGTTCCGGATTGCGCCTGTTTACGCGAAATGCAGGCGCGCGCGTATAAGGGGCATGTGATGCAGCGCCTGCTGACCCTGATCGTCTTGATCGTGACTGCGGTCGCGCTGTTCGCAGCGTGGATGCACCCGGGCGTGCTCGACCCGCGCAATGTCGGCTGGCTGCTCGACGGGCATGATCGCGGGCAGAGCGCGATCGGGCTCGCGGCCTATCTGGCGGGGGGCGGCTGGCCGTCGCTGCACAATCCGCTGCTGTCGGCACCCGAGGGGACAAGCCTGTTGCTGACCGACAGCATCCCGCTGCTGGGATTGCTGCTCGGGCCGTTTGCGGGCGCGCTGGCGGGAATGCAGTTCATTGGGGCGTGGCTGTTCGCCTGTGTGCTGCTGCAGGTGGTCTTTGCCTGGGCGCTGGTGCGACCGCACGCGCCCGATCGGCCGAGTGCGTGGTTCGGCGCAGTGCTGCTCGCGGCGATGCCGATGCTGTTCAATCGCTTCGGCCATGCCAGCCTGTGCGCGCAGTGGCTGATCCTGTGGGCGCTGTGGATCTATGTCGATCCGCGCCGCGCCGAGCGGCCCTTGTGGTGGGTGGCGGTGCTGGGGACAGCCGCGCTGGTGCACAGTTACCTGCTGCTGATGGTCGCGAGCATCTGGGCCGGATGGCTGCTGCAACAGGCAGCCGCGCCGGGCCGGTTGCGCACCTTTGCCGAGGCGGCAGCGACGATCGGCTTCGTCGCGCTGCTGCTCGCGGCGCAGGGCGTGTTCGGCGGCGGCTTCCAGTCGACCGGCACTTATGGCGCCTTTCCGATGGCGCTCGATGCCTGGTGGAACCCGGCGAACCCCAGCTATTCGGCGCTGCTGCCATCGTCCCCCGAGGATCATGGCCGGGGCTTCGAAGGACTGAATTATCTGGGTGCCGGGGTGCTGCTGGCCGTGCTGGTCGCGGCTGCAACACGAAAGGCGGCGTTGCGGCATCTGCTGTGGCTGGTGCCGGGGTTTGTGGTGCTGGCGCTGATCGCCATCGGGCCGCAGCCGCTATTGTGGGGCCGGCCAGTGGCAACGCTTCACTTGCCGCCGTGGCTGATCGACGCGCTCGACCCGGTGCGCGCGGGCGGGCGGCTGTTCTGGCCGGCGACTTATGTGCTGACTTATGCCGCGATCGTTGGCGTACTGGCGTTGCCCCGCGCGACGCTGGTGCTGGCGGCGGCGGTGGCAATTCAGGCGGTGGATCTTGCGCCGATGCTGGCGGCAATTCGGTCGACAAGCACGCGGGCCGATGACCCCACGGTTTTCACCCGCACCCGCGATCCGCGCTGGCCGGATCTGATCGCGCGCGCGAAGCGCGTCGACTTCACGCCCGCCGATCCGTTCGTCGACCTGCAGCTGATGGAGGAAGTGACGTGGCGGGCAGTGCAGACGAAGCGACCGGTCGGCTTCACCTACACCGCGCGCGTGTCAGCCGCGACGCGCGCGCGGCGCGACGCTGAACGCGCAGCTTTCGAGCGCGGCGAGATCGCGCCAAGCCATCTGCTCATCGTGCAGGACGGGAAGCTGCCCCCTGCCTTGCGGCGACGCGCGCTGCGGATCGATGGTGTGACGCTGCTCGCGCCCTAGCGCGGCCGATACCGCATCGCGACATCGCACCGGGCATAGCGCGCGCCATAATCACGCATGATTTCAGCATCATGCGCGAAACCGAGCTTCTCGTAGAGGTGGATCGCGGCGGCGCAGCGGTGGCTGGTGAGCAGGTAGAGCTTTTCGACGCCCATCGCTTCGGCACGCGCAAGGATTGCCGCGAGCAGGAACTCGCCCGCCTTGCGACCGCGTGCCGACTCGCGCACGCCCATCTTGGTGAGCTCGAACGTGCCTTCGCCGGTCTTCTGCAGCGCGCAGGTGCCGACGATACCGAGCCCGGCAGCCTCGACAAACAGGATCGTCCCGCCCGGATCGATGATGCGCCCGCGCGGATCGAGCAGAACCTCACGGTCGGTCTGCTCCAGCCGGAACATTGCCTCGATCCATTCGGCATTGATGTCGTGGAACTCCTGCGCGAGGTCGTCAGAGAATTCGTGCAGCCTGAGGCCGGGGGTCGCATGGAGCGGCTGGGCAGCGAGCCGCATTTCGATCGCGCCGATCTGGTCGAGCAGCGGGCCGTTCAGCCCCGCGAGCAGCTGAACCACGGCCGACTCGACGCGCGGCCACACCGCGATCCGCGCCTGGGCGAGCGCGGCGGTGCCGGCGGGGGTGAGCGACACATGCTTCTGGCGCTGGTCGCCGGGGGCTCGCGCGCTGTTAACGAGCCCGAGCGACACCAGATTGGCGAGCGTGCGGGTGATTGCGGGCTGGCTGAGCCCGAGCGTTTCGGCAAGTGCCGACACCGTCATCGCGCCTGCGCGGTCGAGGGTCGCGAGCAGCGGGTATTGGCTAGGCTGGATCGGCAGCCCCGCCTCCGCGCTGATCCGGCTGACATCGGCCTGCATGCGCTCGGCGAGGCGCTTGAGGCGACTGCCAAGGAAAAGCTCACCGCGTTCAGTAATGATGTCTGGCATGGTCCTCGCCCCAATTAGCATAGCATGTTATATAACGGGCTATGCTAATTCAAGCGAATGAGGGCGACGCGTTGCAAAAGGGGGTGTGAAACAGGCCGCAGCCCGTTCGCCCTGGGTTTGTCGAAGGACTGTCCTTGTTCGGCGGGGCGATGGAAGAAGAAGGACGGTGCTTCGACAAGCTCAGCACGAACGGACTGGGAGCAATTCTAGCTTCAAACTACTTCTTCATCGCCTCGAGCAAGCGTTTCACGTCCTGCGAACGGCCCCGCGGCAGGATCAGCACGTCATTGCCGCTCGCCACCACGATCAGGTCCGACACGCCGACCATCGCAATGCGCACGCCGTCTGACCTCACAAGGCAGTCGACCGTGTCGAGCGTGACGACATCGCCCTTGCAGCTGTTGCCGTGCCCGTCGCAGTCGCTCAGCGCGTGCAGCGCGTCCCAGCTGCCGACATCGCTCCACCCCATGTCGACGGGTACACAGGCGACGCGGTCGGCCTTTTCCATCACCGCATAGTCGATCGAGTCGGCGGGAGAGGCTGCAAAGGCATCGGCATCGGGATGGATGCGCGCGCCCTCATGCCGGGCGCGGCTCATTGCCTGTTGCGTCGCGACCAGCATTTCGGGGGCGTGCTGGCCAAGCGCGGCGAGATACATGTCGGCGCGGAACAGGAAGATGCCACCGTTCCAATAATGCCCGCCCGCTGCCAGCATCGCCTGCGCGCGGTCGAGCGGCGGCTTTTCGACGAAGCGCTCGACGCGGTGGACGCCGGGCGCAATCGCATCGCCGACATGAATATAGCCATAGCCGGTTTCGGGCCCGGTCGGCTGGATGCCGAAGGTGACGAGCCAGCCTTCGCGCACCATCGGCAGCGCGCGTTCGATCGCGGCGTGGAAAGCGGGCACATCGACGATGACGTGATCGGACGGCATTACCAGAATCGGATCGGCGCCACCCCCCGCCGCAATCGCGGCAAGCGCAATCGCAGGCGCGGTGTTGCGGCCCATCGGTTCCAGAATCAGCGCGCGTGCCTCGGCTTCTACAGCCGCCAACTGCGCTTCGACCAGATCGGCGTGATAGGCGTTGGCGACGACAATCGGCGCGCCGAACAGCGGATGCGCGGCCGTGCGACGCGCGGTCAGCTGAAGCATCGTCTCGTCAGCGGTGAGCGGCAGCATCTGCTTGGGCATTTCCGGCCGCGACATCGGCCACAGCCGGGTTCCCGATCCGCCCGACAGGATGATGGGGGTGATCGGTGCGCGGGTCGTCATGCAAGCTCTCCTCAGCCCGGGCTCTTTAGCGGGCATCGGGGCCGAAGGACAACGCGCCAAACACGTGATTGCCGCGCCGCTGTGACAAAGATTTTTTGCGCCAAGCCTGCGCGTCGTGTCGGATTTGTTTACACCTGTCGCGATAGACCGACGATCGCGATGATCAGGCTCTTCAAACAATATGTGCCGAACGCCGTGCTGCTGCTCGGCCTGTTCGATCTCATCGTGCTCGGCATCGCCGCCGAAACCGGCTGGGTGTTGCGCGCGGGGCAGATCGGGATGCTGGTCGAGCCGATCTATACGCGGCTGCCGCAGATCGCGATTTTCATCGTCTCGCTCGAAACCGCGATGATTGCGGTCGGCGTCTACGGCCCCGGCGCGCTCCAATCGATTCGCTTCGCGACTGCGCGGCTGATCGTCGCGGTGTCGCTGGGCATCATTTTTCAGGCGACGATTTTCTTCCTCGTGCCTGCGCTCACTTTCTGGCGGTCAAATCTGCTTTACGCGATGGGTTTCTCGATCCTCGGGCTGATCGGCTTGCGCATCCTGCTCGGCAAGACGCTCGGCAGTCAGGCGTTCAAGCGGCGGATCGTCGTGATGGGCGCCGGCACCCGCGCGCAGCGGCTGAAGACGCTTGCGCAGCGCCCCGGATCTGCGTTCGTCGTCGTCGGCTATATCTCGATGTCGGAAGCCAATCGCGTCATTCCCGAAGCGATCGCGCGCGATGCCATTTACAACCTTGCCGATCATGTCGTGCTGCTCAACGCCAGCGAAGTCGTGCTCGCGCTTGAGGAGCGCCGCAACGCGCTGCCGCTGAAAGACTTGCTGCGGATCAAGACGACGGGCGTGCACGTCAACGAAATCTCGACCTTCCTCGAGCGGGAGACGGGGCGCGTCGATCTCGACAGCGTCAATCCGAGCTGGCTGATTTTCTCGGACGGCTTTTCGTCGGGGCGGATGTTGTCGAGCGCTTTCAAGCGACTGTTCGACATCGCCGCCAGCCTCGTGCTGCTGGTGCTGACGCTGCCGATCATCGTCATCACGGCGATTATCGTGAAGCTGGAGAGCAAGGGCCCAGCCTTTTACCGCCAGCGCCGAGTCGGGCTGTACGGCGTCGGCTTCGACATCATCAAGCTGCGATCGATGCGGCAGGACGCCGAAGTCGCGGGCAAAGCCGTCTGGGCCGAAAAGGACGATCCGCGCATCACCCGCGTCGGCCGCTTCATCCGCAAGGTCCGGATCGACGAACTGCCGCAGGCGTGGAGCGTGCTGAAGGGCGAAATGAGCTTCGTCGGCCCGCGCCCCGAACGCCCGCAATTCGTCGAGGATCTCGAACAGAAACCGCCCTATTATGCCGAACGGCACATGGTGAAGCCGGGCATCACCGGCTGGGCGCAGATCAACTATCCCTATGGCGCGTCGATCGAGGATAGCCGCCAGAAGCTCGAATATGACCTCTATTACGCCAAGAATTATTCGCCCTTCCTCGACCTGCTGATCCTGCTCCAGACGATCCGGGTTGTGCTCTGGCCGGAGGGTGCGCGGTGATCCTGTGGGGGCATGCGCTGGCGGCATTGCTGTTCGGCCTGCTCGCGCTGTCGCAGATCCGGCATGCGGCAGACGCATTGCCGCGGCTCACTTTCGTGCTCGCGCTCGGCGCGACTGCGCTGTGGGCGCTGGCCGTCGCGGGCATTGGTAGCATCGACCTGACCACCAATCTGCTCGAGGCGCTGCGCGATCTCGGCTGGCTCGGCTTCATGTTCGCGCTGGTGCGCCGCGATCGGCGGGCGCCCGAACGCGCCGCGATCCAGATCATCTATGGCGTGGTCGCGACGATCGTGCTGGCGAGCGGCATGCTGGCGATCGCCACGGCAGCGCTGCCCGCCAGCGACAGCGCGGTGATGATGGCGGCGCGCGTCGTGCTGCAGATGATGGTCGCGGTCAGCGCGCTGTTGCTGATCCATCACCTTTACGCGGCCGTCGCGCCGGGCGCGCGTGGGGGCATCAGGCTGGTCGTCGTCGCGCTGGCGGCGATGTGGTCGGTCGATCTGGTGCTGTTCGCGACCTCTTATGCGAGCGCGGGCTGGCCGACCGGACTTGTCGCGATGCGCGGCCTTGCGCTTGCGCTGCTCGCGCCGATCTTCGCGCTCGCGGTGCACCGCAATGGCGACTGGACGCTGCAGCTGTCGCGCACGGTCGCTTATCAGTCGCTGTCGCTGGCGGCGATTGCGCTTTACGTGATCGCGATGGGTATGGCGACCAGCCTGCTCGCCACAATCGGCGGGCCGTCGGCGCGGATCGTGCAGACGGCGTTCGTGTTCGGGACCACCGCCGCGCTGTTCGCGATCCTGTCGACGCCGTGGCTGCGCGCCTGGACGCGGGTGAAGCTCGCCAAGCATCTTTTCGCGCATCGCTACGATTATCGGCAGGAATGGCTGCGCTTCACCGACACGCTCGGCAAGCCCGGCGAGGATGCCGCCCCGCTCGAAACGCGCATCGTCAAGGCGGTTGCCGATATGACCGATTCGACGGCCGGGCTGTTGCTCGTCCGCGACGGCGCCGGGCTGGGCCAGGGCGCGTCGTGGCGCTGGGATGGCGACAGTTTTGCGACCGACGGCGAGCTGCCGCGCTATCTGGAAGCAACGGGGCGGATCATCGCGCTTGACGCAGTGCGCACCGACGCGGCCAGCCCCGAAGAGGCGCGCGCGGTGCCGAGCTGGATGGTTGATCGGCCCGACGCGTGGGTGCTGTTGCCGCTGCTCCATTTCGGCAAACTCACCGGCGCGCTGCTGCTCGCGCGCCCGCCGATCGACCGCGCGCCCGACTGGGAGGATTTCGACCTGCTCCACCTCGCCGGGCGGCAGGTCGCGAGCTATCTCGCCGAAGCCCGCGCGCAGCAGGCGCTCGCCGAGGCGCAGCGGTTCGACGAATTCAACCGGCGCTTCGCCTTCATCATGCACGACATCAAAAATCTGGTCAGCCAGTTGAGTCTCGTCGCGCGCAACGCCGAGCGCCATGCCGACAATCCCGATTTCCGCGCCGACATGATCGCGACCTTGCAGGATTCGGCGGCACGGATGAATGCGCTGCTCGCACGGCTGTCGCAGCATCATCAGCCGCGTTCCGAAACGATCGAAACGGTCGACCTGGCGGCAGTGGTCGGGCGGGTTGCGGGGCGGCGCACGGCGCAGCATCCGATCGTCACCGGCGGCGTGCGCGATGCTGTTGCCGCTGCCGATCCGGCGCGGCTCGAACAGATACTCGACCATCTGCTGCAAAATGCGATCGAAGCGAGCCCGACCGGCGAACCGGTCGCGCTGGTCGTCGGCCATGAGGGCGACCACGTCTATGTCGATGTGATCGATCACGGCACGGGCATGAGCCCCGCCTTTGTCCGCGACCGGTTGTTCAAGCCGTTTGTGTCGTCAAAGGCAGGCGGGTTCGGTCTCGGCGCGTTCGAAGCGCGCCAGCTTGCCGAGGCAATGGGCGGCAGCGTCGATGTCACCAGCCGTGAGGGCGAAGGCACTCGCTTTCGGGTGCGCCTGCCCGCGGTCGTGGTGCCCATGCTGGGGGCAGCGGCATGACGATGAAGAAGCTGCTGATCGTCGAGGATGATCTGGGCCTGCAGCGGCAGTTGCGCTGGGCCTATGAGGGGTATGAGGTGCTGACGGCGGCTGACCGCGCCACCGCCATCGACTTGCTGCGCGCCGAAGAACCCGATGTCGTGACGCTCGACCTCGGCCTGCCGCCTGATCCCGACGGTGTCAGCGAAGGCTTTGCGACGCTCGCCGAGATCCTGCGGCTGAAGCCCGACACCAAGGTGATCGTCGCATCGGGCCACGGCGCGCGCGAAAGCGCGTTGCGCGCGATCGGCGAAGGTGCATGGGATTTCTATCAGAAGCCGATCGACATCGACGCACTCGGCATGATCGTGTCGCGCGCCTTCCACGTCCATGCGCTTGAAGCCGAGAACCGGCGACTCGCGGCGCAGGCCGGCGGCGCGGTCGGGCTGGGCGGCATCATTTCAGCAAGCCCAGAGATGCTGAAAGTCACCCGCACGATCCAGCGCGTCGCCGCTGCCGATGTGTCGGTGATGCTGCTCGGCGCGAGCGGCACCGGCAAGGAATTGCTCGCACGCGGGCTGCACGAGGCATCGCCGCGCCGCAAGGGCGCCTTCGTCGCCATCAACTGCGCCGCGATCCCCGAAACGCTGCTCGAATCCGAGCTGTTCGGGCACGAGAAAGGCGCGTTCACTGGCGCGATCAAGACCACCGAAGGCAAGATCGAACAGGCGCAGGGCGGCACGCTGTTCCTCGACGAAGTCGGCGACATTCCGCTGCCGCTGCAGGTCAAGCTGCTCCGTTTCCTGCAGGAGCGCGTGATCGAGCGGATCGGCGGTCGCAAGGCGATCCCGGTCGACACGCGGATCGTCTGCGCGACGCATCAGGATGTCGATGCGATGATCGCCGACGGTCGTTTTCGCGACGACCTCTATTACCGTCTCGCCGAGATCGTCGTGCGCATTCCCGCGCTCGCCGAACGCCCCGGTGACGCGGTGCTGCTCGCGCGGCATTTCGTCGCCAAGCACGCGAAGGCGATGCATTCCGCCGTCACTGGCCTGTCGCCCGATGCCTGTGCGGCGATCGAGCGCTGGAGCTGGCCGGGCAATGTCCGCGAGCTTGAAAACCGGGTGAAGCGCGCGGTCATCATGGCCGAGGGCAAGCAGGTGGCTGCGGCCGATCTCGACTTGCCGGGCGCCGCCGCCGCCGAGCCGATCAACCTGAAGGCAGTGCGCGAGGCGGCCGATCGCGCGGCGATCGCCAGCGCGCTGGCGCGGGCCGACGGCAACATCAGCAACACCGCAAAGCTGCTCGGGATCAGCCGCCCGACGCTTTACGACCTTCTGAAGAGCTATGACCTCCATGCTTAAGATTTCTGGGCGTAAGCTTCTGGTTCTCGGCGGCGTCGGCGGCCTTGTCGCGGCATTGGGGGCGGGGGCGCTGTGGATGGCGCGCGCGCCCGGCGCCGATCCCGCGCAGGCGAAGCATCAGCTCGCGACCAGCCTGAAGCTGCTCGAGCGCGGCAACGCGACGGCCGCGCGCAGCTGGGCGCTGAAGGCGACGCGCAGCGATCCCAAATGGGGGCTGGCGCAGGCCGTGCTCGCGCGGACATATCTCGCGCTGGGCGAGGGGCTGGCGGCGCAGGCGGCGCTCGGGCGTGCCAAGGATGCGGGCTTCGACATGGCGCGCACCCACCAGCTTCAGGCTGAGGCGCTGCTGCTGCAGGGCAAGCCCGAAAATGCGCTGAAGGAAGCACGCAAGACCCTCCCGCATTACGGACGCTATGCGCTGCGCGTCGCGGCGCGCGCGCTGGCGGCGCAGGGTGATCTGCCGAGCGCGCAATTGCTGCTCGGCGGCGTGCTTGCGGATCAGGGCGGGCGCGATGCCGCTGCCTGGGTCGAGCTGGGCCGCGTCCGCCTGCTGACCGGCGATGTCGGCGGGGCGATCGATGCCGCCGCGCGCGCGCTCTCGCTCGACCGGCAGAATGTCGATGCGCTCACGCTGCGCGGTGAGCTGGTGCGCGGCCAATATGGCCTAGTCGCGTCGCTGCCATGGTTTGAGCAGGCGCTGAAGCTCGATCCGTGGCGCTATGGCACGCTGATTACCTATGCCGCCACGCTTGGCGACGCCGGGCGTTACCGCGACATGCTGCAAGTCACGCGGCGCGCGCTCGCGGTGCGGCCGGGCAGTGCCGATGCGCTGTATCTGCAAGCGGTGATGGCCGCACGCGCAGGCAATGACGATCTCGCCCGCGCGCTGCTCCAGCGGACCGGCGGCGCGCTCGACGGGCGGCCGGGGCCGCTGCTGCTGGCCGGGATGATCGATTACGCCAATGGCGGTTACCAGCAGGCGATCGACAAATGGCGCGCGGTAGTGCGTGAGGCGCCGATGAATCTGGTGGCGCGGCGACTGCTCGGCGCCGCGTTGCTCGATGCTGGCGATCCGAAGGGCGCGATCGAGGCGCTGCGCCCGGTGGCGCTGCGCAGCGATGCCGACAGCTACACGCTGCAACTCGTCGGCCGCGCGTTCGAAGCGACCGGCGAGCGCGACTGGGCGGTGCGCTTCCTCGATCGCTCGGCGATCCCGGTGCAGGCGGCAGCACTCCAGTTCGGTACCGACGATGATCTGGGCATGCTCGCAAAGGCGGTCGACGATGCGCCCGGATCGCCGGTCGCGCGCGTCAACCTGATCCGCGCGTTGCTGTTCAAGGGGATGATGGGCGAGGCGCTGGCGCAAGCACAGCTGGTGGTGCGGGCTTACCCGGGCGTGCCGCAAGCCCATCTGGTGCTCGGCGACACGCTGATGACGCTGAAGCGCTTCGACGAGGCCGCAAGCGTCTATGCCCGCGCCGCCAATCTGCGTTTCGACGAAGCGACGATGCTGCGCTCGGTCGAAGCGCTCGAGCAAGGCGGCAAGCGCGACAAGGCAGCGGTAGTCGTAGCGCTGTTCCTCGCGCAAAACCCCGGCAATATCGCCGCACGCCGCCTGAGTGCGCATTGGCAGATCGCGAGCGCGCAATGGGACGCGGCGATCGACACGCTCGAAGGGTTGCGAGCCGACATCGGCAATCGCGATGCCGCGCTGCTGGCGGAGCTGGCGCTGGCCTATGCGGGCGCGGGCGAGGACGATGCGGCGCAGCTTTACGCCGCAAAGGCCTATGATCTGGCACCGCTCAACCCGGCGGTGGTCGATGCTTACGGCTGGGTCGCCTATCAGGCGGGCGGGACGGTGCAGGCGGTGGAGTTGTTGCGCAAGGCGGTGGCAATTGCGCCGGGGCATGGCGGCCTGCGCTGGCACCTCGCGCAGGCGCAGGCGGAGGCGGGCGATGCGGGCGCGGCCAAGGCCAATATCGCGGCGGCGCTGGCCGATCCCGGGTTTGCCGATCGCGTGCCGGCGCAGGCTTTGGCGGTGGCGCTGGCGAAGGGGTGAGATAAGCAGTACGAGGCCCTCACCAGCATCGGGTGAATAGCACCCCGTGCTATTCAGGTCACGCTGGGAGCGTGACCGACCCGGATGCTCCTCTCCCGCAAGCGGGAGAGGGCTAAAGATATGTCGTTGCTTCGTTTTTTAGCCCTCTCCCGTTCTTACGGGAGAGGGTTGGGTGAGGGTCTTCTTCTTGGCGGCGATACGATCCATCAGCAGCGCCAGCACCGCCTCCAACACCCCTGCCTCATTCTCGATCATCTCGTTGTTCCAAACCCGGTGCACCAAATACCCTAGCCGTTCGAGGTAAGCCGTCCGCGCCGCATCGACCTCTGGCTTATGCTGCCCGCCGTCGAGTTCGACGACCAGCATCGCCTCGATGCAGGCGAAATCGACGATGTACGGGCCGACCGTCATCTGCCGCCGGAACTTGAAGCCGCCGAGCTGGCGATTCCGAACGGCGGTCCAGAAGCGCTTTTCGACTTCGGTTGCATTGCGGCGGAGAGGCGCGGCGTGGGGGCTGATCTGGCGACGGACCGGCGGCATGCGGCTAGGTTAGAAGAAAGAAGGCCCTCACCCAACCCTCTCCCGCAAGCGGGAGAGGGCTAAGGTGGTTCATTGCTTCTTCCTAGCCCTCTCCCATTCTTCATGGGAGACGGTTGGGTGAGGGCCTTTTTCTTACCCTACCCCTCCACCATTTCCGCCAGTTCCAGCCAGCGCAACTCCGCCGCGTCCTTCTCCGCCCGTGCCGCCGCGACCGCCTTGGTTAGCGCCTCGAACTGCGCGAAGTCCTTCGTGTACAGCCCCGGATCCGCGAGCGCCGCCTCATCGCGTGCGATCGCCGCGTCCAGCGCCTCGATCCGCTTGGGTAACAGCTCGTAATCGCGCTGGTCCTTGTAAGTCAGCTTGGTCTTGCTCGGGGTGGGCGCGGGCGGTGCGGCGGGCGCGGCCTTGGCGACTTTCTTCTCCGCCGCCGGTCGCCGCTTGGCTTCCCAATCGGCATAGCCGCCCGCCACCACATCGACCGTCCCCGACCCGTCGAGCCCGAGCGTCACCGTCACCGTGCGGTCGAGGAAATCGCGGTCGTGGCTGACGATCAGCACGGTGCCGCCATAATCGCCGATCACTTCCTGCAGCAGGTCGAGCGTTTCGAGATCGAGATCGTTGGTCGGCTCGTCGAGCACGAGCAGGTTCGAAGGCCGCGCAAATTCGCGCGCGAGCAGCAGGCGCGAGCGTTCGCCGCCCGAGAGCGTGCCGATCTTGGCGTCGACCATGTTGCCGTCGAACAGGAATTCCTTGAGGTAACCAACGACGTGCTTCTTGGCGCCCAGCACTTCGATCCAGTCGCCGCCATCCGCCAGCACGTCGCGGATCGTTTTCTCCGGCGCCATCAGCTTGCGCTGCTGGTCGATCACCACGCCGTCGAGCGTCTTCGCGAGCCGGATCGTGCCGCTGTCGGGCGCCAGTTCGCCGGTGAGCAGCTTGATCAGCGTCGTCTTGCCCGCGCCGTTCCTCCCCACAATCCCGATCCGGTCGCCGCGCGTGACCCGCAGGGTCAGGTCGCGAATGATCGTGCGGTCGCCGTACGCCTTCGAAATATGCTTGGCGTCGATCACCACCTTGGTCTTGGCATCGTCGCTCGCAATCGCGAGGTTCGCGGCGCCCTGTGGCCCCAGCATCGACGCGCGTTCGGCGCGCATTTCCTTGAGCTTGGACAGCCGCCCCTGGTTGCGCCGCCGCCGCCCGGTGACGCCGCGCAGCAGCCAATGCTCCTCGATCTTGAGTTTCGCGTCGAGCCGCTCGGCGTTGCGCTCTTCCTCGGCATAGACTTGCTCGGTCCAGGCCTCGAACCCGCCGAAGCCGATTTCGGCGCGGCGGATCGCGCCGCGATCGAGCCACAGGGTCTGCTTGGTCAGCCGCGTCAGGAAAGTGCGGTCGTGGCTGATGACGATGAATGCGCCGTTGTAGCGCGCGAGCCAGTTTTCGAGCCATTCGATCGCGGCAATGTCGAGATGGTTGGTCGGCTCGTCGAGCAGCAGCACATCGGGGCTCTGCGCCAGCGCACGCACGATTGCCGCGCGCCGCCGCTCGCCGCCCGATGCGCTCGCCGCCTCGCGGTCGAGGTCGATGCCGAGCTGGTCGGCAATCGCATCGGCCTCGTGCGGCAGCGGCGCATCGTCGCCCGCCATGACGAAATCGCGCAAGGTCGCGTGCCCTGCGACGCTGGGGTCCTGTTCGAGCAGGATCACCTTGGTGCCCGGCACGATCGTGCGCCGCCCCTCGTCGCAATCGATCGCGCCGGCGATGAGCTTCAGGAGCGTCGTCTTGCCCGCGCCATTGCGGCCGATCAGCGCGAGCCGGTCGCGTGGCCCCACATGGATGTCGAGCCCGCGAAACAGCCAGCCCGATCCCTGAACAAGGCCGAGATTTTCAAAAGCGAGAATAGGTGCTGCCATGATGAGCGCGGTTAGGGCGCGCGGGCGCCTGCGGCAAGTTGCCAGATGCTTTCTGGGCCATTCACAGGCTGTTCAACGCCGCGCCCCTATGTCAATGCCCATGATGATGAGGATGTTGCTTGCGATCCTGTTGCTGACCGCCGTCGCCATGCCCGCCGATGCGCAGCGGCGCGGCGAAAGCCGTGACGTTTTCGAAGCAATGCGATCGGGCAAGCTGCTGCCGTTCCGCGATATCGAACGCCGCATAGTGCCGACGATGAGCAATGCGCAATATCTCGGATTCGACTTCGATGCCGACAGCGGGATTTACACCCTGAAGTTCCTGCGCAATGGAAATGTCATCTGGGTCGCGGTTGACGGCCATTCGGGGCAAGTCATCAGCCGCAGTGGCAATTGACTCGCCCGCTGACAAAGGGATGACAGCATGCGCGTTCTGATCGTCGAGGACGAACCCAGCCTGGGCCAGCAGCTCAAGAACACGCTCGAGGGCGCCGGCTATGCGATCGACCTCGCCACCGACGGCGAGGAGGGGCATTTTCTGGGCTCGACCGAAGCCTATGACGCGGTCGTGCTCGATCTCGGCCTGCCCGAGATCGACGGGCTGACGGTGCTCGATCGCTGGCGGCGCGAGGGCAAGGTGATGCCGGTGCTGGTGCTGACCGCGCGCGACAGCTGGTCGGACAAGGTCGCCGGGCTCGACGCGGGCGCCGATGACTATGTCGCCAAGCCCTTCCAGTCGGAAGAGCTGATCGCGCGGCTGCGCGCGCTCATCCGCCGCGCGTCGGGCAATGCCTCGTCCGAGCTGACCGCGGGCGACGTGCGGCTCGATACCCGCAGCGGCAAGGTGACCAAGGCGGGCGAGCCCGTGAAGCTGACCGCGCAGGAATATAAGCTGCTCAGCTATCTGCTCCACCACAAGGGCAAGGTCGTCAGCCGCACCGAGCTGATCGAGCATATCTACGACCAGGATTTCGACCGCGATTCGAACACGATCGAAGTGTTCGTGACGCGCATCCGCAAGAAGCTGGGCCAGGATGTGATCACCACGATCCGTGGGCTTGGCTACAGCCTCGAAGAACCGAATGGCTGACGCCGACGCCGCGCGACCGGTTGCGTCCGCGGCGCCGCCTGCCGCATCGTTGCGGGCCGCAAGGCGCTCGCTCAGTCGGCGGATGATCCTGATTGCGACGCTGTGGATTTCGGTGCTGCTGGCGGGCGGCGCCTTTGCGCTCGACCGGGTGCTGACCGGCGCGGTCACGCGCAATTTCGACGACCAGCTCGAATATGTGCTGAAGACGCTGATCCTGTCGGCGCAGATCGGCCCGGTCGGCGAGGTCATTTTCAACCGCGAGCCCGCCGACCAGCGCTTTCTGGAACCCTATTCGGGGCTTTACTGGCAGGTCAGCGCGAAGGGGCGCGAAGACTTCCCGTCGCGATCGCTGTGGGACCGGCGGCTGCGCTATGGCGCCGACCATAACGACCGCCAAGTCCATATCTACAACAGCCGCGAGTTCGGCGACGAGAAGCTGCGGATCGTCGAACGCGACGTCAAACTGCCGGGATCGCCGGTGCGCTGGCGGTTCAAGATTGCGGGCAATCGCGATACGCTCGATGCGCAGATTGCCGCGCTGCGCCAGATTCTCGTGGTCAGCTTCGCGCTGCTCGCGCTGGGCCTCATTATCATGGCGGGCTTGCAGACCTTTTACGGGCTGCGTCCCTTGCGCAAGGTTCGCGAGGAGATCGCGCGGATGCGCAGCGGCGCCGCGCGGCGGATCGAAGCGCCGATGCCGGTTGAGGTGATGCCGCTGGTCGACGAACTTAACGCGCTGATCGCGCACAACGAGCGCCAGGCCGAGGAAGCGCGGCGCCACGCGGGCAATCTGGCACATGCACTCAAGACGCCGCTGACGGTGATCATGAACGCGGCAACGGCCGAGGCTGATGATCTCGCGCCGACCGTGATCCGCGAGGCAACGACGATGCGGCGGCAGGTCGACCACCATCTCTCGCGCGCGCGGGCGGTCGGGCGCCGCGGTCACGCGCACAGCCGCGCCGCTGTCTGGCCGAGCCTCGAATCGGTCGAGCGCGCAGTCGGGCGCCTTTATCCGCATGTCCGCTTCGACGCCGACGGGCCGAAGGACCTGCAAGTCCATGTCGAGCGGCAGGACCTCGACGAAATGCTCGGCAACCTGATCGAGAACGCCGCCAAATATGGCGGTGGCAGCGTGTTCGTGACGGTGAAGCCGGTCGGCGCCTTTGTCGAATTTCTGGTTGAGGACGACGGCCCCGGCATCGCCGAAGCCGATCGGCAGCGGCTGTTCGATCGCGGCGCGCGGCTCGATACCGGCAAGCCGGGAACGGGGCTAGGCCTCGCGATCGTGCGCGACGTGGCGGAAATTTACGAAGGTGGGGTCGAGCTCGACGAGAGCGAGGATCTGGGCGGCCTGCTGGTGCGGTTGCGGCTGCCGGTGGCGGGGTGAGCGATATGGCGATTGAGGTGAGCGAAGTCGCGGGGTGCCGGACGATCACGATCGATCGCCCGCCGGTGAATGCGCTCGATCTCGACGCGATTGTGGCGCTCGACGCCGCGTTCGTTGCGGCGGCAAGCGACCGACCGCGCGGCGTGGTGCTGACGGGAGCGGGCAGTGCCTTTTGCGCGGGCGTCGATACGCGGGCGTTCGGCGGCTACGACCGCGCGACCCGGCACGACATGGTCCGCGCAATCACGCGGATGGTCGCGGCGCTGCTGGCGATTCCCGTGCCGGTGGTGACGGCAGTGAATGGCCATGCGCTCGGCGGCGGCTTTGTGCTGATGCTGGGCGGCGATTACCGGCTGGTGGCGGACGC
Organism: Sphingomonas sp. CCH10-B3; assembly: GCF_001556185.1. Taxonomy (GTDB): domain Bacteria; phylum Pseudomonadota; class Alphaproteobacteria; order Sphingomonadales; family Sphingomonadaceae; genus Sphingomonas; species Sphingomonas aquatica. Next base: position 42,847 of record NZ_LSIJ01000013.1, on the reverse strand, counting down.
GGCGGGCGCGAAGCTCGGGCTGACCGAGGCCAAGGCGGGGGTGCCGTTTCCGGCAGGGCCGACCGAGGTCATCGCGGCGGAGTTGGCGCCCTCGCTGCTGCGGCGGCTGACGCTGACCAGCGCGACGTTGAGCCCCGCCGAAGCTGTGGCAGCGGACATCGCCGATGCTTTGGTGGCGCCGGAGGATTTGATCGCGCAGGCGTGCTCGGTGGCGGCGGCGATGGCCGCGCAACCCGCCTTTGGCGCGGTGAAGCAGCAGGTGCGCGGGCCGCTGGCGGCGCGGCTCGCGGCGCTCGCCGTATCGGGTGAGGAGCCGTTTCTCGCGGCCTTTGGCTAGCGTCGGAAGCCTTCACCTTCCCCCGTTCGTTTCGAGCGAAGTCGAGAAACAGGCCACAGGCGGTGCGGACGAGTTTCTCGACTTCGCTCGAAACAAGCGGCTCATAGTAAAGTAATCAGGGTCTAAGCCGCCACGCGCAATTCCTGCATTGCCGCTGCTGCATAGCTGAGGCTGGCCTTGCGCGCCTCGTGGTCGAAGATCGAGCTCGTCAGGATCAGCTCGTCGGCGCCGGTGCGGGCGACGAACTTGGCGATCTCGCGCGCGAGCTTGGCCGGGCCGCCGGTTGCCGAGCATTGCAGCACATGGCCAAGGATCGCCGCCGCACTGTCGGGCAGGCTCTCGCGATAGCCCGCGACCGGCGGCGGCAGCTGGCGCGGCTGGCCGGTGCGCAGCGCTACGAAGGCCTGCGCTTGCGAGCTGGCGAGATACTCGGCCTCGGCATCGGTCGCCGCGCCAAAGACGTTGAACCCGGCAGCGACATAGGGCTTGGCGAGTGCTGCCGAGGGGCGGAAGGTCCGGCGATAGATGTCCAGCGCCGCATCAAGCGCATCGGGCGCGAAATGCGAGGCGAAGGCATAGGGCAGGCCAAGCGCGGCGGCGAGTTGCGCGCCGAACGTGCTCGACCCGAGAATCCACATCTCGACCTTGGCGCCCGCGCCCGGCATCGCGCTGATCCCGGTCTGGCCGTCATCCGCGAAATAGCTCTGGATTTCGAGCACGTCCTGCGGGAAGGCGTTGGGATCGCTATCGAGGTTACGCCGCAGCGCTTGCGCCACCCGCTGGTCCGATCCCGGCGCGCGGCCGAGCCCCAAGTCGATCCGCCCTGGAAACAGCGCGTCGAGCGTGCCGAATTGCTCGGCAACCACCAGCGGTGCGTGGTTGGGCAGCATGATCCCGCCCGCACCGACGCGGATGCTGCGCGTGGCGGCTGCGACATGGCCGATCACGACGGCGGCGGCACCCCCGGCGATCCCCGGCATCCCGTGATGCTCGGCGATCCAGTAGCGGGTGAAGCCCAGGTCCTCGGCATGGCGCGCGAGATCGGCGGTATTGGCAAAAGCCTGCGCCACCGTGCCGCCTTCGACAACGGGGACCAGATCGAGAAGGGAGTATTTCGTCATGAGGGGGAAGATGGGGAAGATTGCGGTGGAGTGCTAGGGGCTGTGGGGTGGCTGATGTTATCGATTAGCAAGCGAGCGCATAAGCTCGGAGCCGCGGTCGACCACAATTGAGTGGACTTTCGACGGGCCGTCATAAATATGCTTGCTCAAGCTAGCTCCCAGCAACCCCAGTCCAGCTACCATTGTCGAAAAGTGGACATACATGGGTCACGATCCTGACCAAATCCCTGCAGGGCGCTTCATTCGATACTCAATAGCGAAGCTTCCGAAATCAAAGATGAGCGTCAGAATCACCGGCCCTGGGTTGAGCAACGTTCGATTGATCCTGATTCACAATTCTACCGTTGGGTCATTCCTGTCCATTATCTTTGGGATCCGCTTGATCACTAACCTCTGTCGATACCGTAGGCTGCTCGCCTTTGGACGGTGCCGGATCGCCCGCGCTAGCCGATTCTACGGCATCGATATTGGGAATAGCCTCAGCCGGGGTAGCTTCCCCTGCGAGAACCAACGCGCCATGCTGTAACGCTTGCTTGAAAAATGCGGTAGCCGTCGTCAATTCGTATTTTTCTCGATAGGCGAGTGTCGCATCGGCGTAAAAATCTTCGTTGACTGTCAACGTGCAGCTTACACTCTCGTCCGCGCCATAAGTGCCATCGCCTGGATAATTGCCGGCGTCAGCAAGCGCTGCTTTTGTGAGGCGGTTCAGGGCTTTACCCTTTGCGCCAAGCTTGATCTGTAAGCGGGTTATTTCATCCCCAAGTTTACTCGGCACCTTGCATTGCAACTTTTTCGACACCAATTGAACCCTTCTTTCTCTGGTCGGCATTGGTACATATGGTATATTCGGGAGAATAGGAAGTCTTAGAACGAATGGAATCTTTAAGAAGGGCGGCAAGGATAGGCGTTTGGGCTGTGCAGGCCAGCATCGTTTTGATAGGCGTCGCAGACTATCAAATCATGAAATTCTATATCACGTCGCCACGACTCCCGATTTTCATTGACTAAAAGGAAGATACTAGTCAGTATAAATTAATATGACGAACCGGCACGAAAATAGCATCAGAAGTGAAACTGCGCTCTTGACTGCGTTCTACACTTGTGAACGCGCCCGAGTCGAGAGTATATGCACGGCATCCGAGGCCCAAGCCATGCGTCTAGAGGAGGCTGTAGCTGATGCTGAGCGAACAATCGACAATAGCCGTCGGTTGCTACCCCCTTTTGGACGGGGTGCTCTGGCTCCTAAATGATCATCTTTCGAGCGTGGCAGCCGCCGCGCTGTCCGCGCTGGCGCTATTTGTCCTTACGAGGGCTGCGGGCGCGATCATTGGCGAGTATGCCAAGGAAGCGTATTTCACTCGCTTCAAAAATGAGCGTAGGAAGCTGAAGGCGGAAGTGGATGGTTTGGCGCGGCATAACAAACAAATCCAAAGCGATATTGATTATGCTTGCGCTGCCATCGGTCGCCTGAGGGAGGAGAACGACCGACTGCTCGTGCGGGCGGTCCAGGCTGAGCAGATGCTGCGTCGCATCGCGGAACCGACATAAGCAGCGGTTCCATAAAAATGGCTGCAGCGGCAGTCGGCAAACTACGGCACGCAAGCGACGATGATTGCGTTACACGCTGACTCCTCGTCCAAAGTCCGCAATTGAGCGAAAGCCGAACAGCGGAGTCATAAGTCCCGAACCTAAAGGATTCGGCGTCATGGCGAGAGCAACTGTGCCCCCGCTTGCCCCCATCCCCCGCGCCGCTTAGGACCTCCCCCATGCTCGCGCGCCTGGCCCCGATCCGGAACTGGATCTTCGATCTCGACAACACGCTCTACCCTGCTCGCACCAATATCGGCGGGCAGATGGACACGCGGATCACGCAATATATCGTCGATCTGCTGGGGCTGGAGTGGGCCGCGGCGCGCACGCTCCAGAAGAAATTCTTCCATGAGAAAGGCACGACGCTCGCCGGGCTGATCGCGGACCATGGCGTCGATCCGCATCATTATCTCGAGTTCGTCCATGATCTCGAAATGGACGTGCTCGAACATGACGCGCCGCTGGTCGCCGCGATCGCGCAATTGCCGGGGCGCAAGCTCATCTTCACCAATGCCGATGCGCCCTATGCGACGCGGGTGCTCGCGCGGCTGGGCCTCTCCGACAGCTTCGAGGCGATCCACGATATCCACGCGACCAATTACGTGCCCAAGCCCGACCCGCAGGTCTATCGCGGGCTGTGCGAAGCCTATGATCTCGATCCGTGCGAAAGCCTGTTCGTCGAGGATATGGCCCGCAACCTCGCGCCCGCCAAAGCGATCGGCATGACGACGGTGTGGGTCGATAACGGCTCGGAGCAAGGGCCGGGCGCGGTGCCGGAATTTATCGATTTCACCACGCATGATCTCGCGGCATGGTTGCACGAGATAATGGAGGCAGCATGACCGAAGCCCTGCAAGTGACCATCGACGAAGCCTGGGAAGCGCGCGACACCATCAATTTCGACACGCGCGGTGCGATCCGCGATGCCGTGGTCGATGCGATCCGCTTGCTCGACGCCGGCACCGCGCGCGTCGCCGAGCCCGATGGCGCGGGCGGCTGGCACGTCAACCAGTGGCTGAAGAAAGCGGTGCTGCTGTCGTTCCGGCTGAACGACATGGTCGAGATCGCGGGCGGCCCCGGGCCGTCGTCGTGGTGGGACAAGGTGCCGTCGAAGTTCGAACATTGGCAGGCGGCGGACTTCCGCAAGGCGGGCTTCCGCGCGGTGCCGGGCAGCATCGTGCGGCGCGGCGCTTTCATCGGCAAGGGCGCGGTGCTGATGCCGAGCTTCGTCAACATCGGCGCGCATGTCGGCGAGGGGACGATGGTCGACACCTGGGCGACAGTGGGGAGCTGCGCGCAGATCGGCCGCAACGTGCACCTTTCGGGCGGCGCCGGGATCGGCGGCGTGCTCGAGCCGCTGCAGGCAGGCCCCGTGGTGATCGAGGACGGCGCGTTCATCGGTGCGCGCGCCGAAGTGGCCGAAGGCGTGCGCGTCGGCGAAGGCGCGGTGCTGTCGATGGGGGTGTATCTCGGCGCCTCCACCAAGATCATCGACCGCGCGACGGGCGAAATTCACCGCGGCTTCGTGCCGCCCTATTCGGTGGTGGTGCCGGGGACGATCGGCGGCGGCAACGGCGTGCCTGCGCTCTACTGCGCGGTGATCGTGAAGCAGGTCGACGCGCAGACGCGCTCGAAGACGAGCATCAATGAGCTGCTTAGGGATTAGGGGGGCGGGGTGTCAGGTGTGCTCTGTCCAATAGCTGTCAAAAGTTGCTGTGCGGTACCGAAACTACCGGTAGGAGCTTGTCAAATACATACATACCATATAAAATATGTGATGTTTAATTAGTTGATTGCGCTTATTATGGACATCTAGAAGCATTCACAAACATTACTGATCACTAATGGTTTAAAGAGACATTTTCCATATCGAAAAGATAAGATGCATTACAGGTTTAAATCCCTTCTTCGAAAGAAATTTGAACGCACACAGCGAACTTCCGAGTCAGATAATATTTGGAATATACAAACAATTACGCTGATTTGTAGTGTCATTATTTCAGTTCTATCTACTGCAGCAAGCATATACCAGCTATCAATGTTTGAACGTGAAAGAGAAACTCCCTACAGAGCAATAACTTACTCATCAAAGATTGAATCTTACAGAATTATTACTTCCAGTTTTGATTCGATGTTGCGGGCGTCTTGGGAAATCGATGAAAAACTCACAGATGCACAGGTAACATATGATATCATTGTAGCACAAAGAAAATCGAAAATTAAGATGAACGAAGAAGAGAAGGCCGCATATTTGAATTCAAGAGACAAATATCAAAAGGCGTTAGATAATTTCGACCGTGACCTTAGGGAATTCCAAACGGAAACTGCTGTATCTAAGGCATTTTGGAGTCGCAACGTAACTTCTGGTTTAGAATCTATCTCGAATGAATTGTCGAGCTTTCGTAGTTGCTTCTCCGAGCCTACGTTATTACATCCATTTGGCAATATTCGAGACGGAGAATATTGCCCAACTGACCAAATCAAAAAAGAGACCGTCAATAAAAGATTTATCAATGCATATGCAGAAACATCTGTGATTATGGATGAAGAAATTAGAGTATTTCCATTATCTCGATGAACTGATAATTGATGATATGTCGTAAGCAATATTCGCAATTTCGATTGCGACTGTAAATATCTGAGGCTAAGTTAGAATCTGCCCGCGATTAAACGCTTCGCCTTGCAGACTCGTTGTGCGGAAGTGCGAACGAACCCACCGATGGATAGGTCTGGAGGCAACCGACAGAAAGGCCCCGCCTCCGTCCGAAAGCGAGAACTTCGTCCACATCGTCTGGATGGCAAGATCGTCTCGCCCACCCCCATTCTCGACAACCCGCCGCCAACCGCCTATCGCGCACCCCAACAAATCAAAGGGGAGCCCTTCATGCCCAAAGCCTCCAAGACGCTCGATCGCGTGCTCGTGCTCGAAATGGTGCGCGTTACCGAAGCTGCTGCCGTGGCCGCCGCCAAGCTCGTCGGGCGCGGGGATGAGAAGGCCGCCGATGCCGCCGCGGTCGAGGCGATGCGCGAGGCGCTCAACAAGCTCTACATGGACGGCACTGTCGTGATCGGCGAAGGCGAGCGCGACGAGGCGCCGATGCTTTATATCGGCGAAAAGGTCGGCTCGGCGATCGGCAAGGGGCCGAAGATCGACATCGCGCTCGATCCACTCGAAGGCACGACGATCACTGCCAAGGCCGGGCCGAATGCACTCGCGGTGCTGGCGATTGCCGAGGAAGGCTGCCTGCTCAACGCGCCCGACGTCTATATGGACAAGATCGCGGTCGGGCCGGGCTATCCCAAGGACCTGATCGACCTCGACAAGAGCGTGACCGAGAATGTGAAGGCGCTCGCCAAGGCCAAGGGCGTGAAGCCGAAGGAAATCAACGCCTGCGTGCTCGATCGGCCGCGCCACGAACAGCTGATCAAGGAACTGCGCAAGCTCGGCTGCGGCGTGATGCTGATCGGCGATGGCGATGTCGCGGGGGTGATCGCGACAACCAACCCTGAGACCAATATCGATATTTATCTGGGCCAGGGCGGCGCGCCCGAGGGTGTGCTGGCGGCGGCGGCGCTGCGCTGTGTCGGCGGGCAGTTCAAGGGGCGGCTGGTGTTCCGCAACGACGACGAGCGCGCGCGCGCGGCGAAGTGGGGCGTCACCGATCTCGACAAGCAATATGACCTGAAGGAGCTGGCGAAGGGCGATTGCATCTTCGCCGCAACCGGCGTGACCGACGGGTCGCTGCTCGGCGGCGTGAAGCAGGTCGGCGGCAAGCTGATCACCCACAGCGTGGTGATGCGCGCGTCGAGCGGCACGGTGCGCTGGGTGAAAGGCGAACGCCGGATCGATTGAGGGCGGTTGCGCGGTTGTCGACGCACCGATAGCCTGCGCGGGTCGCTCCCCACGCAGGAACCCGCCCCATGCGCCTGACCTATATCGCCGTCCTGCTCGCCGCTGTCGCCACGCCTGCTGCCTTTGCGCGCCCGCAAGCCGCGCCAACGCCCGCCGCCGCGCCGCAGCCCGCCTTCACTTTCGAAAAGGTGATGGTGCCGATGCGCGACGGCGCGAAGATGGAGACGGTGATCCTGCGGCCAACGGGCGCCAAGGGGCCGCTGCCGATCCTGTTCCAGCGCACCCCTTATGGCGTGCCGCAAGCCGCGCCGCCGCGCGTGCCGGGCGGGTGGAAGTCGCTGGCGGATGACGGCTATATCTTCGTCTTCCAGTCGATGCGCGGGCGCTTCGGCTCGGACGGGGTCTTCACGTTGTCGACGGCGGTGACGCCCAAGGGCCCCGACGAAGCCACCGACGCCTATGATTCGATCGCTTGGCTGGTCAAGAATGTGAAAGGCAACAATGGCAAGGTCGGGATGTGGGGCATCAGCTACCCCGGCTTTACGGCCGCCGTCGCGCTCGCCAGGCCGCACCCCGCGCTCAAAGCCGTCAGCCCGCAGGCGGCGTGGATCGATTACTGGCAGAACGACGACCTGCACCGCAACGGCGCGCTGCGGATGAGCTATCTGGTCGATTGGGTCGCCGCGCTCCAGCTGAAGAAGGATGGCTTTGCCGAATTCGATTACGGCACGGTCGACGCCTATGATTACTTCCTGAAGCTCGGCAGCGCGGCCAATCTCGACAAAATCTGGCAGGGCCGCGCGCCAACAGCGACCGCGCTGTTCGACCATCCCAATCACGACAGCTTCTTCACCAGCCAGCGCTGGTCCGACACGCTCGGCAAGACGACGGTGCCGACGCTCAACGTCGCAGGCTTCTGGGATCAGGAAGACCCATGGGGATCGTGGCAAATCTATGCCAAGCAGAAGGCGAATGACCCCGATCACCTGAGCCAGATGGTCGCCGGGCCGTGGGCGCATGGCAGCTGGTCGGCGCCGGGCAAGGATCTGGGCCGCATTCCGGTCCCGGTCGATCATCCGCAGCAATTCCGTGACGAGATTCAGGCGCCGTTCTTCCGCTACTGGCTGCACGGCAAGGGTGCGCGGCCCGATTTCGACACGCGCATCTTCCAGTCGGGGTCATGGGTGTGGAAGAATTACGAAAGCTGGCCGCCAAAGGCGACGCAGGCAACCGCGCTTTATCTCCACGCCGACGGCTCGCTCGATTTCACGGCGCCCGCGACGGGCGAGGCCTGCCGCAGCTATGTTTCCGATCCCGCCAATCCGGTGCCGTACCGTCCGCGCCCGATCTCGCCGACCTATCCGCGCCCCGAATGGCGTTGGTGGGAAGCCGAGGACCAGCGCTTCGTCGACCACCGCCCCGATGTGCTCAGCTATGTCTCGGCGCCGCTGACCGAGGATTTGACGGTGACGGGCCAGATCGCGGCCGAGCTGATGGCCTCAACCAGCGGCACCGACAGCGATTTCGTCGTCAAGCTGATCGACGTGCTGCCTGATGATTTCGAGAAGTTTAACGATGGCGCTCCGCTCGGCGCCTACACGCGGCAGCTCAACGGCTATCAATGGCCGATCGCGATGGAAATCCGGCGCGGACGCTTCCTGAAGAGCGACGTGGCCCCGCAGGCTTTGGTGCCGGGGCAGGTTACTGCCTGGGACATTGCTCTGCGCGACCACGACCATGTCTTCAGGAAAGGCCACCGGATCATGGTACAGATCCAGTCGAGCTGGTTCCCGGTGATCGACCGCAACCCGCAGACCTTCGTGCCCAACATCGCCCGCGCCAAGCCCGAGGACTATGTGAAGGCCGAGCAGAAAGTGTGCGCCGGATCGAAATTGGTGCTGCCGGTGATGCGGTAGCGCATCCGCCGCGCCCGACCGGAGTGCATTTTCTTCGACGGGCCATGGCTTTGCGCGGATAAAATTGGTCGACAAGGCGTTGGCACGTCGAGTGTCCATTATCGATCAACTTGAGCTGCCATGAAGGTCCTGATTGTCGAAGACGAAATTTTCGCCGCGTTGCACCTGGAAGATACCGTGCGGGATCTGGGGTATGAAGTCGTGGGCATCGCGCCCGACCAGCCCTCCGCGCTGGAACTCGCCGCTGCCAAGCCTGACCTTGCGTTTGTCGACTTGAACCTGCGCGACGGGCCGACCGGGCCGGAAATCGCGCGCACGCTGGCCCAGCAGTTCGGCACCAAGGTGCTGATCCTGACCGCCAATCCGCGCGAGGCAGGCGATCCGTTCGACGGGCTGCTCGGCGTACTCAGCAAGCCCTGGGCGCCGAGCGAGCTACAGCGCTATCTCGAAGCGGGTCGGCAACCGAACTGATTGTCCGTCAGGCGCCAGCGGCGCGGTGCACACGGCTGACGTCGAGGCGGATGGTGGCATGCAGCCCCGACGGGCGCCATTCGCGTGTGATCGAGCCGCCAAGCTGGCGCCCGACGCTGAGTTCGGCGAGGTGCGTGCCGAAGCCGGTGCGGGTCGGTGCGGCCGCGATTTCGGGCCCGCCGCTTTCGTGCCAGCAGATCGTCAGCGCATTGCCGCTGAGCGCGATCTCGATCGTCACCTTGCCCTGGGGCGTCGACAGGCTGCCGTATTTGGCGGCGTTGGTGGCGAGTTCATGAACCACCAGCGCAATCGGCGTCGCACCGCGATCGTCGATCGCGACATCGTCACCGGTGATGACGACGCGGTCGGCGTCATCGCTGCGATAGGGTTCGAGCAGCTCGGCGAGCAGCCCCTGCAAATGGCTTTCGCCGAAATCGGGCGCCGATTGCGGGCTGTGCGGCCGGGCGAATTCATGCGCGCGGCCTAACGCTGCAATCCGGCCGAGAAGTTCGTTCATGAACGGCCGCAACTCGGGCATCTGGCGCCCGGTGAAGCTCACCAGGCCCGAAATGACGGCGAAGATGTTCTTAATGCGGTGGCTCAGCTCGCGGTTGAGCAGTTCGTTATGTTCGGCGGCGAGCTTGGCCTCGTTGATGTCGGTGCAAGTGCCGATCCAGCGCGTGATCGTCCCTTGCGGATCGCGAACCGGCAGCGCGCGCCCGAGCACCCAGCGATAGTCGCCGCTATTGTGGCGCAGGCGATATTCGATTTCATAGGGCTCGCCGGTCGCAAGGCTATGCCGCCAGCGCGTCCAGGCGCGTTCCTGATCGTCGGGATGGAACATGCCATTCCACCCTTCGCCGTCGGTCGAACCAGCCGGTACGCCCGTGAAGACATACCATTGCGCGTTGTAATAATCGTGGAAGCCATCGGGCAGCGTCGACCACACCATCTGCGGCATCGCATCGGTCAGCACCGCGAATTTGGCTTCGCTGTCCTGCAGCGCCGCCTCGGCGCGGATCTGGCCGCCGATTTCGGTGTTGACGCCGAACCAGCGCACGATCTTGCCCGTGGCATCGCGCACCGGCACGATCCGGGTCAGGAACGGGTGAAACACGCCATCCGCCGCGCGCAGCGGAAAGATCATCTCGAACGCGTCGCCAGTCTCGATCGCTGCCGTCCAGCGCGCCATCACATCGGGCAGGCGCGCCGGATCGTGCACGGACTGCCAACCCCACCCCTCCATCTGCGCCGGCGTGGTGCCGGTATATTGATACCAGCGCGCATTGTACCAGATCAGATAGCCGTCGCTGCGCGCGATCCAGCACAAGGTCGGCAAATAGTCGGCGAGCCGCGCAAAATCATGCTCGATCGTGGCAATATCCGCAGCCGGGGGAATGTCAGCCAGATGGAGCGGTTCGCGCCAATAACAATCAGCATGGCTTTGTGCCGGCAAATTTGAAACATCGGCCAAGCACAAATTCCAATCGTTGCGATAAATCAACGTTGGAGGTACGCAACCTCGCTGGGTCGGTAAAGCACCAGCATATTGCCTCAGGTTAAGATGCTGTCGACTGGGCGCCGATTGGGCACGCCCTGCCGCTCAGCTCTTCAGCCGCCAGCCGGTTCGAAAGATCCACGCGACCGCGCCAAGGCACAGCAGCAGGAACAGGCCCGTCACGCCGAGGCTCCAACCGATGCTCACGTCGCCGCGCCCGAAGAAGGTCCAGCGGAAGCCGCTGATCAGATAGACGATCGGGTTGAGCAGCGCGACCTGTTGCCAAGCGGGCGGCAGCATCGAGATTGAATAGAAAGTCCCGCCCAGAAACGTCAGCGGTGTGATCACGAGCAAAGGGATCACCTGCAGTTGCTCGAAGCTGTTCGCCCAGATGCCGAGCACGAAGCCGAACAGGCAGAAGGTCACCGCCGTCAGCGCCATAAACGCAATCATGTAGAGCGGGTGCGCAATCGGCAGCGCGACAAACAAATGCGCGGTTGCGAAAATCACCAGCCCCAGGATCATCGACTTGGTTGCCGCCGCGCCGACATAGGCGAGTACCGTCTCGAACGGCGACAGCGGCGCCGACAGCAATTCGTAGATCGTGCCCGACCATTTGGGCAGGTAAATGCCGAAGCTCGCATTGCCGATGCCCTCGGTCAGCATTGACAGCAGCATCAGCCCGGGCACGATGAACGCGCCATACGCCACGCCATCGACGGTGTTGATCCGCCCGCCGATCGCCGAGCCGAACACGACGAAATAGAGCGACGTGGTGATGACCGGCGTTGCGAGGCTGGTCAGGATCGTGCGGCGGAAGCGCGCGAGTTCGAAGCGGTAGATCGCGCTGACCCCCGCCCAGTTGAAACCGTTCATGCCGCGACTTCCTCTGCCAGCGCATGCTCGCCCGCGTCGTGGAGCAGCCCTACGAAGATATCCTCGAGCGAGCTCTGCTGGGTGTTGATGTCCTTGTAGCCGATCCCCGCGTCGCCGATCGCGCGCAGCAGCCCGGCGATGCCGGTGCGATCGTGCCCGCCCTCGAACACATATTCGAGCTCATAGCCGTCGCTTTTCAATGTCGGCGCCCATTCGGCCAGCGCGGGCGGCACAGCGCTCAGCGGCTCGGTGAGCGTTACCGTCAGCGTCCGCTTGCCGAGCTTTTGCATCAGCGTCGCCTTGTCCTCGACCAGGATCAGCTTGCCCTTCAGGATCACGCCGACGCGGTCGGCCATTTCCTCGGCTTCCTCGATGTAATGCGTCGTCAGGATGATTGTCGTGCCCTGATCGCGCAGACGCCGCACCAGTGCCCACATGTCGCGGCGCAGCTCGACATCGACGCCGGCGGTGGGCTCATCGAGGAACAGCACGTCGGGTTCGTGCGCGAGCGCCTTGGCGATCAGCACGCGGCGCTTCATCCCGCCCGACAACGCCATGATCTTCGACTTGCGCTTGTCCCATAGCGACAGGTCGCGCAGGACCCGCTCGATATGCGCGGCGTCGGGCTTGCGGCCGAACAGTCCCCGGCTGAAAGTGACGGTGTCGATCACCGTCTCGAACGCATCGGTCGACAATTCCTGCGGCACCAGCCCGATGCGGTAGCGCGCCTGCCGGTAATCGCGCGCAATGTCATGGCCCGCGACGGTGACCGATCCTTCGGACGGCGTGACGATGCCGCAGACGATCGAGATGAGCGTCGTCTTGCCCGCGCCATTGGGCCCGAGCAGCGCGAAAATCTCGCCCTTGGCGATCGACAGGTCGACATGGTCGAGCGCGGTCAGGCCCGAGGCATAGGTTTTGGTGAGGCCGGAAATGGCCAGGATCGGTTCCAAAGGCGTGGCGTCCCCGAATGACGTGAGGGCTGGAGATAAGGGCGGGGGACGGGGGCGGCAATGCTTTGCGGGCTCCCTTTCTACCTAATCCCCATATCCTCCTTTCGTTTCTCGACTACGCTCGAAACGAACGGGTGGTTAAGGTCGACGAGGCTGCCCCCTCAGCGTCCCTTGCGTGCGTCGCTCACCAGCCGCTTCAGTTCGTCGATCGGTAGCGCCGACGAAATCACCTGATCGCCGATTACCCATGACGGCGTGCCGCTCATGCCGAGCTTCTTGGCGGTATCGAGATTGCGCGCCAGTTCAGCTTCGATGCGGGGCGACTTGGCGGCGGCTTGAACCTTCGCGAGGTCGAGCCCGGCGGTCGCGACCGCGGCGGCGATGCTGGCATCGTTGACCGGGCCACCGGCATAGAGCGCGCGGTGGAATTCACCGAACCTGCCCATTTCGGCCGCCACCAGGCTGTAGCGTGCAGCCGTCGCGCTTTCTTCGGACAGGATCGGCCAGTCGCGATAGACGACGCGGAGTTGCGGGTCGCTTGCGACCAGCGCGTCGATCAGCGGCAGGCTGGAGCGGCAATAGCCGCAATTGTAGTCGAAATATTCGACGATCGTCACGTCACCGCGCGGATTGCCGGACCAGGCGCTGCCGAACGGTTCGACGATCGCGGCCTTGTCGGCGTCGATCGCCTCGCCGGTCTGGCGGCGGCGCAAGGCGCTCGAGGCTTCGACCAGCACTTCGGGATGGCTGACGAGATAGTCATGGACGATCTGCTCGGTCCGCGCGCGATCGCTGCCGACCGGCGCGCCCATCCGCCCGGCGAGATAGACGCCGCCTGCGCCAAGCGCCGCCGCGCCGAGCCCCACCACGACGAGCAGCAGCCGGTTCACCGCCGCCCTTTCCGCTGTTCGTCGATCACATTCTGGGTCAGCAGCACCAGATCCTGCGCGCGAATCCAGTCGGGGGTGTTGGGCGGCAGCCCTGCCAGTGCCCCGCGCGCGCTGATCGACGTCGTGCGCAGATCACCGTTGAGTGCGGCGCGTTCGGCAGTCGCAAGCATGGCGCGCGCGCGGTCGCCCTTGCGTTCATAAACGACGCCCAGCTGGAACCATGCGAAGGGATTTTCGCTGTCGCGCCCGACCGCCTGACGCAGCACTTTTTCGGCTTCGACAAAATGGGCCGGATTTTCGGTCGCAATCAGCGCATGGCCGAAAGTGGTGGCGATCAGCGGCTGATAGCCGCTGCGCTCGGTCGCTTCGCGCAGTGGCGCCAGCGCTTCGTCGGGTTTGCCCGATTCGAGCAGAATCTGGCCCTTGATCTCAAGGAAATAGGGATCGTCAGGGCGTGCCCGCACCAGCGCATCGGCCTCGGCATTGGCTTTTTCGGGATAGCCGCCCTTATGAAAGGCATAGGCGCGCGCATAATGCGCATAAAGGCTCTGGTCCTCGACCGGATAGGCACTCAGCGTGCGCGGCGGATCGTTGACATAGCCCGCAAGCTTGGCCTTCACGCGCTTGAACTTGTCTTCGAGCGCCGGGTCGGTGGGCTTGGCGAAGGCGGGCGACGCCCGCACCGTTTCAGTCAGCGTCGCGACGCGTTCGCCGCTCAGCGGGTGGCTCTGCGAAAACGGGTCGATGTTGGTGTAACCTGCGCGATATTCGAGATTCTGAAGTTTCCTGAAGAATTCGAGCATCCCGCGCCCGCTGACGCCCGCCGTTTGCAGGAATTTGGCGCCGGTCGCGTCGGCGGTCGATTCCTGCACGCGGCTGAAGGCGAGGTATTTGCCGACGGCCGCCTGCTGGCCTGCGGCGATGATGCCGGCAGCGCCCTCGCCTGACCCCGCTGCTGCCGCCGCGATGCCGAGGACAAGGCTGAGGATCTGGATGGCGGCGGCGGGCTTGATGCCGGCATCGGCCAACGGGACATGGCCGTCGGCGATATGGCCGAGTTCGTGGGCAATCACGCCCTGTACTTGATTGGCATTGTCTGCCGACGCGATCAGCCCCGAATGGACATAAACGGTCTGGCCGCCCGCGACGAAAGCATTGATCGACTCGTCCTGGATCAGCACCACCCGGACGTTGCGCGGCGACAGGCCGGCGGCGAGAATGAGCGGCCGCGACATTTCGTCGAACATCGCCTCGGTCTCGGCATCGCGCAGGATCGACTGCGCCTGCGCCGGCTGGCCGATGGCGAGCAGCGATAAGACCAGCGCAGCGACGAATTTTCTCATGAGTCGGCTATCGGCCAATTCGCGGCGCGGTTCAACGCCGTCGATGCGCGCTGCGTCGCCCGTGCCGCCGGGGTGGGCGGCACGGGCGATCAGTCGCCTTCAGCCGCCGAAGGTCCGGCTCCACCACCCGCTGCGGCGCGGCGCGGCGGGCTCGGCGGCAGGGGCGGCGGCATCGTCGTTCGACGCGACCGGCTCGGGCGCGGCCTCCACCGTTGCTTCGCCAGCAGCAGGCTCGGCCACCGCGACTGGTTCGGCGGCAGGCTCAGCTTCGGCAGCTTCCGCTTTTTTGCGGCGCGTCCGCTTCGGCTTGGCGGCGGGTTCGTCCGCCGCGACTTCGGCTGGCGCTTCGGCCGCAGCTTCAGCCGCCACCTCGGCCTTTTTGGCGCGGGTGCGCGTCCGCTTCGGCGCGGCCTCGGCGGCGGGCTCCGACACGGCCGGCGTGGTCAGCTCGGCAGCTTCCGAAGCCGCTTCGGCTGCCTTGCCGCGACGGCGACGCGTGGGCTTGGGCGCAGCTTCTTCGACCGGCGCGGCCTCCACCTCGGCCGCCTCGGCAACCGGCTCGGATTCGGATGCGGTTTCGGGCTCGATCGGCGCGTCGGCCTCGCTCGGCTGGCCCTCGCCGCGCCGACCCCGGCGACCGCGACGACCGCGACGGCGCGAGGCACCCCCCTCGCTGCGTTCGGCGGTGTCGGTGCCGACGGCTTCATCATCGGCTTCGTCGGCAGCGTCGAGCGCGTCGCCGGCCGCATCGGCGGCGGCATCGTCGTCACGGGCAAAGCTTTCACCCGACGCATCGCTGCGGTCGGCACCACCCTCGGTGCTGCGACCGCGACGACCGCGCCGCCGCCGCCGCTTGCGCCGTGATCCTTCGCCTTCGGCCGGGCGATCCTCGCGGCCCGAACGCGTGTCGCGCGCGCGCTCGGTCACTTCTTCCTCGGCTTCCTCTTCCTCGACCTCTTCTTCCTCGACCTCTTCTTCCTCGACCTCGTCGATTTCGTCCTCGATCTCGACCTTGGGCGGTTCGAAGCGCGGCGTGAAGGCGGGCGGCGGGCCCGATGCCTCGACCGCCATGCGCGCGCCCTCGCGCTCGCCGTCGGACATCACTTCGACCGTCACGCCGTAGCGTTCCTCGATCTCGGCAAGTTCGGCGCGCTTCCGGTTGAGCAGGTAGAAGGCGGCTTCCTGGCTGGCGCGCAAGGTGATGATCGACCCGCGACCGCGCGCGGCCTCGTCCTCGATCAGCCGCAGCGCGCTGAGCCCCGCCGACGAGGCAGTGCGCACGAAGCCCGAGCCCTCGCAATGCGGGCAGGGGCGGGTTGAGGCTTCGAGCACGCCGGTGCGCAGCCGCTGGCGGCTCATTTCCATCAGCCCGAAGGACGAGATGCGACCCACCTGGATGCGGGCGCGATCGTTCTTCATCGCCTCCTTCATCGCCTTTTCGACTTTGCGGACGTTGGAGTTGTTGTCCATGTCGATGAAGTCGATGACGACGAGCCCGGCCATGTCGCGCAAGCGCAACTGGCGCGCGATTTCCTGCGCGGCTTCCAGATTGGTCGCGGTCGCGGTCTGCTCGATGTTATGCTCGCGGGTCGAGCGGCCCGAGTTGATGTCGATCGACACCAAAGCTTCGGTCGGGTTGATCACCAGATAGCCGCCCGACTTGAGCTGGACGACCGGGTGATACATCGCCGCCAGCTGATCCTCGACATGGTTGCGCTGGAACAGCGGCACGGGGTCGCTGTAGTGCTTCACGCGGCGGGCGTGGCTCGGCATCAGCAGCTTCATGAACTGCTTGGCCTGGGCATAGCCCTCGTCGCCCTCGACGATCACTTCGTCGATGTCCTTGTTGTAGATATCGCGGATCGCGCGCTTGATCAGGTCGCTGTCGCCATAGACGAGCGCAGGCGCCGACGATGCGAGCGTCTTTTCGCGGATTTCATCCCACAGCCGCGCGAGATAATCGAAGTCGCGCTTGATCTCGACCTTGGTGCGCTGGAGCCCCGCCGTGCGGACGATGCAGCCCATCGACGGCGGCAGCTTGAGATCGGCCATGATCGATTTGAGCCGCTTGCGGTCGGCGGCGTTCGAGATCTTGCGCGAAATGCCGCCGCCGTGGCTGGTGTTGGGCATCAGCACGCAATAGCGCCCGGCAAGCGAGAGATAAGTCGTGAGCGCCGCGCCCTTGTTGCCGCGTTCTTCCTTGACGACCTGCACCAACAGCACCTGCCGCCTGCGGATCACATCCTGAATCTTGTAGCGGCGGCGCAGGTTCATCCGGCGTTCGCGCAGCGCATCGACGTCATCGCCGCCGTTCGACTTGTTGCGGCGGCGGGGCGCCTCGTCGCCGTCGCCCGACGCTTCGGCATCGCCATCCTGATCGTCGTCGCGACGTTCGCCACTGTCGTCGTCGGCGTCGTCTTCCTCATCCTCATGTTCGGCGCGGAGCGCGGCCTCCTCGGCCGCATGCTCGGCTTCCTCGCGGAGCAGCGCTTCGCGGTCTTCCTTGGGGATCTGGTAATAGTCGGGGTGGATTTCGGAAAAGGCGAGGAAGCCGTGGCGGTTGCCGCCGTAATCGACGAAGGCGGCCTGCAGCGACGGCTCGACGCGGGTCACCTTGGCCAGATAGATATTGCCCTTGAGCTGCTTGCGCTCGGCGGACTCGAAGTCAAACTCCTCGATTCGGTTCCCTTTGACGACGGCAACCCGGGTCTCTTCCCGGTGCCGTGCGTCGATCAGCATACGCATGGTCATTGATTAGTCTCCGTGCGCGCGCGGCGCCGGCAAAAGGGGGTCGCGCGCGAAATAGCGTGCGCTGGGCGGCAGCGAAGCGGCCTGCCCCAGACGCGTGCGGGATGGTGTAAAATGCGTCTGCCCGACGTGCCTGCAGCCCAAAACGGACCGCCAAGCCCCGCGCGACCGCATACCCGCCGGCGCGGGCCGGTCGGTGTGCGGGGCAAGAGGAATGCAACATGCGGACGTCAACCTGGATGAACCGCGCTCGGCCAGAAAAAGGCCACCGGCGGTTGGTTTACCGGCGCGACGCTCGCGGCATCGGACCGGTACGAACATTGCGTAGCATCACCGGAGGCGGGCAGCAACCGGCATGAATTTGCCGGTCAGGCGGCAAGAAGATGCCGAACGGCTTGTTAACCGCCTCCTTTCACGACGATTTGACAGGGGCCCGGTTACCAGCGGCGCAATCGAGTAACCGAGCGGAGCCCCCCGCAATGCCTTTTCGCTGGACCGGCGGTGTCCCCGCGCGGCAATACCGCCCCGTGTCTTTCTTCCTGGCCATGCTGACTTTGTGGTTCGGCGGCGTTCCGGCCTGGGCAGCGACGGTCGAGCGGATCGACGTCGCCGCCGATCATGTCGTGTTGCATTTCGACGCGCGCGTGGCCGGGGCATCGGCGCTGCTGCTCGACCGGCCACAGCGGATCGCGATCGACGTGGCGGGGGCAACGCCGGGGGGCGATGCGGCTGTCGGCGGCGCGGTGTTGCGCGTGCGCCAGGCTGCGCATGAAGGCGGCGCTCGAATCGTGCTCGATCTGGCGCAGCCGGCGATCGTGCAGGAAGGCCGCTTCGGCGACGATGGCATGACGCTGACGCTGGCGCTGCGCACGGTCAGCGATGCCCGGTTCGCGCGCGCGGCGGCAGAGGGCAAGCTGCGCTACCTGCCGCCGTTCAGCTATGGCGGCCGCGCGATCCCTGCCAGTTACAGCATCACCGCGCCGATTCCGGCACCGCGTGCGCAACTGGCGCTGCCGCGCGTCTATGGCGATGACGATAGCCGCCCGCTGGTGGTGATCGATCCGGGCCATGGCGGCATCGATCCCGGCGCGATTTCGCCCAGCAGCGGCTTGAAGGAAAAGGATGTGACGCTGCGCATCGCGCGCGCGATCCGCGATGAGCTGTTGGCGTCGGGCCGGGTACGGGTGGCGCTGACGCGCGAGGACGACCGGTTTCTGGTGCTGCAGGAACGCTATGGCGTCGCGCGCAAGCTGAAGGCCGATCTGTTCATTTCGATTCACTGCGACAGCGTCGGCGGCGGCGATGCCAGCGGCGCGACGGTCTACACGCTGTCCGAAGTCGCCTCCGACAAGGAAGCGGCGCGGCTGGCCGCGCGCGAAAACAAGGCTGACATCATTCAGGGCATCAATCTCGCCGATGCGTCGCCCGACATCTCGTCGCTGCTGATCGACCTGACGCAGCGCGAGACGATGAACAATTCGGCGAGCTTTGCCCGACTGCTCGGCCGCGAGGCGAAGGCACTGGTGCCGATCAAGCCCAATTTCCACCGCATGGCGTCGCTGGTGGTGCTGAAGGCGCCCGACATGCCTTCGATCCTGTTCGAAACCGGCTATATTTCCAACCCGCGTGACGCCGCCTTCATCGATTCGCGCGAGGGCCGGGCGCGGATCGCCGAAAGCGTGAGGCGCGCCGTCGACATCCATTTCGCGCGGCGGCTGGCGTCGAACTGACGTCCCTACGCTCGCGGTGAGCTGCGCGAACGCCACTGGCGCGCGGCGCCAGTTTTGCTACAGCGTCCGCCGACCATGCCCGCGCCAGAAACGTCCGTAAACTTTCGCATCCACCGCGAGACCAATCGCCTGCGGGCGTGGTTTGGCTGGTTCTGGTCGCGCTGGTGGGGGAAGTTGCTGGCATTTTTCGCGGTACTGGGGGCGATCGGCTTCGGGCTGATCTGGATCCTCGTGGCGCGCGATCTGCCCTCGGTCGACAAGCTGCGGACCTATGAGCCGCCGCTGCCGACCAATGTCCGCGCGATCGACGGCATGCCGATCCACAGCTATGCCCGCGAGCGCCGCGTCGAGCTGAGCTACGACGAATATCCGCCGCTGCTGGTCCGCGCCTTCCTCGCCGCCGAAGATCGCACGTTCTTCGAACATCACGGGCTCGATTTCCCGGGGCTGGTCCGCGCGGCGTTCGAAGGCATCGTCTCGGGATCGACGCCGCGCGGCACCTCGACGATCACGCAGCAGGTCGCCAAGAACCTGCTTGTCGGCAACGAAGCCAGCTACACGCGCAAGCTGCGCGAAGCGATTTTGGCGTGGCGGATCGAGGATACGCTAACCAAGCAGCAGATCATCGAGCTTTACCTCAACCAGATCGCGCTCGGCCGGAATGCGTTTGGCGTGGCGGCAGCCAGCCACGCCTATTTCGACAAGGAACTGCACGAGCTGACGCTTGGCCAAATGGCCTATCTGGCGATCCTGCCCAAAGGGCCGGCGCTTTTCGATCCGTTCCGCAAGACCGCGCGGGCGCTCGAACGGCGAACCTATGTGCTGCGCGAGATGCTGCGCAACGGCTTCATCGATCAGGCGCAGTTTGATCGGGCCAATGCCGAGCCGATCGGCGCCGTGTTGCGCCAGAAGCCGCGCTTCGAGCGTGTCGGCGGCTATTTTGTCGAGGAAGTCCGCCGCCAGCTGATCGACAAATTCGGTGAGAGCGAGCGCGACGGGCCGTACAGCGTCTATTCGGGCGGGCTGTGGGTGCGGACCTCCTATGATCCGCAGGTCCAGCAATATGCGCAAAAGGCACTGCGCGAAGGGCTGCTCCGCTATGACCGCGGGCGCGGCTGGAACGGGCCGCTCGCGCATGTCGACCTGCCGGCGGGTGCCGCGGGCGAAGGGCGCGCTTGGCTCCAGCCACTGCTCAACAGCAACATCGGCATCGATTATGAGGATTGGCGCGCGGCGATCGTGATCGAAGTCGGCGCCAATCAGGCCGTGATCGGTTTTGCCGACGGCAAGACCAGCACGCTGCCGCGTTGGGCCGCGCAGATGCCGGTGCGCGGCAAGGGCGGCACGGTGTTCGCCGCACTCACGCCCGGCGACATCATTTCGGTCGCGCCCGAAGGCGATGTGTTCGCGGTCCGCGCCGTGCCGCGGGTGTCGGGCGGGATGGTGGTCGAACAGCCCGCGACTGGCCGCGTGCTGGCAATGCAGGGTGGCTTCGACGCGCGGCTCAACTCGTTCAACCGCGCGACGCAGGCGATGCGCCAGCCGGGATCGACGATCAAGCCGATCGTCTATTCGGCGGCGCTCGAAAACGGCATGACGCCTGCCTCCATCATCGTCGATGCGCCTTATTGCGTCTATCAGGGCGCGCGGCTGGGCCAGAAATGCTTCCGCAACTTCGGCGGCGGGCAGGGGTCGGGGCCGCACACGATGCGCTGGGGCATCGAACAGTCGCGCAACCTGATGACAGTGCGCGCGGCAAGCACGGTCGGCATGGACCATGTCGTCGACACGATCAGCCGAATGGGGATCGGCAAATACCCGCCCTATCTGTCGATCGCGCTGGGGGCGGGCGAAACCACCGTCCAGCGCATGGTCAACGCCTTCTCGATTCTGGCCAATCAGGGCCGGGGGGCGCCATCGACCCTGATCGATTATGTGCAGGACCGTCACGGCAAGGTGATCTGGCCCGAAAACTGGCGCCCATGCGCGCGCTGCAACGCGCCCGACTGGAACGGCCGCGCGATGCCGCGCCCGGTCGTGCGCCAGCGGCAAGTGATCGACGCGGTCAGCGCGTTCCAGATGGTGCACATCACCGAAGGCGTGATCCAGCGCGGCACCGCGACCGTGCTGCGTGACCTGAACCGGCCGATCATGGGCAAAACCGGCACCTCGACCGGGCCGACCGATGTGTGGTTCATCGGCGGGACGCCGCAGATGATTGCTGGACTCTACATCGGTTATGACAATCCGCGCAGCCTGGGCGGCTATGCGCAGGGCGGCACGCTCGCCGCGCCGATCTTCAAGGCCTTTGCCGAAAAGGCCTATGAGGGGCTCGAGCCGATGCCGTTCCGCGCGCCCGCGGGAGTGCGTTTCGTGCGGGTCGATCGCGGATCAGGCCGACCGGTCTATGGCGGCTGGCCGAGCGACGACCCCAAGGCGGCAGTGATCTGGGAAGCGTTCAAGCCCGACAGCGAGCCGCGCCGCGCCGTTGCGCGCTCGGTCAACCCCGATCAGCCGGTCGTCGCGCGCCCGCGCGTCACGCCGCAACAGGACCCGGGGCGGCGGCAGAGCGACAGCGACTTCTTGCAAAGACAGGGCGGAATCTACTAGCGGCGGCGGCTGCGGCGCATCAGATAATGGAAAATTCCTCGCCACCCGATCGTCGCGCTGCACGGGGCGTCGCGGTGGCGAGCGCAGAAAAAGGTTGAAGTTCAATGCGCGCCGAAGCGCAGGCCCATGTCGACAGCATCAACGAGTCGCTCGCGCTGGTGCGCCGGTTCCTGGACTGGGACCGCGCGCTGCGGCGGCTCGACGAATTGAACGCGCGCGTCGAGGACCCGACGCTGTGGAATGATGCGAAAGCCGCACAGGCCGTGATGCGCGAGCGCCGCCGCCTTGACGAAGCGATCGCCGCCACCCGCGCGATCGAGCAGGAACTCAACGACACCGTCGAGCTGATCGAGCTTGCCGACGCCGAAGGCGATGCCGCGATGGCCGATGAAGGCGTCGCCGATCTCGCCCGGCTGGCTGCCCGCGCCAATGACGACAAGGTCAAGGCGCTGCTGGCGGGCGAGGCCGACGGCAATGACACCTATATCGAAGTCAATGCGGGGGCAGGCGGCACCGAAAGCCAGGATTGGGCGGGCATGCTCAGCCGCATGTACACCCGCTGGGCCGAACGCCGAGGCTTGAAGGTCGAGCTGATCGACCAGCATTCGGGCGAGCAGGCGGGCATCAAGTCGGCGACGCTGCTGCTGAAGGGCGAAAATGCCTATGGTTATGCCAAGACCGAGAGCGGCGTGCATCGACTGGTGCGGATCAGCCCCTATGACAGCGCGGCGCGGCGCCACACGTCGTTCGCGAGCGTCTGGGTGTATCCGGTGATCGACGACAATATCGAAGTCGACATTAACGAAAGCGATTTGCGCATCGACACCTATCGCGCGTCGGGCGCGGGCGGGCAGCACATCAACACCACCGACTCGGCGGTGCGCATCACCCATTTGCCGACCGGCATCGTCGTCCAGTGCCAGAACCAGCGCAGCCAGCACAAGAACAAGGCCGAGGCTTATAACCAGCTGCGCGCGCGGCTGTACGAACGCGAATTGTCGATCCGCGAGGCGGCGGCGAATGCCGAAAACGCGACCAAGACCGACATCGGCTGGGGCCACCAGATCCGCTCCTACGTCCTTCAGCCCTATCAGCTGGTGAAGGACTTGCGCACCGGCGTGACTTCGACCGCGCCGGGCGACGTGCTCGACGGCGCGCTCGATCCGTTCATGGCGGCAGCATTGTCGCAGCGCGTGACCGGCGAGCGCGTCGACGTGGAGGACGTCGATTAAGCGGCGCCTGGTCCTGATCGCCCTCGCGGGGCTGGTCGGCGGCTGCGGCCAGCGTGCGGCACCGATTTTTCCGGCGCCCGACCGCCCGGTCGCCCGCATCGTCTCGGCGCGCTGGTCGACCGAGGAAGCGCGCGATCGCAAGAACGAAGCCGGCGAAGTGATGGACAAGGCGCGCATCAAGCCCGGCATGACCGTTGCCGATATCGGTGCGGGCGAGGGTTATTACACGATCCGCCTGGCACAGCGCGTTGGCCCGAGCGGGCGGGTGCTGGCCGAAGACATTGTCCCTGCAACGCGCGACGCGCTGGCCGAACGCGTGACGCGCGAGCAGCTGCAAAGCGTGTCGGTGCGGCTCGGCGAGCCTGCCGATCCGAAGCTGCCCGACAATAGTTTCGACCGTGTGCTGATGATCCACATGTATCACGAGATCGAACAGCCCTATGAATTCCTGTGGCGGATGCGGCCCTCGCTGAAGCCCGACGGGCTGGTGATCGTCGTCGATGCCGATCGCCCGACGCAGAACCACGGCACCCCGCCCGCGCTGTTGAAATGCGAATTTGCCGCGGTCGGCTATCAGCTCGTGTCGACCGACAACATGCCGTCGGCGGGTGGCTATATGGCGGCGTTCAAGGCCGTCGGCCCGCGCCCCGATCCGAGCGCGATCAAGGGCTGCCGACTCCGCTGACGCGGTGCACCGAAACAACCGGTTTGGACCCGATTGCCCGCGCGCCGCGGGCGATCAACCTATCGTCGTTGCGCGATTGCGCGTAGGTTGATGCCGGTGCGTTTCAGACTCGGCAGGCAGGGCGAACTCGCGATGGCGCAGGACGATTACGACGATCTCGATCTTGATCTCGACCCCGCAGCGCCGATCGGCGACCCGGATCGCGATGGCGAGCGGCTGGCCAATTTCGGTGACGCAGTCACCAATGCCGATGTCGTCCGTGCCGACTTTGGCATGCTCGGCCTTGCGGCGGCGGCGCCCGGGCCGATGCCGATCGATACGGCGAAGATGCTCGCTTTCCTGAACGCCTGCATGACCAGCCAGCCGCGCGTGCAATATGGGCTGGGCGCGAAAATTCCGAACGATGCGGCGCAGCCGGGGCGCGATTTCACCAAGGTCGATTGCAGCGGCTTCGTGCGCGCGGCGATCCGCCGCTCGACCGCGCCCAAAGTCGCTTTTCCCGACGGATCGGTGGTGCAGCATGATTGGGTGCGCGATCAGGGCTATACGCGCCAGACGCTCGCCGACGGCAAGCTTGATGACGGCCGGGTGCGCATCGCCTTTCTCTCGCCCGCCGACAGCCCCAGCCGGATCGGCCATGTCGTGCTGATCCTGAATGGCAAGACGCTGGAGAGCCATGGCGGTGTCGGCCCCAACAGCCGGGCATGGACCGGGCAGGGCTGGCAAGCGAAGGCGCGGGTATATCTGCTCAAATAGTGCGGGCGGCGGCGCGCATCGCGCTTGGCCTGCCGCGCGCGCCGCGCTAGCGTTGGGCGATGCAAGCCTATCACGACTTGATGCAGCGCATCCTTGATGACGGCGTCGAGACCGCCGACCGCACCGGCGTCGGCACCCTCTCGGTTTTCGGCCACCAGATGCGCTTTCGGTTGAGCGACGGCTTCCCGCTCGTCACCACCAAGAAGCTGCACTTGCGCTCGATCATCATCGAGCTGCTGTGGTTCCTGCGCGGCGACACCAATGTCCGCTGGCTGCAGGAGCGCAAGGTCAGCATCTGGGACGAATGGGCCGATGACACGGGCGAGCTTGGCCCGGTCTATGGCAAGCAATGGCGTGACTGGGAAACGCCGGGTTGCGGTCCTATCGACCAGATCGCCGAGTTGATCCGCCAGATTCGCGAGACGCCGTCGTCGCGGCGGCAGATCGTATCGGCATGGAACCCGGCGGACCTGCCGCGCATGGCGCTCGCGCCGTGCCACTGCCTGTTCCAGACGCATGTCGCCAACGGCAAGCTGTCGCTCCAGCTCTACCAGCGCTCGGCCGATGTGTTCCTCGGCGTGCCGTTCAACATCGCCAGCTATGCGCTGCTGACGCACATCCTCGCCGATCAATGCGGGCTGGATGCCGGCGACTTCATCTGGACCGGCGGCGATTGCCATCTCTATCTCAATCATCTCGAGCAAGCGCGGCTGCAACTCACCCGCACGCCGGGGCCGCTGCCGCGCCTCGAGATCCTACGGCGGCCCGACGCGATCGACGCTTATGAGTATGAGGATTTCGCGATCCACGATTACGTCGCCGACCCGCACATCAAGGCGCCGGTGGCGGTTTGATCACGTTTTTTCTGGCCCGCGCCGACAATGGCGTGATCGGTGCCGACGGCAAAATTCCCTGGCACCTGCCCGCCGACATGAAGCGGTTCAAGGCAATGACGATGGGCCTTCCGATGATCATGGGGCGCAAGACATTCGAGAGCTTCCCCAGCCCGCTGCCGGGAAGGCGCCATATCGTCCTGACGCGCTGTCCGGATTGGCGCGCGGCAGGTGCGGAGCCTGTGCATGATCCGGACAGCGCGCTGGAGCGCTGCGGGGGCGCTGCGGCCGTGATTGGCGGCGCGGAAGTCTATGCGCTGTTCCTGCCGCACGCCGACCGGATCGAGCTGACCGAGGTCCATATCGCGCCCCCCGGCGATGCGATCGTCCCGCCCTTCACCGGCTGGCGCGAGATCGCGCGCGAGGATTTTGCGGCTGAAGAGGCCCGCCCGGCCTATAGCTTCGTGACGCTCGCCCCCCTATAGGCAGTGATTATGGAGCGCCTTGACGGGGGTGCCGAGGTGCCTGCGGCCTTGCGCAGCGGCATCGTGGCGCTGGGCAATTTCGACGGCTTTCACCTCGGCCATCAGGCGGTCGTCGGGCGCGCGCGCGAGCGGGCGCAGGCCGAAGGGCGGCCGCTGCTGGTCGCGACTTTCGATCCGCATCCGGTGCGCTTCTTCAAGCCCGATGCCGCGCCTTTCCGCCTGACGACGCTCGACCAGCGCGCGCGGCTGTTCGCCGACGCCGGGGCGGATGGCATGGTCGTGTTCGGTTTCGATGCCGCGCTTGCCGGGCTGACGGCGGAGGAGTTCGTCGCGCAGCGGCTGGTGACGGGGTTGGGCGTCGCGGGCGTGGTGACCGGCGACGACTTCACTTTCGGCAAGGCGCGCGGGGGGAATGTCGCGGTGCTGGCCGCGCTCGGCGAGGCGCATGGTTTCAGTGTCGACACGGTGCGCGCGGTCGCGGCAGGCGGTGAGGCGGTGTCGTCGAGCCGCATCCGTGACTTGCTGAAGGCTGGCGACCCGGTGGGCGCGGCCAAGCTGCTCACCCGGCCTTTCGCGATCGAAGGCGTGGTGCAGCACGGCGACAAGCTCGGCCGCACGATCGGCTATCCGACCGCCAATGTCGCGTTGGGGAATTACCTGCGGCCCGCTTACGGCATCTACGCCGTGCGGGTGCGGCTCGACGATGGCCGCGTGGTCGATGGTGCCGCCAATCTCGGCATCCGCCCCAGCTTCGATCCGCCCAAGGAATTGCTCGAAGCCTATCTCTTCGATTTTGCCGAGAATCTGTACGGGCGCACGATTGAAGTTGCGCTGATCGAGTATCTGCGCGCCGAGGCCAAGTTTGACGGGCTGGAGGCGCTGGTGGCACAGATGGACGCCGATTGCGCGCAGGCGTGCGCGCTGCTCGCTCAGCGCGGATAGGCAAGCATCGCGCTGACCACAAAGCCGCCCCAGCACGCGGTCGGCACCAGCAACCACGGCGAGCGCGGATCGCGCACCCGCATCACGCCGATCGCCACGAACACGGTCACCAGGATTTGCACTGTGCCCCAGAACGCCGCCGGACCCATCTGCAACCCGCCCGTGTAGAAGGGATAGGCAAGGCAGGCGGCAGCCAGCCAGAACGGCATCCACGACCGCCAGCCCGCATCGCCGCTTTCGCGCACATATAGCCAGCGCGCGGCGCCCATCAGCGCGAGCAGCGATACCCACACCAGCCCGATCACATAATCGGGCGGCAGGACCGGAATGCCGCGCTGCGCCTCGGCGCCTGTGCCCGCCCAGCCGACGCTGAAGAGAAAGGCGTTGAGCGCAACCGTCACCACCGCGAGCAGCGCGACATTGGCGAAAAGCCCCGCGCGACGGGGGTTGTTGAGCAAATAAGGGGGCATTTGGAAATCTCCTGAAGAATCGCGTGGCGCGCCCTTTGGCAATATTATATATCATATGCAATATAAAAAGAGCAGCGGCGTTGATCGAGCGCACGGCGGCTGGCAAGGCGAGGCATGGCACGGACTCAAGGCGCGCGCGGCAGCGACTATGGCGCGAAACGGGCAAGCCTGATCGCGGCGATCCACGCGCGGCTGGTGGCGCGCGATTTGCCGCCGCCATCACTGCGCGAGCTGGCGGTAGCGGCGGGGGTGACAATGCCGACGCTGCGCCATTATTTCGGCAAGCGCGACGATGTGGTGATCGCGGTTCTCGCGTCGATCGGGCAGGCGGGCGCCGAGCATCTGGCGGCAGCGGCGGCGAGCGATCTGCCGTTCGCCGAGTCGATCGAAGCCGCATTGCGGCACGTGTTGGCGGGATTGCGACAGGGCCTGAACGACGTCCACATGCTGGGCCTGCGCGAAGGCATGGGGCAGGGGCTGCTCGGTCCGGCCTATCTCGACGCGATCCTCGAACCGAGCCTGCAAGCGATCGAGGCGCGGCTGGCGGCGCATCAGGCGCGTGGGGAAATGCGCCAAGGCAATCCCCGCCATGCCGCGCTGGCGCTGCTATCGCCGCTGGTGCTGGCGGGGCTGCATCAGGCGGCGCTGGGCGGCGATGCGCTGCGACCGCTCGATCTCGATGCGCTGGTCAGCGATCTCGCGGCGGCGTTCGTGCGCGCGCATGCGAGCCGGTAGAATTGGATGATGCTATTTTGACCCGCTCGTTTCGAGCGCAGTCGAGAAACAGGCCACAGGCGGTGCGCAAGCGTTTCTCGACTTCGCTCGAAACCAACGGAAGGTTGGTGGTTCAAACCAACCTCAACGTACTGCCCCCGCGCGCCTCAATTGAACCGGAAGCGGTAGCTGAGCGCGGCGCCGATCGACAGCTGGTTGCGGCTGCCGAAGCGGCTCGTCGTGATCGGCGATCCTGCTGCCTGGTCGATCAGCCGCGCATAGCTCGCGAACACGGTCGCGTTCCACTTCGGGCTCAATCGCCGCGATACGAAGCCCGACACGCCGATGTCGTTCAGCCCCGCGCCCGGCGCATAGGCGCGCAAGCCGCTCGTCAGCGCGGCGGCGGGTGTCACGCCATAATAATTGCGAAAATAGGTCGCATCGGCGAAGCGCAGCCGCCCGCTATAGCCAATCGTCCATTTGCCCTTCAGCTCGACCCGGCGCACCGACAGATCGGCAAGCGTGCCATTATGCCCGCTGACGGCCTTGCGCACTTCGAGCTGGAGCGCCGTGAACAGCGATGGCTGGTACGCGACGAACCCGCCCGCCTCGACCGTGAAACCAATCCGCTGCAGGCCCGGAAACACCGCAATGTCACGCGTCGTCCGCCCGAATTCGGGACGCAGGATCGGTCCTGCGCGAAAACCGCGCGTGTTGACGAGGTTATAGCCGATGCCGGTCTGAACCGAAGCGAAGAATTCATTCTTGTAGCGGATGTCGAGCTGCGGAATGGGCAGGATGCGCAGACCGTTGCTGCCCGGGAATTCGGGCACCGCGAGCAGGCCGGGGCCGAAATCGATCTGCCAGCCCGGCGGATAAGGGCCGAAGCTGATCGGCGCGGGTTTGCGGGCGGGCTTTGCCGGGGGCGGCGCGGGTTCGGCTTGCGGTTCGACCGCGGCGACGGTGGTCACCGCTGCGGGCGCTGTGTCCTCGGTCGGCGCGGCCCCACCTAGCGCCAGTGCGGCCAGCATCAATCCATTGCTCATTGCGTCCCCCAGCCCTGAATGCGTCGCTCTCCCTACATTGCTTTTACTCAATCTCAAGCTGGTTGATGGCCCATGTTGCGATCCGCGTGACGAACGCCTTGCGACGCGGTAAGGCTTGCCCCCCATGAGCGATGCAACCGATACGCCGAAGGACTGGCGCGACACCGTCTTCCTGCCGAAGACCGATTTTCCGATGAAGGCGGGCCTGCCGCAAAAGGAGCCCGGCATTCTGGCGAAGTGGCAGGAATCGCGGCTGTATGACCGGCTGCGCGATGCCCGGCGCGGTCGGGAAAAATTCATCCTTCACGACGGCCCGCCCTATGCCAATGGCGACATGCACATCGGCCATGCGCTCAACCATATCCTGAAGGACATGGTGGTCCGCACCCAGACGCTGCTCGGCAAGGATGCGCCGTACGTGCCCGGCTGGGATTGCCACGGCCTGCCGATCGAATGGAAGGTCGAGGAGGAATATCGCAAGAAAAAGCGCAACAAGGACGAGGTCGATCCGGTCGAGTTCCGCGCCGAGTGCCGGGCGTATGCGCAGAAATGGGTCGACATCCAGCGCGAGCAATTGAAGCGGCTCGGCATCAATGCCGATTGGGACCACCCCTATCTGACGATGGATTTCCAGGCCGAAGCGACGATCGTTGCCGAGCTGATGAAGTTTGCGGAGAGCGACCAGCTCTATCGCGGCGCCAAGCCGGTGATGTGGTCGCCGGTCGAAAAGACCGCGCTCGCCGAGGCCGAGATCGAATATGAGGACATCACCTCGACCCAGATCGACGTGGCGTTCGAGATCGTCGAGGCACCGAACGCGCCCGAGCTGGTCGGCGCGCATGCCGTGATCTGGACGACGACGCCGTGGACGATCCCGGTGAACCAGGCTTTGGCTTATGGGCCAGAGATCGAATATCGGCTGTACGATCTTTTCGTGGACGAGGCGTGGGGTAAGGAAACTGGCCTGCCAGAGCGAGTTCTGCCGTTCGCCACGAAAGTTCAGAAGGTGCTCGTGGCGGTCAATTTGGCGCAATCTTTCTCTCATCGAGTTGAGGGTTCGCTACCGGCTGAGTTCGCAGACCAACTGACGAAATGGTTCTATCCTTCGTACGACGATGGTCGGACGTTCAAGGGCTCCCAGCTCGAAGGCGCCACAGCCCGCCACCCGATGCACCATCTCGGCGGGTTCTTCGCCAAGCCCCGCCCGTTCCTGCCCGGCGATTTCGTCACCACCGATGCGGGCACCGGGCTCGTCCACATGGCGCCCGACCACGGCGAGGACGACTTCGCGCTGTGCAAGGCTTATGGCATTGATCCCGTCTTCGCGGTCGATGCCGCAGGCATGTACCGCGATGACTGGGCGTGGCTGGGGGGCCAAGGGAGCGTCATCAACAAGAAGTTCGTCAGCGCCGCCGGCCCGATCTGTTCGGACCTGCGCGCGGCGGGCGGCTTGCTCGCGGCGAGCGATGACTTCCAGCACAGCTATCCGCATTCGTGGCGGTCGAAGGCCAAGGTGATCTATCGCTGCACGCCGCAGTGGTTTGTGTCGATGGACCGGAGCCTGACCAGCGACCATCCGGGGGATGGTCGCAAGGCA
Source organism: Sphingomonas sp. CCH10-B3 (assembly GCF_001556185.1). Lineage (GTDB taxonomy): Bacteria > Pseudomonadota > Alphaproteobacteria > Sphingomonadales > Sphingomonadaceae > Sphingomonas > Sphingomonas aquatica. Next base: position 12,151 of record NZ_LSIJ01000013.1, on the reverse strand, counting down.
GCGGGGGCGCTGGGCGAGTCCCCCTCCGACCGCTTCGCGGCCACCTCCCCCAAGGGGGGAGGATCGGTATTCACAAATCCTCCCCCCTTGGGGGAGGTGGCAGCCGGAACGGCTGACGGAGGGGGGCAGGATACCCTCCGCCACCGCGCCCTTACCGCCATCGGCGCCACGCGCTTCATCCCCGAAAAGGGCCGCAACCGGCTCGGGTCGATGGTTGAGGGGCGGCCCGATTGGGTGCTCTCGCGCCAGCGCGCCTGGGGTGTGCCGATCACGCTGTTCGTCGATCGCAAGACCGGCAAATATCTGTGCGATCCGGCCGTCAACGCGCGGATCATCGCCGCGGTGCGTGAAGGCGGCGTCGATGCCTGGTCTGAGGCCCGCGCGCAGGAATATCTCGGCAACGACTATGCCGCCGATGATTATGAGCGCGTTACCGACATTCTCGATGTGTGGTTCGACAGCGGCTGCACGCACGCCTTCGTGCTGGAGTCTGGTCGCTGGCCCGATCTGCAATGGCCGGCCGACCTGTATCTCGAAGGCAGCGACCAGCATCGCGGCTGGTTCCAGTCGTCGTTGCTGGAATCGTGCGGCACGCGCGGGCGCGCGCCGTACAATACCGTGCTGACCCACGGCTTCACGATGGACCAAAAGGGCATGAAAATGTCCAAGTCGCTCGGCAACACGATCAATCCGCTCGATCTGATGCGCGATTATGGTGCCGACATCCTGCGCCTATGGGCGCTGTCGGTCGATTTCACCGAGGATCACCGCATCGGCGAGGAAATCCTGAAAGGCGTCGCCGACCAGTATCGCAAGCTGCGCAACAGCTTCCGCTATCTGCTCGGCGCGCTGGAGGGGTTTGACGAGACCGAGCGGGTGGCGGTGGCCGAGATGCCCGAGCTGGAGCGCTACATGCTTCATCTGCTCGCCGAGCTCGACGCGAAGCTGCGCACGGCGGTGAGCGACTTCGACTTCAACAGCTACACCCGGCTGCTGAGCGATTTCGCGAACGAGGACCTGAGCGCCTTCTATTTCGATATCCGCAAGGACTCGCTCTACTGCGACGTCAACCCGGCGACGGGGGCGCAGACCGACAAGCGGCGCGCGTATCGCACGGTGCTCGACACGCTGTTCCACGCGCTGATCCGCTATGCGGCGCCGGTGCTGGTCTTCACCGCCGAAGAGGTGTGGCAGACGCGCTATCCCGACAGCGAGAGCGTGCATTTGCTGGAATGGCCGGTGCTCGAAGCGGTGCAAGCCGATGCGGGCGTCTGGGCCGACGTCCGGGCTTTGCGCACGCAGGTCAACGAAGCGATCGAGCCGCTGCGCCGCGACAAGCTGGTCAAGACCAGTCTGGATGTCGAAGTCACTGTGCCCGCGCTGCCGCTGCCCGCGGACGTGCTTGCCGAGCTGTTCATCGTCGCGAGCGTGGCGCAGGGTGACGCGATCAGCGTGACGCCCACGGCCTACCACAAATGCGGCCGCTGCTGGCGGCTGCTGCCCGAAGTCACCGCGGACGGCGCGCTGTGCAACCGTTGCACCGAGGTGGTGGCATGAAGCTTCCCCTGGCCGGCCTCGCCACGGCGGGCGCCGCGTTCGGCCTCGATCAATTGCTCAAATGGGTCACGACCGGGCCGATGGCGCTCAACACGCTGGCGGCCCCCGCCGTCGATCTGCTGCCGATATTCCGCGTGCGCTTTGTCGCCAATGACGGCGTGTCACTCGGCCTGTTGCGCGCCGGGAGCGACGAAGCACGCTGGGCGCTCGTCGCGCTGACGGGCGTGATTGCGATCGGCGTGCTGGTGTGGATGTGGCGCGAGCCGCGGCGGGGCGATCAGGCCGCGCTCGGCCTCGTACTCGGCGGTGCGCTCGGCAATATCCTCGATCGCGTGCGGCTGGGCTATGTCGTCGACTTCGCCGATCTGCACTTCGGCGACTGGAGCCCGTTTTTGGTCTTCAATCTGGGCGACGCGGCGATTACGATGGGCGTGCTTATTCTGCTGGCGCGCGCGCTGTTGACGCGCGACAAGGCGCCGGTAGGAGCGCCTCAGGCGACTGCGGCGGACAATGGATCGGTGGAGAATGACAATGCGTAAATTTGTGCCGGTCGCCGTGTTGATCGGCGTGTCGCTCTCGCTGGCAGGCTGTGGTGGCGGCAATGGCCTCAACCGCGTCAAGCCCGACGAATATGCCGTCGCGCGTCAGGCGCCGCTGGTCATTCCGCCCGATTATGCGCTGGTGCCGCCCAAGCCGGGCGCTGCGCGTCCGCAGGACAACAACCCGAGCGTGCTGGCGCTTGAAGCACTGTTCGGTGGCCCGGCGGCGCGCAGCGTCGGCGAGCGCGCGGTCGTCGACAGCGCTGGCGGTGATACGATCGCGCCGGGCGTGCGCTCCGAAGTCGGCGATCCCGAAACCAGTGTCGTCGACAAGGGCGCAACCACGCGCGACATCGTCGCTGCCCCCGAAGGCGACGGCCAGACCGCGACGACCAAGACGCCGCAATAAGGCGATCAGAGGCACTTAGGGCCGTCATTGCTTCGCTGTGCCCGCAATGACGCCAGGCTTACGTACGGGAAATAAAGGTCGGCGACGGGCCGCGCCAACCGGCACGGCCCGCCCGCTCGATCAGAACGCGGCCGTCAACCCGACCACAACCGTGCCGTTCGCGATCGATCCGCGATTGGCCTGTCCGCGCGTGAACTGCGGGAACAGATAGGACGAGTTGCGCGTCGTGATGTCGGTATCGACATAGGACACGTTGAAGGTCAGCATCCGGTACGTAACGTCGGTGCCGAGCGACCAATCGGTATAGGAACCGGTCGGGGTGACGCTGGTGCCGTTCGGCCCAAGACCGGGGTTGCCCCAGCTATGGCCGATGTGCGCCTTCAGCGTGAACGGCGTCTTGGGAATGCCGATGGCCGCGTCGCCCGCGACATAGATATTGTCTTCGCGGTCGCCGGGGCGGCTGCGCGGCGTGTTGCTCCAGTTGCCCAGCGCAAGCTGCGGCGGCGCGTAATAGGCGCTGCCGGTAATCGACGCCGGACCGAGTTGGCCGGTATATTTGCCGTAGAATTCGACATAATCGGTCAGCGTCGCGCCACCCGGATAGTTATACCAGGTCAGTCCGACATCGGCCGTGCCCGGCCCGAGCTTGTGCTTGAAGCCGCCGATCACGTCGAGTTCGAGGTTGGGCCCGCCAAAGGTGCCCCAGCCCGCCAGGTTCGACGCGAACAGGCCGACATAAATGCCGCTCTTGTGCGACACGGTCAGCGTGCCCTGCAGCGTCGGCTTGGTGTCCGACCGCGACACGCCGCGCAGACGGTAATCGCTGGCGAGCGTGACGCCGCCGTTGATCGTGATCGCCGGTGGCGGATCGGTTTCGTCGGCCAGCGCCGGCGTGGCAGTGAAGGCGAGCGTGAGCACGCCGAGGGTTGATAGAGTGAAGCGCATCGGATCCCCCGAAAATGAGATGACGATGTCCCCGCCTGCTCCAGCCGCAGCCACGTCTGTCAGGGACATGTCCCTCGCGTAGCTTGACGGCCTTAACGCGAGACTGCCAACCGATGCTGCGATGCACAAGAAAAATCGGTCGTGGTGCCCGATATGGGCACCACGCTATGGCCTCCGGGCAACAGTCTAGGCGGTGCGGAAGCGCGCCAGCCCGGCCTCGAGATCGGCGATCAGGTCGTCGGGGTCTTCGAGGCCGATCGACAAGCGCACCAGCGGCCCGGCGAAATCGGGCTTGGTCGCCGTGCGATAGCGTGCCGGATCGACCGGGATCGCAAGGCTTTCGAAGCCGCCCCAGCTATAGCCGAGCCCGAACAGATCGAGCCCGTCGAGCATCGCTGCGCGCGCGGCATCGCTGCCGCCGTTGAGGACAAAGCCGAACAGCCCCGAGCTGCCCTTGAAGTCGCGGGTGAAATGGTCGTGGCCGGGGCAGGAGGGCAGGGCGGGGTGGAGCACCTGCGCAACTTCGGGCCGGGTGGCGAGCCAGTTCGCGATCTTCAGCGCGCTCGCTTCGTGCTGGGCGAGCCGGATCGCCATCGTGCGAAGTCCGCGCGATCCGAGCCAGCAATCGTCGGCACTCGCCACCTGCCCGAGCTGGAAACTGGTGTCGCGCAGCTTGGCGAAATGGCCGGGGCCCGCGGTGACGCTGCCCAGCATCACGTCCGAATGGCCCGCGACATATTTGGTGCAGGCGAGGATCGACAGATCGATGCCCTTTTCGATCGCCGGGAACAGCAGCGGTGTCGCCCAGGTATTGTCGAGCAAGGTCACCAGCCCGCGCGCCTTGGCGACACGGACGATGGCGGGCACGTCTTGGACTTCAAAAGTCAGGCTGCCGGGGCTTTCGAGCAGGATCGCGCGGGTGGCGGGGCCGATCAGCTCGGCGATCCCTGCACCGATCATCGGATCGTAAAAGCGCGTCGCGATGCCGAAGCGCTTCAGCAACCCCGTCGCCATGCTCCGCGTCGGATCATAGGCGCTGTCGACCATCAGCACTTCGTCGCCGGGCGCCAGCACCGACAGCAAGGCTGCCGCGATCGCCGCGACGCCCGAGCAATAGAGAAACGTCCCTTCGGCGCCGGGTTCGAGTTCGGTCAGCGCGTCGGCGAGGCTCCACTGCGTCGGCGTGCCGCGCCGCCCGTAGAACAGCCGGTGGTGGGTATTGGCACCGGCCGCGCGCATCTCGGCGACCGAGTCGTAGAGGATCGTCGAGGCGCGCCAGACGGGGACATTGACGATGCCGCGCGTCCATTCCTCGCGCCGCCCGGCGGTGACGACGCGCGTGCGGTCGCGCCGTCGCTCGCCGTGGCCGTCGTCGCTCACGCCGCGCCCATGGCCTTTGGCGTGGTGCGGTCGGCGCCCCATTCGGACCAGCTGCCGTCGTAGAGCGCGGCGCTGTTGCCGAGCAGGTGCGCGGCGAACACCAGCACGCCGGCGGTGATGCCCGAGCCGCAGGTCGCGACCAGCGGCTTCGACAGGTCGATGCCGGCGGCGTCGAACGCGGCCTTCAGCTCGTCCTTCGACTTCCAGGTGCCGTCGGCGTTGAACAGCGTTGCGTAGTGCAGGTTCTTCGACCCCGGGATGTGGCCGGCATGGGTCGCCGGGCGCGGATCGGGCTCTTCGCCGGTGAAGCGCGCCGGGTTGCGGGCGTCGACGACCTGCTCGGCGCCCGAATCGAGATTGGCCTTCATCTGGTCGAGCGTGCGGACGCCCTTGTCATCGGCCCAGACGGTGAAGTGGCGGTGGCGCAGCGATTCCTTGCCGCTGGTCAGCGGTCGCCCTTCGGCCTTCCACTTGGCGAGGCCGCCGTCGAGAATCGCGACATCATGCGCGCCGAAGGTGCGCAGCATCCACCACGCCCGCGCCGACGTGTGCAGCGGCGAGTCGTCGTAGAGCACGATGCGGCTGCCGTCGCCGAGGCCGAGCGACTGCATGCGGCTCGCGAACTTCTCGGGGCTGGGCAGCATCGACGGCAGCGGGTTCGACAGGTCGGCGATTTCGGCAAGGTCCATGAAGACGGCGCCGGGGATGTGCCCCGCTTCATAATCGGTGGCGGCGTCGCGCTTGTGTTCGGGCAGGAAATAGCTGGCATCGACCACGCGCAGGTCGGTTGCGGAAAGTTCGTTCGCCAGCCATTCAGTCGTCACCAACGCGTCCATTGCCATCTCCTGATCTTGTCCTGCTTTCCTAGCCGCGCGGTTGCGCGCCGTCGAGGCTGTCGAGAAAGGTCGCCGCCGATTGGCGCAACGCGTCGCGCACGGCCGGGTCCATCTTCGCCCAGCTGCGATAGGGCATCGCGAGCCGCGGGTTGCGGCCGAGCTTGGCTTCGTTGCGCGCGATGAAATCCCAATAGAGCGCATTGAACGGGCAGGCATCGGGGCCGGTGCGCTTCTTCACGTCATAACGACACGACCCGCAATAATCCGACATGCGGTCGATATAGGCGCCCGAGGCGGCATAGGGTTTCGACGACAGCAGCCCGCCATCGGCGAACTGGCTCATGCCGAGCGTATTGGGCGCCTCGACCCATTCATAGGCATCGGCATAGACCGCGAGATACCATTCATGGACTTCGCGCGGGTCGGCACCGATCAACATCGCGAAATTGCCGGTGACCATCAGCCGCTGGATGTGGTGCGCATAGGCAAGATCAAGCGTCTGGCCGATCGCCTGGGCGAGGCAATGCATCTCGGTATCGCCGGTCCAGTAGAAATCGGGGAGCGGGCGGGTCGCGTTCAGGAAATTGCGGCCGGTATAGTCAGGGCCTTCGTGCCAGTAGATGCCGCGCATATATTCGCGCCAGCCGATGATCTGGCGGATGAAGCCTTCGGCGGCGTTGAGCGGCACCCGCCCGTCGCGGAAGCGCGCCTCGACCGCGCGGCACAGGTCGAGCGGGTCGAGCAGCCCGGCGTTGAGATAGGGCGACAGCACCGAATGCCACAGATGCGGCTCGTCGGTCAGCATCGCGTCCTGATAGTCGCCGAAGCTCGCCAGCGCGTGGTCGAGGAAATGCGCCTGCTGGGCGAACGCATCGGCGCGGGTGACGGCATAGTCGAAACCGTCGAGGCGGCCGGGGTGGTTGCCGAAATGGCGTGCGACCAGTGCCAGCACCGCGCAGGTGATGTCGTCCGGGGCGAAAGAGAGCGGGCGCGGCATCATCAGGTCGCGCGAGGCGGGCTTGCGATTCTCTGCGTCGAAATTCCACTGGCCGCCAACGGGCTCGTCGCCGTCCATCAGCAGACCGGTCTTGCGGCGCATGTCGCGGTAGAAAAACTCCATCCGCAATTGCTTGCGCGCTGCCGCCCAGGTGTCGAACTCGGCATGGCTGGCGACGAAGCGGGTGTCTTCGCGCACCTCGACCGGGATGCGGAAGCGGAGCGCCCAGCCGTCGATCATCGCCGCGACGCGCCACTCCCCGGCTTCGGTAATGACGATCGATTCGGGCTTCAGCCCCTCGACGGCGCGCGCGACTTCGCCGGTGAAGCTGCCCGAATTGTGGGGATCGTCGAGCGTCACATAGTCAACCTGCCAGCCGTCGGCGCGGAGCGCTTCGGCGTGGTGGCGCATGGCCGAGAGGATGAAGGCGATCTTGCGCTGGTGGTGCGCGACGTAGCGGCCTTCCTCGGCGACTTCCATCATCAGCAGCCGGTCGCGCGCACGGTCGGCACCCTCAAGCGCCGACAGGCCGAGCGATAACTGGTCGCCAAGGATCGGAATCAGCCGCCGAATCTGCATCGCGGCTTCACATCGCAGCCGATGCGACTAAATCCAAGCCGATGACACCCAAATACCTAGGTCAGGCAAGCGCGCTGCCGACGTCGCCAGACGCGGCCGTGCTCGATTATGTGCCCAATCCGCGGCCCGGCGCGCGTTACATGGTGCGCTTCGTCTCGCCCGAATTCACTTCGCTTTGCCCGGTCACCGCGCAACCCGATTTTGCGCATCTGGTGATCGATTATGTACCCGACGCGACGATCGTCGAATCGAAATCGCTAAAGCTGTTCCTCGGCAGTTTCCGCAATCATCAGGCGTTTCACGAGGATTGCACGGTCGGTATCGGCGTGCGGTTGTTCGACGAAATGAAGCCGCACTGGCTGCGCATCGGCGGTTACTGGTATCCGCGCGGCGGCATTCCGATCGACGTGTTCTGGCAAAGTGGCCCGCCGCCCGAAGGCGTGTGGGTGCCTGCGCAGGACGTGCCGGGCTATCGCGGGCGCGGTTGATCGCGCGATTCGAACGGCCCGTGCAACAAAGGGCTTGATCTTGGTTGGTTGCAGTGCAGCATGTGCGCAACCATATGTAAGTCCGGCAGTTGGGAGTTCATCGTTCACCAGGGCGCGGTGCCGCACCGAGCCGCGAAAGGATAGGTCAATGACGCCAGCCACCCGGCGCGAACATGCCGTCAAGCATATCGCCCTCATCGGCAATTTCCTGCCGCGCAAATGCGGCCTGGCGACGTTTACGACCGACACTTACAATGCCCTGCGCGGCGCCTTTCCGGACTTGCGGGTCGATGTCTATGCGATGGACGACCATCCCGGCCGCTATGCCTATCCGCCGCAGGTGATTGGCGCGATCGCGCAGGACGATCCGGGTGCCTATCGCGCCGCCGCGCGCGCGATCGAGGCGTCGGGCGCACAGGCGCTGTGGCTGCAGCATGAATATGGCATTTTCGGCGGATCGGCAGGCGAACATATCCTGTCGCTGCTCGACCGGATCACCTTGCCGGTGATCGTCACGCTCCACACGGTGCTTGAACAGCCCAATGCGGACGAGCGCCGGGTGATGGAGGCCTTGCTGCGCCGCGCCGCACGCGTGGTGGTGATGGCCGACCGCGGTCGCGACATTTTGACGCGCGTCTATGGCGCTGCTGATCGTCAGATCGTCACGATCCCGCACGGCGTGCCCGACCGGACTTTCGCCGACACAGCGCTCTTCAAGCCGCGCTTCGGCTGGCAGGGCAAGCAGGTGATCTTCACCTTCGGCCTGCTGGCCCCGAGCAAAGGCATCGAGACGATGATCGAGGCGATGCCCGCGATCGTCGCCGCGCACCCGAAGGCGCATTACATGGTGCTCGGCGCCACCCACCCCAATCTCGTCGCGCATGAAGGCGAGGCCTATCGCGACCGGCTGCAGGCGCTCGCGGTCGAACGCGGCGTTGCCGATCACGTGTCCTTCATCGACGCTTTCGCCGAGCATGAGGAATTGATCGACTATTTGCAGGCGGCCGACATTTACGCGACGCCCTATGTCAATCCAGCGCAAATCACGTCGGGCACGCTGTCCTATGCGGTCGGTGTCGGCAAGGCCGTCGTGTCGACCCCCTATGTCCATGCGACCGAAATCCTCGCCGACAACCACGGCGTCCTCGTCGATTTCGGCGACAGCGACGGCTTTGCCCGGGCGATCATCGCGCTGCTCGATTCGGATGAAGAGCGCGAGGCGCTGTCGGCGCGTGCCTATGCGCGCGGACGGACGATGCTGTGGCCCTGTCTGGCTGCGAAGGCGGTTGCCGAGATCGCCGCGATGCTCGAGCAGGCACCGCGCCGCCTCGCCAAGCCCGCGCCGGCGATGGCGCCGCTGCCCGCCGATTTCACTGCGGTCGAGCGGATGAGCGATGCGACCGGCATGCTCCAGCACGCCATCTATTCAGTGCCCGATCGCCGCCACGGCTATTGCATCGACGACAATGCCCGCGCGCTGATGCTGGTCGCCAAGATGGACGGCTTGCCCGAGGCGACCGCCGACAAATGGATGACGATCTATGCGGCCTTCGTGCAGCATGCGTGGAACCCTGATGCCCGCCGCTTCCGCAATTTCATGCGCTTCGACCGCGAATGGTGCGAAGATGTCGGGTCTGAAGATTCGAACGGCCGCACGCTGTGGGCGATCGGGACGGTGGTCCGCCACGCTAGGCTGCGCAAGCATCGCGACTGGGCGATGGCGATGTTCGACAACACCGCATCGCTCGCGCTCGACCTCGGCAGCCCGCGCGCGCAGGCGTTTGCGATGCTCGGCGCATGCGAGATTCTGGCGTGCGTGCCCGGCCATGGGCTGGCCACCAAGATCCTTGAACGCTTCTCGCACGAGCATCTCGCGCTGCTGGCCGCGGCGCGGCGGCCCGAATGGGAATGGTTCGAAATCGTCCTTGCCTATGACAATGCGCGATTGCCCGAAGCAATGATCCGCGCGGGCAAGGCACTCGACCGTGCCGATCTGATCGCCACCGGGATTGCAACGCTCAACTGGATCATGGCGCGCCAGACCTCGCCCGAGGGGCGCTTCCGCGCCGTCGGCACCGAAAGCTTCGGTCGCGCCTATGCGCCGCCGCTGCCGTTCGACCAGCAGCCGCTGGAAGCGCAGGCGACCGTCGAAGCCTGTGCCGCCGCGTTCGACGCAACCGGCGACGCGCGCTGGATCGACGAGGCGATGCGCGCCTACCGCTGGTTCCTGGGCGCCAACGACCTCGATCTGGCGCTGGCATCGACCCATGATGGCGGATGCTACGACGGGCTGACCCCCAATGGGCTCAACCGCAACCAGGGCGCGGAATCGATCCTGGCGCTGCAACTGGCCTCATGTGCGATTTCGGCACTACCACAACGGCGCGAATCCGTGGCAGGGGACGCCCGGGCTGCGGCTTGATCGAGATCAGGCCTCGCCTTGGTGTGACCTAAGCGGGGCGTTTGTTGCCAGTGCTCGATATCTTCAATCATCCGTTGCGCCTTTATGCCGATCCGTCGCGGGTCGTCGTGCGCCCCTTCCATCTCGCGTGGCAATCGAACGGCGGCGCACCCAGCCGCACTGAAAGGCTGGTACGCGAAGTGCTCGATATGAGCCCGCGCGAAACCCTCGATCAGCTTGCGCTGGTGCTGAAGGATTTCGAAGCGCGCCACTGGCAGACGCGGCGCGTGTTCATGACGCGCTATGCCGATATTGCCGCGCAGCTCGGCCTTGATGATGCGGCTATCTCCGATGAGCGTCGCCAGCTGATCGGCGCTTATTTCTGCCACGAATACAGCTATGCCGCCGCCGCGCTGATGAACCCCAGCGTGGTGCCCCATTTCGACCAGACCGGCCTCCGCGCTGGGTCGCTGCGGATCCTGATGTCGATGCGGGCGGTCGGTGAAGGCCACATCAGTTCGGTCGCGTTCCGCGAAGGCATCATCACCGACGCCAACGAACTGCGGCTCGCGCCCGAGCCGCCGTTCGCGACCGCGACCGATGCTGCCGGTGCCGATGGCCGCGCACTGCCCTCGGGCGCTGTGACTGTTTACCGCCACCGCGACTCGACGCTGTCGGGTACGGTGATCTTCCCGATCACATCGGCTCAATCGAAAGGGCTGGAGGACCTGCGGCTCGTCCAGTTCAGTCATGACGATGGCCGCACCGAATGGGTCGGCACTTACACTGCCTATAACGGATCGCAGATTCAGTCGGAAATGCTGCGCACCACCGACTTCCGTGCGTTTGATCTGGTGCCGATGACCGGCTCGGCGGCGCGCAACAAGGGGATGGCGCTGTTCCCGCGCAAGGTCGGCGGCGAATATCTGATGATCGGGCGGCAGGACGGCGAAAATCTGTTCCTCATCCGATCGGACAGCCTGACCCATTGGGACGAAGGCGCGATGCTGCTGACACCCGAATATCCGTGGGAACTGGTGCAGATCGGCAATTGCGGTGCACCGATCGAAATCGACGAAGGCTGGTTGCTGCTGACCCACGGCGTCGGCGCGATGCGCAAATATTCGATCGGCGCGGTGCTGCTCGACAAGGACGATCCGTCGAAAGTGATCGGCCGCACGCGTGAACCGATTCTGGCCGCCGCCGATCAGGACCGTGAAGGCTATGTCCCCAATGTCGTCTATAGCTGCGGGGGCATTCGCCACGGCGACTGCATCTTCCTGCCCTATGGCGTGGCTGACAGCTCGATCGCCTTTGCCTTTGTGCCGATTTCGGCGCTGCTCGCAGCGATGTAGTGCTATGGCACGCCGTTCAGGCCCGGTTTAGGCTCAATGGGCTGTGGTGCTGCCATAGTAACAGGAGGTTTCGTCCGATGACCCGCAAGACTTCGATCCTCGCGCTCGCCGCGCTGGCCTTCGCCACCCCCGCGATTGCCCAGACCAGTCCCGAGGAAGCCCGCTTCGCGCAGGCACAGGCGCGGTTCCAGCAGGAACTGCGCGTGTTCCAGCAGGAATTCGATCGCTATCAGGCATGGCAGGCGAACCGCCCGCGCTATGATGACCGGCGCTACGACGATCGCCGCGATCCGCGCTATGATCCCCGGTACGACGACCGCGACGAGGGCGGCTATGACCCGTCGCGCTATTATCGCAACGGCCCCAATTACAATGAGCGGGTGCTGGCGCCCGATGACCGCGTCTATCGCGGCAGCGACGGCCGCTATTATTGCAAGCGCAACGACGGCACGACGGGCCTGATCATCGGCGCGGTCGGCGGCGGCATCCTGGGCAATGTCATCGACGGTGGCCGCTCACGCGCAGTGGGCACGCTGCTCGGTGGCGGTCTCGGCGCGCTGCTCGGCAAGTCGATCGACCAGAACAGCCAGCAGATCCGCTGCCGTTGAGGTCACGGAATAGTTTTACAACCCCTCCCCTTCAGGGGAGGGGTTGTAAAACTATTC
>NZ_LSIJ01000012.1 GCF_001556185.1 Sphingomonas sp. CCH10-B3 | reverse complement strand
CTGTCGAACCCCACCGGCGGTGCCGCGATCGGCACCGGCACGGCGACCGCGACGATTACCGATGACGACGTCGCGGGCACGCTGAGCATTGCCGGGGTGACCATCGTCGAAGGCGATTCGGGTCAGAGCCTCGCGCGGGTGGCCTTCACTCGGACAGGCGGGCTGGGCGCCTTTTCGTTCGATCTGGCGACCGCGAACGGCACCGCGACCGAAGGTGTCGATTATGTCGGCTTGGCAGGCAGCGTGCCGGTGTCCGGCGGGGTCACGGTATTCGGCATCGACTTCGCCATCTATGGTGACCGGCTGTTCGAAGGCGACGAGACCTTCTTCGTGAACCTCACCAACCCGACCAGCGGGCTGATCCTGAGCAACACGCAGGCGACGGTCACGATTACCAACGACGATGCGCAGCCCGTGATCAGCGTCGCCAATGTCACGCTGAACGAAGGCGATACCGGCACCACGGCAGGTGCGTTCACGGTCTCGCGGTCTGGCAACAGCAGCGGCGCGGTCAGCGCGAGCTATACGATCACGCTGCCCGGTGGGGCAGGTGGCGCGACGAGCGCCGATGTAAACGCGACGCTGACCGGCACGGTGAGCTTTGCCGATGGCGAGACCAGCGCGACGATTCCGTTCAGCGTCGTCGGCGATTACCTGGTCGAGGGCGACGAGACCTTCA
>NZ_LSIJ01000108.1 GCF_001556185.1 Sphingomonas sp. CCH10-B3 | reverse complement strand
GAAAATGCAGCCCGCTGGCCACACCCAATTCTACACCACATTGACGGACGCGACCTTCGCCTGCTAACTTAACAATGAAATGTGCTTGGAGGCTGGTAACAGGCGCTGTCGCTTGCGCAATTTCCGCGTGGATGCAGTTAATGGCCGCCCAGAACCCGCTTCTTGAGCGAATGGAGCGCAAACCACACGGATCCCAGGACCGGCAGCACCAGCAAAGCGATCGCAACTTCCGGATCAACCCAGTCAAAGTGATGGGACGCACCCTTTATGGCATACCCTAGCAGGCCGATGGCATAATAACTCACGGCCACTACTGAGAGGCCCTCGACGATCTGCTGCAAGCGCACTTGCATCGTCGTGCTGCGCTCCATCGATCGAAGCAGCTTCGCGTTCTGGTTCTCGATTCGCGTCTCGATGCGGGCGCGCAGCAGTTCGGAGATTTGGCGCGCACGCCGTGTCAGCTGGCGTTCGCGCTCAGTCAAGGCGGCGCAGGTGCGCGCTGCTGGCAGGAAGCGGCGTTCAGTGAAGTCGACGAGCGAAGCGAACCCACGGATCGGTTCCGGAGCAAGTTGTGCGAGCCTCTCTTCCACCAGACGCGAATAGGCTGCGGTAGCGTTCATGCGATAGCCGATTGACGTGGCAATGGTCGAAAGTTCCAGGCTGAGGTCAGACAATTGCGCCAGCAAATCATCGTCAGAGGCCACCGAGGACGTTACGGCCTTGGCAAGTGCGGCCAATTCGCGTTCGGCCGCGTCCAGCCTTGGCCAGGCCTCTTGTGCCACCGGCAGCCCCAAGAGCGCCTTGTTGCGGTAATTCCCAAGCTCCTGCAATTGCTGCAGTTGCCGGGTGAGATCACTCCGGTCGACTTCCCCGGCTGACACCACAAGGCGCCCCCGGCCATCGGGGTGAATGCGAAAATCCGACCAGATACGCACTCCCCCGGAGAGGCCGCATGACACAAGCTCGCTGCGATTGAAATCAACCGCCGGCAATGCCCTCTCGACTTCGGCTTCGTCGCCACCAACCCAGATCGATGTCGCGCGAATGATTGCGCCCGGCAGGGTTTCCGCCCAGTCAATGGCCTCGCCCACCGAAGAGTCCAGTCCGGGGTCGAGCAAAACTTCGATGGCGCGTTCCGGACAAAACACTGTCAGCGTCGAACCTTCGCTCTGTCGCTCCCATGTAAAGGAGACGTCGCCAAAGAGTGCACCTGACAGGTGGCGCGGATTCTCTTCATCCGATTGGCTTCCGCACAGAGCGGACAAGACTGAGCGCTCCGCCTCACGCTCGCCAGGCCCAACCTCAAGCACCCACTGGAACACTGCGACCGGCAGTTGCAACAGCGGCCAGCGACGCAAATGCATTTCGCTGACAACTTGCCGCCGCAACTCATGTTCTCGCATAGCCTCATTCCCCGCCAGTGGATTCCGGGCCAGACCTATTCAAACAAGCGCGAAGCCGCAATGCCGGTAAAATCGATCTCGGCTAGCTGCCATCGGACATGGCCGCAACAATGGGCAGCTATCCCTCGTTCACTCCCCAAAACCTGCCGTTCCGGACCGTCCAACAAAGTTGCCGCTTCAATCTTTGATCGGCCCATATGTCAACGGGTCCCTGGTCCAGGATGGACCGAGGTGGAAATCTTCGCTTGCCGACGGTACCGGGCCATCAGGTTGGGAGGCGACATAAGGAGGGCAGGGCGGCTCCACCTCTGCCTTCGTTCGCAGGACTTCGCCCATTGCACCCGCCCTTCCGCGGAGAATGCGGACCAGCCACGACAGGGACAGGAGCATAACGCCAGCTCCTCGCCCAGCGAGGCAGTAATAGAGGCAACGCTGGTAATCGTCGCAGTCCGCCGAAAGAATGCCTGCCAGCCTTACCTTTGCCCCGGGTGTCTTTCTCTGGACCGCCTCCAGCACCTCGAGCAGTTCCTGCGCCGCGTAGTAGGCGTCGAAGGGCTCGACGCCCAGGCTGGCATTTGCCACCATTCGCATGGTCGGCAAGATCTCCTCTTCGACGGCGGCATCCATCAAGGTGACCTCGGGATCGAATTTGCCAAGATCGAATGAGGTACGCATCGCTTTCTCCTTCGACACTCCGACTGCGTATGTGCCGGACCAAGGTCAATGAGCGATCGAAGGGGTCTTCGATGCAGTCCGAAGCGAGGGGAGGGCGGCCCTTTGGTGGACACCGTTTGCTCGACCTCCCGCCGCAGCGCACGCCGATGAAGGATCAGGCATCGACAAGCCGCATTCCCGGGCAGTCCTCGATCACCTGCGGCCGCCATTCGCCGCGATCGGGGTGCTTGATCCAGATCTGGTCGGGCTTGTACTCCTCGCCATCGAGGAATTTCTCGCGGAAGGCCTCCCAGGTCTGCGATTCTGACATCAGGCGTTCGCAGAAATGCACCTCGTCGCTGACGGCGATGAACAGGCGCCTGAGCAGGTCGGGCGCCTGGGACAGGTCCACCACGCAGCTGTCGAAGCGGGTGGCGAAACTGGCCATCTGGTCGCGCAACCTGTCGAGAATATCGCCGACGCTGTCATAGCAGGTGAGCGCCAGCAGCACCTCTTCTTCGCATGCATCATAGGGGTGCCGCTGTTCCCGCAGGTCCAACAGGCAGAGTCGCGGAAGGGCTTCCTGCCGTAGCCATACTCCAGCGGGCCATGCGCCGAAGATCAGCGATGCGTCACCCAGCGTCTCGAAACCACGACCGAGATTCTTGCGGCCGAGCATTTGGGTGTTGCCCAGATCGATGGCCAGAATTGCCTCCTTTGCACGCAGCTTGTCGGCGATGATTTCGGTGGCAACGCTGGTAACACCGGTGCCGCCGGCAATGCTCTGGACTGAGATTATGCGCATTTGTTGATCCTCCTCGTGAATGTGGACTTGTGGGGATGTGTAATTGTGGGTCTGTGGGCGTCAGAGGCCGAAAGTGCAGATCGCGTAGCCGGGCGGCGCGAGGCGCTCGATCCGCGACCAGAAGGTGCTTTCCCCATTGGGCGCACGCCGGTTGGTCGGCACCGCAATCTCTGCCATGGGGCCGCGAACCTCGATCACCGTGCCGCAGTTGCTTTCGTCGCCGATCGCCAGGTTCCGCTGGAACTCCGCGATCCGCTCGCTCGCTGCCTCGAACCGCTCTTCGACCGCGGCAATCCGGCGCTCTTCCTCGTCGACGACCGCAGCGGCATCGGCAACGGTCGGCAGTCGATCCGGGTGAAACAGGTAAATCGCCGTGGTGTTGGACAGGCCGCCGAACAAACGCCCCATCACCTGGCTCCCGATATCGCCGGACCGTGAAATCTCCGAATTATCCATCAGGAGAGACACGAACCCCACCAGCGGCTCGCCTCCGCTGCCGTCGCAGATCGCCACTTCACCGCGCCATTGATGACGATACCCGGTGGGTCGGGTCAGGTGGGCAATGACGCGGTTGCGGAACATCCCGGTCCGCAGGTCATCGGCCGGGACGATGGTGCCACCGTGAGCCTCGCAACTTTCTGAGAAGACCTGCTGGCTACGGCGCGTGACAATCATGGCGTCGGTATTGCCGCGCTCCTTGAAGAGGGCATAGCGTGGGAGGTACGCCAAGCAACGCTAAGGACGAACAATACCGGAA
>NZ_LSIJ01000107.1 GCF_001556185.1 Sphingomonas sp. CCH10-B3 | reverse complement strand
TCGATTCGATCGACTTGGCGTGATCGCTCAGCGTTTCGGACATGCCGACGGCGGCACCGGCCTGGCTGGCGGCGCGGGTTGCGACTTCGGCGGCTGCCTCCACTTCGCCGCGTGCATCCTCGATCGCGCGGATCAATCCGGCGGCGGTCCGCGCCGCTTCGCGCATTGCAACAGCCGATTGTTCGGCGGCGGCGGCGACTTCGTTGGTCTGATCGAGCATCCCGCGCGTCGAGTTCGATACGGTCTTGGCCTGATCTTTTAGCTGCGCGCCAAGGGCCGCGCTCTGCTCCACGCTTTCCGCCACCGTTGCGCGGAAGAGCTCGGACTGTTCGCGGCGCTCCTGGCGAGCGCTTTCGGCGCGCGCATTGCCCCACCATGACATCACGACATTGGCTTCAAACGACGCCAGCCGCATGACGATGTCGGCGAGCCTGGTGTAGCGGTCGAAATCGCCAGCCACAGCATCGCGCAATACCGCCATCAGGTCGCGGTTGATCAGGGTCAGGCCGGCGACGACGATGTTGGGCGTCAGGCCCACAGCATCGGCCTCGGCCATCCGGGTCGACGCAGCGCCGACCCAGTCGTCGGCGAAGGTATGGCTGAACTTGGCGTTGAGATACTCGACATCGGCAGCCACGCGCCGGTCGATCACCGCCGGAGTGAGAATGGACGTCAGGTGCGCGCATTCGGGGCATGTCGCCAGAAACGCCCAGAATTTGCGCGCAAGCGGTTCGAAATGGGGCGCGATGATCGCGTGCAGTTCGCCGTGGTGCGCGCGGATGGCGCCGTCGGCATCGAAATAGCGCAAGCGCTCAACAGCCGTGCGTCGATCTTGGAACAGGAAGGACTTTGGGCTCGTGTGCATGATGGCTATGCCGCAACTTTCGAGATGAAATCGCTGGCCGTCGTTTTGAGCGTTCCGAGCCGCGTGTCGAAGGCGTCGAAGCCCTGACCGACCCGGTCGATGTCGCTGGCGACGCTTTCGGTATCCTCGCGGATGGCAGCGATCGTGTTCGACATCGAGTCGGCGGCGAGCGCGGTTTCGTCGACCGACGCGGTGATCGCGGTCACGGTCTGTGCCTGCATTTCCATCGCCGCGCGGATCTTCTCGGCCGACATCTGGACCTCGGCAACGGTCGAGCGGATCGAGGCATTGGTCTCAACGGTCGAGCGTGTCGCGGACTGGATCGCGGCGATCTTGGCAGCGATGTCGTCGGTCGCGCGCGCGGTCTGGTTGGCGAGGCTCTTCACTTCCTGCGCAACGACTGCAAAGCCGCGGCCCGCGTCACCGGCGCGGGCGGCCTCGATCGTCGCGTTGAGCGCGAGCAGATTGGTCTGCCCGGCAATGTCGCGGATCAGGCCCAGGATCGATTCGATCGACTTGGCGTGATCGCTCA
>NZ_LSIJ01000011.1 GCF_001556185.1 Sphingomonas sp. CCH10-B3 | reverse complement strand
CAGCGCCGCGCAAAGCGCGGGCGCGCCCGGCCGGCGCGGCGCAAAGCCGCGACCGACGACGCGGCTTTGCCGCGGCGCTTAGCCCTTGGCATTGGCGGCACGGTGGTCCGCGAAGTATCTGGGCAGCCTTTAGTCGATATCAACTCTCCGTTAGAGCTTGACGCAAGGCCCCAACCTGTCCGACCCTATAACCTCAGTGGAGGAAAACGTTCGTGGCCAAGCTCTTGAAAGGTGCATTGCAGCTTGGCTCGCCTGAACTGGAACCGTCCACCTTTCGCAACGAATCCGACGTGGAGCAGAAGTTTGTCCTGCCTCTGCTTGTCAACCCGAGTTATCTCGGATTACCTAGTGAATGGA
Organism: Sphingomonas sp. CCH10-B3; assembly: GCF_001556185.1. GTDB lineage: Bacteria > Pseudomonadota > Alphaproteobacteria > Sphingomonadales > Sphingomonadaceae > Sphingomonas > Sphingomonas aquatica. The sequence continues at coordinate 85,300 of NZ_LSIJ01000011.1, read as the reverse complement.
TACGAACTAAAGAATACATGCGTCCGACTGAAATTGATAAGTCGGCGGGAAAGCGGTTCGGCTATATTCCTGACTATTCGATATGGCAACGTGGCATTCCTCTTCTAATTATAGAAGTCAAAGGACCAGACGTTGCGCTATCAGTCGGCCTCAGAGAAGCTAGGATGTATGCAAGCGAAATAAATAAGCGTTATCCACCAAAGCTAAACCCTATCGAACTCGTGATTGCAACAAATGGTATTGAAATCGGCGTCTCTTATGCTGACAGCGAAATTGATGCTATCGTTTTTGATGTACAAGACATCAATATAGGAAGCAACGCTCTCGCAGTGTTACAATCTAGCATAAATCGCAATGATCTCGACAGGCGCGCAAGCGACCTATCTACTAAATTACTGTCGAGAAGGTTTCACAGCGTCTCCGGGTTTATGGGCGGACGAAACGCACTAAACGAGCTTTTAGGTGTAAATGAGTTTGCTTATGCGCTGTTTCCAACAATATCGAAGTATTTTGGCGCTGATAGCGACGAAACCCCGGATGATGTTATTGAAAAGGCATATGTTTCTACTGAAGAAATTACAAATTATGAAGGCGTATTAAGTACATATTTGAAAGATCGCACTCGAAAGGTAGCTGGTAATACTGTTGAACAAATTGATACAACTCGCGTCTCTGCGTCTGGGATCAGTAATGAGATTTCGAGGTTTTCAAAGACTCCTTCGTCTTTAAGTAGGGTGCAGTTAGTTATTGGCGCTGTTGGAGCAGGAAAAAGCACGTTCATTCGCCGATATTACAAGTATTTGCTGCCGACTGAGACAAAGAGTAAGACAGTTTGGGCGTTTATAAATTTCAATGTCACGCCCCCACCAGGATCCTCCTTGCGCGATTGGCTTTGCGAGCAGTTTCTCGAATCGTTCTCAACGACGAACGAGATAGATATTTACTCTGAAGAATATCAGGAACGGATATTTTCGGTTGAAATAAGTCGTTTCGAACGTGGGCCTGCAAAAACTCTCAAAGTCGAGAATCCACCGAAATACTCGTCACGCAGGTTCGATATGCTCGCCGATTTGGCCGCAAATCCGGAACAGTTTGCGCAGTGTGTAGCTCGACATTTCTCAAGCGAGCGAGGACTCGGCTTAGTTTGCGTGTTTGATAATGTCGCCAAACGATCGCGTGACCAGCAGCTCGAAATATTTGAAGCAGCCCAGTGGTTTAAAGAGTTAACTCGTGGTCTTATATTGGTCAATCTACGGGATGCGACGTTTGAAGCGCACAAAGACGAAAAGCCACTCGACGCCTTTTCAAATGCAATAAATTTCTACATTAGACCCCCTAGATTTTCCGCCGTCATTCGGAAAAGAATGCAGCTTATATTAGATCAAATGTCTAACGATTTTGGAAAGACGCATCAAATAACGTTAGATAATGGCTTTACGTTGAACTATCCAGCAAATCGAGTGGGTGAATTTATAACGGCGGTTTATTCTGCTATTTTTTTACGAAAAGACAGACATATAACTCATATATTAGAAGGCTTAGTTGCAAAAGATGTTCGCCGAGCACTCGGCATGTTCGCAGACATATTGGTTTCCCCTCACGTCCCTACCAACGACCTCACTGGTATTGCCTTAGCCTCGGGGCGTGCAGGACTAAAAGAATTTGTTTTGTTAAAAAGCCTGATGAGGGGAAGGTACAAATACTATAACGGCTCATCAGGATACGTTAAAAATATTCTGCACGTCGCACATACTGCGACACGTCCAAGTAATTTCTTGATACCTGATATTTTAGAGTTTCTGATAAAGAATCGTAAGGAGCGCGTAGACTTTGTACAAGAAGGCTACGTTCTTGTAGCGACGCTGGTGAAGCGAATGAGCCAAATAGGTTACGATGAACTTGACTCGTTCGCTGCAATTGAAACTCTGGTTGAATGGGGGCTGATTGAGCCAGACAGTTTGCTACGAGAGTCTCTTGTAATGTCCGATGCTGTCAGGGTACATGCTGCCGGGTTCGTGCATATGCGGTTTTTGCTGCCTAAGTTTGAATATCTTGCAGGGATAACTCCTGATTTGGCAGTATCTTCTAGGGAACTTGCTGAGAAGATTGGGTGGACTTGGTCGAATCGGAGCCACGCGCCCGACTTACCGTTGTTAGCAAAGAGGCAGATTGTCGCGGAGCTAAGCACCTACTTCAAGATGGAATACGAACGCAGGTGCAATCGTCACCCATTTTACTCAGAACTGGGCTACGGAGGCCGTGCAGTAATGGACGCCTGTGAGGCGACAGCGGTGTTTCTTTCTAAACTTGATGCGCTACCGCACCCGGGACAAGGTTTGCTCTAGAATCATCTTCCGTGTCACTTCCCCAACAAAGGCGCCAAATACCGCCCCGTAAAACTCCGCGCCTCCTTCACCACCTGCTCCGGCGTCCCCTCGGCCACCACTTCGCCGCCCTTCACGCCGCCTTCAGGCCCCAGGTCCAGCACCCAGTCGGCGGTCTTGATCACGTCGAGGTTGTGCTCGATCACCACCACCGTATTGCCCTGTTCGACCAGCGCGTGGAGCACTTCGAGCAACTTCCGCACATCCTCGAAATGCAGCCCCGTCGTCGGCTCATCGAGGATATACAGCGTCTGCCCGGTCGACCTTCGCGCCAGTTCCTTTGCCAGCTTCACGCGCTGCGCTTCGCCGCCCGACAGCGTCGTCGCTTGCTGGCCGACCTTGACATAGCCCAGCCCGACTTCGGCCAGCATCGCCATTTTCTCGCGGATCGGCGGCACCGCCTTGAAGAATTCGACCGCGTCCTCGACCGTCATGTCGAGCACGTCGGCGATGCTCATCCCCTTGAACTTCACTTCCAATGTTTCGCGGTTGTAGCGGCGGCCCTGGCACACGTCGCAGGTCACATAGACGTCGGGGAGGAAGTGCATTTCGATCTTGATCAGCCCGTCGCCGCTGCACGCCTCGCACCGGCCGCCCTTGACGTTGAAGCTGAAGCGGCCGGGCTTGTAGCCGCGCGCGAGGCTTTCGGGCAGGCCCGCGAACCAGTCGCGGATTTGCGTGAAGGCGCCGGTATAGGTCGCGGGGTTCGATCGCGGCGTGCGGCCGATCGGCGACTGATCGATGTCGATCACCTTGTCGAGATGCTGGAGGCCCGCGATCTTCTCATATTTGCCCGACACGATCCGCGCGCCGTTGAGCGCGCGCGCGGCGGCGGCATAGAGCGTGTCGATCGTGAAGCTCGACTTGCCCGATCCCGACACGCCGGTGACGCAGGTGAAGGTGCCGAGCGGGATGCTGGCGGTGACGTTTTTCAGGTTGTTGGCAGTCGCGCCGCTGAGCGTCAGCTTCTTGCCATTGCCCTTGCGGCGCTTGGCCGGCACGTCGATGCGGCGGGTGCCGTTGAGGTAATCGGCGGTGACGCTGCCCTTGGTGGCGAGGATTTCGGGCAAGGTGCCGCGCGCGACCACCTCGCCGCCGTGGACGCCCGCGCCCGGCCCCATGTCGAGGATGTAATCGGCACTGCGGATCGCGTCCTCGTCATGCTCGACGACGAGCACGGTGTTGCCGAGATCGCGCAAGCGGCGCAGCGTCGCGAGCAGCATGTCGTTGTCGCGCTGGTGGAGGCCGATGCTCGGCTCGTCGAGCACATAGAGCACGCCCGACAGCCCGCTGCCGATCTGCGACGCGAGCCGGATGCGCTGGCTCTCGCCGCCCGATAGCGTGCCGCTGGTGCGGTCGAGATTGAGGTAATCGAGCCCGACATTGTTGAGGAAGCCGAGCCGCTCGTCGATTTCCTTCAGGATCGCGCGGGCGATTTCGCGCTGCTGCGCGGTGAGCATGTCGGGCACGCCTGCGAACCAGGCGAGCGCATCGACCACCGACAGATGCGTGACGCTGGAGATGTCGCGCATGCCGATCTTGACCGCGAGCGCCTCGGGCTTCAGCCGCGCGCCGTGGCAGGTCTCGCACGGGGCGGAGGATTGGTATTTCGCCAGCTCCTCGCGCATCCACGCGCTTTCGGTGCTGAGCATGCGGCGGTTGAGATTGCCGATCACGCCCTCGAACGGCTTCTTCACGTCATAGCTCTTGCGGCCGTCGACGAAGGTGAGCGTGACGGGCTTGCCGCCGGTGCCGTGGAGGATGACGAGGCGGACTTCGCCGGGCAGCTCGCCCCAGGGCGTGTCGAGCGAGAAGCCGAATTCGCGCGCGAGGCTGCCGAGTACCTGCATGTAATAGGGCGACGGCGGCTGCGATTTCGCCCAGGGGACGATCGCGCCTTTTTTGAGCGACAGCGCGTGGTTGGGTACGACGAGTTCCTCGTCGAACAGCAGCTTCTCGCCGAGCCCATCGCACGCCGGGCACGCGCCCTGCGGGGCGTTGAACGAGAAGAGCCGCGGCTCGATCTCGGCGATCGTGAAGCCGCTGACGGGGCAGGCGAATTTTTCGGAAAAGACGATGCGGTTGGCGGGAATCCCTGCGCCCTTCATCGCGCCGCCCAGAGTGGCATCGATTGGGGCCTGTTTCTCGACTTCGCTCGAAACGAACGGGGATTGCGTTTCGCGCACCGAGGTTGAGGCAAGCCCGGCCACCGTGCCATCCACCAGATCCACATAGGCCAGCCCGTCAGCGAGCTTCAGCGCGGTCTCGAAACTGTCCGCGAGCCGCGTCGCCACATCCGGCCCGACGACCACGCGGTCGACCACGACCTCGACGTCATGCTTGTACTTCTTGTCGAGCGCAGGCGCTTCGTCGATTTCGTAGATCTCGCCGTCGATGCGCACGCGCGTAAAGCCCGCGCGCTGCCATTCGGCCATGTCCTTCTTGAACTCGCCCTTGCGGCCGCGCACCACCGGCGCGAGCAGCAGCGCGCGGGTGCCCTCGGGCAGCGCCATCACCCGGTCGACCATTTGGCTCACCGTCTGCGCCGCGATCGGCAGGCCGGTCGCGGGCGAATAGGGAATGCCGACCCGCGCCCACAGCAGCCGCATGTAATCGTAAATCTCGGTGACGGTCGCCACGGTCGAGCGCGGATTGCGGCTCGTGGTCTTCTGCTCGATGCTGATCGCGGGACTGAGGCCCTCGATATGGTCGACATCGGGCTTCTGCATCATCTCGAGGAACTGGCGCGCATAGGCGCTCAAGCTCTCGACATAGCGCCGCTGCCCCTCGGCATAGATGGTGTCGAACGCGAGGCTCGATTTGCCCGACCCCGACAGCCCAGTGATGACGGTCAGCGTATCGCGCGGGATGTCGACATCCACGCCCTTCAGATTGTGCTCGCGCGCGCCGCGAACCGAGATGTGAGTCAGCATGGGGTAGGTTCTAGCTTTGTTCTGTGGCCGATGCCAGCGGGGAGTGCGCGAGATAAGCACAGCGCCTGCGGAATGCCACGCCCCGATTGGCGTCGACATGCGTGTGGACTCGGCCTAGACTTGCCCCATGCACGTCGTCGCGCGCCTGTTGATCTTCGGTCTGGCGTCGGCGCTGGCAAACGGAGGCGCAATGGCTGGCACGGCAACGCCCATTCAGTGCAGCGTGCGCACCGGCAACAAGCTGCTCGCGCCAATGACCAGCGAGGCGATCTGCCAGCGCTTCATCGGCGCCTTCGCCCGGGCGAGCGGGATTACGGCTTCGGCAGCTGCCAGCCTGCCAGCCGATGGGCTTGTCGTTGCACTGCACTTCCGTCCGCAAGGCGTGGCGAGCGCCGAGATCACACGCATGCGCAGCGGCAAGGCGTCGGCACCGGTCAGCTTCAACCTGGCGGTTTCCGACCGCCGCTTCGCCGCCGATGACATCGATCGGCTGGCCGCCAGCGCCGCGCAAGGGCTGCCGACGAGTTCCCAGCGCCAGCCGCGTCGGTAAACGGCGGATTCACTCCCTTTCGCTTTGCCAACGGGGGGCGACCCTTATATCGTTCACGTATCGAACGGCTGAATCGGCAAGCGATCGATGGCATCGGCCTCCGACAGGCATTGAGGGGAATCGATATGGCGAAGGCACAGTGCAGTTGTTGCTCGACGGCGGTGTGCCAGAAGGTTGATCCGACCGCTGACCCCCTCATCGGACGGCGACAGGACGGCCAGCCGACTCTGGTGCCGATCGATGGCCCGATCGACGGCAGCGCCAGCGCCTTTCTGCCATCTGTCACGCCGACTCCCTATGTCGACACGGTGCTGGGGACGACCGCCACGACGGGGACGATTGCCGCCGGGTCGAGCGTCGATGTCGTCATCGATACCAATGGCGACCATGACTGGTATCGGATCACCCTGACTGCCGGCCAAAGCTATGTGTTCACGACCCAGTCGATTGCCGGGTCGAATCCCGACAGTTTCCTAAATCTGCGCGACAGCACGGGCGCGTTGCTCGGCAGCGATGACGACGGTGGCGACAACACCTATTCGCTGTTCGCCTATGCCGCGACGACAAGCGGCACCTTCTACATCGATGCGGGCACTTATAACGATCAGGGCACTGGCACTTACCGGCTGTTCGCCGTCGCCCTTCCGGCGGCCGGCGCGGACAGCGTGCTGGCGACAACGGCTACCACCGCAACCATCAATGTCGGCGGCATTGCGGCTGGCAACATCGAGACCAATGGCGATCGCGACTGGTTCCGGATCACGCTGACCGCTGGCGAAACCTATATCTTCCGCACGGGCGGCGTCGTCGCCGACGGCTCGGTCGACACGACGCTTACCGTCCGCGACGCCAGCGGCGCGCAGCTTGTCACCAATGACGATGCCGGCGAGGGCACCTATTCGGCGCTGCGCTTCACGGCGACCACCGGCGGCACCTATTATCTCGACGTCGGCGCCTTCGGTACCACGACCGGCCAGTATACGCTGACCGCGGCGACCACGCCGCCGCTCACCCTCTACACCAACGATCAGATCGCGACGCAGCTGACCGACACTTATTGGGGCGGGCCAGCGCAACGCCACGCCTTCAATGTTGCGCCGGGCGGTACGATCACGTTCAACGTCCAGGGATTGACGGCGGAAGGCCAGAATCTCGCGCGCGAAGCCTTCAACTTGTGGCGCGACGTGACCGGCATCATTTTTTCGGAAATCACCACGGCAGCACAAATCACGCTCGACGACAATCAGACCGGTGCTTTCGCCAATGCGACCTACTCGAACGGCGTGACCACCAGCGCCACCGTCAATGTCGGCACGGCCTGGCTGACCACCTATGGCACCGGGCTGAACACCTATTCGTTCCAGACCTATATTCATGAAATCGGCCACGTGCTCGGGCTTGGGCATGGCGGCAATTACAATGGCGCTGCCAGCTATTCGTCCGATGCCACCTATCTTAACGACAGCTGGGCGACGACGGTCATGTCGTATTTCGACCAGAGCGAGAATGGCTATTTCGCAGGGTTGGGGTTCACGCGGCAATTCGCGCTGACGCCGATGATCGCCGACGGCATCGCGATCACGACGCTCTACGGCACCAACACGCTGACCCGGACGGGCAACACCACCTACGGCTTCAACAATACATCGGGCCGCGCCGTCTATGACGCGACCGCCAACCCCAACGTCAGCTATACGGTTTACGACAATGGCGGCGTCGACACGCTCGATTATTCCGGGTTCACGCAAACGCAGACGATCAATCTGAACGCCGAGACCTTCTCGAGTGTCGGGGGTCGCTCAGGCAATGTCTCGATCGCACGCGGCGCGGTGATCGAAAATGCGATCGGCGGCAGCGGCAACGATACGATCATCGGCAATGACGCGAACAATTTCTTCACGCTCACGGCGGGCGGCGTCGACAATGTCAGCGGTGGTAACGGCAACGACTCATTCTCGTTCGGCGCGACGCTGACCGCTGCCGACACGATCGACGGCGGCGCCGGCGCCGACGATCAGGTTGCGATCCAGGGCAATTACACCGGCGCCACCGCGCTCACGCTTGGGGCGACTACGCTGGCCGGGGTCGAAGTGCTCGCGACACTGGCGGGCGGCAGCTATAATATCACCACCAACGACGCCAATATCGCCGCCGGGCAACGGCTGACGATCTTCGGCACCAATCTGGGCGCGGCCGACAATCTGACCGTCAATGCCTCGGCTGAAACCAACGGCAATGTCCGCATCTTTGGCGGTCTGGGCGTCGATAATCTGACCGGCGGTGCCGGCGACGACGGCTTCTATTTCGGCCCGGGGCGCTTCACCGGGGCCGATGTCGTCAACGGCGGCGGCGGCAACAATGACCAGATCGCGCTCGATGGTGATTACACGATCACGCTGGGCGCGAACTTCGGTGCCGAAGTCGTTGTGCTGCTCCACAATGCGTCGGGCGCCGAGAACAACTTCGTGGTCACGGTCGGCGACAGTTTCGTCCCGACCGGTCAGACGCGCACCATCTTCGGCGTGTCGGTCGTCAACGCGATCACGGTCAACGGCGCGAACGAAACCGATGGCATCCTGCGCATCTTTGGCGGCACGGCGGCCGACACGCTGACCGGCGGCGGTGCAGCCGACTATATCTTCGGCGGCAACGGCGGCGACACGCTGCGCGGCGGCAATGGCGCGGATGTCTTCTTCTACGACGACGCTGTCCAGTCGAGCTCGACCAATTACGATCGCCTGCTCGACTTCAACTTCGCCGCCGACCGCATCCAGATCAGCGGCCAGGTGCACGACACCTATGCAACCGTCGCCACCGGCGCGCTGAGCACCGCGAGCTTCGACGCGAATCTGGCAACCGCACTCAACAGCCAGTTGATCGGCGGACGCGCGGTGTTCTTCACCCCCAACAGCGGCACGCTGGCGGGCCAGACCTTCCTGGTGGTGGATGCGAACGGCGTCAATGGCTATCAGGCGGGCGCGGATTATGTCTTCCAGCTGCCGAACGCGGTATCGGGCGGCGCTGATTTCATTATCGGGTGATTGGGGGCAGGCTGAGCGACGGTCTGCGCTTCAGCCGCCCAACACCTCCGCCACCGTCCGCAGCACTTTCGCGCGGTAATGCACACCGATGTGGCCGCCCTTGATCTCGATGACGCGCAAGCCGGGTTCGCCATCGACGTAGCAGGCGCGACCGTTGACGAGGCCGTCGCTGGAACTCCAGATCGCGGTGGCCGGCATTGGTAACGGCGCGGCGATTTCGGCGACGCGCGCGAGCAGGGCGGGGTCGTCGATCCGCTCGCCGCTGACGAGTTGATAAGTCCGCCAGACATTGGTCGCGCGCGGGCCCGCAGCATAGGGCGAGGCAATGGTGATCACTTCGCGCACGATCGCCGCCCCCAGCCGGTGCGCCGCCAGCCGCGCCATGATGCCGCCCAGCGACACGCCGATCAGCGTCACCGGGGCCCCTGCCCGTTCGGCATAGTCCCGCACGCGCGCAAGCAGCCGCTCGCCTTCGCTGCCCACGGTGCGCGTGCCGAAGTTGCGGCCCAGCCCCCAGGTTTCGACGCGGTATCCCAGCCGCCGCAGATAGCGCGCCATGATCAGCATCGATCGGTCCGAATTGATCAGCCCCGGCAGCAGCAGCAGCGGTCGCCCGTCGCCGCGCGGCAATTCGCCCGGCTTGCTCGCTGCCAGCTCGGCCAGTGTCCAGGCGGCGCGCGGCAGCTCGGCTGCCCAGAGCAAACGGCTGGGGGGCGGAAGCGCGGGCGCAGGTTGCATCGGCATTCGGGGCTCCATCAATCAGTTATCCGGACTGATCAACCGCCCTGCCCCATGGACGATCCGGTTTCGCCGCCGCCCAAAGCCGTTGCACCGTCACGGTAAGGCGCGAGTTAAAGCTGCTTGGCCAAGCTCAGGCAACCAGTTTCGGCCCAATTCTGCCGCCGACCGGCGCACTTGGGCGGCGGGAGCAGGCGAGCAGGGGAAACGAGCATGACCATCAATATTCGCACGCGACGCGGCGGCATGATTGCGGCGCTCGCGCTGGCTGGCGTCGCATCGGCGGTGCTCGCGGCAACCGGTGCCGGCGACACGCTGGCCGGTCTGTCGGTCGTCAGCGGCGCGACCGGCACGCCGTCGCCGCTGCCGTCGCTCGCCACCAATGTCGGGGCAACGCCAGCTGCGGCCGTGACCGGTATCGCCGATTATGACGCCGGCCTCGCTGTGTGGCGCAAGCCGCGCGAGAAGGATTCATGCGTGTCCTGCCACGGCCCCGACTTCATCGATCTTGCGCATATCGGCACGACCGACACCGACATGATCCGCCGCGCCGTTCAGGATGGGGCCAGCCCGGCAGAAGCCGAAACGCTGCTGACGGCAGTCAAGGACCTGCGCCTTCGCTACGCAATCACGCCGCGCGATCCGCGCAGCTTCCGCCCGTTCCAGCCCGGTGGTTCGGTGCTACCGGGCGCCACCAGCATCGAACGCGACGCAGCCTTTGGCGACGAGCTGATCCAGCGATTGCCGACGATAGGCAGCGCAACGCCGATCCGCACGCTCGCCGATGCGCGTCGCGCGCGCGACGAATTGCTCGCGGTCGATTTCGATACGCTGCGCATCGGCATCCCCTTTCCGCTGTGGTCGGCGGATGCCTTCCATGGACCTGCCGAGGCGACGCTCAACGACTGGGTGAACGATCTGCCGCGCGTGCCGCGTCCGGAGCGCGCCGCCGAATGGACCCAGCTTCAGGACAGCTATCTGCGCGACCCGAGCGATTTCAATTTCTGGAAGCTCTATTTCGCAGTCGACGAAATGACCGACGGCTTCGCCGATGTCCGGCCGGCCGACCCCACCGATGCGTGGAAGCCGCGCGATTTCTCGCTGGTGAAATACCGCGCCACGCTGATCGGCCAGCACCTGTTCCGCACCCAGGCACTGCGCCGGACGGGCTTTGTGCAGGGGCAGACGGCCTTTTCCTATCTCGCAACCGATCCCGGTTTCCGCATTCCCTTTGCGCGCGAGGCGGTGACGCTGCGAACCGGGGATCGGCTGGAAGAGTTCCTGCCCAATCCGATGTGGGAAGTCGGCGATTTCGAGCGGCGCGATCTGGAGCCGTCGTCGCTGACGGCGGGGCAGGTCGGCAATATCAACACCCGCGACCGGTCGCAGGACCAGCTGCGGCTGCTCGGCTATCCGCAATTCGTGATCGACAGCGTCGGCCCCGCCAAGACCGTCGAGCAAGCCGGTGACGAAATCAGGCTGGCGTGGTTCATGATCGGCGCCCGGTTCGATCCCGGCTTGCTGCGCACGCACCCGTCGAATTCGACGAAGGTCGGCGAATATCTCCACGTCCAGCTATGGAAGGAGGATTATTTCGTCCACCGGACCTTTACTCAGTTCCTGCGGATGATCGTGCAAAGCTATGGCCCCAATGCCACCGTGAAGGCGCCACCGCCATTCCGGCTGAAGTTCCATTATTTCACCGCCTACAACCGCGCGACACCGACGCGCTGGAACAGCGATCCGCAAGGCCGGGTCAGCGCCGCGATCAAGGCGCGGCAGATCGACGCGTACAAGCGGCTGACCGCCAACATGTTCCGCATGAGCCTGTTGCTGCACGAAGAGGCGCTCGAGACCGGTCGCATCGCGCCTTATGGCCCGTCAACAACTGAGGACGGCGACTTCGCCGCGATCAGCGCCTTCTTCAACTATGCCGCCTTGCCCGATCGCGCCGGCGACGACGCTCTCATCCGCCGCGTCGCGGCCAAGGCCGGACGCCCGATTGCCTGACCGGTCCGGGGGCTGCCCGCGCGGTGGCCCCCGCCACTGTCAGATGTGGATCGGCTTGCCGGTCACGCCCATCGCCGCTTCCTTGAAGGCTTCGGCATGCGTCGGGTGGGCATGGCAGGTATAGGCGATGTCCTCGCTGGTCGCGCCGAATTCCATCGCTTGCGCGGCTTGCGCGATCATTGAGCCCGCAACCGACGCGATCATCCAGACGCCGAGTACGCGGTCGGTCTTGGCATCGGCGATGACCTTCACGAAGCCGTCAGGCTCGTGGTTGGTCTTGGCGCGGCTGTTGGCGAGCATCGGGAACTTGCCGACCTTGATCTCGCCGCGCTCCCTGGCGGCTTCCTCGGTCAGGCCGACCCCAGCGATTTCGGGCCAGGTGTAGACGACGCTCGGGATCACATCATGGTTCACGATGCCGGTGTGGCCGGCGATATTCTCGGCAACCGCAATGCCTTCATCCTCGGCCTTGTGCGCGAGCATCGGCCCCGGCACGACATCGCCGATCGCCCAGATGCCGGGGACATTGGTCTGGAAGCGGTGGTCGATTTCGATCTGGCCGCGCTTGTTCGGCGTGATGCCGGCGGCCTCAAGATTGAGCCCCTCGGTATTGGGGCGGCGACCGATCGAGACGAGGACGTGGGACGCCGCGATCGTCTCGGGCGTGCCGCCAGCGGCGGGTTCGACGGTGACGGTCGCCTTACCACCTTCGACAGCGACGCCGGTGACCTTGGTGGAGAGCTTGAACTCGATGCCCTGCTTCTTGAAGATCTTGTTCGATTCCTTGCGGACTTCGCCATCGAAGCCGGGCAGGATCTGGTCGAGAAATTCGACGCAGGTGACTTTCGCGCCGAGCCGCTTCCACACGCTGCCGAGCTCGAGCCCGATCACGCCGCCGCCGATGACGACGAGATGTTCGGGGACTTGCGGGAATTCGAGCGCGCCGGTGGAGGAGACGATGATCTGCTCGTCGATCGCGACGCCGGGCAGCGGAGTGACGCTCGAGCCCGTGGCGACGACGATGTTCTTGGCGCGGTAGCTGGTGCCCGCGACATCGACCGTGTCGGTGCCGGTGAAGCTGGCATGGCCCTTCAGCCAGTCGACCTTGTTCTTCTTGAGCAGAAAGGCGACGCCGCCGGTGAGCTGCTTGACCGCATCGAGCCGCTGCGCGTGGAGCGCCTCCATATCAAGCTCGACCGACCCGAGCTTGATGCCGAGCTTGGCGAGCGTGCCGTTGGCGGCGTCGTTGAAGAATTCGGATGCGTGCAGCATCGCCTTGGACGGAATGCAGCCGACGTTGAGGCAGGTGCCGCCGAGCGTCTCGCGGCTCTCGACGCAAGCGGTCTTCAGCCCGAGCTGCGCCGCGCGGATCGCCGCGACATAACCGCCGGGGCCGGCACCGATGATGAGGACGTCGTAGTCGTAGTCAGCCATTTTGGATTCCATCATGCTCAAGTAATGAGACCAAACGCATTTGCACCTTCGGCCGCAGCTCTGGTTACAAACGTCCTTAGTCGATCGATGTCTTCCATCAGAAACTGCAGGCCTTCTTCGCCTTCCTCTTCAAGTGCGTCTGCGATGTAAACATCTTCGCGCACCATCGCCGCCGCATCGTATCGCGCGGCGATTTCAGCATTACTCTGTGCCGAAAGAGTCCGGTCGAATTCGCCAATGAAGCGCTTTGGCACGAACCAAGCGGGGCCGTAACCATTATCGGGGCCGATCTCTTCGAAGGTGCCTATGATCAGGCTCAACGGGTCGTCGGTCGCGCCCGCCGATCCGGTCAAGAGAAAATGGACAGCGTGCCATTGCTTGTCGAGTTCCAGCGATCGCCCGGATTCATAGGCTTCTTCGCTGTTCACGAAATCGTACAAACCGGACGGATCGGCTCGAAGCGTCGCCACTTGTTCGTCGCTCGCCGTAGCGAGCACCCAGACCATGCCCATCGAGTGCCTCCTCAACGTTGCCGCTAGAGATCAATCAAAATCCGCGTCGGGTCTTCAATCGCGTTCTTCAGCGCCACCAGGAACGTCACGGCTTCGCGCCCGTCGATCAGGCGGTGGTCATAGCTGAGCGCCAAGTACATCATCGGGCGGATTACGATCTGGCCGTCGCGGACGACCGGGCGATCCTCGATGCGGTGGAGGCCCAGCACCGCCGACTGCGGCGGGTTGATGATCGGGGTCGACATCAGCGAACCGAACACGCCGCCGTTCGAGATGGTGAAGGTCCCACCCTTCATGTCGTCGAGCGTCAGCGTGCCGTCCTTGGCGCGCTTGCCGAAATCACCGATCTTCTTCTCGATCGCCGCGACCGAAAGCTGATCGGCGTCGCGCACCACCGGCACGACAAGGCCGGTCGGCCCCGACACCGCGACCGAGATGTCAGCATAGTCGTGATAGACGATTTCGTCGCCGTCGATCGAGGCATTGACAGCAGGGATGTCCTTGAGCGCAAGGCAGGCCGCCTTCACGAAAAAGCCCATGAAGCCGAGCCGGACGCCGTGCTTCCTTTCGAACAGGTCCTTGTACTTGGCGCGCGCCTCGATCACCGCCGTCATGTCGACGTCGTTGAAGGTGGTCAGCATCGCGGCGGTGTTCTGCGCTTCCTTCAGCCGCTTGGCGACGGTCTGGCGCAGCCGCGTCATCCGCACGCGCTCCTCGCGGCGTTCACCGGCAGGTGCCGCTGCAGGGGCGGGGCTCGGCGCGGGGGCGGGCGTCGGCGCGGGCGCAGGCTTGGCCGCCAGCACATCGTCCTTGGTCAGCCGCCCGTCCTTGCCGGTGCCGGTGACGGTCGAGGGATCGACGCCGGTTTCGAGCACCGCGCGCCGGACCGACGGCGACAGCGCAGCAGGCGCGGCGCCGCTGGCAGCGACGTCGCTCGCCGAGCGGGCGGGTTCGGGCTCGGCCACCTTCGCAGGCGCCTGAGCGGGCGCGGCAGCCGCGCCATCCTCGATCGTCGCGATCATCGCGCCGACCTGCACGGTGTCACCCACCGCAACAGCATGCGGCCCCATCACGCCAGCGGCAGGCGCGCCGACCTCGACCGAAACCTTGTCGGTCTCGAGGCTCGCCACGGGTTCGTCGAGCGCGACCGCGTCACCCGGCTGCTTGAGCCATTCGCCTAGAGTCGCTTCGGTGATCGATTCGCCCAGCACGGGCACTTTGACTTCGGTTGCCATTGGCTCAGCCTTTCCGGGTACGGCGGATTTCTTCGCGGACATTGTGGCCGAGCGCATCGGCGACGAGCGCGGCCTGCTCCATCTGGTGGCGCTTCATCAGGCCGGTGGCGGGCGATGCCGCCGCCGCGCGCCCGGCATAGCGCGGCCGCGTGACCGCGCTGCCCGCTTCAACCAGACATTCCTCGATGAAGGGCTCGACGAAGCTCCAGGCGCCATTGTTCTTCGGCTCTTCCTGTGCCCAGACGACCTCGCGGACATTGGTCATCCGCTTGAGCCGAGTCACGAGCGGCTCGCCGGGGAAGGGATAGAGCTGCTCGATCCGCACGATCGCGGTGTTCTTGTCTTCGGCCGCGTTGCGCGCTTCCATCAGGTCATAGGCAACCTTGCCGGTGCATAGCACCAGCCGGTGCACATCGGCGTCGGCGGGCGCCCAGGGATCGCTCAGGATCCGCATGAAGTGGCTGTCGCCCTGGAAGTCCGCCGCCTTCGACACCGCGAGCTTGTGGCGCAGCAGCGACTTGGGCGTAAAGATCACCAAGGGCTTGCGGAACGGCCGGTGCATCTGGCGGCGCAGCAGGTGGAAGTAGTTCGCCGGTGTCGTGCAATTGGCGACCTGCATATTGTCGCCCGCGCAAAGCTGCAGAAATCGCTCGGGCCGTGCCGAGCTATGCTCGGGCCCCTGCCCTTCATAACCGTGCGGCAGCAGCATCACGAGCCCGTTCGCGCGCAGCCACTTGGCTTCGCCTGCCGCGATGAACTGGTCGATCATGATCTGCGCGCCGTTCATGAAATCGCCGAACTGCGCTTCCCACAGCACGAGCGTCTTCGGGTCGGCGAGCGCATAGCCATATTCGAAGCCGAGCACGCCATATTCGGACAGCGGGCTGTCGAGCACTTCGAAATTGCCATGCTCGATCGTGCCGAGCGGGATGTATTTATGCTCGTCGGTCTGATCGACCCACACCGCGTGGCGCTGGCTGAAGGTGCCGCGACCCGAATCCTGCCCCGACAAGCGGACGCCATAGCCCTCCGACAGCAGCGACCCGAAGGCGAGCGCTTCGCCGGTCGCCCAGTCAAAGCCTTCGCCGCTCGTGAACATCGCGCGCTTGGCATCGATGACGCGCGCGAGCGTCTTGTGGATCTTGACGCTGTCCGGGACGGTGGTGAGCGTGCGACCGATCGCTTCAAACAGCTTGGGCTCGATGCCGGTTTCGACATTGCGCCGCGCGGTTTCGGGATCGGCGGGCGCGTGCAGCCCCGACCAGCGCCCGGCGAACCAATCGGCCTTGTTGGGCTTGTAGCTTGCGCCCGCATGGAATTCACCTTCGAGCAGGTCGGTGAAGGCCTTGATCTGGCCGTCGATCCACGCCTGGTCGACCACGCCCTGTTCGATCAGCTTCTTGCCATAGATTTCGCTGACCGGCGGATGCTGGCGGATGCGATCGTACATCAGCGGCTGGGTGAAGCTCGGCTCATCGCCTTCATTGTGGCCGAAGCGGCGATAGCACCACATGTCGATCACGATGTCGCGGTGGAAGCGCTGGCGGAACTCGATCGCCATCTTGCAGGCGAAGGTGACCGCCTCCGGATCGTCGCCATTGACGTGGAAGATCGGCGCCTGCACGCCCTTCGCCACATCGCTCGGATAGGGCGAGCTGCGCGCAAATTGGGGGCTGGTCGTAAAACCGATCTGGTTATTGATAATGAAGTGGAGGCAACCGCCGGTGTTATAGCCGCGAATGCCCGAAAAGCCGAGGCATTCCCAGACAATCCCCTGCCCCGCGAAGGCCGCGTCGCCATGGATCAGCACCGGCAGCGAACCGCTATGGTGCTCATCGCCCGCAATCGTCTGGATCGCACGCGTCTTGCCGAGCACCACCGGATCGGCCGCTTCAAGGTGTGACGGGTTGGCGACCAGCGACATGTGCACGCTGATCCCGTCGAATTCGCGGTCGGTGGATGTACCAAGGTGGTACTTCACGTCGCCCGATCCGCCGACATCCTCAGGGTTATCCGACCCGCCCGAAAATTCGTGGAAGATCACGCGGTAAGCCTTGGCCATCACATTCGCGAGCACGTTCAGCCGCCCGCGGTGCGCCATGCCGTACACGATCTCGCGCACGCCGTACTGGCCGCCGTATTTGATCACGCTTTCGAGCGCAGGAATCATGCTTTCGCCGCCGTCGAGCCCGAAGCGCTTGGTGCCGACATATTTCTTGCCGAGGAATTTCTCCCACTGCTCGGCTTCGATCACCTTGTTCAGGATCGCCTTCTTGCCTTCGGGGCTGAACTGGATGGCCTTGTCCTTGCCCTCCATCCGTTCCTGCAGGAAGCGTCGCTCCTCGACATCGGCGATGTGCATATATTCGAGGCCGACATTGCCGCAGTAATTGGCGCGCAGGATGTCGACGAGCTCGCGCACGGTCGCGGTCTCGAGCCCGAGCGCCCCGCCGATATAGACGGGCCGGTCGAGATCGGCGCCGGAAAAGCCGTGGTACTCGGGGGTCAGATCGGCGGGCAATTCCTGCTTGGTGAGGCCGAGCGGATCGAGATTGGCGGCAAGATGCCCGCGCACGCGATAGGTGCGGATCAGCATCATCGCGCGGATCGAATCGGCGGCGGCGCGGGTGACGTCGACTTGCGGGGCGGCGGGGGCAGCTGCGGGCTTGGCATCGCCCTTGGTCGGCTTGGGCGCGAGCGCCATCTGCGACGGATCGAGCGCGGCGGTCAGATCGTCGGTGTCGGTCGCGGGCCAATTCTTCGCCTGCCAGCTCGGGCCACTCGCCGCGCTCTCCAGCCCTTCGAAGAAACCGCGCCAGGCGGGTTCGACGCTGTCGGGTGCCGCTTGATAGCGTGCATAAAGCGAGTTGATGAACGCGGGGCTCACCGAGCCTGCAAGTGCTTCGAAATCCTGGCCTTCGTAGCCCATGATCATTCTCCAATCCCCTCTCCTGCAGGGAGAGGGAGGGGCCCGCCGCGTAAGCGGTGGGAGGGTGAGGGCGAGGTTGGCCCCGAAAGTCGCCCTCATCCGGCCCTTCGGGCCACCTTCTCCCAGTGGGAGAAGGATTTTTTCGCTTACCCCTTCAACACTTCCAGCAGCGTTTCGCCCAACAGGCTCGGGCTGGCCGCGACCTTGATGCCGGCGGCTTCCATTGCCGCAATCTTGTCTTCGGCGCCGCCTTGCCCGCCCGAGACGATCGCCCCGGCATGGCCCATGCGCCGCCCCGGGGGCGCGGTGCGGCCGGCGATGAAGCCTGCCATCGGCTTCTTGCGGCCGCGCTTGGCTTCGTCGCGCAGGAATTGCGCCGCTTCCTCTTCGGCCGAGCCGCCGATTTCGCCGATCATGATGATCGACTGCGTCGCCTCGTCGGCCAGGAACAGCTCAAGCACATCGATGAAATTGGTGCCGTTGACCGGATCGCCGCCGATGCCGACCGCGGTCGTCTGGCCGAGCCCGGCGTTCGAGGTCTGGAACACCGCCTCATAAGTCAGCGTGCCCGAGCGCGACACGACGCCGACCGAACCCTGTTTGAAGATGCTGCCCGGCATGATGCCGATCTTGCATTCATTGGGCGTCAGCACGCCGGGGCAGTTCGGCCCGATCAGCCGCGACTTGCTGCCCGACAGCGCGCGCTTGACCTTGACCATGTCGAGTACCGGAATGCCCTCGGTGATCGTCACGATCAGCGGCACTTCGGCATCGATCGCCTCAAGGATCGAGTCAGCGGCGAAGGGCGGCGGCACGTAGATGACGCTCGCGGTCGCGCCCGTCTTGGCGACCGCTTCCTCGACAGTGTTGAAGACCGGCAGACCGAGATGCTCGGTCCCACCCTTCCCCGGGGTGACACCGCCGACCATCTGCGTGCCGTAATCGAGCGCCGCCTTGGTGTGGAAGCTGCCGGTTTCGCCGGTCATCCCCTGCGTGATGACCTTGGTATTCTTGTCGACGAGGATGCTCATGGGTTCTCGTTCTTCTTTCCTACGTCACCCCGGCGTAGGCCGGGGACCAGTTGCTAGGCCAATGACTCGAACAGGTCGTTCCAGTCCGGATTATTGCTTTCGATCAGGCGCAATTTCCACTATCGCCGCCATTCCTTGATCTGCTTTTCGCGCCGGATTGTTTCAAATTTTCACATCATGCCGCGAACTGGACCCCGGCCTTCGCCGGGGTGACGTCCGCATGAGGCTGCTTACGCCAGCGAACCGTCAATCGCCTTGCACGCCACCAGCAATTCCTTGACCGCGTCGACCGAGACCTGGAAGTTGGCCTTGGCGGTGTCGTCCAGCTCGATTTCGACGATCTGTTCGGCACCGGCAGCGCCGATCACACAGGGCACGCCGACGTAAAGGTTGTCGACGCCATACTGGCCGGTCAGATGCACGGCCGCGGGCAGCAGGCGCTTCTGGTCGTAAAGATAGCTCTCGGCCATCGCGATCGCGCTGGTCGCGGGCGCATAGTATGCCGAGCCGGTCTTCAGCAGCGCGACGATCTCGCCACCGCCCGAGCGGGTGCGCTGGACGATCGCGTCGATCCGCTCCTGCGTCGAACGGCCCATCTTGATGAGGTCGGGGATCGGGATGCCCGCGACGGTCGAATATTGCGGCACCGGCACCATCGTGTCGCCGTGCCCGCCGAGCACGAAGCTCGTCACGTCCTTCACCGATACGTTGAATTCCTGCGCGAGGAAGGTCGAGAAGCGCGACGAGTCGAGCACGCCCGCCATGCCGACCACCTTCTGGTGCGGCAGGCCTGAAAATTCGCGCAGCGCCCACACCATCGCGTCGAGCGGGTTGGTGATGCAGATCACAAACGCGTCCGGCGCGTGCGCGGCAATGCCTTCGCCGACTGCCTTCATGACCTTCAGGTTGATGCCGAGCAGGTCATCGCGGCTCATGCCCGGCTTGCGGGCGACCCCGGCGGTGACGATGCAGACGTCGGCACCGGCGATGTCGGCATAATCATTGGTGCCGGTGATGCTGGCGTCGAAGCCTTCGACGGGGCCGCACTGCGACAGGTCGAGTGCCTTGCCCTGCGGCACGCCTTCGACCACGTCGAACAGGATGACGTCGCCGAGCCCCTTGAGTGCAGCGAGATGGGCGAGCGTGCCGCCGATGTTGCCGGCGCCAATCAGCGCGATCTTCTTGCGGGCCATCTTGTCTCCTTCACGCAAAGCGGGCCGCTTTCGACCCAACGGGCGGGAGGGGCTTAGGCTCTTTGACGAGGGAGAGCAACCGGGCAAAAGCGGACAGCGTCGCGCTTATTGCAATTGATTTTCAATAGCCAAAAATCGCGTCAGCCGCGTGCACTATCGTCCCGTACATAGCGGCGCTCGCCGGTTTCGGCATGAAACCACACGCGCACCGGCACCCCTTCTTCATCGATGAAGCGTTCGGCAGTTGCGCTCCATCCCGGGCCGGCGGGCGCGCGTCCGGCCGCGCCATAGCGCTGGCGTTCGAAGATGATGCCACCGACCAGCAGGACGCTCATCAGCAGCATCGGCCATCCGGCGGGGTCGCGCAGCACGACGATCGCCGCCGACACCATCAGCAGCAACGCGACCGCCAGCACGATGTTGCGCAGGATCATGGCGCGGGCGGAGGATCGAGGATCACGGCAGTGCCATAGGCGACGACCTCGTTCATCGCCTGCGCGATTTCGCCCGAATCGAACCGCATCATCACCACGGCATTGGCGCCCATCAGCACCGCATTCTGGACCATCCGGTCGATCGCGTGCCGCCGCGTCTCTTCGACAAGCCGCGTATATTCGGGAATCTCGCCGCCGACGATCGAACGCAGCCCGGCGGTGATGTTGCCGCCGATGCCGCGGCTGCGCACGACAACGCCGAACACCTGGCCGAGCACGGCCTTGACCGTATGGCCCGTCACATTTTCGGTGGTGGTCACCAGCATTGCCCTGCCCTCCTGTTACGGTCGACCATAGCCGCGATCAGGGGAGGAAACTACCGCGATCGGTGAGTCACTGCGCGCCGTGACCACGCGCGCGGTAATCGTCCGACTGCATTTCCTTCAGCCGACTGACCGTGCGCTCAAACTCGAATGCGCCATCGCCGCGCGTGTAGAGCACTTCGGGCGCGGCATCGGCGGCGGCGATCAGCTTGACGCTATTCTCGTACAATGCGTCGATCAGCGTGACGAAGCGTGATGCTTCGTTGCGGTTCTCCGGCCCCAGCCGGGGAATGCCGACGAGGAACACCGTGTGGTATCGCCGCGCGACCGCGAGATAATCGGTGGCGCCGCGCGCTTCGCCGCACAGCTTGCGGAAGCTGAAGACGGCGACGCCTTTCAGGCTCTTGGGCACATGCAACGTCCGCCCGCCGCCGAGCGGCAAATCCTCGGCGGGCACCTTGGCGCGATCCTCGACCGGATAGTCGGTCATGCGGAAAAAGGCGTCGGACAGTGCCTTGGTCGCCTCGGGGCCGTTGGGGACGTGCCACATCGTCATGCTGCCGAGCCGGTCGAGTCGGTAATCGGTCGGGCCGTTCAGGGGCAGCACGTCCATCTTCTGGCCGATCAGCGCGATGAAGGGCAGGAAATGCTCGCGGTTGAGCCCGTCCTTGTAGAGGTCGGACGGTGGTCGATTGCTGGTCGCAACCACCGTCAGCCCGCGCGCCCACATTGCCGTGAACAGCCGCGACAGGATCATCGCATCGGCCGAATTGTTCACCACCATCTCGTCGAACGCGATCAGCCGCGATTCGCCGACCATCGCGGTTGCGACCGGTACGATCGGGTCGCCGGCTTCCTTCTTGCGCTCCTCGGCGAGGCGCTGGTGCACTTCGATCATGAATTCGTGGAAGTGCACGCGGCGCTTGCGGCGGATGTCGAGGCAGCTGAAGAACAGGTCCATCAGCATCGACTTGCCGCGCCCAACGCCGCCCCACAGATAGACCCCGCGCGGCGGATCGGGCAGCCGCCCGAGCGCGCGCCACAGCACCGATCCGCGCTTGGGCGTCGCCTCCAGCTCAGTGGCGAGCGCGGCGAGCTTCATTGCGGCGGCGGCCTGTTCGGGATCGGGGCGGAGTTCGCCCGCCTCGACCAGCGCGCGGTAGCGATCGAAAACGAAGGTCATCGTGCGATCGACCGTGCATCCCTCATTGCGAGCGCAGCGAAGCGATCCAGAGCGTCCCGCCCGTGGCCCTGGATTGCTTCGCTGCGCTCGCAATGACGGAGGTTGGAGTGGAAGCGCAAGTTCATCATCGCGCCGATGGCTTGCGGATGGTCGCGCTGAAACTCAAGACCACTTCCTCGCCATCGCCCATCGGTTGCACCACCAGCCCGCGCAGGAACAGCAGCCGCCCGGTCTCGCGCAGCAGCTCGACCCGCGCCTCGACGGCCGCGTCAACCTCGGCGCGGCCGATGAACTGCGCCGACAGGTCGAGCGTCACTGCCGTCCCCGCCTCGATCAGGCCAAAGCCGCGCGACGCGGCAAAGATCGCCATGTCGACGAAACTGAGCAGCGCCCCGCCGTGCATCTTGCCGCTGAGGTTCGAATGCAGGTGGCGCGGCGTCATCCGCACCCGCGCGGTGCCGTCGTCCACTTTCAGCAGGAACGGCCCGAACAGGCTGTTGAAGCGCGTCGGGTCCTTCAGGTCCCACGTCATCCAGCCAGGATGATCGGGCGACTCGCGGTAAGTGAAAGGGGGCGCGCTCAAGGCGGATCAGCGCCGGGTCAGATCGCGCGCTCGATTTCCATCTTCTTGATCTCGGCAATCGCCTTCGCCGGGTTCAGGCCCTTCGGGCACACGTTCGCGCAGTTCATGATCGTGTGGCAGCGATAGAGCCGGAACGGATCCTCGAGCTCGTCGAGCCGCTCGCCGGTCATCTCGTCGCGGCTGTCGGCGAGCCAGCGATAGGCCTGGAGCAGGATCGCGGGGCCGAGGAACTTGTCGCTGTTCCACCAATAGCTGGGGCACGACGTCGAGCAGCAGGCGCACAGGATGCACTCATACAGCCCGTCGAGCTTGGCGCGATCCTCAGGCGACTGGAGTCGTTCCTTGCCCGCAGGCGCAGGCGTCACCGTCTGCAGCCACGGCTTGATCGAGGCATATTGCGCGTAGAAATGCGTGAAATCGGGCACGAGGTCCTTGATCACGTCCATGTGCGGCAGCGGGGTGATGCGGACATCGCCCTTCACATCCTCGATCGCCTTGGTGCAGGCGAGCGTGTTGGTGCCGTCGATGTTCATCGAGCACGACCCGCAAATCCCTTCGCGGCACGAACGGCGGAAAGTGAGCGTCGAATCCTGCTCGGCCTTCATCTTGATGAGCGCATCCAGCACCATCGGCCCGCAATCGTCGAGGTCGATCTCGAAATTGTCGTAGCGCGGGTTTTCGCCGCTATCGGGGTCGTAGCGATAGATTTTGAACTTCTTGATGCGCTTGGCTTCCCCGCTTGCCTTGTGGCTCTTGCCCTCCGGCTTGATCTTGCTGTTGGCGGGGAGAAAAAACTCGGCCATTCGTCCATCATCCTGTGGTGCGGCGCGGTGGCCCGCGCGGTCGTGACCGGCGATACATGACCCGGCGCGCGCTTTCAAACCCTGAACTTTGGAATGTAGCGCGCGCCGGGCTGTGGCGATCAGATGATCTCCTCCTGATCCATCATGAACGGCTTGCCGGGGGTGGGCGCGCGGGACCCGAACAGCACATCCACCGGCCCTGAAGGCGCCACAAAGGGATAGAGTTCGCCGCTCGGGCGCGCAGGGCGCGGATTGACGGCATAGGTCAGTATCGCCTTGCCGTTGAAATCCATGATCGAGATGAAGGGCGTATTGACCGCGCGACCCGCGCCATTTCCGCCATAGCCCGCCTGATTATAGGACACCGAACCGGCGACCGGATCGACCATCCGACTGTCGGTGAAGCTATATTGCACGTCCCCCGTCGGCCAGGCGAAGGTGACGCGGTGGTCGCCCCGGCTGACCAGCCACAGGTCATCCGACGCCGTTGCCGTCGCGTTGACATAGGCAAAGGCCGGATTGCGCCCCGCCGCGAAGCTGAACAGCGGAATTGCCGAGACAGTCTTGCCCACCGGCGACGACGGGAACACGAGGCCCTGCACGTTGAACCCGCGCACCGTCCCGTCCATCGTCGCCACGAAGGCGCGGCTGCGGGCGAGATAACGTTCCGGCGCGGTGCCCGACCACGGCTCGCTTGGACTGCGCCGGACATACTCAAAATACTCCTCGCTACGGGTGTTGATATAGCCTTTGGCCATCACACCGGCGCTGACGCTTGTCGGCTGCGCCACGTTGAGTGTCGTGGTCACCACCGGCCGCTGATCAGGCTCGGCAGCAAAGCTGAACGGGAATTTTGCGCCATCGGTCAGCGAGACATCGAGGGTGCGGTTGAAGCTTGCCTGCGTGGTCAGGTAGAGGCTTCGGTAGAACTGGTAGAGGGGGGTCATGTCGACGAAGCTGACCTTGCCCTCCGCGCGCGAGGCGACCACGGCATAGCCGCCCGAGGCGAGCTGGTGCCATTGTACTTCCCCCGCCGGATAGACCGGATTCACGCCGCGCCACAGATCGCGCGCCGATTGCAACGACAGGTCGCCGCGGGCAGGGGCGTCATTGTCGCTATAGCCGCGCGGGTTCTGAAGGTAGAGATTGTTCGACACATCCAGACTGGTCGGCGCGGCAAAGGGCAGGTCGACGAAACCCAGAAGCTTCATCCCCCGGTTGGTCCACGCCCCCGGCGTGCCCCAGTACCAGCGGGTGTTGGGCGTCTGGCTCGGACTGCCGACCGCCATCTGGCGCGGTCGCAGCGCGATGAAGGCGAGCTTGCCGGTCACCGTGTTGGTGTCCCAGACGGCCACCACCAGAAACTCATTGTACGGGGTCACGGCCATGGCGGTCGGCACCATGCCGGCGGGAAGCCGCAGCGCGCTTGTATTGAAGAATTCCGGGCCGCTGTTGCCAAGCACGATCGGTGCGATGGTGCCGTCCCGGAAAGCAGCGAAGCTGATCTGGCTGGCATTCGCCCGTCCGCGCGCGATGGCGACGGGCACCAGCGGCAGATCGGCACGGGTCGCGGCGAGCGCGCGGACTTCGGGCTGCGCGGGCGTCGCGATGTTGCCTCGGTTCCACCAGTCGTAATTCCACGACGCGATCATCCGCATGCACAGCCCCCCGGTGTTGAACACCGCGCCGTCGGCTCCCCGGGTATTGCTGATGCCGTATTTGTAATCGGGATCATTGGGATTGTCGGGCAGGAACAGATGCTGGCCACCGACGAGCCATCCGGCGCCTTGCAGGCCGAGGGCGGCTTCTTCCTGATCGCTGCGCGGCTGCTGGCTGGGCGGCAGGCACTTCTCGCGCTCACCGGGATTGTTGAGCGGCTGCGTGCCATAGGACCAGAGTCCCTGCCGTCGGGCCGAGCCGGTACTCCATGATCTCCGGGCTGTTGTAATTGGCCGCCACGCGGCGATATTCGGCGGCGTCGATCGTGCCGCCGGGCGCGATAATCAATTCCTCCCACTTGCCGATGCGAATGCGCTTGCGGGCATCGCCGATCAGCGGCGTCGTCGCCGTCGGCGTCGGGCTGGCGGTCGGCTGCGTCGTGGCGAACCCCAACGCCGCAGCCAAGTCGCCACCGGATCCACAACCGCCGAGTGCAGCGCAGGCCGCTAGCGCGAGCCAATATGCCGGTCGTTTGGCCAAGCGATCTAGCCTGCGACGATCCCGCTGCATCATGTGTCTCCCCAACTTGGACAACGAACCGCCTGCGCGGCGCCGACCGAACGAAGGGCCGCCCGGCGAGTCCCGATGAAGCGCCCGCTACATTAATGAACTCGCAAAGAATGCGGTTACCGGGGTCGCTCGCCGACGGCAGGACCAGAACGGGCAATCGGCGCACGTCCGCACTCGCGACAGCGGCTGGCGCGCGCGACCATCGCCTTGCCCGATCGCGCAACTCCGCCTAGCCACGCGGGATGCGGCTCGACCAATGCCATAATGTCGATGACTTCCGGCGGCTCGCCCGCGCGCGGCTGCCGGGGCCGGTGTTCCATTATATCGACGGGGCCGCCGACGACGAGGTGACGCGGCGCCGCAACACCGCTGCCTACGAGCGCTGCGACCTCGTCCCCAATGTGCTCGCGGGCGTGGCCGAGATCGACATGAGCGTCGAGGTAATGGGCAAGCGCATCGCGATGCCGCTGTTCCTGTCGCCCACCGCGCTGCAACGGCTGTTTCACTGGCGCGGCGAGCGCGCGGTGGCGGCGGCGGCGCAGAAATTCGACACCTGGTTCGGCATTTCATCGCTGGCGACGGTTGGCATCGAGGAAATCGGCCGCACGATTGCTTCGCCCAAGCTGTTCCAGCTCTATGTCCATAAGGACAAGGGGCTGAATGCGGCCATGATCGCCGCGTGCAAGGCGGCCAGCTTCGACGCGATCGCCCTGACGGTCGACACGATCGTCGGGGGAAATCGCGAGCGGTGCCTGCGCACCGGCTTCACGTCGCCGCCGCGGATCACGCCGTCGTCGGCGCTCAGCTTCGCGCTGCACCCGCGCTGGACGCTCGACTATCTGTTGCGCGAGCCGTTCGAGCTGTCGAACCTTAAGGATCACCTCGACGAAGGGTCGCGCAAGGCGATGTCGATCGGCGACTATTTCACCAGGATGCTCGACCAGTCGCTCGACTGGAAAACCGCCGAGGCAATCCGCGCCGATTGGGGCGGGCAATTCTGCCTGAAGGGCATCATGTCGGTCGAGGATGCGCGGCGCGCGGTCGATATCGGCGCGACGGCGATCATGGTGTCGAACCACGGCGGGCGGCAATTGGACGGCAGCCGCGCGCCGTTCGACCAGCTTGCCGAGATCGTCGATGCGGTCGGCGACCGGATCGACGTGATCTGCGACGGCGGCATTACCCGCGGCAGCCATGTGCTGAAGGCGCTGAGCGTCGGCGCCAAGGCCTGTTCGGGCGGGCGGCTCTATCTCTATGCGCTCGCCGCCGCCGGCCAGGCCGGAGTCGAGCGGGCGCTTGGCAATTTGCGCGCCGAGATCGAGCGCGACATGAAGCTGATGGGCGCGCGCCGGGTCAGCGACCTGACGCGCGCCAATCTGCGATGGCGCTGACGCCGGTTACAGGATGCCGAGCTGGCGGCCGATGAAGATCAGCACCAGCGTGCCGATGATCGAAAGGAAAATCCCCGCCGGCTTGGGCGAGAACATGTCCTTTTCCTTGGTGAACATGCCGCCGATCATGCCGCCAGCGTAGGAACCGGCGATGCCGAGCAGCGCCGCGACGATCCAGTTGATGTTCTGATTGCCCGGATAGAGCCAGGCCGCGAGCAGACCGACGATCAGGCCGGTCAGCAGCATCCACACATATTTCATGATTCGCACTCCCCGCTGTGATGCGCGTTGTTTCGGCGACGTCATGACATCGCGCAAGGAGACAAATGCGCGAACGCCGGCGCGGTTCCCCGATAAAGCGCCGCGCGCCTAACGGCGGTCGAGCAATGTCACGGCGGGCACCCCGACCGGCGCCGTCGCGGCCTTGGGCGTGCGCTTGTCGAGCGCGGCCAGCCATTGCTTTGCCCGGTCGCCGATGAAGCTCTGCGGCAGCGACGGCGTGAGATTGCCCTTGGCTTCCCATTCGCTCACCAGCCGCGCCGCTTCGCTTGCCGCGACATCGAGCGGCTGGGCCTTGCGCAGCGCATGGTTGATCAGCGCGTCGCCGAAGAAGGTCCAGTCGCTGTCGGCCTGACAGCCGAACGAGGTGCGGTCGCCGACCGAGGCGGTCAGCACCGCGCTGTCGTCATCGGCGAGCGCGGGGACGAAGCTGCCCGAATAGCAGGCGCTCACCATAACCAGCCGCCGCTTGATGCCGAGCCGGTCGAACAGCGCCGCAAGCCGCGCCGGGCTGACGACGCCAAAACCATTGTCGCCGTCGTTATAGACGACGCCGATCCGCGCGCCGTGGCTCGTCGTATAGAGCACGACCACGTCTTCGCGCTTGTCCATCAGTTCGGCGATGCGCGCAAGGACGAGCCCGAGATGCGCCGGGCTGCCGCGCGGCAGATCGGCACCGCCCCTGCCGTCCGGACCCGCCAAGGTGATCGTGCGGCCAGCAGCATCATAGCGGCGCGCGAGCACCCGCCCCGCCTCGCGCGCCTCGCGCGAGAATTCGCCATCGCTGTCGAGCGCGACCGTGACGACATAGGCATCGACGACGCCCTTGCGCTGCGGCGCGAGACTGGCGAGCGCGCGGTCGAGCCGGCGATGCTCGGCAAGCTCGTCCACGGGGTCGCGGTGATGCTCGACTTCGGTCCCGCCGTCCGAATAGCGGGTGACTTCTTCCGGCGTCATCGCATTGAAGAAGGGCGCGGGCGGACCATGCTCCGGCGGCTTGCGCGGCGCTTGCTGCGGCGTCGCGGGGACGACCGCGACCGTGACGAAGAAAGCGCTGAGGAAGATACGCAGATACGGCAGTGCGGCCAAGTCGTGTCCCCGGGTTGCGATACCGAGTGTCGGGCGCGCGGCGGGGGGATGTCAACGGGCGCATTGGACTTCCACCGGATCAATCCGGGAAAAATGGCCCGCGTGAATCGGCGCCGATCAGCACCAAGTCTCGGGCGACACTAGACGCCGTAACGCTTACGCCCGCTGCTGGTGATGCAATAACGGCCTCCGCGCGGACCGACACACACTCGTCCACCGTTGCACGGGCAATCGCCATCTGTGGTCCCACGCGGCAGCGAAAGGCCCCCGACCCGGGCGCGCCGCGCACGGCCTCTCCGTCCTCGGCGTGCGCTTCCGGCGGCCGCAGGACAAAGAATCGCCACCAAAAGCCCGGCGACAAAGGTCCGCCTTAAGAACTCGGGTTGCTCGTCGCTCAATAAACCCGCTTCTTCGGCTTGATATATTCGATATCGTCGGTGAGCGTGTAGTCGTGCACCGGACGGTAATCGATCGCCACCTGGCCGCCGTCGCCGCCCCAGCCCTGGAACGTCGCGATCGTGTGCTTCATCCAGTTGGCGTCGTCGCGCTCGGGGTAATCCTCGTTGACGTGGGCGCCGCGTGATTCCTGGCGGTTGGCGGCGGAATTCACCGTCACCACCGCCTGCGCGAGCAGATTGTCGAGCTCGAGCGTTTCGACCAGATCGGTGTTCCAGATCATCGACCGGTCATTGACCTTCACGTCCGCCAGCCCCGCATAGGTTGCCGCAATCTTGGTCTGGCCTTCGCTCAGCAGCGCATTGTCGCGGAACACCGCGCAATGCTTCTGCATCGTGCGCTGCATGTCGAGCCGAAGCACCGCCGTCGGCGTGCCGCCGCTGGCGTGGCGGAACTTGTCGAGCCGGGTGAGCGACAGTTCTTCCGAGCCCTTGGGGAGCGGGTTGTGCGGCGTATTCGGCTTGAGCGTTTCCTTGATCCGCAGGCCGGTCGCGCGGCCGAACACCACGAGATCGATCAGCGAGTTGGAGCCGAGGCGATTGGCGCCGTGCACCGACACGCACGCCGCTTCGCCGACCGCGAACAGGCCGGGGA
The DNA here is from genome assembly GCF_001556185.1 of Sphingomonas sp. CCH10-B3. Classification (GTDB taxonomy): domain Bacteria; phylum Pseudomonadota; class Alphaproteobacteria; order Sphingomonadales; family Sphingomonadaceae; genus Sphingomonas; species Sphingomonas aquatica. Next base: position 55,946 of record NZ_LSIJ01000011.1, on the reverse strand, counting down.
CGACGGCATCCGGGTTGCCGTCCTTCAGATGGACGACTTCGCCGTGGAAGTTACAGGGGATGCCGCCCATGTTGTAATGCACGGTCGGCGCCACCGGCAGCGGCTGGCGCGTCAGGTCGACGCCGGCGAAGATCTTGCCGGTCTCGGTGATGCCGGGGAGACGCTCGGCGAGCACCTTGGGATCGATATGGTCGAGGTGGAGGAAGATATGGTCCTTCTCCTTGCCGACGCCGCGCCCCTCGCGGATTTCCATCGCCATCGAGCGCGAGACGACGTCGCGCGAGGCGAGGTCCTTCGCCGATGGGGCGTAGCGCTCCATGAAGCGCTCGCCTTCGGAATTGGTCAGGTAACCGCCCTCGCCGCGCGCGCCTTCGGTGATCAGCACGCCCGCGCCATAGATGCCGGTCGGGTGGAACTGGACGAACTCCATATCCTGCAGCGGCAGCCCGGCGCGCAGCACCATCCCGCCGCCGTCGCCGGTGCAGGTATGCGCCGAGGTCGCCGAGAAATAGCAGCGGCCATAGCCACCGGTCGCGAGCACCACGGCATGGCTGCGGAAGCGGTGGATCGACCCGTCTTCCATGCACAGCGCGATAACGCCCCGGCAGACGCCGTTTTCCATGATCAGGTCGAGCGCGAAATATTCGATGTAGAAGTCCGCGTCATATTTCAGGCTCTGCTGATAGAGCGCGTGCAGCATCGCATGGCCGGTACGGTCAGCGGCGGCGCAGGTGCGCTGCGCCGGCGGCCCCTCGCCCATGTTCTGCATCATGCCGCCGAACGGGCGCTGGTAGATCTTGCCTTCCTCGGTACGGCTGAACGGCACGCCGGCATGTTCGAGCTCGTACACGGCGGCGGGCGCTTCGCGGCACAGATATTCGATCGCGTCCTGATCGCCGAGCCAGTCGGAGCCCTTGACGGTGTCGTACATGTGCCAGGTCCAGTGATCCGGCCCCATGTTGCCGAGCGAGGCGGCAATCCCGCCCTGCGCCGCGACGGTATGACTGCGGGTCGGGAACACCTTGGTGATGCACGCGGTCTTCAGCCCGGCTTCGGCAATGCCCATCGTCGCGCGCAAGCCACTGCCGCCCGCGCCGACCACCACCGCGTCATAGGTGTGATCGATGATCTTGTAGGCGGTCATGCAGCGGCTCCGGCAAGGGCGATTTTCAGGATCGAGAAAATGGCGGTCGCGCCAAGGCCGACCACGAAGAAGTTCAACAGCAGCATCAGCGCCGTCCGCATCGCGCCGTGCTGATAATCCTCGATCAGCACCTGCAGCCCGAGCCGGAAATGATAGAAGACGCTGGTGACCAAGAGCGTCATCGGGATGGCGGCGACGGGGGCGGCGATCCAGCGACGCATCGTTTCATAATCATGGCCGGGCAGCAACGCGATCGACGCCAGCAGCCATGCCATCAGCAACAGATTGCCCGCGGCGGTCAACCGCTGGTGCCACCAATGCTGCGCGCCGTGCTTCGACGAGCCGAGGCCGCGCACGCGGCCGAGTTCGGTACCATTGCCCATGTTATTTCCCCGCCAGCAGATAGGCCCAATAGGCCACCGTCAGGATGATCGACACCAGCATCGTCGCCTGGGCAAACGCCTTGTTCGACCGCAGCTCATAGCCCGCACCGGTATCGAGCATCAGATGGCGGATGCCGCTCATCATGTGCTGGAAGAAGGCCAGCGTCAGCCCGATGCCGAACAGATAGCCGAGCGGGGTCAGCTTGCCGCCGTCGAGCGTGAACAGCTTCAGGAACCAGCCATAGGCCTCAGGGCCACTTGCAACGGCAGCCAGCCACCACACGAACAGCAACGAGCCGACGAGCGCCATCCCGTCACCCGTCACCCGGTGCAGGATCGAGACCAGCATGTGCGGCCCCCATTTCCAGATACTCAGATGCGGCGAAAGCGGGCGGGCTGGGCGCGACGAAGCCAAGGCATTGATCCCTTCATGCGACTGTGGCGCTCCTATTACCCCGGGCGCCCGGCGATGCAACCTGCCCGATGCGCGGTACCGCGTCCTAACTCAGTCTTAACCAAATCGCCGTACCGATTGCGGTGATCAGGGAACGATCCCGGTGTTGCGTCCTTGGAAGGAATGCCCGTTGCACAACAGTGATTTGCCCGTAATCGGAACCGTCGCAGCGGCAATCGATTTGTCGGCACGTCTGCGGGTGTTCGATTTCGACGGATCGCTCGCGCAGGCCAGCCGCGACGCCTGGACCGCGCTTGAGCCCGAAGTACGCGAGGCATCCGCCGCCTATTGGCAGCAATGGCTCCGCTGCTTTGCTGACGAGCGGCAATGGGCGCCGATGGAAACGCAGAAGATGATCGACATCGGCTGCGAGTTCTTGCGCAACCGCTTTCTCGACACTGCCGGTCGCAACTGGATCGAATCGATCGAGCGGTCGGTCGCCGCCGCCTATGTCGCGGGCGTCACGCCGATGGCGCTGCTGTCAATGATCAACGCCAGCGATCGCGCCGCGCTCGACGTGCTGATGCGCCGGATCGACCGCACCGACCAGCGGCTGCCGGCGATGATCGACACGCTGCTGCGGTTGTCCGCGCTGGAAGGCGAGATCACCGTCGCGATCTACAACGCCTATCGCGATCACAGCGCGCAGGTCGCCCGCGATCGGCTCGCGTCGGAATTCCGCGACGGCATCGCCAAGATGGTCGAAAGCGTCAGCCAGGAGGGCAGCGCGCTGCGGACCCAGGCCAGCCGCTCGTCGAACTCGACGCGCGGGATGCTCGGCAAGACCAGCGAAGTCGCTGCTGCTGCCGAACAATCGGCGGTCGCGATGCGCGAGGCCGCGCAGACCGCTGCCGGCCTGATCCGTGCGATCGAAGATGCGCGGAGCGAAGTGGAAGCGGCCGCTGAAATCGCGACCCGCGCCGCCGGTCAGGCGGGCGCCGCCGTCGGCATGTCCGAAACGCTGAGCGATCACGCCAAGTCGATCGAATCGATCCTGGGCCTGATCCGCGACATTGCGGGGCAAACCAACCTGCTTGCCCTGAACGCGACAATCGAAGCGGCGCGTGCCGGCGACGCTGGCCGCGGCTTCGCGGTAGTCGCGCAGGAAGTGAAGAGTCTGGCCAACCAGACCGCGCGGGCGACCGATGACATTGCCGCCAAGATCGCCGCGATCCAGTCGGCCACGCGGTCAACCGTCGAAACCAATGCGTCGATCTGCTCGACTGTCGCCGAAGTTCAGCTGTCGGCGGAAAAAATCCGCGCGGCGATGGAAATGCAGGCGCAGACCGTGACCGCGATCACCGCATCGGTAGACGAAACCGCGCTCGCCGCCGATTCGATGTCGAACACGATCGCGGCGATCCGCGAAGACGCCAAAAGCGTCGCGCGCGACATCGACCGTGTCGGCTCGGGTTTTGACGCATTCGATTCCCAGCTCGGCCGGCTCAAGGTGACGGCCGGCGATTTCATCTCGAAAGTCGCCGCATGATACCGTCCCCGAGCGCGTTTGCAGCAAGTGCCGTCTGGGGCGAAGGCCAGCGTTCCGCGCGCGACCGGGTGATGAACTACGACCGCGACGGCTTTATTTCGGCCCACTACCGCGAAACCAGTGCGGCGATCGACCGCATCGCCGACCGCGTCTCCGAAGCCTTTTGGGACCATTATCTCGGCCACCCGCACATGGCGCCCTATCGTGGCGTTTTCACCCCGGAGGTGCGCGCCAAGCGCATCAAGCGGAGCGCCGACTACACCCGGTTGAAGTTCCGCGCGCCCTTTGAAGATGCGTGGATCGAAACCTGCGCGCGGCAAGTCGCCGAGGCGCATGCCGCCCGTGCTTCGGTGCAGGAAATGCTGTCGAGCTATAATTGGGGCTGCAGCAAGATCATGGATCTTCTGCGCGCAGAATGTGACGGCGATCTCGATCGCTATTACCGGATGGCCGACGTTGCCCAGCGGCTCGCCTGTGTTGAAAATGAAGCAATGGTGTCGTGGCTTGGCAACCTGCAAGCCAGCGTCGTGCGCGAAGAACGCCGTGAGCAATCCGAGCGCTTTCGCGCGACGATGGCTGCAAGCGTCCAACAGAGCGCTTCGCTGGGCGCACAACTGAAGGATCAGGCCAAGACGGTGTCGACGTCGGCCCGCGTGATGCTCGATCAGACCAGCGAAGTCGCGATCGCAGCCGAGCAATCGGCGGCAGCGATGCGTCAGGCGGCGCAGACAGCGGGCGGGCTGATGCAGGCGATCGAAACCGCTTGCGACGAAGTCGATGCGACCGGCACGATCGCTGCGCGCGCATCCGAACAAGCGCGCGAGGCGATGGTCGCGTCGGCCGCATTCAGTGATCATGCAAAGTCGATCGAATCGATTCTGGGCCTGATCCGCGACATTGCCGGGCAGACCAATTTGCTCGCGCTTAACGCCACCATTGAAGCCGCGCGTGCAGGCGACGCCGGGCGCGGCTTCGCGGTGGTTGCGCAGGAAGTGAAAAGCCTTGCCAACCAGACGGCGCGCGCGACGGATGACATCGCCGCCAAGATCGCCGCGATCCAGTCGGCAAGCCGCTCGACAGTCGACACCAACGCGCTGATCTTCCAGACGGTCGCCGATGTCCGCGCCAGCGCGGAGCGTATTCAGCAAGTGATCGGCGCGCAGGCGAAGACCGTCATGTCAATCACTGCCGCGGTCGACCAGACTGCCGTTGCGGCCAGCAACACCGCGCGCACGATCGACGCGATCCGCAGCAACACCAAGAGTGTCGCCGACGATATCGACCGGGTTGGCAATGACTTTGCCCGCCTGCACCACGCGCTCGACGATTTGAACCTGACCGCTGGCGATTTCCTGGCCAAGATCGCCGACTGAGGCGGCTTCGGCGCGCCGCCCTTCGCGCACACGGCTTTACATCGCTGCCGTCGCCGCGCTTAAGTCGCCGACATGGTGAACATTCTCCTGACCGGCAGCAGCCGTGGCATCGGCGCGGCAATCGCATCGGCACTGGCGGGCGACTCCGTCCGCCTCGCCGCTCATGCCACGCGAAGCGGCATCGCCGCCGACTTCGCCGATGCCGACGCACCCGCGCGCCTGTGGGAAACCGCGCTCGCGCAGTTCGACGGGCGGATCGACGTGCTGATCAACAATGCCGGCGTGTTCGAAGCGAACCCGATCGACCGCGATGATGCGGCATGGCTGGCCGACTGGGCGCGGACGATGCAGATCAACCTGACCGCCTCGGCCGATCTCTGCCGCCGCGCGGTGCTCCACTGGCGCACACGCGGCTCTGGCGGGCGCATCGTCAACATCGCCAGCCGCGCGGCCTATCGCGGCGACTCGCCCGATCACTGGCATTATGCCGCGTCGAAAGCCGGGATGGTCGCGATGACCAAGAGCATCGCGCGCGGCTATGCCCGCGAAGGCATATTGGCGTTCGCGATCTGCCCCGGCTTCACCATGACCGGCATGGCCGAGGATTATCTGGCGAGCCGCGGCGGCGACAAGCTGCTCGCCGACATCCCGCTCGGCAAGGTCGCCGATCCCGAAGAAGTGGCGATTGCCGCCCGTTTCTGCGCGCTCGAGGCACCGCCGTCGATGACCGGGGCCGTGCTCGACGTGAACGGGGCGAGCTATGTCCGCTAGCTGGAAGCTCACGCTGCCGTGCACTCGCGCCGAGGCCGAGGCGATCGACGCCGAGATGATCGACCTCGGGATCGATCCGCCGCCGGTGCTGATGACCACCGAGGAAGTCGAGGACGATGCCGAGCGCTGGCGGCTCGATGCCTATTTCGAAGGCAAGCCGAATGCCGCCGCGATTGCCGCTGTGCGGGCACTGGTGCCGTCGTCGGCCAAGGTTGCGGCCAAGCCGGTCCACATCCCCGATGCCGATTGGGTCTCGCTGAGCCAGGCCGATCTGACGCCGGTGCGCGCCGGCCGCTTCTACGTCCACACCGGCGCTTATGCCGATGATGTGCCGGCGGGCGTGCGCGCCTATCGCATCGAGGCAAGCCGTGCGTTCGGCACCGGCCATCACGAGACGACGACGGGCTGCCTGATGATGCTCGATGCGATCCGGCGGCGCGGCACGCGAGTCGACAATCTGATCGACCTCGGCACCGGCACCGGGCTGCTGGCATTCGCGGCGCTGCATCTGTGGCCGCGCGCCTATGCGACCGCGACCGACATTGATCCGGTCTCGATCGACGTCTCGGCCGAAAACGCGGTCGCCAACGGCGTGCCGACGGGCAATGCGCCGGGCAGGCTCGCGCTGGGCGTCGCCGATGGCGTTGCGGCGCCGCTGGTGCTCGACCGCGCGCCTTATGACCTCGTCATCGCCAACATCCTTGCCGCGCCGCTGATTGAGCTGGCGGGAGATTTCACCGCGATTGCCTCGCCCGGCGCGCAGATCGTGCTGGCGGGCTTGCTGACGCGTCAGGCGGCAGCGGTCGAGGCGGCGTATCGGCGTCGGGGCTGCCGCGTCGCCGAGCGGCTGGTGCTGGGCGACTGGACGATCCTGCGCCTGCGCAAGCGGCCGGGCTTTCGCCTGCGCGGCCTGCCGGGGCATGGCCTCGGCGATGCCGAGCGCTGGTAGCGTCCGTCAGACCAGCTTCGCCTCGGCGCGTGCCGCCGCATAGGCCTGGGTGCCGACCGTAAACACCCGGTCGCCATCGACAATCTCGGCAATGCGAATGGTGTCGGCCGCCTCGACCGCCGCGTAAACCGGCGCGAAATCGGTTTCGACCGTCACCCGCAGCAATTCGTCGAAGCTCGGAATGACGAAATAATTCTGCTGAAAATCGTCGATCCGGTACTCGGTGCGCATCACGCGTTCGAGCCCGAAGCCGATCCGGTTGGGGCTGGGATCGTCGAGCGCGAACACGCTTTCGGCCGCTGACGAGACGATGCCCGAGCCATAGATGCGCAACGCGCCCGCTTCCTCGACCAGCCCGAATTCGACCGTGTACCAATAGAGCCGCGAGAGATATTTGAGGTATTTCTCGCCACCCAGCGCCAGCGCCCGCTGCCCGCCGCGCCCATAGGCCGCGAGATAATCGGCAAATACCGGATCGGCGAGCAACGGCACATGGCCGAACACGTCGTGGAAGACGTCGGGTTCTTCGAGATAATCGAGCTGGTCGGCGCGGCGGATGAAATTGCCCGCGACGAAGCGGCGATTGGCCATGTGATCGAAAAAGACATCGTCGGGCACCAGCCCCGGCACGGCGACGACCTGCCAGCCGGTCAGCTTCATCAGCCGTTCGGAAAGTTCCTCGAAATTGGGAATGCCTGCTTCTGAAAGCTTGAGCGCGTCGAGACCGCGCAGGAAAGCCTCCGACGCGCGCCCGGGCAAGAGCCGCGCCTGACGCGCATAGAGCGTGTCCCAGATCGCATGTTCTTCCGCGGAATAGCTTTCCCAACCCTGCGGGATCGTCCAGTCGGGACCAGCGCCCTCGGGCGGGCGCGTCAGAACATGTGTGTCGGTGGCCATGGGCGTAGCCTATCATGCGCCGCCGATTCCGCAAAAGGGCCCGCGCCGTCAGTCGCGCGGCACGAGCCTTTCCTCGACGCGGCAATCGTCGGGGTGCTTGCGGCAATGCTTCTCGGCCTTGCGCGCCTTGCGTCCGGCATTGCGATCGGCCTCGTCGCGGCTGGTGGTGGTCCAGTCGACCGCTTTGCCCACCACCTTGACCGGCGCCGTCGCGACACCGACCACGGCCTTCGCCAGACAGCCGCTTGACAGCAGCGGCAGCAGCATGGCGGCAAGCAGCTTCATCGCCGCGATGCTTTGCGCGCTTCGACGCCGATGCCGGGGAAGTCGGTGAAGAAACCGTCGACGCCAAAGCCGATATAGGCACGGATTTCGTCGGCGACGCGGCCGTGCGTCGCCGGATCGCTGCCGGTGCGGAAAGCCGCGGGCAAAAAGGCGTTTTCGGCGCGGAAGGTCCAGAGATGAAGCTTGAGTCCGGCGGCATGCGCGTCCGCCACCAGCGAGGTCGGCGGCCCTTCGCCTTTCCAGATCATCGTCTTGCTCGGCCCGATCCCGTACGCATAGGCAGCGATCGCCTTGAGCCCGGCGGGCGTCGCCATCGCGGCATAGCTTGGCGCGGCATTGTCGGCGGGGCCGCCGAGGTCGTTCATCAGCTGGATCAGCCGCACGCGCGTCAGCTTGTGCAGCGCCTTCAGGTTGTTGACCTCGAACGACTGGATGAACACCGGCGCACTCGCCGAATCCCAGCCAGCCGCTTTCAGTTCGGCGGCCAGCCGCGCTTCCATCGGATGGCCGATCGACGCGAAATAGCTTGGGTGCTTGGTTTCGGGATAGATGCCGACGCCGTGCCTTTTTGCCAGCGCGATCACTTCGGCGAGCGTCGGCACTTCGAACTGGCCATCGAATTTCGCATTGCCGGGGCGCAGTTGCGGGAGCCGTTCCTTCGCCCGGAGCGTCTTCAACTCGGCGAGCGTGAAATCCTCGGTGAACCAGCCGGTGTGGCTTTCGCCATCGATTACCTTGGTGGTCTTGCGTGCGGCAAATTCGGGGTGCGCGGCGACATCGGTGGTGCCGGTGATGTCGTTTTCGTGGCGCGCGACGAACACATCGTCCTTGGTCAGCACCAGGTCGGGTTCGATGAAATCGGCGCCCTGCTCGATCGCCAGCTTGTAAGCCGCAAGCGTATGTTCGGGCCGCAGCCCGCTCGCGCCGCGATGCGCAATGACGATCGGCTTTTGGGCGGACGGCTTGGCGGCGGGCGGTGCGGACGACATCGCGGCACCTTGCCCCAGCACCAGCGCGGCGACCAGTGCCCCCGCTGCTGCAAAAAACATCCGCATGGCTTGCCCTCCGCGCTTCGGTGCCCCACCTTTAGGGTCCTTCCGATCGCATGTCTTCAGGCAAAGGGGCCCCGCATGCAATTCACCATCAACGGGGCGGCCTATGACGCTGATCCCGATATCCGCACTTCGCTGCTCGATCTGCTGCGCGATCATCTGGAGCTGACCGGCACCAAGAAGGGCTGCGACCACGGCCAGTGCGGGGCGTGCACGGTGCTCGTCAACGGGCGGCGCATCAACGCTTGCCTGACGCTGGCGGTGATGCACGACGGCGACACGATCACCACGATCGAAGGGTTGGCCGAGGGCGACGAACTCCACGCAATGCAGGCGGCGTTCGTGAAGCACGACGGCTTCCAGTGCGGCTATTGCACGCCCGGCCAGATCATGTCGGCGGTCGGCATGCTCGAGGAAGTCCGCGCCGGCATGCCGAGCCATGTCAGCGCGTCGCTCGACATGGTCGAGCTGAACGACGACGAGATTTCGGAGCGGATGAGCGGCAATCTGTGCCGCTGTTCGGCCTATCCCAATATCGTCGACGCCATTGCCGACGTTGCCGGGCTGACTCCCGCTGGCCGCGAGGTGGCAGGCGCATGAAATCGTTCAGCTATGCGCGCGCCGACAGCCCCGAAGCCGCCGTCGCGGCGATCGGCGAAGGCGCCAAGTTCATCGCGGGCGGTACCAATCTGCTCGACCTGATGAAGCTGCAGATCGAAGCGCCCGAGGCGCTCGTCGACATCAGCCGGATCGACCTCGCGCAGGTCGAGGAGCATGACGGCGGCGTGCGGATCGGCGCGCTGGTGCCCAACAGCGATCTCGCCGCGCATCCGCTGATCCGCGCGCGCTATCCGATGCTCGCCCGCGCGCTGCTGTCGGGCGCATCGGCGCAGTTGCGCAACAAGGCGACGACCGGGGGCAATCTGCTCCAGCGGACGCGTTGCTATTATTTCTACGACACCGCCGCGCCGTGCAACAAGCGCGCGCCGGGCACGGGCTGCAACGCGCAGGGCGGGTTCAACCGCATCCACGCGATTCTGGGCACCAGCGAGCATTGCATCGCCACCCACCCGAGCGACATGGCAGTGGCAATGCGCGCGCTGGATGCCGTGGTGGTGACGCTCCAGCCCGGCGGCGACCGGCGGCGGATCGCGCTCGGCGACCTTTACCGCCTGCCCGGCGAGACCCCGCAGATCGAGACGAGCCTCCAGCCCGGCGAGCTGATCACGCACATCGAACTGCCCGCGCCACCTGCCGGCAAGCAACTCTATCGCAAGGTTCGCGACCGCGCGTCCTATGCCTTTGCGGTGGTGTCGGTCGCGGCGGCGATTGCGGTCGAGGACGGCAGGATCGCCTCGGCGCGGCTCGCCTTCGGCGGGCTGGCGCCGGTGCCGTGGCGCGACGCGGCGGTCGAGGCCGCGCTGGTCGGCCAACCGGCGGGCATCGCCGCGTTCGAAGCCGCTGCCGATGCGCTGCTCAAGAATGCGCGCGGACAAGGCCATAACAACTTCAAGATCCCGCTGATGCGCCGCACGCTGATCGCGGCGCTGCGCGACCTGACGGAGGCCGCTCGATGACCGAATACACGATGGACGCCGATTTCGGCCCCTCCGCGCTCTCGCGCAGCGTGCAGGGGCTGCTCGGCAAGGGCATCGACCGGATCGACGGCGTCGCCAAGGTAACGGGCGCCGCGCGCTACGCCGCCGAACATCGGCCGCAGGGCGCGATGGCCTATGGCTATGCGATCACCGCGACGGTCGCGGTCGGTGCGGTGCGGTCGATCGACACCAGCGCCGCCGAAGCGATGCCCGGCGTGCTCGCGGTCATCACCGACGATCCCCGCCTGCCGAGCGAATCGCACATCATCCGCGCGGCCCAGCATCCGCGCAACGACGGCACGCTCGAAAGCTATGGCCAGATCATCGGCCTCGTCGTCGCCGACAGCTTCGAAGCCGCGCGCGCCGCCGCACAAGCGGTCACGGTCGATTATGTCCAGGTCAAGGGCCAGTTCGACACGCTCGGCAATCAGGCAAGCGCGCAGGACCCGCACAAGGGCGCGATGCTGCCCAATGTCGTCATCGGCGATGTCGACGCGGCGATGGCCGCAGCCGAGGTGACGCTCGATGTCACTTATTCGACACCCTATCAGGTTCATGCCGCGATGGAGCCGCACGCGGCGATTGCCGAATGGGATGGCGACCGGCTGACGCTTTACGGATCGATCCAGATCATGCGCGGCTTCACGCCAGTGCTCGCCAATTCGCTCGGCATTCCGGTCGAGAAGATTCACGTCCTGTCGCCCTATATCGGCGGCGGTTTCGGCGGGAAGATCGGCGGGCCGGAGACGGTGCTGGCGGCGATCGGTGCCGAAAAGGTCGGGCGGCCGGTGAAGGTCGCGCTGACCCGGCAGCAGCTGTTCCACTCGGTCTATGGCCGCGCCGATACGCATCAGCGCGTGCGGCTCGCCGCTGGCCCCGACGGCAAGCTGACGGCAATGGCGCAGGACAGCGTCACCAGCCAGAAGACCGGGCTGAACTTCTTCGAACCCGTGGCGCTCGGTGCCTTGTCGCTCTACGCCGCGCCCGCGCGCAGCTTCACGACCAAGATCGTCAAGATCAACGTCACCGCCGCCGGCGCCGTCCGCGCGCCCGGCGAAGCGGTCGGCATGATGGCGCTCGAAGCGGCGATGGACGAAATGGCCGAGCAACTCGGCATGGACCCGATCGACTTCCGCAAGGCCAATGAACCAAGCGTCGACCCGACCAGCGGCAAGCCTTTCTCCACGCGCCGCCTGATCGATTGTTTCGACGAAGGCGCACGGCGCTTCGGCTGGGACCAGCGCATCGCCACGCCCGGCCAGCGCCGCGAAGGCGAATGGCTGATCGGCATGGGCATGGCGACGGCAGCGCGGGTGAACTTCCTCGCCGACAGTTTCGCGCGGGTAAGGCTGACGCCCGAGGGGATCGCCGAAGTCGAAACCGACATGACCGATATCGGCACCGGCACCTACACGATTCTCGCGCAGATCGCGGGCGAATCGCTCGGGCTGCCGATCGATCGCGTGCGGGTGGCGCTCGGCGACTCGGACCATCCCGATGGCGCGGGGTCGGGCGGCTCGTTCGGGGCGGCGTCGAGTGGATCGTCGGTGATGATCGCGTGTGAGGACATCGTCGCCGAACTGGCGATGCGGATGGGGGCGAACCCCGAGGACATGACGCTCAAGGACGGCCACGCGATTGCGGGCAACCGCCGCGTGCCGATCGCCGAACTCGTCGGCGACGCGCCCATCGAAGCGATCGGCGCGATCCATCCTGGCAGCAACAGCCGCAGCTTCAGCCAGGGCACCTATGGCGCGCAATTCGCCGAAGTCGCGGTGCATGCCGTCACCGGCGAAGTCCGTGTGCGGCGGCTGCTCGGCGTGTTCGATTGCGGGCGGATCCTGAACGCCAAGACCGCGCGCAGCCAGGCGATCGGCGGGATGATCTGGGGCCTTGGCTATGCGCTCCACGAAGCCGCGATCCTCGACCCGCGCACTGGCGCTTACGTCAATCGCGACCTCGCCGAATATCACATCCCGGTGAATGCCGATGTGCCGCAGATCGAGGCTTACTTCGTCGAGGAGATCGATGAGCACGCCAGCCCTGTCGGCGCCAAGGGGCTGGGCGAGCTCGGCATCTCGGGGCTGGGCGCCGCGGTGACGAACGCGGTTTACAATGCCTGCGGCGTGCGCGTGCGCGACTGGCCGATGACGCTCGACCAGATTTTGCCCGGGCTGCCGCCGGTTTAGGTTTCGTGACGATGCACGATAATGCCGTTTGCCCTGAGCTCGTCGAAGGGCCGTCCTTCTTCTCCACCGGCTCGCAGAAAAAGGACGGTGTTTCGACAAGCTCAACACGAACGGGGACAGGGAAGTAGCTGAACGTGGCCGATAATGACTCCGTCCTCGCCGCCGCCGCGCAATGGCAGGGTGCGCGGCTCGCGCTGGCGACCGTCGTCAGCACCTGGGGGTCGGCGCCGCGCCCGCGCGGGAGCCATATGATCGTCCACGAAGACGGCCGCTTCGAAGGCTCGGTCTCGGGCGGCTGTGTCGAAAGCGACATTCTCGCCACCGCTGCCGAAGTCATCGCGGGCGCCCCTGCGCAGCTTAAGCACTACGGCGTCGCCGACGCGGCGGCCTGGGAAGTCGGTCTGCCGTGCGGCGGCGAAATCGACGTGCTGGTCCAGCCAGTGCGCGACGGCGGCTTTGCGCCCGCGCTGTTCGACGCCATCGCCGAGGCGCGCGCGCGCGGCGAGCGGCTGAGCATCGCCACCGACACCGCCAGCGGCGAATCGATGATCGGCGAGCGCGAGGGTGCTTTCGTCAACCGCTATGATCCGCCACGCCGCCTGCTCATCGTCGGCGCGGTGCAGATTGCGCAGGCGCTGAGCGGACTCGCCCGCGAACTGGGGATCGCCGTCACCGTCATCGATCCGCGCGCGCGCTTCCTGACCGAGGAGCGTTTCCCCGGCGTCACGCTCGACGATCGCTGGCCCGACGAGGCGATTGCCGCGCTCAGGCCCGATCCGGCAACCGCGATCGTCACGCTCAGCCATGACATCAAGATCGACGACCCGGCGCTCACCGCCGCGCTCGCCAGCCCTGCGGCTTACGTCGGCGCGCTCGGCTCGCGGCGCAGCCACGCCGCGCGGCGCGAGCGGCTGGCGGCGGCGGGCCTCGCCGCCGATGTGCTCGACCGCATCGACGCCCCCGTCGGGCTCGACATCGGCGCGGTCGGCCCGGCCGAAATCGCGCTGTCGATCGCGGCAGCGATGGTGGCGGCGTTCAACGCCAAAGTGGCGTGATCCGCGCCGAATCGACGATGCTCGTCCTGCTTGCGGCAGGGCGATCGCTACGCTTCGGCGAGACCGACAAGCTGGCGGTCGATTTCCTCGGCCGTCCGCTTGCCCTGCACGTCGTGATCGCGCTCGAGGCGGTGCCCTTTGCGCACCGGGTCGCGATCACGTCGGGCACTGATCTCGATTTCGGCGCCCACGGCTATCGTACGGTCACCAACCCCGCGCCCGAGGCCGGACTGTCGGGATCGCTCCGGCTGGGCGTCGCCGCAGCGCAGGCGGCTGGCGTCACCGCGATGGTGGTCGCGCTCGCCGACATGCCGCGCGTCACCGCCGCGCAGATTTTCCGTCTGCTCGACGCCGCCAGCGGCCCCGATGATGTAATTGCCTCCAGCGACGGCACCCGCCCTTCCCCGCCCGCGCTGTTCGCTGCCGGGCGTTTCTCCACGCTTGCCGAAAGCCGTGGCGACGAAGGCGGTCGCGCGCTCATCCGTGCCGGACGGCATATCGTGACCAACCCCGCCGAACTGATCGACATCGACACGCCCGAGGATCTGGCAGCCTTGCGCGCGCTGGTTTGAGCCTGCGCGTCCAAATCCACCCCGTTCGTCCCGAGCGAAGTCGAGGGACCGGCCACAAGCGATCTCGCCGCACTCCTGCTCCTCGACTTCGCTCGTGACGAACGGGGGACGAAAAGTCTATTCGTGCCGCAGCGCGTCGATCGGGTTCAGGCTGGCCGCACGCCGCGCCGGGAAGAAGCCGAACACCACGCCGATGATCGCCGAAATCGCGAAGGCGACGATGTTGATCTGCAAATCGAACAGCCACGTCACCTTCAGCAACGGCACCAGTCCCACGATTACGAGCTGCGCGAGCAGGATGCCGATGATGCCGCCGATGCACGACAGCGCGATCGCCTCGATCAGGAATTGCATCAGCACTTCGCGCGCGACCGCGCCGATCGCGAGGCGAATGCCGATCTCGCGCGTGCGTTCGGTTACCGAGACGAGCATGATGTTCATGATGCCGATCCCGCCAACGATCAGGCTGATTGCCGCGACCGCCGAAACGATGCCGGTCAAAAGCGACGTCGTCTGCGTGAGTGTGTCGGTGAACTGCTTGGTGTCGAAGATGAAGAAATCGTCGTCCTTGCCCTTGGTGATGTTGCGGCGTTCGCGCATCAGATCGGTGATCGATGCCTGCACCTGCGCGGTCGAATAATCGGCGTTGACGCCGACCAGCATCACCCGGATGTCACGGTTACCCGTGATGCGGCGCTGCACGGCCTTGATCGGCATGACGACCAGGTCGTCCTGGTCCTGCCCGAAGCCTGCCTGCCCCTTGCCTTTCAGCACCCCGATCACTTCGCAACTGATGCCGGCAATGCGCATTTGCGTGCCGACGGGGTCAGCCTCGCGGTAGAGGTTGGTCTTGACGGTGTTGCCGAGGATGCAAACCGACTTGCCCGCGCTCAATTCCTGCGGCGTGAATTCGCGCCCCGCCGTCAGCGGCCACGGATTAACGCGGAAGAAGTCGTTGGTGGTGCCGTTGACCGTGGTCGACCAATTGGCGCCTTCATAGATTACCGTGGCGGTCGTCTGCGATTCTTCAGCGACCGCATTGATGCCGGCGATCTGTTTGCGCACCGCCTCGACATCTTCGATCTTGAAGTCGGCCGGACGGGGCCCGCCGCCACCGCGCCCGAAGCCGGCACCCGGGCGCACCTGCAGGATGTTGGTGCCGAGCGACGAGATTGACGCCTGCACCGCCGCCGTCGTTGCCTTGCCGAGCGTGACCATCGTCACCACTGCCGCCACGCCGATGATGATGCCGAGCGTCGTCAGGAACGAGCGCAGCTTGTGCCGCGCGATCGACCGGAGCGCGAGGCTGATCGTGGTGAAGAACATCAGTGCGTGCTCGCCCGGTCGGACTCAGTCATGCGCATGCCGGTCTCGATGCGTTCGACCAGCCCATCCTTGAAGTGGATGATCGTGTTCGCGAACGCCGCCATATCGGGCTCATGCGTCACCATCAGCACGGTAATGCCGAGCGACCGGTTGAGTTCAGTCAGCAATTCCATGATTTCGAGCGAGCGTTCCGAATCGAGATTGCCGGTCGGCTCGTCGGCGAGCAGCACATCGGGGTTCGTGACCAGCGCGCGCGCGATCGCCACGCGCTGCTGCTGCCCGCCCGAAAGCTCGGCGGGGGTGTGGTCCCACCACGGCGCAAGGCCAACCTTGTCGAGTGCCGCCATCGCCGCTTCGTGCCGCGCCTTGCGCTTGTCGCCGCGGTAGAGCAGCGGCAGCTCGACATTTTCGAGCGCGGTCGTGCGCGCGAGCAGGTTGAACCCCTGAAACACGAAACCGAGATATTTGCGCCGCAGCAGCGCGCGTTCGTCGCGATCGAGCGATTCGACGTGATGCCCCTTGAACAGGAACGATCCCCGGCTCGGCACGTCGAGGCAGCCGAGAATGTTCATGGTGGTCGACTTCCCCGAGCCCGACGGCCCCATCACCGCGACGAAATCACCCGCGGTGATATCGAGATCGACGCCTTTCAGCGCCTGAAACGCCGTCGGGCCGCTGCCATAGGTCTTGGTGACGCCGCGCAGCGCGATCAGCGGTGGCGGACTGGTCGCCCCGTCGTTACCGGGCACGGCTCACTCCAACGGTCACGCCGGGTCTTGCGGCCTTGGCAGCGGCTGCTGCCGACAGCTCGCCGGTCACGACCTTCTGCCCCGGCTTCAGTTCACCGCCGGTCACCTCCGTCAGCGTGCCATTGGTGTCACCGGTGCGCACTTCGACAGGCTTGATGTTGCCATCGGCGTCGAGGACGTAGAGCGTCTGAGTGGCGCCGCGACCGGCATTGGCGGTGCGCGGCCCCCCGCGATTGAGGCGCGGCGGGCCGAACACGCTGGCGACGCCACCCTGCGACCCAGCCGCGGGCGTCGTCGGGCGGAAGCGCAGCGCGCCGTTGGGGACGAGCAGGACATTGGTCTTCTGCGTCGTCGTGATTTCCGCCGTTGCCGTCATGCCCGGGCGCAGCTGAATGTCGGGATTGGCGACTGACAGCGTCGCCGAATAGCTGACGACCTGATTGGTCGTCGTCGTGGTCGTCGTCGTTGACGACTGCGCCGACAGGTTGGAGCCGAGGTCGACGCGCGTGATCGTCGCCGGGAAAGTCTGGCCGGGGAAAGCATCGACCGTGAAGGTCGCTTTCTGGCCTTCGCGCACTTCGCCGACATCGGCTTCGTCGATCGCGACTTCGAGCTTCATCCGCGTCAGGTCTTCGGCGATCACGAACAGGGTCGGCGTGTTGAACGAGGCGGCAACCGTCTGCCCCGGCTCGACCTGCCGCGCGAGGATGACGCCGTTAACGGGCGAGCGGATCACCGCGCGGACATAATTATACTCGTTCGACGACAAGGTCGCACGCGCGGCCGCAACATTGGCCTGCGCCGCGCGCAGATTGGCGACCGCGCGGTCGCGATCGGCGATTGCCTGTTCCATTTCGGTCTTGGCCGGCACGCGCCCGCCCGACAAGCGATTGACTTCTTCCAGCCGCTTGAGCTGCGCGCTCGATTGCGCCAGCGTTGCCTGTGCCTGCGCAACGGCGGCCTGGTTCGACGCCAGCTGTGCGCGGCTTTGGTTGACCGAATCCTGGAAGCGCGATGGATCGATCAGCGCGATCGGTTGCCCTTTCACAACTCGATCATTGACGTCGACCAGCACTTTCGACACCAGCCCCGACACTTCCGAACCGACATCGACCTGATTGGTCGGCGCCAGCTTGCCGGTTGCGGACACGGTTACCGTCAGCGTGCCCTTCTGCACGACATCGGTCGCGTAGCTCGCCTTGGCGGCGGGTCTGAAGAAACTGAGCACGAGCAGGATCAGCAGCACCACGCCGATCGCGATCAGAACCCATTTACCCCAGCGGCGCCACGCAGGCACCGGTCGGACGCCAAGGAAATCGTTGAGATCGGATGCGGGTGCGTCTGCCATCGATGGTCCTAAGGTGTCGCGCGGGGCGCGGGCTGGCCGTCCCCCGCCTTCAAGGGTTCTGCGGTCGGCGGCGGGGCGCTGGCATTCCAGCCGCCGCCGAGCGCGAGGTAAAGCTGCACCAGCGCCTGCGCCTGATCCGACCGCGCGGTGTTGAGGCCGCTTTGCGCCGACAGCAGCGACGCTTCGGTGTTGTTGAGCGTGGTGATGTCGGTCAGCCCGGCGCGATACTGGCTGCGCGCGAGAAGCGCCGCATTGCTTGAGGCATCGGCCGCGACTTCAAGCTCGCGCTGGCGCGCCTGCGCGGTCGCCAGCGCAGTCAGCGCATTTTCGACATCCTCCAGCGCGCCGAGCACGCTCGCCTTGTACGCGGCAAAGGCTTCCTCTGCCTGTGCGCGGCGGGCGCGGACCACCGACCGCCCGCGTCCGGCATCGAAGATCGTCTGCGCAATCTGGCCGAACACGCGACCAGTGATGATGTCGGTCAGCGCGTTGATCGACGACGCGTTGGTGTTGATGCTGCCCGACAGGTTGAGCTGAGGCAGCAGATTGGCCTTGGCGACACCGATTTGCGCGGTCGCCGCCGCCAGATTGCGCTCGGCCGCGCGGACGTCGGGGCGCAACCGGATCACATCGGCGGGCAGCCCGACCGGCACCGCGCCCGGCCCCTGCGGGATCGGCACGGTTGCCGCGAGCTGCGCCTTCAGTGCGCCCGGCGCTTGGCCCGTCAGCACGCCCAACCGATTGGTCGCCTGCTCATATTGCTGTTCGAGGCTGGGCACATTGGCCGCCGTCTGCGCTCGCTGTGCGCGCGCTTGTTCGGCGTCGAGTGACGACACCAACCCCGCCTGCACGCGAAAGCCTGCGATTTCCAGATTGTCCTGCTGGATCGCAAGGCTGCTGCGCGCAATCGCGACGCCCGCTTGGGCCGCGCGCGCGAGGATATAGTTGCGCGCGACTTCGGACGCGATCGTTGCCTGCACCTGCGCAAGGTTATAGCCGCTGGCTTCGTAGCTGGCGCGACCCGCTTCCACCCCGCGCCGCACGCCGCCGAAGATGTCGGCCGTGTAGGACACGTCGCCCGACAGCGAATAATTCTCGTTGACGATGCCGGCATTGGTGATCTGGCCGAAAGTGCGCCCGCGGATGTTGATGTTGCGCGAATAACCGGCGCTCGCGTTCACCGACGGGAACAGCGACGCGCGCGACTGGATCAGCGATTCGCGCGCCTGTCGCAGCCGCGACACCGCCTGCGCAATGTCCAGATTCTGCTTCAGCGCCAGATCGACGATCGCATCGAGTTGCGGATCGTTGAAATTGACCCACCAACGCTGGAGATCGGGCACCGCTTCTTGGGGGGCGGGCGTGGCATAGCCGCCGGGCACGCCAAGCGCAGCCCCCGCCGGCGGTCGATAATTCGGCCCGACGGCGCAGGATGCGAGCAGCAGGGCGGTACCGGAAACTGCCAATCGGGACGGACGCAACATAGCGCAATATAATGCCGCGCCGCGCGGGGGGCGTCTATGGGGTTTGTTGTTGCATCATCACAATAATGACGACTGCACCCCTTCAGTCGATTTCGAGGATGACCGCATCGACCGCCAGGCTGTCGCCGGGCTGTGCCTTCACCGATTTGACCGTGCCGGCTTTTTCGGCGCGCAGGATGTTTTCCATCTTCATTGCCTCGACCACTGCCAGCGGCTGGCCGATTTCGACCTTGTCCCCTTCGCCGACATCGAGCCGCATCAACAGCCCTGGCATCGGGCAGAGCAGGAACCGCGACAGATCGGGCGGCACTTTTTCGATCAGATGCTGCGCGAACGGGGCGGCGTGGGCCGGCAGCACGCGCGCGCGGTGGCTGGCGCCGCGGGTGGTGAGAACATAGCCGGAGGGCGCCTTGGCAAGCCGCACGATCAGCTGGTCGGCAACGACTTCCTCGTCCCCGCTGTCGTACAGCGTCGCTTCGATCATCCGGTCGCCCGGAGTGTAGGCGATTTCAAGGTCGAGCAGCTCGCCGTCGACGCTGATCTCGTCTTCGGCGAGTTCGACGTCGTGATCGGCGCCGCCGATTCGCACCACCCAGTCGGCGGGCGGCAGCAGCCGCTGGCCAAGCTGGCCATCGACCCGGCGCGCGCGATCCGCCTCTGCCGTGGCGACGAAAGCCGCGACGGCCGCAAGCGTGCGCGTGAGTTCGGGCGAGGCGGGTGCGCCGTGGAAGCCTTCGGGATACTCCTCGGCGATGAAGCCGGTGGTGATGGCACCGCTGCGGAAGCGCGGGTGCTGCATGATCGCCGACAGGAAATCGATGTTGTGGCCTGGCCCGCTGATCTCGAAAGCGTCGAGCGCGGCGATCTGCTGGTCGATCGCGCCGATCCGGGTCGGTGCCCAAGTGATCAGCTTGGCGATCATCGGATCGTAGAAGATGCTGACCTCGCCGCCTTCCATCACGCCGTCGTCGACGCGGGTGTAGCTCTCAAGCCCCTCCCCTGAAGGGGAGGGGCTCCAATAAGGCGTACCGATGGACTCGGGCGGATTGTACCGCACCAGCCGCCCGATGCTCGGCAGGAAACCCCGATACGGATCTTCGGCATAGACGCGGTTCTCGATCGCCCAGCCGTTGATGCCGATGTCGGTCTGAGTAAACGGCAGCGCCTCCCCCGCTGCGACGCGGATCATCTGCTCGACCAGATCGATGCCGGTGATCGCTTCGGTCACCGGATGCTCGACCTGCAGCCGGGTGTTCATTTCGAGGAAGTAGAAGCTCTCGCCGGTGGTGTCGGCGCCCGACACGATCAGCTCGACCGTGCCCGCGCTGTAATAACCGACCGCGCGGGCCAGCGCGACGGCCTGTTCGCCCATTGCTTGCCGCATCTTCGGCGTGACGAAGGGCGAAGGCGCTTCCTCGACGACCTTCTGGTGACGGCGCTGGATCGAGCATTCGCGCTCGTTGAGGTAGACGATGTTGCCATGCTGGTCGCCGAGCAGCTGGATTTCGATGTGGCGCGGGCTTTCGATGAATTTCTCGATGAACACGCGGTCGTCGCCGAACGACGCCAGCCCTTCGCGCTTGGTCGCCTCGAAACCTTCGCGGACGTCTTGCTCGGAGTACGCGAGCCGCATCCCCTTGCCGCCGCCGCCGGCCGAGGCTTTCATCATCACGGGAAAGCCGATGTCCTTGGCGATCTTCACCGCTTCATCGGTATCGGCGATCTCGCCGAGGAAGCCGGGGACGACATTGACCCCTGCCGCTTTGGCGAGCTTCTTCGATTCGATCTTATCACCCATTGCGGCAATGGCATTCGGCGGCGGGCCGACAAAAGCGATGCCAGCCTCGGTGCACGCCCGCGCGAAACTCTCGCGCTCGGACAGGAAGCCATAGCCGGGGTGGATGCAGTCGGCCCCGGTTTCGCGCGCGGCGAGCAGGATCAGCTCGGCCTTGAGATAGCTTTCGCTCGCAGGCGCAGGCCCAAGCCGCACGGCCTGATCGGCCATCAGCACATGCGGCGAACGCGCATCGGCATCGGAATAGACCGCGACAGTCTGCAAGCCCATCCGCTTGGCCGTGCGGAACACGCGGCAGGCGATTTCACCGCGATTGGCGACGAGGATTTTCTTGAGCATTACCGTGAATTACCTCCGTCACATTTAATCTCAGGTGGCGCGCTAGCCCCAAATCGTCGGCTGAGCCAACAGGCTTGCATTGGCTCTTCAATAAATGGTTTTGTGCGAGGTTCCAAACTGTAGCTCGACAATGTAAACGTTCTTAAATAAAATCCTGGACCTAGATCTTTCTCGACATTCAACGGATCTATTATTCTTGGATTGTAATTATTTACCCATATAAAATAAGGCAATTTCAGTCTAGGGGGCAGCACTAGACCGTTCTTTTTCACACTCGCGCGTTGATTGTATATTTCGTTTTTGATTTCACCTGCGCTCAAGAAAAATTCAGAATTTTTTTTGAACCAGTCGGATGCACCCGGGCCGACATTCAACATGTATATAACGCTCTCGTCGGCAAGCCAAAGTTTTGCCGGTTGCACTTCAATTGAGTATTTGTAGCTGCCGCCGCAGCCAGGAAGCGAAGAACACCACTTTGGCGGTGGTGTCGTAACTTCTGTCAAACGAGCATATGCCAGACCTCGGCTCATTCCGTTCGGTGTTTCGATCTCCAAATGAGCGGTGAGGAGTTTTTCTGTTTTTATCGAAGCGGGGCTGCAAGCCGCCAGCGGGAATCCGGCTGCCAAAAAAAGAGCTAGCTTAGCGCCCATCTTCAAAGTCCCCCGGCACCATAGTAGGCTGAGCACCCGCGGCGTGCTGGCAGCAAATGCGACGAGTTGCTGATCACCCCGCCCTCGCGACGCCCGCGTGCACAAAATCCTCGCCCTTGAACAGCAAAGGCTCGCCACGCTCCATCGCCAGCGCATAGGCGAAGCAGTCGCCATAGTTGAGCTGCGCCTTGTGCCCGCTGCCCTTGCCGAAGTCGCGATAGGCCTGCCGGGCAATGCGCGCCTGGGCTTCTGTCACCGGCGCGATCTCGATCCAAAGCTCGTCCAGCAAGCGATCCACGTCGGCGCTCAGCGCAGGGTCGCGCATGCCGTCGATCACAATGCCCGTCTCCAGATAGCCGCCGGCGGACATGACAGCGGTCGACGCGTTGACGATCGCCTCCAGAAAAGCTGTCGCCTCCGGCTGAATCTTGAGCATCGCGACGACTGCTGAACTGTCGACAATCATTTCGGCAGGCCAAACTCGTCGTAGAGCAGCGCGTCATGGTTAAGTGCCAGAAATTCGGGGGTCATGCGCGACTGGGCATCCCTGCAGATGGCCATGGCCTGCTCGAATCGTTCGTCCTTCGTCAGCTCGCGCTGCCGCGCCCGCAATGCCTCCAGCACCACTTGCGTCAGCGTCTCGCCCGTGCGGCCCGCAATTTCGGTCGCCAGCGCATGGGCTTCGTCGCTCTTGATATTCATCTGCGCGCCCATCGGACTATCTTTCTACCAAGCGCCGCTACCATAGCAGAAAGGGCCAAAGCGACCAACATTCACGCCACCACCCGCATCGGCTCTTCCCCCACCATCGGCCGCAGCCCGAGCCGCTCAAACATCGCCCCATCCGCGCTGTCGCCGCGATTGCCCGTCGTCAGCAGCTTGTCGCCGGTGAAGATCGAATTCGCCCCCGCCATGAAGCACAAGGCCTGCGTTGCCTCCGACATGCTCTCGCGCCCCGCGCTCAGCCGCACCATGCTCATCGGCATCGTGATCCGCGCGACGGCGACCGTGCGGACGAATTCGATATCGTCGATCTTCGCCATCGGTGTGTCGGCGAGCATGTTGCCGAGCACCGTCCCCTTCACCGGCACCAGCGCGTTGACCGGCACGCTTTCCGGGTGGCGCGGCAAGGTCGCCAGCGCGTGGACGAAGCCGACGCGATCGGCGCGCGTCTCGCCCATGCCGACGATCCCGCCGCAGCACACGTTGATCCCCGCCGCGCGGACATGCTCGAGCGTCTCCAGCCGATCCTCGAAGGTACGCGTCGAGATGATGTTGCCGTAATTCTCCGGCGAGGTGTCGATATTGTGGTTGTAGTAATCGAGCCCCGCCTCGGCCAACCGCTCGGCCTGATGCGGCTCGAGCATGCCGAGCGTCATGCAAGTCTCCAGCCCCATCGCCTTCACGCCCTCGACCATCTGCACCACCGCGTCGAGATCGCGGTCCTTGGGGTTGCGCCACGCCGCCCCCATGCAGAAACGCTGCGACCCGCTCGCCTTGGCCTCAGCGGCGGCAGCAAGCACCGCATCCACTTCCATCAGCTTCTCGGCCTTCAGCCCGGTGTCGGCCGAGGCGCTTTGCGAGCAATAGCCGCAATCCTCGGGGCAGCCGCCGGTCTTGATCGAGAGGAGCGTGCAGAGCTGCACTTCGCCCGCTGCGTGATGCGCGCGGTGCACGCCCTGCGCGCGCCACATCAGTTCGTCGAAGGGGAGATCGAAGAGGGCGGCGATTTCGGCGCGAGTCCAGTCAGTGCGTATCATTTGAGTGCTTGCGTCCACATTGAGAGAAAGGCGCCCGTGCCGGCCCCAAGCAATCCAAGCGCAAGCCCCCGCGACCAACGCGCCATCCAACCGAGCGGACGTGATTTTACCCGCGCGGCAACGATCGCATCGGCGCCGGTGACGGCGACAACACCGGCCATCGACACCAATATCATCACCAACACCAGACCATTGCGCGGCAGTCCCTGACCAACGGTATTCAGCGACAGCACGCCGCCGAGCACCAGAATGGCAAGTGTAGTCAGATATTTGAGGAAATCATAGACGAGCAGATCGGGCTCGTTCGGTTCAGGCGCGATCTGTGGCGTCTCTTCATCGCTCATTCGGCAGCCTCGCTTTCGGGGGCCATATTATGCCCCAGCAGGCGCAGCACCTCGCCCGCTGCGTCGACCAGATTGGTGCCGGGGCCAAAAATCGCCTGCACACCGGCTTCGCGCAGGAAATCATAATCCTGCGCGGGGATGACGCCACCCGCGATCACCTTGATGTCGGCGCGGCCGGCGTCCTTCAGATGGCCGATCAGCTCGGGGATCAGCGTCTTGTGCCCCGCCGCGAGGCTCGACGCGCCGACGACATCGACATCGCTTTCGACGGCAAGCGCTGCGGCTTCCTGCGGCGTCTGGAACAGCGGCCCGGGCACGATCTCGAAGCCGAGATCGCCGAACATGCTGCTCACCAGATTGGCGCCGCGATCATGCCCGTCCTGCCCCATTTTGGCGACCAGCATGCGGGGCTTGCGGCCCAGCCGCCGCTCGGTCGCAGACACCGCGTCGCGGAGCTGGTCCCAGCGCGCGTCGTCGGCATAAGCGCCGCCGTAGATGCCGCTGACCGGCGTCGGGACGGTCGCGTGGCGGCCGAACACATCCTCCATCGCGGCAGAGATTTCGCCCAGCGTCGCGCGCGCGCGGGCTGCATCGACGGCGAGCGCGAGCAGGTTGTCGCTGGCCCGCGCTCCCTCGCGCAACGCATCGAGCGCCGCCTGGCACTTTGCCTCGTCGCGCGCGGCTTTCACTCGCGCGATCCGGGCGATCTGCCCCTCGCGCACCGCGACGTTATCGACCTCGAGAATTTCGATCGGGTCCTGCTCAGCGAGCCGGTATTTGTTGACGCCGACGATCACATCCTCGCCGCGGTCGACGCGGGCCTGGCGGGCGGTGGCGGCTTCCTCGATCATCGCCTTGGGCCATCCCGCCGCGACAGCCTTCGCCATGCCGCCTTCGGCCTCGACGCGCTCGATGATTTCCCACGCGCGGTCGACCAGTTCGCTCGTCAGTGCCTCGACATAGTAGGAGCCACCAAGCGGATCGACGACCTTGGTAATGCCGGTTTCCTCCTGCAGCACGATCTGCGTGTTGCGCGCGATCCGGGCGGAAAAATCGGTCGGCAGCGCGATCGCTTCGTCAAGCGCATTGGTGTGGAGCGATTGCGTGCCCCCCAGCGCCGCCGCCAGCGCCTCGACGGTCGTGCGGATGACGTTGTTATAGGGGTCCTGCTCCTGCAGGCTCACGCCGCTGGTCTGGCAATGCGTCCGCAGCATCTTGCTGCGTTCGTCCTTCGCGCCCAGCCCGGTCATCACCCGGTGCCAGAGCGTGCGCGCCGCGCGCAGCTTCGCCACCTCCATGAAGAAATTCATGCCGATCGCGAAAAAAAACGAGAGCCGCCCGGCAAAGGCATCGATGTCCATCCCCGCCGCCATCGCTGCCTTGGCGTACTCGCGCCCGTCGGCGATCGTGAAGGCAAGCTCCTGCACCTGCGTCGCGCCGGCTTCCTGCATGTGATAGCCGGAAATCGAAATGCTGTTGAATTTCGGCATGTTGGCCGAGGTATAGGCAATGATGTCCGCGATGATCCGCATGCTCGGCGCTGGCGGATAGATATAGGTGTTGCGGACCATGAACTCCTTCAGGATGTCGTTCTGGATGGTGCCGTCGAGCTTGGCCTGCGGCACGCCCTGCTCCTCGCCCGCGACGATGAAGAAGGCGAGGATCGGGATCACCGCGCCGTTCATCGTCATGCTGACCGACATCTGATCGAGCGGAATGCCGTCGAACAGGATCTTCATGTCCTCGACGCTGTCGATCGCGACGCCCGCCTTGCCGACATCGCCGGTGACGCGGGGGTGATCGCTGTCATAGCCGCGATGCGTCGCGAGATCGAAGGCAACGCTCAGCCCCTTCTGCCCGGCGGCGAGATTGCGGCGGTAAAAGGCGTTGGAAGCCTCCGCCGTCGAAAAGCCCGCATATTGCCGGATCGTCCACGGCCGCCCGGCGTACATCGACGCGCGCACCCCGCGCGTGAACGGCGCGAAGCCCGGCAGGCCGGGATCGTCGCGGACATCCGCCGCCGTGTAGAGCGGCTTGACGGCGATCCCCTCGGGCGTGTGCCAGGTAAGATCGACGCCCTTCACTTCCCTGGCGGCAAGCGCTTCCCAGTCGGCGAGGGTGGGCCCGGTCGATGCTCTGTCAGTCATGCCTCGCCTCCTAAACCGCGTTCTAGATAAATTGAAACGTCATTGCGAGCGCAGCGAGCCGATCCAGAGTGCTCGCCCGGCCCCTGGATTGCTTCGCTGCGCTCGCAATGACGGCATGCGAAAAGGCGGAAGTCAGGCGCCCTTGAACTCGGCCTTGCGCTTCTGGAGGAAGCTGATCGCGCCTTCGCGGGCATCCTCGGTCTGGCCCGCGATCGACTGGCGCTCGGCCTCGCCCGCCATCGCGGTCGCGTAATCGCTTTCGAGCGCGGCGGCCAGGCCCTGCCGCATCAGCCCCAGCGCCACCGTCGGCCCCGCCGCGAGCCGCGTTGCCAGCGCCATCGCTTCTTCCATCAGCACGACATCGGGCACGCACTTATGGATAAGGCCCCATTCCGCCGCGCGCGGGCCATAGATGCGCTCGCCGAGCAGCATCATCTCGGTCGCGCGCGCCTTGCCCACCAGCCGCGCGAGCATCCACGACGCGCCGCCATCGGGGACGAGGCCGATGTTGACGAACGCCTGCAGGAAATAGCCGCTTTCGCCCGCGATGCAGAAATCGGCGGCGAGCGCGAGGCTGCACCCGATCCCCGCCGCCGCGCCGTTGACGGCACTGACGATCGGCACGCTGGCCTGCGCGATCTTGAGCATCGTCGGGTTGTAGCTGTTGGTCAGCGAATTCTTCGCGCGTTCGGCGGGCGATGCCTGGCTCTGATCCCGCCCAGCGAGATCGGCACCCGAGCAGAAGGCCCGCCCCTCCCCCGTGATCAGCACCGCGCGCGCGCCGTCGAGGTGATCGAGCACATGGCCGATTTCCTCGAACATCTGCGGCGGCGCCGCGTTCAAGCGCTCGGGCCGGTTGAGCGTGACGACGAGCACGTCCCCGGCGCGCTCGGTGCGGATCATTTCATAGGTCATTTGACACCCTCTCCCGACGTCATTCTGATCCCAAGAATGCGACAAAACGCCTGAAAATGCAATCGTGAGGCATGATTTGGAAAACCGGGTATGCCGCATCGGACGCTGCCGCTACGGCGCCGCAGCGTTCAGTGATCGCCCTTGGGCGTCTCCATGATCTCGGTCAGCACGCCGCCCATGTCCTTGGGGTGGACGAAGAAGATCAGCGTCCCGTGCGCGCCGATGCGCGGTTCGCCGAGCACCTTGGCGCCCTTCGCCTCGAACCATGCCTTGGCCTCATGGATGTCGGGGACTTCGTAGCAGACATGATGCTGCCCACCCGCCGGGTTCTTCGCGAGGAAACCGTGGATGGGCGACGCCTCGCCAAGCGGCTCGATCAGCTCGATCTGGGTGTTGGGGGTGTCGACGAAACACACCTTCACGCCTTGCGCGGGCAGATCGAACGGCGCGTGGATCTTCGTCGCGCCGAGGATGTCGCGGTACAGCGCGATCGACGCTTCGATCGAGGGCGTCGCGACGCCGATATGGTTCAGACGGCCGAGGATCATGGTTTCCAGCGTTCTCCAACTTCGTCCCGCACCGAGACGATCAGCTTATCGTAGACGGTGTTCCAGAAGTTACGCCCATCAATGGGCGTCGTGAAGTTCACATTTACGCTGAAACCGTCCTGCAAAGTCGACCGGATGTCGTCACCTGTCATTGCCGTCCTATTGCAATCTCGCCATTCCTTAAGAACTCGCTGGCGAGCGTCTAGCGGATAATCTGAAATTGCCGCTTCAATGGCTTCCTCGAAGCTGCCGTAAAAGTAGGGCCAGTCCTGATGGCAATACGCAGCAAGAAACTGATAGAGCGTCGGCCAACGCTCCTCCATTTCGGCCCGGAGCTGATATCGCTTCCTGCTCACAGCGGAATATTGTCATGCTTCTTCCACGGGTTCTCCAGCACCTTACCCCGCAGCTTGCGTAGCCCCAACGCCACCCGCCGCCGCGTCGAGTGCGGCTGGATCACTTCGTCGATGAAGCCCTTCGACGCCGCGACAAATGGGTTCGCGAACCGCGCCTCATATTCCGCCGTCCGTTCGGCAATCTCCTCGGGGGTCTTGCCACGGAAGATAATCTCGACCGCGCCCTTCGCGCCCATCACCGCGATTTCCGCCGTCGGCCACGCATAGTTCAGGTCGCCGCGCAGATGCTTCGACGCCATCACGTCATAGGCCCCGCCATAGGCCTTGCGCGTGATCACCGTGATCTTCGGCACGGTCGCTTCGGCATAGGCGAACAGCAGCTTGGCGCCGTGCTTGATGATGCCGTTCAGCTCCTGCGCGGTGCCGGGCAGGAAGCCGGGGACGTCGACGAAAGTGACGATCGGAATCTCGAATGCATCGCAGAAGCGGACGAACCGTGCCCCCTTCTTCGCCGAATTGATGTCGAGCACGCCCGCCAGCACCATCGGCTGGTTGGCGACGATGCCCACCGTGCGCCCCTCGATCCGGCCGAATCCGATAATGATGTTGCCCGAATGCGCCGGCTGGATCTCGAAGAAATCGCCTTCGTCGACGGTCTTCCGGATCAGCTCGTGCATGTCATAGGGCTGGTTGGCATTGGCCGGGATCAGCGTGTCGAGGCTGTCCTCGATCCGGTCCCACGGGTCGGCCGTCGGCCGCTCCGGAACGCCCTCCCGGTTGGAGGCGGGCAGGAAATCGACGAAGTCGCGCGCGGCGAGCAGCGCGTCGATGTCATTGTCGAACGCGACATCGGCGACGCCCGATTTTGTCGTGTGGGTGATCGCGCCGCCGAGTTCCTCCTGCGTCACCACTTCGTTGGTCACCGTCTTCACGACATCGGGGCCGGTGACGAACATGTAGCTCGAATCCTTCACCATGAAGATGAAGTCGGTCATCGCGGGCGAGTACACCGCCCCGCCCGCGCACGGCCCCATGATAAGGCTCAGCTGCGGCACCACGCCCGACGCCAGCACATTGCGCTGGAACACCTCGGCATAGCCGCCAAGGCTCGCGACGCCTTCCTGAATGCGCGCGCCACCCGAGTCGTTCAGGCCGATGACGGGAGCACCAACCTTCATCGCCATGTCCATGATCTTGCAGATTTTCTGCGCGTGCCGCTCTGACAGCGAGCCGCCGAACACGGTGAAGTCCTGCGAAAACACGAACACCAGCCGCCCGTTGATCGTGCCGCTCCCCGTCACCACGCCGTCGCCGGGGATAATCTGGTCGGCCATGCCGAAATCGACGCAGTTGTGCTCGACATACATGTCGAGTTCCTCGAACGATCCGGCGTCGAGCAGCACGTCGAGCCGCTCACGCGCGGTGAGCTTGCCCTTGGCGTGTTGCGCGTCGATCCGCTTCTGGCCACCGCCCAATCGCGCGGCGGCGCGCTTGGCTTCGAGCCGGTCGACGATCGTTTCCATGGCGTGTCCCCAATTGGCGTGCGGCGCCCCTTTTCCCAGCTTTGCCGACGGATGCAAGCGCCCGTGCAGCATCGGAAACGGGCGGCAGCGGGCGGTCGATGATTGCATCGACGGGCGGGGGCGACCATAAGCCTGCCCACTGATCGCCCGCCGGACCGGGAATGAGGAAGGTCACAATGCCGGTCTTTTCCCGTCCCCGCATTGGTGCTGCATGACCCGATACGAAGCGCTGCACGGCCGCGACTGTTCGCTGGTGCTGGAAGTGCGCGACACGGGCGCACCAATCTGGCGGCACTGGGGCGGCCGCGTCGCGAGCGAGGTCGCGCTGGCGCCGCTCGTCAATGGCCGGAGCAGCGCGTCCTTTTCGCTCGATACCGACCTGCCACTCACCACCGCGCCGGGGTTCGGCAACGGCTGGTTCGACCGCCCGTTCGTGCTCGCCAGTCGCGGCGCGCAGCATGTCGGCGTCGAGTTCGACCGATGCGTAGTCGAGCGTAACGGCGATGCGCTGGTCGTGCGCCTGACCGACACGGTCGCCCGGATCACGCTCGACCAGCGGTTCGCGCTCGACCCCGCAACCGATGTGGTCGAGGCAAGCGCTAGGCTTACCAATCAAGGCGACGCGCCGCTCGACCTCGTCTGGCTTGCCTCGGCGCTGCTGCCGCTCCCCGGCGATTGCCAGCGGGTGCGCTCGTTCACCGGTCGCCACAATGCCGAGCTGGCCGAGACGATCGAGCCGATGCCCGCCCATGGCTGGCGGCGCGAGAACCGGCGCGGGCTGACCGG
Source organism: Sphingomonas sp. CCH10-B3 (assembly GCF_001556185.1). Classification (GTDB taxonomy): domain Bacteria; phylum Pseudomonadota; class Alphaproteobacteria; order Sphingomonadales; family Sphingomonadaceae; genus Sphingomonas; species Sphingomonas aquatica. Next base: position 25,665 of record NZ_LSIJ01000011.1, on the reverse strand, counting down.
CCATGCCGGGCCGCCGGGGCTGTTCGTGCTGCGCGACGGCGCGACCGCGCACGCCGGCGATGTCTTCGCTTGCCAGCTTGCGTGGTCGGGCAACCACACGCTGGCGATCGACCGCAGCGACGAAGGCTATTGGACGCTGCAGGCAGGCGTCTGGCTCGCGCCCGGCGAGATTCAGCTGCAACCGGGCGAGCATTTCGCGGCGCCACCGCTGCTCGCGACCTTCTCGCGCGCGGGACTGAACGGCGCGAGCCAGAATTTCCATGCCGCGATCCGCCAACGCGGTCCCTGGGCGGGATCGCCGCCCCCGCCCCGCCCGGTCCATCTCAACAGCTGGGAAGCCTGTTACTTCGCCCATGACGAAGCGCGGATCGGCGCGCTCGCCGAACGCGCCGCCGCGATCGGAATCGAACGCTTCGTGCTCGACGACGGCTGGTTCGCGGGCCGCGATAACGACCGCCGTGGCCTTGGCGACTGGACACCGGACGCAGCCAAATATCCGAAAGGGCTGGCCGCGCTCGCCGACCGCGTCACGGCGCTCGGCATGGAATTCGGGCTGTGGGTCGAACCCGAAATGGTCAATCCCGATAGCGATCTCTACCGCGCGCATCCCGACTGGGCTTTGGGTGCGGCGGGCCGCCCGCTACGCACGGCGCGCAACCAGCTCGTGCTCGACATGGGTCGGGCGGAGGTTCGCGATTACCTTTTCGTGCGGCTCGATACCCTGCTCGGTACGCTGCCGATCGGCTATCTGAAATGGGACCATAATCGCGACCTTGCGCCTGCCGAGGATGCGCAAGGCCGCGCGCGCTATCATGCGCAGGTCACCGGCACTTATGCGCTGATCGACCGCATCCGCGCCGCGCATCCGGCGGTCGAGATCGAGGCCTGCGCCGGCGGCGGCGGGCGTATCGACGCCGGGATCGCCGCGCGCACGCATCGTTTCTGGACCAGCGACAATCTCGACGCGGTCAGCCGCGTCGCGATCCAGCGCGGTTTTCTGGCGTTCATGCCCCCTGAACTGATGGGCGCGCATGTCGGCGCGAGCCCCGCGCATGCGACGGGACGCAGCCAGTCGCTCGGCTTTCGCGCGAGTGTCGCGCTCCACGGCCATTTCGGCGTCGAGCTCGACCCGGGCACGCTCGATCCCGCCGGCCGCGCCGAGCTGGCGAACGCAATCGCGCGCTACAAGGCCTTGCGCGCTCGTCTCCACAGCGGCCGCGTGTGGCAGGGCGAGGCCGCCGACGGACTGGTTTGGCATGCCGTCGGCGAACCCGGCGACCTGATCCTGCTCGTCACCCGCATCGCGCCCGCCAGCCACCGCCGCCCGCAACCTATCCGGCTGCCGATGCTTGCGGGCGTGCCCGCGCTTACATGCCATCTGGAAATGCACGACGGCGCCGAACTGCCGCCGCTGTTCGCCCGCATGCGCAACGGCGACGCGACCTTCGCGGGTGACTGGCTGGCCGAAGCGGGGCTGCCGGTCCCGCCGATGCGGGCGGAAGGCGTCGCCATCTTCCGGCTGCGCGCCGCGTAAGCGCCATCAGTAGGGCTCGGTGGCGCCCACGAAAAAGCCCGCCGGGTCGCGAGACCAGGCGGGCCTTTAATGGTGGGCGTGGCAAGGATTGAACTTGCGACCCCTGCGATGTCAACACAGTGCTCTACCACTGAGCTACACGCCCACGGGAAGCGCGCCATAACCGGCGCCCTTCAAGCTTGCAACCCTCAATGCCGTCCGGTGATGCTTTCCATCTCGAACAGCCGGTCGACCTCCAGCACCAGATCGCGCAGATGAAACGGCTTCGACAGCACGCGCGCCTGCGGCATTGTCTTGCCGGCCTTCAGCGTGACCGCAGCAAAGCCGGTAATGAACATCACGCGCAGATCGGGGCACATTTCGCCGGCCTTTTGCGCAAGCTCGATGCCGTCCATCTCGGGCATCACGATGTCGGTCAGCAGCAGATCGAACGGCTCCGATTCGAGCAGCGGGATTGCCGCCGTCCCACGGTCGACCGCGGAAACCGCATAGCCCGACCGTTCGAGCGCGCGGGTCAGATATTCGCGCATCACCCGATCATCTTCGGCAAGCAGGATTCGTATCATCGCCGGTTCGCGTCCCTTCTGTTCGCATCTTATGCGCGAAGCCTTTAATATTTTCCAGCACAGGCACAGCGATTGCCGGGCGCCGGTCGCTCGCCTAAGCCCGTAGGACGATGGCAGACCCCGGCCCCAGCTTCGACCGGCTTGGTCCGGTCATCCCGACCAGCCCGTTGGTCGTGTCGGTGCCGCATGGCGGGCGCGACTATCCCGCCGCAATGGCAGCGGCGGTGCGAGTGCGGATCGCCGAACTGGTGGCGCTGGAAGACCGGCATGTCGATTCGCTCGCGCGCGCCGCGCATGGCGACGAAGTGATGTTGATCCAGCGCACCCCGCGCGCGTGGATCGACCTCAACCGCGGCGAGCATGAGCGCGACCCGATGATCGATGACGGCGCCGACCCGCGCCGCCAGCCGGCGCCGTCGCTCAAGCTGCGCAGTGGCCTGGGGCTGGTGCCGCGCCGCGTCGGCACAATCGACGACATCTGGCGCAGCCGACTGCGCGCGCGCGATGTCGAGGCGCGGATCGCGCAGCACCACCGGCCTTATCACGCCGCGCTCGGTCAGGCGCTGGCGGCGGCGCGCGCGCGCTTCGGCACGGCAGTGCTTGTCGATCTTCATTCGATGCCGCCGCTCGGCCGCAGAGGCGAGGCTGCGCAGATCGTGTTCGGCGACCGGTTCGGGCGCAGCGCCGCCGCGCGCTTCGTCAACCGGATCGAGGCCGAAGCCGACGCCGCCGGGATCGCGCATGCACTCAACACGCCCTATGCCGGCGGCCATATCCTTGATGTCCACGCTGCGCCCGATCGCGCAATCCATGCCGTGCAGATCGAAGTCGACCGGCAACTCTATCTCGATGCGATGAGCGACCGGCCAGGTCCCGGGCTCGCCGCCTGCGCGCGGCTGTTGCGGCGGATGTTCGCCGCACTGGCCGATGAGGCGCGCGCGGTGCCACTGCCGGTCGCAGCCGAATAGGCGTCCACAAATAGCCGCGCCAATAAAAAACCACCTCGTGCACGAAGCACGAGGTGGCCAAGGTTCAGGGAGGGCATGGCTGAAAGCCACGCCGCGCGGGCCCGCGAAAGGGGGGGACACGAGCCGCGCCACAACGATATAGGAAAGACAGTCAACCGGTTCAACCCGGGCTCGGCCGCTTTCACGGCCGGACCGGATTTTGCACGAAAAGGCTCAGTTTACCGTCAGTTCCGGCACCGGCATCTTGCCCTGAGTGACCTGCCGTTCGAAAATTTCGCGCATCAGCGCCAGCGAGAACAGGTGGGCATAGAGCAGCGGCAGCATGCCCGACTGCGACATCTTGCGCAAAGCGTCGCCGCGCAGATCGACGAGCTTGGTTTCGTCGACCATCTGGAAGCCGCGATAGACGAAGGGCTTGTCGACGCCCTGCGGCTGGATCGTCACTTCGCCGTCCATCAGCAGGCCGCTGTCCTTCAGCTCGGTCATGAACGCCTGCGTGCGGGCACCGGCCTGTTCGAACATTTCGTTGAACTGGAGGACGTTCTTGGTGAACTCGGTCGGCTGGCCATCGGCGAACAGCGCTTCGCCTTCGTCGAGCTTGCCGATCGCGTCATAGGTCGGATCGAAGCACAGCGACAATTCCTGCGCATCGGGCGTCAGCCGCGCAAGCATGTACGGATAGCGGCGGATATAGGCCGGCACGTACAGCGTATTGTCGAGCAGTGCACCTTCGGCATCGACGAAGACATTGACGCCTTCGTTCAGGCCCATCAGCGCGAGCGGGATGGGATCGTCACCGCTCGAAAACACGATCGGCATGAAGCGCTGGGCGAGGGCAAATTCGTCGACCGTGATCGGAATCGCATGCTGGTTGACAAGGAAAGGTGCCTTGTCCTGCGGCTTGGCGCGGTAATCGGCGTGCAGCTGGCTCGAAAGCGGCTCGAGGCCGTTGTAGAAAAGCGGAAGCGGTTTGGGCGCGCTGGCCATCGAAAAATCTCCATCAGAACGAAAGGCCAAGTCCCCCCGGGCCCTACGAGTCGCAGGCCTTATGGCGCGGCGCGCGCGGGTGCAAGCGCGACGAGCTTGCCGGGGTTCATCAACGCCCCGGGATCGAACGCCGCCTTGATCGCGCGCAGCGCCGCCAGCCGCGCCGGGCTCGACAAGCGCTCGAGTTCGCCGAGCTTCATCTGGCCGATGCCGTGTTCGGCCGAAATCGATCCGCCCGCCGCGATCACCAGATCGTTGACGAAGGGCGTGATTCGCGGCGCTTCCTCGGCATACCAGCGCTCGCCATCGACACCCGCGGGCGCGCGGACGTGAAAATGGACATTGCCGTCGCCCAGATGCCCGAAGCCGCTCGCGCTGGTGCCGGGGAAGCGCGCCTCGCACGCCGCCGCTGCCTCGACCATGAAGCGCGGCATGGCCTCGACCGGTACCGAAATGTCGTGCTGGACCGCCGGGCCGTTGGCGCGCTCGGCTTCCGAAATCGAATCGCGCAGTTTCCAGAAGGCATCGGCCTGCGCTTCGCTGGCGGCGATCACGGCATCGGCGACCATGCCATCGGCGAGCGCGGGCGCGAGCAGGCGTTCGAACAGTGCCGTCGGCACTTCGGCGGCACCGTCGGCAGCGGTCGCCTCGATCAGCACGTGCCACGGATGGACGCCGCCGAGCGGCGCGCGCGTGCCCGGAATGTGGCGCAGCACCAGATCGAGCGACACCTGCGGCACGATTTCGAAGCTTTCGACCGTATTGGTCTTCGCTTCCATGTGCCGCAGCAACGCCAGCGCATCGGCCGGGCTCGCCAGACCGCACCAAGCAACCGCGCGCGCCGCAACGGCCGGGACCAGCCGCAGCGTGGCGGCGGTCACGATGCCCAGCGTCCCCTCGGCACCGACCAGCAGTTCCTTCAGGTCATAGCCGCGATTGTCCTTTTTCAGCGCGGCAAGCCCGTCGTGCACAGATCCGTCGGGCAGCACGGCCTCGACTCCCGCAACCAGCGAACGCATCGTCCCGAAGCGCAGCACCTGCGTGCCGCCGGCATTGGTCGACACCAGTCCGCCGATCGTCGCTGAGCCGCGCGCGCCAAGCGTTAGCGGGAAGCGCCGTCCCACCGCGAGCGCTGCGGCATGCAGATCGGCGAGAATCACACCGGCTTCGGCAATCGCCAGCCCCGCGTCGGCATCGACCGAACGGATGCGGTTCAGGCGCCGCGTCGACAGGATGAGCGCACTGCCATCGGCGGGCGGCGTCGCGCCGCCGACCATTGAGGTATTCCCGCCCTGCGGCACCAGCGCGACGCCCGCGTCATGCGCCAGCCCGACGATCGCTGCCACTTCCTCGGTCGAGCCAGGCGCAAGGATCGCAGCTGCGCGCCCGTGATAGCGCCCGCGCCAGTCGCTGAGCCACGGCGCGACGTCGTGCGGATCGACGATCACCGCTTTGGCGCCGAAGCGCGCGCGGACGACGGTGATCAGGGCGTTTTGCGGCTCGGTCATGGCGACCGCGCTATCATGTGGCGGGCGCCGCGCCAATTCATCGGTTGTTCAAGCGGCCCGGCTATGCCGATATGCCATCATGATTCCGGCGATCACTTTCCTGGCAATGGCGCTGCTCGGCGACCCGGGCGAAGGCCAGCAGCTGTCGCAACTCACCATTCGCCAGCGATTGGTAATCCGCGTGCCGCGACTAGCCCCGGTCAAGCCGATCGAATGGCGCGAAAAGCGTGCCGATCGCTGTACTTTGCTCGACGGGATTGCCGGCGCGGCGTTCACGAACAACGGCAGCGTCGATCTTTACTTCAGCGATGGGCGCCGGCTGCGCGCGCTGCTCGGTGACAAATGCCCGGCGATCGATTTCTATTCGGGCTTCTACATCAAGCCCGCCGCCGATGGCCGGGTCTGCGCGCGGCGCGACGCGGTCCGTTCGCGATCCGGCGCGGCCTGCGAAATCCGCGCGTTCAAGCGGCTCGTGCCCAAGCGGTAACCGGGCCGAAACCTTGACAAGCGCCGTGGAATCCGCAAGCGCTGCCCCATGTTTCCCCGGCAATGGCCGGGTATTTCCGGACACATTATGACATTTGCCGATCTCGGCCTTTCCGACGAACTTTTGCGCGCGGTCACTGAATCGGGCTATACTGAACCCACGCCTATTCAGGCGAACGCGATTCCGTCCGTGCTGATGATGCGCGACATCATCGGCATTGCCCAGACCGGCACCGGCAAGACCGCCAGCTTCGTGCTGCCGATGATCGACATCCTTGCCCACGGCCGCAGCCGCGCGCGGATGCCGCGCTCGCTGATCCTCGAGCCGACCCGCGAGCTTGCCGCGCAGGTCGCCGAGAATTTTGAGAAATACGGCAAATATCACAAGCTTTCGATGGCACTGCTCATCGGCGGCGTCTCGATGGGGGACCAGCTCGCCGCGCTCGAAAAGGGCGTCGATGTGCTGATCGCGACGCCGGGGCGGCTGATGGACCTGTTCGGGCGCGGCAAGATCATGCTCAACGGCTGTTCGCTGCTGGTGATCGACGAGGCCGACCGGATGCTCGACATGGGGTTCATCCCCGATATCGAGGAAATCTGCACCAAGCTGCCGAAACAGCGCCAGACCCTGCTGTTTTCGGCGACGATGCCACCGCCGATCAAGAAGCTGGCCGACAAGTTCCTTGAGAATCCCAAGACGATCGAGGTTGCCCGCCCGGCGACGACCAACACCAACATCAAGCAATATCTGGTGCCTGTCAGCGCGACCAGGAAGCGCGACCGGCTGATCGGGCTGCTCGGCGACGATGTCCGCACCGCGATCATCTTCTGCAACCGCAAGACGACGGTGCGCGATCTCAACAAGATCCTGAAGCGCGAAGGGATGCGGTCGGGCGAAATCCATGGCGACATGGAGCAATCCGAACGGATCGCCGAACTCGACCGGTTCAAGTCGGGCGACATCAACATCCTCGTCGCGTCCGACGTCGCCGCGCGCGGACTCGACATCAAGGGCGTCAGCCATGTCTTCAATTATGACGCGCCGTGGCATCCCGATGATTATGTCCACCGCATCGGCCGCACGGGCCGCGCAGGCGCGACCGGCATCGCCTTCACGCTCATTACCCCTGACGACGCCGAGAACATTGCCAATATCGAAAAGCTGACCGGCCAGACGATCGAGCGCATCGGTGCCGCCGAACCGTCGGACGACAGCGCGCCGACCAAGCCGCGGGCGAAAGCCAAGAAGGCTCCCGAAACGCCCGATGACAGCCGCGACGACCGCGCCGACGAGCGCCCGAAGCGCAGCCGTCGTGGCGGCAAGCGCGCCGAGGCTGGCGAGATACCAGCGGAAGAAGCACGCGCTGTGGCGCCCGCCCCTCCGGCGCGATCAGCAACGCCTCCTGCGCCTCGTCCGCGCAGCGAGGCACCAGCGGGGCCGGCCGAGCGCGGCAAGCCCGTCGGCGAGGACAATTGGGACGGCCCCTTCCCCGATTTCCTCCGGCCAACACTCGGCTAGCAAAATGCCGCCCGGCGAAGGCGCATCATCGACAGAACCGGAAATGATCGCCAGTCCTTGCGTCAATATCTGTGCGATCGATCCCGCGACCCGGCGCTGTACCGGCTGCGCGCGCACGCTCGACGAAATCGCGCAGTGGGCCAGCGCCACCCCGGCATGGCGCGCGGCGGTGATGGCAGCGCTCCCCGCGCGCCGCGCGCAGGACCGACCGAAGGGTTAGGCGTCGACCGGCGCGTTCGCCGCTGCAATCAACGCGTCGTCCTTCGCGTTTGCGCGTGCATAGGCCGGGCGCGCGAGGATGCGGCCCAGATAGGCCGTGAAGCCGTCGCGCTTGGGCAGCGTGCCGAACTGGGTGCCCCAGGCAATCTGCGACCCGACATAGACATCGGCGGCGCTGAACGCCTCGCCCGCGACATAGGGGGTGGCCGACACGGCTGCCTCAAGCACATCGACCATCTTGTCGAAGCTGCCGAAGCCGAGCATTCCCGATTTCTCGGGGGGCGGATCGACCGCAATCGCCTTCATCGTCACTGCCTGCTCGACCGGCCCGGCGGCGAAGAACAGCCAGCGGTAATAGGCCGCGCGCTGGTCAACCGGCGGCGCAAGGCCCGCATCGGGAAACGCATCGGCCAGATAGGCGCAGATCGCCGCGCATTCGGTGACGACGTGTCCGTCATGCACGATCGCGGGCACTTTCCCCATCGGGTTGATCGCGAGATAATCCTCGGCCTTCATTGACGAGGCATAGTCGAGCACGACCGTTTCATAATCGGCGCCCGTCTCTTCGAGCATCCAGCGCGCGATCCGTCCGCGCGACATCGGGTTGGTGTAGAAAGTCAGGGTCATCGCGACTCACCTCCACTGATGTGAACGAATGGAGAACGAAAGGCCGCGCGAGTCAAGCCGCCTTGCGGTACCACCAGACCCCGTCGACCACATCCTTCACCGCGCGGCCTTCGACTTCGAGGCGGCGCAAATGCGCGAGCGACTCACCCGTCGCCATGCCAAGCAACTCCGGCCCGATCGCGCGGCGGAACAACCGCCCGAAACAGTCGACCGACCGGCGCGGCGCGGCGCCGATGAACACTTCGAGCTCGTCGAGGCGGTCGCGATGCTCGCGGTCGAGCGCATCGAGCCGCTGGTGCAGCCCGGTGAAGATGTCGCCATGTGATGGCAGCACCGTCAGATCGGCGGGCAGTTGCCGCAGCTTGGCGATCGACGCCAGCCAGTCGCCCAGCGGATCGCCCTCAGGCTCGGTCACGCCGAGCGAAATGTTGGAACTGATGCGGGGCAGCACCTGATCGCCCGAAATCAGGATGCCGCGCTCGGCATCGAGCAGGCAGGCATGCTCGGGGCTGTGGCCGCTGCCGACGACGATCTGCCACGTACGCCCGCCGATCGTCAGCACCTGGCCATCGACCAGCCGCCGATAGCCGAGCGGCAGCGGCGTGATGATCCGGCGAAAGCCCGACCATCCCCGCGCGGTGCCGCGCTCGATCGCCTCATCGTCCCAGCCCGCGCCGCGCCAGAAGGCAATCATCTCGTCGGGCACGGCATCGCGCGCATCGGCCGCGAGCATCCGCGCAGTCAGCCACTCGCCGCGCGTCATCTCCAGCGGGCATCCGTGGTGCGCGCACATCCAGCCGGCCAAGCCAATGTGGTCGGGATGGAAATGCGTGCCGATCACGCGCGTCAGCCGCACCCCCGCCAGCGCGCCGCCGTCGGCGAACATCGCTTTCCAGTCGGCGCGCGTCGCATCGAGGTTCATGCCGGTATCGACCAGCGCAACCCCCGGCCCGGCCGCATCGGTGTCGTCGATCAGCCAGCAATTGATGTGCTTCAGCGGCCCCGGCACCACCAGCCGCACCCAGCGCAGCCCATCCGCCACCGTCAGCACTTGCTGCGGTTCGGGCCCGACATGGCCGAACGGATAGGTCAGCCCGCGATGGCTGGTCGGCACGAAACTGCCGTCGAGCATCAGCGGCGCGTCGGCGCGGCGCGTCACCGCCGGATCAGGCGCGCTTGAACGGGTCTTGCAGACCGCCGGGCAGCAGCGCGGCGTCGCCGCCCTCGGCATCGCGCGCCGCCTGCTCGCGTTCGTTGCGCAGCGACTGGATCAGCGCGGCACGATCGCCTTCAAGCTTGTTGTCAACGGGTGCTTCGATCCCTGCCGCCTTCGCTGCCTTGGCAACGATTGCGTCGAGTTCGCGCTGCGAGCATAGGCCAAGCGTCACCGGGTCTTTCGGGACGATGTTGGCGATGTTCCAGTGGCTGCGGTCGCGGATCGCTGCGATCGTCGTGCGGGTGGTGCCGATCAGGTTGCTGATCGCGCCGTCCGAAATCTCGGAGTGATTGCGGATGATCCAGGCAATGCCGTCGGGCTTGTCCTGCCGCTTCGACACCGGCGTGTAGCGCGGCCCCTTGGTGCGGCGGACCTGCTCGGGGCCCTTCGACATCTTCAGGACATAGGACGGATCGGCCTGGCCCTTCTCGATCTCTTCCTGCGTCAGTTCGTGCGCGCGCACCGGATCGCGGCCGGTCAGCTTGGTCGCGGCGGTATCATCGGCAATTGCCTGCACTTCAAGGATGTGCAGACCGCAGAATTCGGCGATCTGTTCGAAGCTGAGCGCGGTATTGTCGACCAGCCAGCTGGCGGTCGCGTGCGGCATGAGCGGCTGGGCCATGCGGGAAACTCCATTGGAAACAATAAGGGCCACCCCTTGCGGGATGGCCTGTCACGCTATGGACTTAATGCGGATGCCCCCGAGAGGCAAGGCGCGTGTGCCTGAAGCCGAGGCTATCGGCGTCCGCCGACTTCGATTACCCACAAATCCGCTGGCGCCCCCAGCCGAAACGGCAGGATGCTTGTGCCGATGCCGGCAGTCACGATCAGCCGCTTGCCGCCCTCCTCAACGGCGCCGCAGCGATAACGCTCGCCATAGCGCGACGCGGTGGCGACCGGGCCAAACAGCGGCAGTACGATCTGGCCGCAGTGCGTATGGCCCGCCAGCGTCAGCGGTACGCTGCCGGGAATCTGCGGAAAAATGTCGGGGCTGTGGCTCAGCACGATCGGCACCCCGCCGATACGCTCCAGCGCCGCGACCGTGCCCGCGACATCGGCGTGCCTGGTGAACGCATCATCGACGCCACCAATCGCCAGCGGGCCGACCCGCACGGCGCGATTGTCGAGCACGGTGATCCGCGCCTTCGCCAATGCCGCATGGACGTCACGGCTGTTCAGCCAATGGTCGTGATTGCCCATCACCGCGATCGTGCCGAGCTTTGGCCGCAGCGCCGCCAGCGGCGCAATCGCCGCATCGGCACCGTAAAGCTTCGTCGCTGTCCGCTTCTCGGTCACGAAATCGCCCGCGATCAGCACGAGATCGGGGTGGATCGCATTGACCTGCCCGACCACACGCGCCAGCCGCGCCGGCGGCGTCTCGGGGCCCGCGACATGCAGGTCGCTGATCAGCACCAGCCGCATCGGCGGCGTGCCGGCGGGCCAGTCTGGCAGATTGAGCGTCAGCCGCCGCACGACCGGATCGGCAGTCGCTTGCCACACCATGAAGGCCGTTAACAGTCCCGCCGCCAGCACCAACCAGGCAACGACCCGGCGCAGCGTCCTCAAGCCGCCTGCCGCTCGCTTTCCAGCCCGACCGGGGCGAGCGCTTCGAGGAATTGCCGCGCGCTCGCTTCCCAGGTGAAGCTCTTGCCGTAATCGGCGCAGGCCGCGCGATCGAGCTTCAGCGCAGCGGCAATCGCGGCGGTCAGGTCTTCGTCCATCACGCCGACGCCGGGCTTCAGCACGTCAACTGGCCCGGTCACCGGGAAGGCCGCGACCGGCACGCCCGACGCCAGCGCTTCGATCATCACCAGCCCGAAGGTGTCGGTCTTGCTCGGGAAGACGAACACATCGGCGGCGGCATAGGCAGCGGCGAGATCGGCGCAGAACTTCGGCCCCAGGAAATGCGCCTGTGGATATTTTGCCTCCAGCGAGGCGCGCGCGGGGCCATCTCCCACAATCACCTTGGTGCCGGAATGGTCGCTGTCGAGAAATGCCTCGATATTCTTTTCGATCGCGACCCGCCCGACATAGAGCTGGATCGGGCCGGGCAGGCTGCGGATCGCCGGGTCGGGCGTTACCTCGGGGCCGAAAGTCGACAAATCGACGCCGCGTCCCCAATGGCGGATCTTGGTCAGGCCATGCTGGCGCAACGTCTCGGCAATCGACGGGGTTGAGGCGAGCACGGCCTGCGCGGGCCAGTGGAACCAAGTGATGTAACGCCAGATCCAGCCCGGATCGATGCCGATCCGCGCCGACACATAATCGGGGAATTGCGTGTGATAGGCGGTGGTGAACGGAAACCGCCGCGCAAGGCACCAGCGTCGTGCGGCGAGACACACCGGCCCTTCGGTCGCGAGATGGATCGCGTTCGGGCGAAAATCGGCGAGCATCTTGCCGACCGCGGCGGTGCGCGCAAAGGCGAGCCGGATTTCGGGATAGGTTGGGCACGGCAGCGAATAGAAGCGCTCAGGCGAGATCACGAGCACTTCATGTCCCTGCCGCTCGAGTTCGGCGCGCACCGACTGGAGCGTGCGGACGACGCCGTTCACCTGGGGACTCCAAGCGTCGGTGACGATCGCGATCCGCACTATGCCGCCAGTGCGGGCAAATCGGAGAGGGGCGCGGCGCGCTCGCGCTCGGCGAGCGCGCGTACCGCCATTTCGTCGGCCCAGTGCAAAATCTCCATCCGGCCATCAAAATGTTCGACCAGCGCGGTGCAGCCTTCCACCCAATCGCCGTCGTTATAATATTCGACCCCGCCGATCGTGCGGAACTCGGCGGTGTGGATGTGGCCGCACACGACCCCGTCGACACCACGCGCGCCCGCTGCCTGCGCCACCACCTCCTCATAATTGGAGATGAATTCGACCGCGTTCTTGACCCGTGCCTTGGCATGCTTCGACAGCGACCAATACGGCATGTTGAACGCGCGGCGAACGCCGTTGACCCAGACATTGGCGGTCATCAGCGCATTATAGGCGAAATCGCCGACATGCGCGAGCCACTTGTGCGCCAGCGTGATCGCGTCGAACTCGTCGCCGTGGAGCACCAGCAACCGGCGCCCGTCGGCGGTTTCGTGGATCGCCTTGCGCCGGATCGCGACGCCGCCGAAATCAAGGCCCGAAAACTGCCGGAAAATTTCGTCGTGATTGCCGGGGATGTAGATCATCCGCGTGCCGCGCTTGGCCCGCTTCAGCAGCCGCCAGACGATGTCATTGTGCGCGGCGGGCCAGTAGAATTTCTTCTTCAGCCGCCAGCCATCGATGATGTCGCCGACCAGATACATCGTCTCGCTGTCGACATGATCGAGGAAGTCGATCAGCATTTCGGCATTGCAGCCGCGCGTGCCGAGGTGGATGTCCGAAATCCAGATCGTGCGATATTTGCGCCGCTCGGTCACCTGGCGCTCGGGAATTGTCGGGTTGGACTGGGCGAAATCGGCGAGTTCTCCCAGTCCGGCATCAACGACTTGTGCGACCTTCATGCGATTTTCCTGCACGCGGAACTTGGTTGATCGGACCGCTATGCCGGGTTTGTGTTACAGTTTGAATCGTTGTTGCGCGACTGCTCAAGGAGGCTGTCGCTCGGCCTCCCGGCCCGTCACTGCTTGCCTGCATTTGCCAGCGTTTCGGCATCGCGCTTGCCCGCCGCAAGCGTCGCACGCATCATCTGCGCGTAATCGGCATCGAGAAAAGACCAGCGAAACAGCCAGTCGCCGACAAAGCCAAGAAATCCCGGAAAGCGCGTGCGATCCATCTTGAAGGCATAGGTCCAGCGGACGTCGGTTTCACCCCTCGGCAATGCTGTCCGCACAAATTCGCCGACGCCGTAGCGGACCGGCCGCGCTGTCGCGGATGTATAGTTCCAAACTATATAGCGGAACCGCGCTTCCGATGCTGTCTTCCGGGTTTCAAGCAATTGCTCGGTCAGGGTTGAGCCATCCGAGAGGCAGACAATGCGGCGCGCGCCGGCATAGTCGAAGGCGCCAGGTGTTAGGGCGCGGGTGCCGGTCACATATGGCAAGCCCTTTTGCCGCGGGATCGCATCTTCCAGCCGCGCAGCCTCCGCCGAGGCCAGCACCGTCGCAAGCGGCGCCTTGATCCGGATCGTCTCGACATGCGCCACCAGCCGATCAACCGGCAGCGGCACGGGCGGTGGACTCTTCGTGTTGGCACCGGTGCCACAGCGCGCCGCCTCCGCCGATCCGGTGGTCCCCAACATGAATAGCGCGGTGATCAAGCGTCGCATGCCCACTCCTTCTTCAACGAAAATCGGAAATACCGATAGTCGTATTATCCGACATTCGGAGTATTGGTCAACGGGCGCTTGCAGGCTTGCCATCGGGTGGATTAGGTCGCGCCATGGGCGACACACGACTTCCCGTGGACGAAGCGCAGGTTGACGCCTTCCTCGCTGGCGTCACCGGGCTGCTGCGGCGGTTCAAGCTTGAGCCGGGCCTGCTGGCTGACAGCGTCTATGCCGATCTGCATCACAACGACATCGGTCTGCTCACGCATCTCAAGCCAGGGGATGCGCAGCCGGTGCGCGCACTGGCTGCCGAGCTAGGAGCGCCCGATTCGACGATTTCCTCCGCGCTCGACCGATTGGCCCGTCGCGGACTGATTCAGCGCCGACCAAGCGATGCGGACCGTCGCAGCGTACTTATTTCGCTGGCCCCCGAAGGGGTTGCCCTGGTCGACCGGCTCTTGCAAATCCAGCGTGAAAACTGCCGCGCCATGTTGTCGCTGCTGCTGCCGGAGGATCGCGCGACGCTGATCCGGCTGGCGGGCAACATGCTCGGCGCACCGCATGACGCACCACCGCGGCCCTGATGTCATCAACCGTCGGCGACCGAGCCGACGGCCCCCGATGGCGATGCCGCGACCTTAATCGGCGATGGCGATATGCCCCGGCTGCGCCGCCACTCGCGCCAGCCATGCGACGACGTTGGCATAGGGCGCCAGCGAGAACGCACCGCCTTCTTCGGCGACGTGCGTATAGGCGTAGAGCACGATGTCGGCGAGCGTCAGCGTATCGCCGACGAGAAACGGCGTCTTCGCGAGCTGGTCGTCCATCAGCTTCAGCGCGGCCATGCCCGCGACTTGCTTCGCCGCCAACTGGCCCTTCTGCGCGTCGCTCAGATTGTCGGCGCCGACAAACGCCAGCCAGAAGCGCAAGGTCGCGATATTGGGTTCGTGGTTATACTGCTCCCAGAACATCCAGCGCAGCATGTCGGCGTGATCGAACCGGTCGCCCGGAATCAGCGGCGAACCATGGGCGAGATAGACGCAGGCGGCATTGCTTTCGGGCAAAAACTTGTCGCCGACCTGGAGCACCGGGATGCGACCATTCGCATTCACATTGCGCAGGAATTCGGGCGTACGCGTCTCACCCGCCATGATGTCATAGCCCCGCCGCTCGATCGGGGTGCCGAGGTGCGCCGCGGTCAACCGGATTTTGTAGCAGTTCCCCGACGGGGCATATTCGTGGAGGATGTATGTCATTTACCGGCTCCGACCGTCAGCACGATCTTGCCCACATGATCGCCGCCTTCCATCCGCGCATGGGCGGCGCCTGCTTCGGCCAGCGGGAAGGTCGTGTCGATCACGGGTTTCAGCCGCCCTTCGGCAACACAGGGCCACACCATGCGCGCGAGTTCGTCGGCGACCATCGTCTTGAACGACACGTCACGCGGGCGCAGCGTCGACCCCGTCAGCGTCAGTCGCCGCCGCATCACGTCGAAGATCGGGATCGTCGCGGTCAGCCCCGCCTGCACCGCAATCGACACATGGCGCCCGTCATCGGCAAGGCACTGGAGATTGCGCGGCACATAATCACCGCCGACCATGTCGAGCACTGCCTGGCACCCCTGCCCGCCGGTAATCTCGCGCACGCGCGCGACAAAATCCTCGGTCCGGTAATTGATTGCATGCGCGGCGCCCAGCTTCAGCGCGGCGGCGCATTTTTCGTCCGTCCCTGCCGTCACGATCACGGTGAGGCCGAACAGCCCGCCGAGCGCGATCGCCATCGTGCCGATGCCGCTGGTACCGCCATGGACCAGCACCGTGTCGCCTTCGACCGCATAAGCGCGCTCGAACAAGTTGGTCCAGACCGTGAAAAGCGTTTCCGGGATCGCAGCCGCCTCGACCATCGTCAGCGCTTCGGGCACCGGCAGGCACTGGCCGATCGGCGCTGCGACAAACTCGGCATAGCCACCGCCGCCGAGCAGCGCGCATACCGGCTGGCCGATCTGGTCGGGCTCGACGCCTTCGCCGACCGCGACGATCGTGCCCGCCACTTCAAGGCCCAGGATCGACGGCGCGCCCGGCGGCATCGGGTACATGCCCCGGCGCTGAAGCACGTCGGGGCGGTTGACCCCGGCGGCGGCGACCCGGATCAGCACGTCGCCCGGGCCGGGCGTCGGCACGGGCCGCTCGACCGGCACCAGCGCATCGGCATCGCAGGGCGTCACCGGGTCGATCGCGAGCATTGTTTCGGGTATAGCCGTCATCTCGTCCCCCAGAATGCTTCTTAGCCGCGGGCGGGCAGCAAAGTCAGCAGCAATTCTGCCGCCGATGTCGCCTGCATGGCGCATTGGGGTGCCGAATTCGCGTTCAAATGAGGCGTGAGCCCATTGACTCGCCTTCGCGCAAGCGAGACCATCGACAAAGATGGACACCGACGACATCGCACCGCCGCCTCGCGCTGGCGATCCGGTGGGACTGCTGGGCAAGCAGGACCTCGATCCTTTGTCCGTGCGCGAACTCGAAGCCCGCATCGCCGCGCTGGAAGCGGAGATCGAGCGCACCAAGTCCCACATGACGCGCGCGGTCAGCCACCGCGCCATTGCCGACCAGCTGTTCAAGCGGTGAGCGCCGGCTCGCCTCGGCGCTGTGTGGCGGAAACTCGATTTCAAGTGCTTGATGCCAGACGCCAGCCTTCCGACATAGGATCGGCTGGCCCGCGCATCGGTCGCGGTCCCAAGGAGTAAGTTGATGCCGTCCTTTGCTTCCGCTCTCGAGACCACGCTCCACAAGGCGCTCGAAGCTGCGTCCACCCGGCGCCATGAATATGCGACTCTCGAGCATTTGCTGCTCGCCCTGATCGACGACGAGCATGCCTCGAAGGTGATGACCGCGTGCGGCGTCGACCTCGGCGAGCTGAAACGCACCGTCGCCCATTATCTCGACACCGAACTCGAAGCGCTGAAAGTGGCGCAGGCGACCGATCCGTCGCCGACCAGCGGTTTCCAGCGCGTCGTCCAGCGCGCGATCCTGCACGTCCAGTCGTCGGGCCGCGACGAAGTGACCGGCGCGAACGTGCTCGTCGCGCTGTTCAGCGAGCGCGAAAGCTATGCGGTCTATTTCCTGCAGCAGCAGGACATGAGCCGCCTCGATGCCGTCAGCTTCATCAGCCACGGCGTCGGCAAGGGCGCGACGACGCCCGAACCCTCGACACCCAAAGGCGCCGAGGAGGAAAAGCCCGCCAAGCAAAGCGAAAAGGGCAAGAGCGAGAGCGCGCTCAAGCAGTTCACGGTCGACCTGAACGAAAAGGCCAAGCGCGGCAAGGTCGATCCGCTGATCGGCCGCACCGCCGAAGTCGATCGCACGGTGCAGATCCTGTGCCGCCGCAGCAAGAACAACCCGCTCTATGTCGGTGATCCCGGCGTCGGCAAGACCGCGATTGCCGAGGGTCTCGCGCGCAAGATCGTCGAGGGCGATGTGCCCGACGTATTGAAGCCCGCCGTCATCTATTCGCTCGACATGGGCGCGCTGCTCGCCGGCACGCGCTATCGCGGCGATTTTGAGGAACGGCTTAAGGCCGTCGTCAACGAACTCGAAAAGCTGCCCGACGCGATCCTGTTCATCGACGAAATCCACACCGTGATCGGCGCTGGCGCCACTAGCGGCGGCGCGATGGATGCGTCGAACCTGCTCAAGCCCGCGCTGTCAGGCGGCACGATCCGCTGCATCGGCTCGACCACCTACAAGGAATTCCGCAACCATTTCGAAAAGGATCGGGCGCTGCTGCGCCGGTTCCAGAAGATCGACGTCAACGAGCCGACGATCGAGGATACGGTCAAGATCCTGGCTGGCCTGCGCACCGCGTTCGAGGATCATCACAAGGTCAAATACACCCCCGACGCGATCAAGTCGGCGGTCGAACTGTCGGCGCGGTACATCAACGACCGCAAGCTGCCCGACAAGGCGATCGACGTGATCGACGAAGTCGGCGCGATGCAGATGCTGGTGCCGCCAAGCCGCCGCAAGCGCACGATCACCGCCAAGGAGATCGAGGCTGTGATCGCGACAATGGCACGCATCCCGCCCAAATCGGTGTCGACCGACGACACCAAGGCGCTCGCAACGCTCGAGGCCGATCTGAAGCGCGTTGTGTTCGGCCAGAATGCCGCGATCGAAAAGCTCGCCTCGGCGATCAAGCTGTCACGCGCAGGCCTGCGCGATCCCGACAAGCCGATCGGCAACTATCTGTTCACCGGCCCGACCGGTGTCGGCAAGACCGAAGTCGCGCGCCAGCTCGCGTCGATCATGGGTATCCCGCTCCAGCGCTTCGACATGAGCGAATACATGGAGCGCCACTCGGTCAGCCGGTTGATCGGCGCGCCCCCGGGCTATGTCGGTTTCGATCAGGGCGGGCTGCTTACCGACGCCGTCGACCAGCAGCCGCATTCGGTGCTGCTGCTCGACGAAATCGAAAAGGCGCACCCCGATCTGTTCAACATCCTGCTGCAGGTGATGGACAATGGCCGCCTGACCGACCAGCACGGCAAGAGCGTCGATTTCCGCAACGTCATCCTGATCATGACGACCAATGCCGGTGCCAGCGACATGGCGCGCGAAACGGTCGGCTTCGGCAACCTCACCCGCGAGGGCGAGGACGAGCAGGCGGTGCAGAAGATGTTCACGCCCGAGTTCCGCAACCGTTTGGATGCGATCGTGCCGTTCGGCTATCTGCCGCCCGAAGTCGTCGCGCGGGTGGTGGAGAAGTTCATCCTCCAGCTCGAACTGCAGCTTGCCGACCGCGGCGTCCACATCAAGCTCGACGAGGATGCCAAGAGCTGGCTGACGGCCAAGGGCTATGACAAGCTCTATGGCGCACGGCCGATGGGGCGGCTGATCCAGGAAAAGGTCAAGCAGCCGCTTGCTGAGGAACTGCTGTTCGGCAAGCTCGTCCATGGCGGCGAAGTGACGGTCAAGCTGAAGGACGGCGCGCTGGCATTCGAAATCACGCCGGCTGCGCCCAAAAAGCCCAAGAAAAAGGGCAAGGCCGAGCCGATCGAGGCCAAGTAACGCGCACGCGCCGTCGCCGGATACCACCCGGCGACGGCGGCGTGTTTCGCTCGTTGCGCGCTTGTCCGGCGCGAGCGCAGCAGCTATGGTAAATCTTCATCGGAGGGATGAGATGGCCAAGCGCCGCACTGCCATTGTTGCCTTTGCCTTGCTGCTGCTGGCGGTTACGACCTTGCGGCACCCGTCGGCCGATGTCCGCGTGATCATGCATCAGGCGGGCGACCCCGCGCCGCGGCAAGTGACCGCCGCCATCGACGTTGGCGTGATGGCCTTCTCGCTGCTGATTACCTGGACGGCCAAGCGCGTCGGCTGAGCTGCCTTGCACGCCCCGCCGGGCTTGCCTACACGATTGACCATGCATGATCCCGAAGCCGTCTGGCGCGCTGCCTATCGTCACCCCGGCACATGGGAGATGGCGCTGCCGCCACTGTCGATGGTTGACCTGTTCGATCGCGCCGCCGCCGACCATGGCCGTGCACCGCTGATCGATTTCCTGGGGCGGCATTACAGCTATGCCGAAACGCTCGACGGCGCGAACCGCGTTGCGGCGGGGCTGTCAGCGCTCGGCTATGGGCCGGGCGACCGGATCGGGCTGTTCCTGCCCAATGTGCCGCACTACCTCGCCGCCTATTACGGCATTCTGAAGCTGGGCGCGACGGTAGTGAATTTCTCGCCGCTCTACACGCCTGCCGAGCTCGCGCATCAGGTGGCGGATTCGGGCACGCGGATGCTGTTCACGATTTCGGCCACCGCGCTGTTGCCGACCGCGCTCAAGGTGCTGAGCGACAGCGCGCTCGAGCGGCTGGTAGTGGGATCGGTGGCGGGCGCGCTGCCCGCCGCCAAGTCGGTGCTCTACCGCTGGTTCAGCCGGAAGGACATCGCGGCGAAGCCCGACGACGCGCGGATCATCGCTTTTTCCAGGCTGATCGCCAATGACGGTCGCCACGCCACCGCGAAAATCGATCCCGAAAACGATGTCGCGCTGATCCAATATACCGGCGGCACCACTGGCACGCCCAAGGGCGCGATGCTGACGCACCAGAATCTGTCGGCCAATGCGCGCCAGGTGCATGCGATCGATCCGCAACCCGGCATGCCCGACCGTATCCTCGGCGCGCTGCCGTTGTTCCATGTCTTCGCCAACACCTGCGTGCTCAACCGCACCGTGCTGAGCGGTGGCTGCATTGTCATGCTGCCGCGCTTCAACGCGGCGCAGGCACTCGCCGCGATCAGCCGATCGAAAGTGACTGCGGTTCCCGGCGTCCCGACCATGTATCAGGCGCTGCTCGACAATCCGGCGATCGGCAAGACCGATTTCAGCCATTTGCGCGCCTGCATTTCGGGCGGCGCGCCACTGCCGAGCGAACTCAAGACCCGCTTTGAGCGCGTCACCGGATCGACCCTGATCGAAGGCTATGGCCTGTCCGAAAGCTCGGGCGTGGTCTCGGCCAATCCTTATGAAGCCGAGGGCAAGCCCGGCACGATCGGCCAGCCGGTGCCGGCCACGCGGATCAGGCTGGTCGACAAGGAAGACCCGTCGAAGCCTGCACCCGAGGGCGAGCCCGGCGAGATCATCGTCGCCGGCCCGCAGATCATGAAGGGCTATTGGCAGCGGCCCGAGGCTGACGCCGAAGTGTTCGTAACCGATGCCGAGGGAACGCGCTGGCTGCGCACCGGCGATGTCGGCACGATCGACGCCGACGGCTTTGTACGCATCGTCGACCGGCTGAAGGACATGATCGCGGTCGGCGGCTTCAAGGTCTTCCCCAGCCAGATCGAAGCCGTGCTCTACACCCACCCGGCGGTGAAAGAGGCGCTCGTCATCGGCATCCCCGATACCTATCGCGGCGAACACCCGCGCGCTTATGTGACGCTCAACGAGGGCGCGACCGAAACCGGCGAGACGCTTTGCGCGTGGCTCAACCCCCAGCTGGGGAAGCATGAGCGGGTCGACGAAGTCGTGGTGCGGCTGACGATGCCCAAGACGATGATCGGCAAGCTGAGCCGCAAGGATCTGGTGGCGGAGGTGCTGGGGTAGCGGGCTTACTCAGCCCCTCCCCTTTAGGGGAGGGGTTTAATGGTTCCCACCGGTCGGTCTACAACCCCGCCAGATCGATCTCCGCGTGCCGATCGAGCGTCTTCGACTGGTCGGGCATCGGATATTTCAGCCCGGTCGCGCAGTTGAACAGCACCACCTTGTCGTCCGCTCCCACGAGCCCACGCGCGCGCGCCGCGTGATAGGCCGCGAGCGTCGCGCCGCCCTCGGGACACAGCAGCAACCCGTCCTTCGCTGCGCAGTCGACAACCGCCGCTTCGATCGCATCGTCATCCACCGCCATCGCGATGCCGCCGCTCTCACGCACCGCGCGCAGGATCAGGAAATCGCCGACCGCCCTTGGCACGCGGATGCCACTGGCGATCGTGTGTGCGCCTTCCCAGCGTTCGGCGTGCTCGACACCGTCATCGAAGGCCTTGACGATCGGCGCGCAGCCGCTCGCCTGCACCGCGAACATCTTGGGCCGCGTGGGGCCAATCCAGCCGAGCGCTTCGAGCTCGTCAAATGCTTTCCACATGCCGATCAGCCCGGTGCCGCCGCCGGTCGGGTAGAAGATCGCATCGGGCAGCTGCCAGCCGAACTGCGCGGCCAGCTCGAGCCCCATCGTCTTCTTGCCCTCGATCCGGTACGGCTCCTTGAGCGTCGAGAAATCGAACCACAGCCCCTGCGCCGCGCCCTTCCCGACGATCGCGCCGCAATCGTCGATGAGGCCATTGACGCGGTAGACGCGCGCACCCTGCAGCGCGATCTCGCGCACGTTGATCTCGGGCGTGTCGTCAGGGCAGAGCACCACCGTCTCGATGCCGCAGCGCGTCGCATAGGCCGCGAGCGCCGCCCCGGCATTGCCGTTGGTCGGCATCGCGATCTTGGTGACCCCGAGCGCCTTGGCCATGCTGACCGCCATCACCAGCCCGCGCGCCTTGAACGACCCCGTCGGCAGCCGCCCCTCGTCCTTCACGACCACGCGCGACCCGCCCGACGCGGGCACCGGCACCAGCGGCGTCTCGATCTCGCCCAGGCTGACGATGTTGGCGGGGTCGCGTACCGGCAGCAATTCGCGCCAGCGCCACAGATCGGTCGGCCGCGCCTCGACGAGCGCGCGCGGCAACGCGGCCCGGATCGCCGCGAGATCATAGCGCACGAGCAAAGGCCGCCCGACCTTGCTCAGCCCATGCAGCTGGTCGGCCTCATAGCGCTCGCCCGTCATCGAACATTCGAGATGCGTCACGTAGGACGCGCGCGCCTCGGTGAGGTTGGGGTTGAGAGTCACCCCGCTTTCGCCACGCCGACCAGCGCCGGACGCAGCAGCCGGTCCTTCAGCGAATAGCCCGCCTGCATTTCCTGCACGATCGTGCCGGGTTCAGCGTCGCTCGGCACTTCCATCATTGCCTGGTGCCAATTGGGATCGAGCTTTTCGCCCATCGCCTTCACCTTGGCGATGCCGTGGCGCTGGAACACCGCTTCGAGCTCGCGGCCGGTGGCTTCGAGACCCGCGACGAGGCCCTTCATCTTGTCGTCGGCACGCATTTCCGCTGGGATCGCCGCCAGTCCGCGTTCGAGATTATCGGCGACCGACAGCAGATCGCGCGCGAAACCGGTGACGGCATAGGCGCGCGCATCGATCGCTTCCTTTTCGGCACGGCGGCGGACGTTCTGCGCTTCGGCAGCGGCATAGAGCACGGCCTGCTTGGCCTCGGCGAGTTCGGCTTCGAGCGCGGCGAGGCGCGCCTGCGCCGCTTCGGCATCGGCGTCGCCCGCGCGATCGGCGGCGGCCTGCTCGGCAAAGGGGCTGCCAGCGGTTTCCGCCGCGGCCAGATTGTCGTCTTCGGTCATGTCGTCACAAATCCCCGTTACTGCATCAGGCGCGCAAGCGTGGCAGCGGTGAAATCCACCATTGGCACAATGCGCGCATAGTTCAACCGTGTCGGCCCGATCACCCCGACCACGCCGACGACGCGCCCGTCGACGCCGTGGAACGGCCGCGCGATCACCGACGATCCCGACAGCGCGAAGAGGTTGTTCTCCGCGCCGATGAAAATCCGGGTCGCGTCGCCATCGCGCGCGCGATCGAGCAATTGGGCAATTTCCTGCTTGCCTTCAAGGTCGTCGAGCAGATCGCGCACGCGGTCGAGGTCGGCGGCAGCGGCGGCATCGATCAGTCGCGCCTGCCCGCGCACGATCAGCACCGGGCGTCGCTCGCCATCCTCGCTCCACACCGCAAGCCCGGCTTCGACCAACGCGCGCGCCGCCCCGTCGAGCGCCGCCCGCTCCGCCGCAATCTCGCGGTCGAGCCGTGCCCGCGCCTCGGCGAGCGTCAGGCCAGAGAGCATCGCGCTGACGTAATTGGCGGCCTCGGTCAGTGCCGACACGCTGGTGCCGGGCGGCAGATCGACGACGCGGTTTTCGACCGAGCCATCCTCGGCGACCAGCACCGCGAGCGCCTGCGTCCCCGACAGCGGCACAAACGCCAGCTGGCGCAACACCACTTCGCGCTTGGGCACGAAGACGAGGCCGGCACAGGCCGACAGCCCGGACAGCGCGGCAGTCGTCGCCGCGATCGCTTCCTCGACCGGTCCGGCCTGCGCCAACCGCGCGGCGATCGTCGCGCGTTCCTCGGGCGATGGCTCGAGCGCGTGCATCATCCCGTCGACGAACAGCCGCAAGCCAGTATCCGTCGGCATCCGGCCGGCGCTGGTGTGGGGGGCGGCGAGCAAGCCGAGTTCCTCCAGATCCTGCATCACGTTGCGGATCGACGCGGGCGACAAGTTGAGACCCGACAATTTGGCTATGGTCCGCGACCCGATCGGCGCACCCGATTCAAGATAGCTTTCGACAACGATCCGAAACACGTCGCGCGCGCGGTCGCTCAGTTCGACGATCGGTGGGCTCATGGCGTTATAGCTATGGTCTCGGCGCGGTGGCGACAAGCGTTGCGCGCCGCCGCCGATCCTCTAAGGCGAGGCCAGTCATTCACAGGAGACCGACATGCGCCCCTCCGGCCGCGCCCCCGACCAGATGCGCTCGATCAGCATCGAGCCGCGCTTCACCAAACATGCCGAAGGGTCGGTGCTGATCGGCTTCGGCGACACCAAGGTGCTGGTCACCGCCAGCGTCGAGGAGCGCGTGCCGCCCTTCCTGCGCGGCAAGGGCGAAGGCTGGGTGACCGCCGAATATGGCATGCTCCCCCGCGCCACGCACACCCGCGGCAATCGCGAGGCGGCCAAGGGCAAGCAATCGGGCCGCACGCAGGAAATCCAGCGGCTGATCGGTCGCAGCCTGCGCGCCGTCACTGACCTGAAGCTGCTCGGCGAGCGCCAGATCACGCTCGATTGCGACGTGATCCAGGCCGATGGCGGCACCCGCACCGCCAGCATTTCGGGCGCATGGGTGGCGCTGCGGCTCGCGATCGACGGGCTGCTCCGCGAGGGCAAGCTCACCGCCGACCCGCTCAGCCAAAAGGTCGCGGCGATCAGCTGCGGCATCTGGCAGGGCACGCCGGTGCTCGACCTCGATTACGACGAGGATTCGACCGCCGACGCCGACGCCAATTTCGTGCTGCTCGAAAACGGTAACATCGCCGAGGCGCAGGCGACCGCCGAAGGCGCGACCTATGACGAGGAAGGCCTGCTCCGCCTGCTCCGCCTCGCGCGCATCGGCTGCGCCGACATTTTTGCCGCGCAAGCCCGCGCCGTCGCATGACCGAGGTGCCGCCGCAGGCGATCCGCAAGCTGGTGCCCGGCAAGCTGGTGATCGCGACGCATAATGCGGGGAAAGTGCGCGAGATCACCGCGCTGCTCGCGCCTTACGGCATGACGACGATCGCGGCGGGCGAGCTCGACCTGCCCGAGCCCGAGGAAACCGGCACGACCTTTGTCGCCAATGCCGAGCTGAAGGCGCGTTCCGCTGCTGATCTCTCGGGCCTGCCTGCGCTCGCCGATGACAGCGGGCTGTGCGTCGAAGCGCTCGGCGGCGATCCGGGCGTCTACACGGCCAACTGGGCCGAAACCGCCGATGGCAGCCGCGACTGGATGCTGGCGATGACGCGGGTGCACGAGAAGCTGACGGCGCTCGGCCCCGATGCCAGCCGCGCGGCGACCTTCGTCTCGACGCTCGCGCTTGCCTGGCCCGACGGCCATGTCGAATGGTTCGAAGGGCGGATCGACGGCACGCTGAACTGGCCGCCGCGCGGCGCCGCAGGTTTCGGCTATGACCCGATGTTCGTGCCGTTCGGCGACACGCGCACCTTTGCCGAAATGCCGTTCGAGGAAAAACAGGCAAACAACCACCGCGCGCGCGCCTTTGCCGCGCTGGTGAAGGCGGTGTTCTAGAACGCCGAGGCCCGCGCGACAGCCGAAAGCCGCGCACAAACGGCTTTCATACGCCCGCAACAATCGTCGTGCCTAACGCGATTGGGGATTCACAACATATCGGAGCCCGAGTCGCGCAGCGGATGGCCGTTGGCGCGTCGCGGTGGAGACGTTGGAGTGGCAATGACATCGAAAGCCAGATTGCTCGCGTCCGCGCTGATCATCGGCGGCTGCTCGCCGCAAGGGACCAGCACCCAGACCACCGCCGTGGTGCCGACACCCACGCCAACCCCTGCGCCAGCACCCGCACCGACCCCCACACCAACGCCGACGCCCACACCAACGCCAACGCCAACCC
>NZ_LSIJ01000106.1 GCF_001556185.1 Sphingomonas sp. CCH10-B3 | reverse complement strand
TCGCTATCCGTTCGCCCTTTCCGTGCAGATACGTCACTTTCGTGTAGTCACCCCTTGATCTTCAAACGGTCGATCGCGTGGATATGGCTGATGATCTCCTCGGCCGTGTCGCAACAGGAACAGGCGTCGAGCAAGCGGCCGAACGCGCGCTGATTGTCGGGGCTCTCGTAAATGTCGGGGATGCGGAGCTTCGGCTTCCAGAGGAACGCATGGTCCGCGCCCTTGAAGATTTGCCGCTGCTCGGCGACGGAATGGACGACGGTTTCGAGCGACGATCCGCGGTAGGCGACGCCGAACGTGCCGCGCTCGATCTCGCCGACAACCTGGGTGATGCCGCGCCGGATTGATCGGAAGTTCTTCAACCGCTCGTCCCAAAGAAACCAGCTCCGATAGGTCGCGCCCTGATCGTCACGCCAGCGGGCAATTAAGCGGCGCACCAGGCCGTCATGGTCGGTGCCAGTAGAAAGACTGTCGATCTGCGCTGCCATATGTCCCCGATTGCCCCCGGCCCGCGTTTGGCGAGCTAGTAATAGACCTAAGCTGCGGCCCTTATGGCGTCGAGGGTGTAGAGCTGGCCCCCGCAATATGAGGGCAACGCCGCTCCCGCGCGTAGATTCAACATACACGCCAGCGGTGCCGACAGGGCCTTGACCCTAACACGGTGTCATACCCTACATGCTCTCGGGTCGAAGGAGTCTTGCCATGAACGACCCTCATTACCATTCCCAAGCCGGGCGTTGCGGCTGTTCGAAGCCTGCGCCTGAATCGGTCTCCACGCCCTCATCCTGTTGCGGGGGCGGCTCGGCCGCTCCCGCAAAGATCGAGCACGAACATCATCACACCGAAGCGGGCGGCTGCTGCTCGGGCAGTAAGGACAACGATGCCGCAGCAGCAGTGATCGACGCGGTGTGCGGCATGACGGTCGATCCCGCAAAAACGACACACCATGCCGAGCACGCTGGTCATGCCTATCATTTCTGTAGCGCAGGGTGCCGGAGCAAGTTTGTCGCCAATCCTGACGCCTATCTGAGCGATAAGCCGAAACCGGAGCCGATGGCGACGCCGGGGGCGATGTGGACGTGCCCGATGCACCCGCAAATTCGCCAGGAAGGGCCGGGAACTTGCCCAATCTGCGGCATGGCGCTCGAACCCGAAGAACCGTCGCTCGACGATACTCCCAACCCTGAGCTGGTCGACTTCACGCGCCGACTGTGGGTGGCGGGCGCGCTCACGATCCCGCTGCTCGTCGTCTCGATGTTCGCGGAAATGTTAGGCCTGCATGTGGTTAGCCCTGCGGCCTCGCCTTGGGTCCAGCTCGCACTCACCGCGCCGATCGTGCTGTGGGCGGGCTGGCCGTTTTTCGAGCGGGGGTGGACATCGCTTCGTACCCGCCATCTCAATATGTTCACACTGATCGCGATCGGCGTAGGTGCCGCCTTCCTCTATAGCGTGGTCGCGACGCTCGCGCCGGGCATCTTCCCAGCGACCTTCCGCACGCATGGGAGCATGGTTCCCGTCTATTACGAGGCGGCCGGCGTCGTGGTGACACTGGTGCTGCTCGGGCAAGTGCTCGAACTGCGCGCTAGGGCGGCGACAGGGCGCGCGATCCGCGCTCTCATGGATCTCGCCCCCAAGACGGCGCGACGCTTGCAGCCTGACGGTTCTGAAGAAGAAGTCGGGCTTGCCGACGTGGCAACCGGTGACCGGCTGCGGGTCCGCCCCGGTGAAGCCATCCCGGTCGATGGCGTCGTGGTCGAGGGTCGTTCGTCGGTCGACGAAGCCATGCTCACCGGCGAACCCGCGCCGGTCCTCAAGGAAGTCGAGGCGATCGTTACCGGGGGCACCGTCAACGGGACGGGCAGCCTGGTGATGGAAGCCCGCGCGGTTGGTTCGGACACGATGCTCGCGCGTATCGTCCGCATGGTCGCGGAAGCGCAGCGAAGCCGCGCCCCGATACAGGCGGTCGCCGATCGGGTTTCAGGATGGTTCGTGCCGCTCGTCGTGCTGATCTCGATTGCGACCTTCATCACTTGGTCGCTGGTCGGCCCTGAGCCGCGCATGGGCCATGCCCTGCTTAACGCCATCGCAGTGCTGGTGATCGCCTGCCCGTGCGCGCTCGGGCTCGCCACGCCCATGTCGATCATGGTCGGCACGGGACGCGGCGCTCAGGCCGGCGTGCTGGTGAAGAACGCGGAAGCCTTACAGGGGCTGGAAAAGGTCGATACCCTTGTCATCGACAAGACGGGTACGCTCACGGAAGGCAAGCCCAAGCTGATCGCGGTCGAGACGGTCAGCGCGGTCGGAGAGAACGACATGCTCGCGCTTGCCGCGGCCGTCGAAGGCCAATCCGAACATCCGCTCGCGCACGCAATCGTCGTTGCCGCCAAAGAACGAGGATTGCAGCTCGGCACAGTCGCGGACTTTGCCTCGCAAACCGGGCTGGGTGTCAGCGCCACGGTGGGCGGCCGCTCGGTCGTGATTGGCAATGCGGTGCAAATGAGCCGGATCGGCGCTGATCTCAAGCCGGTCGACGCCGCGGCCGATCGTCACCGTGGCGAAGGCGCGGGCATCATCCTCGTCGCGATCGACGGGGCGCTCGCCGGTCTGCTCGCAGTCGCCGATCCGGTGCGCGCATCGGCGCGCGACGCTATTGCCGCGCTTCGCAAGGAGGGCCTGCGGGTCGTCATGCTCACCGGCGACAATCGTGGGACGGCCGATGCTGTCGCGCGCGCCGTGGGCGGTCTTGATGACGTGCGCGCCGATCTGCTGCCGGAAGACAAGGCGCGTATCATCGGCGAGCTGAAAGCGAGCGGCGCAAGGGTCGCAATGGCGGGCGATGGGATCAACGACGCCCCGGCGCTCGCCGCCGCGGATGTCGGCTTGGCGATGGGAACGGGAACAGACGTGGCGATCGAAAGCGCCGGCATGACGCTCACGCGCGGCGATCTCTCGGCGATCGTGCGCGCCCGCAAGCTCGCTCGCGCGACGATGCGAAATATCCGCCAAAACCTGTTCTTCTCGTTCTTGTTCAACGGAATCGGCGTGCCGGTTGCGGCCGGCGTGCTTTACCCGGTTGCCGGTATCCTGCTGTCGCCGATGCTGGCCGGTGCAGCGATGGCGCTCTCGTCCTTCACCGTGGTCCTGAACGCACTGCGGCTCAACGCGGTAAAGCTGTGAACATCGGAGCGGCGTCGGACGCCAGCGGCGTCTCCCAACGCATGATCCGCCACTATGAAAAGATTGGTTTGGTGCCCGCGCCGCCACGGCGCGGGAACTACCGGGACTACGCCGACGCTGACGTTCATCGGCTGCGATTTATCGCCAACGCGCGCGACCTGGGGTTCCCGATCGAGGAAATCCGCACGCTGCTGGGGCTGTGGTCGGATCGCGATCGGTCGAGCGCGGAAGTGAAGACGCTGGCGGAAGCCCGCGCTGCCGAACTGGGCCGCAAGGTCCGCGTCTTGGACGCCATGCGCCGCTCGCTTACCGGGCTCGCCCAAGCCTGTCATGGCGATGATCGGCCTGATTGTCCGATCATCGAACGCTTGGCTGAATAACTTGCGCGGCTAACTTTTACTCCACTTGGGGGCCGGTGAGAGAATGTTCGAAAACGTACGCTAAGCATCCCGACCGTTCCGA